>NZ_JAEKEN010000001.1:4877500-4895000 GCF_016651125.1 Bacillus sp. TH17
GCACCCCGGAAGGGGAGTGAAAGAGATCCTGAAACCGTGTGCCTACAAATAGTCAGAGCCCGTTAATGGGTGATGGCGTGCCTTTTGTAGAATGAACCGGCGAGTTACGATCCCGTGCGAGGTTAAGCTGAAGAGGCGGAGCCGCAGCGAAAGCGAGTCTGAATAGGGCGTTTAGTACGTGGTCGTAGACCCGAAACCAGGTGATCTACCCATGTCCAGGGTGAAGTTCAGGTAACACTGAATGGAGGCCCGAACCCACGCACGTTGAAAAGTGCGGGGATGAGGTGTGGGTAGCGGAGAAATTCCAATCGAACCTGGAGATAGCTGGTTCTCCCCGAAATAGCTTTAGGGCTAGCCTTAAGTGTAAGAGTCTTGGAGGTAGAGCACTGATTGAACTAGGGGTCCTCATCGGATTACCGAATTCAGTCAAACTCCGAATGCCAATGACTTATCCTTAGGAGTCAGACTGCGAGTGATAAGATCCGTAGTCAAGAGGGAAACAGCCCAGATCGCCAGCTAAGGTCCCAAAGTGTGTATTAAGTGGAAAAGGATGTGGAGTTGCTTAGACAACTAGGATGTTGGCTCAGAAGCAGCCACCATTTAAAGAGTGCGTAATAGCTCACTAGTCGAGTGACTCTGCGCCGAAAATGTACCGGGGCTAAATACACCACCGAAGCTGCGAATTGATACCAATGGTATCAGTGGTAGGGGAGCGTTCTAAGTGCAGTGAAGTCAGACCGGAAGGACTGGTGGAGCGCTTAGAAGTGAGAATGCCGGTATGAGTAGCGAAAGACGGGTGAGAATCCCGTCCACCGAATGCCTAAGGTTTCCTGAGGAAGGCTCGTCCGCTCAGGGTTAGTCAGGACCTAAGCCGAGGCCGACAGGCGTAGGCGATGGACAACAGGTTGATATTCCTGTACCACCTCTTTATCGTTTGAGCAATGGAGGGACGCAGAAGGATAGAAGAAGCGTGCGATTGGTTGTGCACGTCCAAGCAGTTAGGCTGATAAGTAGGCAAATCCGCTTATCGTGAAGGCTGAGCTGTGATGGGGAAGCTCCTTATGGAGCGAAGTCTTTGATTCCCCGCTGCCAAGAAAAGCTTCTAGCGAGATAAAAGGTGCCTGTACCGCAAACCGACACAGGTAGGCGAGGAGAGAATCCTAAGGTGTGCGAGAGAACTCTGGTTAAGGAACTCGGCAAAATGACCCCGTAACTTCGGGAGAAGGGGTGCTTTCTTAACGGAAAGCCGCAGTGAATAGGCCCAAGCGACTGTTTAGCAAAAACACAGGTCTCTGCGAAGCCGTAAGGCGAAGTATAGGGGCTGACACCTGCCCGGTGCTGGAAGGTTAAGGAGAGGGGTTAGCGTAAGCGAAGCTCTGAACTGAAGCCCCAGTAAACGGCGGCCGTAACTATAACGGTCCTAAGGTAGCGAAATTCCTTGTCGGGTAAGTTCCGACCCGCACGAAAGGTGTAACGATTTGGGCACTGTCTCAACCAGAGACTCGGTGAAATTATAGTACCTGTGAAGATGCAGGTTACCCGCGACAGGACGGAAAGACCCCGTGGAGCTTTACTGTAGCCTGATATTGAATTTTGGTACAGTTTGTACAGGATAGGCGGGAGCCATTGAAACCGGAGCGCTAGCTTCGGTGGAGGCGCTGGTGGGATACCGCCCTGACTGTATTGAAATTCTAACCTACGGGTCTTATCGACCCGGGAGACAGTGTCAGGTGGGCAGTTTGACTGGGGCGGTCGCCTCCTAAAGTGTAACGGAGGCGCCCAAAGGTTCCCTCAGAATGGTTGGAAATCATTCGTAGAGTGCAAAGGCATAAGGGAGCTTGACTGCGAGACCTACAAGTCGAGCAGGGACGAAAGTCGGGCTTAGTGATCCGGTGGTTCCGCATGGAAGGGCCATCGCTCAACGGATAAAAGCTACCCCGGGGATAACAGGCTTATCTCCCCCAAGAGTCCACATCGACGGGGAGGTTTGGCACCTCGATGTCGGCTCATCGCATCCTGGGGCTGTAGTCGGTCCCAAGGGTTGGGCTGTTCGCCCATTAAAGCGGTACGCGAGCTGGGTTCAGAACGTCGTGAGACAGTTCGGTCCCTATCCGTCGTGGGCGCAGGAAATTTGAGAGGAGCTGTCCTTAGTACGAGAGGACCGGGATGGACGCACCGCTGGTGTACCAGTTGTTCTGCCAAGGGCATAGCTGGGTAGCTATGTGCGGAAGGGATAAGTGCTGAAAGCATCTAAGCATGAAGCCCCCCTCAAGATGAGATTTCCCATAGCGTAAGCTAGTAAGATCCCTGAAAGATGATCAGGTTGATAGGTTCGAGGTGGAAGCATGGTGACATGTGGAGCTGACGAATACTAATAGATCGAGGACTTAACCATATAATATGAAGCTAATGTTATCTAGTTTTGAAGGAATATACCTTCATAGTTTGGTGATGATGGCAGAGAGGTCACACCCGTTCCCATACCGAACACGGAAGTTAAGCTCTCTAGCGCCGATGGTAGTTGGGACCTTGTCCCTGTGAGAGTAGGACGTCGCCAAGCAAAATAAAAACACGAGTCATTTGACTCGTGTTTTTATTTTGCTTGAAATAGGTTGGATTCCGTTAGTAAAAATGCTGAAATATAGTAAGGGATTTTTTGAGCAGAAATATTGAGAAATTGATAAATAAACGGATAATCTTCAGATCCATAACTTCCAAGTAAGTCATACCACCAATCCGTTTCATACCTAGAAATCATACTTAAATTATAGAGTAATAAATAATGAACAAGAAGCTCAGGCAACACTGGCTTAGAGTTTCTAGGGTCAGTCGTAAGTGGTAAATAATAAGTGTCAGTAAGATGCTCATAGTATAAAGGTGTACTATACATAGGATTCCATGATTGAATAGGTGCCGAAAAAAACAAATTTAATTCATTATTTTTCTCAGGTACGTGTTGTATTGATAAATGCTTACAAGTTGTTTCGATGTAACGAGAAAATCGCTCTTTAGTCATATGTAGTCGATCTAATATATTGACTGAAAAGGAGAGCTCATTTTTATTTGTTGAATCGATCTTATATAAAGTTGATACTTTTTGACTATAGCGCAACAAATTTTGTAATTCAGGAATATTCCCCATTAGCTCTAACATATTAAACTTCTCCGCTTCTAAGTGTTTCATGTGAAACAGTTGTTCTGCAACGTGAGTAAACAATCCGTTTTTCTGTATTTTCACCTCATCTTCTAAAAATTGATACCCCTGTTTTTTCCGTTTACGAGTCGTAACGCCATGAGCTAAAACAGTAGTTGATTCTGGGTAGTTAGGATCAATAGTTAACAAGCAAGCTTTAAACAGTTGGCTAATTCCATAAAATAACAACATTGGCTGAATCGAAAAGGGGGCCACCTTATATAATTCATAATAATTTTTCCCGTGTTCTAAGTAGTAAATAAAGGGATAACAGTTTTCAAAACTTTTTTTTTCAGCATCTTGTATGGAGGATTTTTCATAACAACGGGCAAGATAACGTTGTACATTTTGAGATGAAAAAAAGAAACTTAATTGCTGCCAAGTACAATGTGTTTGATGCATATATTACGCTCCTTTTATTGTCTAAAAATTCTAACATATATATACGTCCTTGACAGTATTTTAACCAATTGATAAGCTACTAATAATAATTTCTGGTATCATGGGGGGAACAATTATGTGGGAATCTAAATTTGTTAAAGAAGGTTTGACTTTTGATGATGTATTACTTGTACCAGCGAGGTCAGATATATTACCAAGAGAAGTAAGTGTTAAAACAGTTTTATCTGAAAGCTTACAGCTAAACATCCCGTTAATTAGTGCAGGAATGGATACAGTAACAGAAGCTGACATGGCTATTGCAATGGCTCGCCAAGGCGGTTTAGGAATTATTCATAAGAATATGTCTATTGAGCAACAAGCAGAGCAAGTTGATAAAGTAAAGCGCTCTGAAAGCGGCGTTATTTCAGATCCTTTCTTCTTAACTCCAGAACATCAAGTATATGATGCAGAACATCTTATGGGAAAATATCGTATCTCAGGTGTACCAGTTGTAAATAATTTAGATGAGCGAAAATTAGTTGGTATTATTACAAACCGTGATATGCGTTTCATCCAAGACTACTCAATCAAAATTTCTGACGTAATGACAAAAGAACAGTTAATTACAGCTCCAGTTGGTACTACACTAGAAGAAGCTGAAAAAATCCTACAAAAGTATAAAATTGAAAAGCTCCCTCTTGTTGATAATAACGGTGTATTACAAGGGCTTATTACAATAAAAGATATTGAAAAAGTAATTGAATTCCCAAACTCTGCTAAAGATAAGCAAGGACGCTTATTAGTTGGAGCTGCTGTTGGTGTAACGGCTGATGCTATGCTTCGTATCGATGCATTAGTAAAAGCTAGCGTAGATGCAATTGTACTTGATACAGCTCATGGGCATTCTAAAGGTGTTATTGAAAAAGTAAAAGAAGTTCGTGCGAAATATCCAGCACTAAATATTATCGCTGGAAATGTTGCTACAGCTGAAGCAACGAAAGCATTAATTGAGGCTGGTGCAAACGTAGTTAAAGTTGGTATTGGACCAGGTTCTATTTGTACAACGCGTGTTGTAGCTGGTGTTGGTGTACCACAATTAACAGCAGTTTATGATTGTGCAACAGAAGCTCGTAAACACGGTATTCCAGTTATTGCTGATGGCGGTGTTAAGTACTCTGGTGATATGGTTAAAGCTTTAGCAGCAGGAGCACACGTTGTTATGCTAGGTAGTATGTTTGCTGGTGTTGCTGAAAGCCCTGGAGAAACTGAAATTTATCAAGGTCGCCAATTTAAAGTATATCGTGGTATGGGTTCTGTTGGAGCGATGGAAAAAGGAAGTAAAGATCGTTACTTCCAAGAAGGAAACAAAAAACTTGTTCCTGAAGGTATTGAAGGACGAGTACCATATAAAGGACCTTTAGCAGATACAGTTCATCAATTAGTTGGTGGATTACGTGCAGGTATGGGATATTGCGGAGCGCAGAATTTAGAATTCTTACGTGAGAATGCACAGTTCATTCGTATGTCAGGTGCAGGTTTACGTGAAAGCCATCCTCATCACGTACAGATTACAAAAGAGGCTCCAAACTACTCATTGTAATGTCTTATATACAAATAGACAGAGATTTGATATCTCTGTCTATTTTTTTTTGATTATGTTAGAATAACGGTTATGTGAGTACATAGATATTGGGGGTAGCAAAAGTGAAAGGTATGTTTTGCAAAAGATTCATTGCGTTGGTAACAGTGCTTACAATAGCTTGTAGCATGCTTGTACCATATAGCAATGCATCAGCAGAAACAGGAGCCGCTTTAAACATTGAAGCAGGTGCGGCAATTTTAGTAGAAGCGAATTCTGGGAAGATTTTATATCAAAAAAATGCAGATGAGTTATTATCAATTGCTAGTATGACAAAAATGATGAGTGAATACCTAGTGAACGAGGCTATTGCGAAAGGGAAACTAAAATGGGATCAAAAAGTTAAGGTTTCCGAATATGCGTATAACATTTCGCAAGATCGTTCATTATCGAATGTGCCTCTACGAAATGGTGAATCTTATACAGTAAAAGAGCTATACGAAGCAATGGCAATTTATTCTGCTAATGGTGCAACGATAGCGTTAGCTGAAGCAGTTGCTGGAAAAGAAGTAGACTTTGTAAAAATGATGAATGATAAATCGAAAGAGTTTGGATTAAAAAATTATAAGTTTGTAAATTCTACGGGCTTAACGAACAAAGATTTAAAAGGACACCATCCTGAAGGGACAACTCCAGATGAAGAAAATAAAATGTCTGCGAGAGATGTAGCAATTTTAGCACAACGTCTTATTCAAGATTTCCCTAAAACATTAGACATAGCAAAAATTTCAAAAAAAGTATTCCGTGAAGGTACTTCGGATCGGATTGAAATGCCTAACTGGAACTGGATGTTAAAGGGGTTAATTAAGGAATACGAAGGCGTAGATGGTCTGAAAACAGGATCAACTCCAGAAGCAGGAGATTGTTTCACTGGTACGATTGAAAGAAATGGTATGCGTTTCATTTCTGTAGTTATTAAAACAAAATCTCACACGGCAAGATTTGATGAGACAAAGAAATTATATGATTATGGCTTTGCTAGCTTTGAAATGAAGAAAATGTATGAAAAAGGTTCTTCGGTTAAAGGAAGAGAAACAGTAAGAGTTGAAAATGCGAAAGATAAAGATGTGGCAGTTCAAACGAAGCAAGCTGTTTCACTTCCGGTGCCAAAGGGAAGTAAAGACGTTTATAAAACAGAATTTAAAGAAGGAAATAAGGGACAAGAGGCACCTATGAAAAAGGGAGTTACACTTGGCCAAATGGTTGTAACGTCTAAAGATAGTAATGACCCTGGATTTTTATCAGGAAAATCATTACAAGTAGACCTTGTAACAAAATCTGAAGTAGAAGAGGCAGGCTGGTTCACGCGTTCTATGCGCGGAATTGGTTCTTTCTTTAGTGGTATGTGGAATAGTGCTGTTGATACAGTAAAAGGTTGGTTTTAAAAGCTCCTCATTGTAGGAGCTTTTTCTTATTCCTATTTTTCATACCGACTTTATGAAAAAGTAGTGGACAAGCATCAGATAGTTAGTGGTAGAATGTAAGAGTATTCTTAATTTTCTTCTTTAACGGGGGAAAGCAATTCACCTAGGGGGGTTTTTGTACATGACAAATGTAACAGGGACAGAACGTGTAAAACGTGGAATGGCAGAAATGCAAAAAGGCGGCGTTATTATGGACGTAGTTAACGCTGAGCAAGCAAGGATTGCAGAAGAGGCAGGCGCAGTTGCTGTTATGGCATTAGAGCGTGTACCTGCAGATATTCGTGCAGCAGGTGGCGTTTCTCGTATGGCAGATCCAACAATTGTTGAAGAAGTTATGGGTGCTGTATCAATTCCGGTTATGGCAAAATGTCGTATCGGTCACCTTGTAGAAGCACGTGTATTAGAATCATTAGGGGTAGACTATATCGATGAGAGTGAAGTATTGACTCCTGCTGATGAAGTATACCATTTAAATAAACGTGATTACACAGTTCCGTTTGTATGTGGTTGCCGCGATATCGGAGAAGCCGCACGTCGTATTGCAGAAGGTGCAGCTATGCTTCGTACAAAAGGTGAACCTGGAACAGGAAACATTGTAGAGGCAGTGCGTCATATGCGCCAAGTCAATGCAGAAATCCGTCAAGTTGCAAGTCTACGTGAAGATGAGTTAATGACATATGCAAAAAATACTGGTGCTCCTTATGAAGTACTACTTGAAATTAAACGCCTTGGTCGCCTGCCAGTTGTAAACTTTGCAGCAGGTGGTGTAGCAACACCAGCAGATGCAGCGTTAATGATGCAACTTGGTGCTGATGGTGTATTTGTTGGATCTGGTATCTTCAAATCAGAGAACCCAGAGAAATTTGCACGTGCAATCGTTGAAGCAACGACTCATTATGAAGATTACGAACTAATTGCAAGCCTTTCTAAAGGATTAGGTAATGCAATGAAAGGTATCGAAATTTCAACATTATTACCAGAACAACGCATGCAAGAGCGTGGATGGTAATTAAAGGAGATCTTTAAAATGGTGAAAATCGGTGTACTAGGTCTTCAAGGTGCAGTTCGTGAGCATGTAAAATCAGTTGAGGCAAGTGGTGCAGAAGCTGTTGTTGTAAAGCGTATAGAGCAACTTGAAGAGATTGATGGTCTTATTTTACCAGGCGGTGAAAGTACAACAATGCGCCGTCTTATTGATAAGTATGCTTTCATGGAGCCTCTTCGTACATTTACGAAGTCTGGTAAACCAATGTTTGGTACATGTGCAGGAATGATTCTTCTTGCGAAAACACTTATTGGCTATGAAGAAGCACATATTGGTGCTATGGATATTACGGTTGAGCGCAATGCGTTCGGACGCCAAAAAGATAGTTTTGAAGCTGCGCTTTCAATTAAAGGTGTGGGAGAAGACTTTGTTGGTGTATTTATCCGTGCTCCGTATGTTGTAAATGTAGCTGATGATGTTGAAGTACTTTCTATGCATGGCGAGCGAATGGTAGCGGTAAGGCAAGGGCCGTTTTTAGCTGCTTCTTTCCATCCGGAATTAACGGATGATCATCGTGTAACAGCATACTTTGTAGAAATGGTAAAAGAAGCGAAAATGAAAAAAGTTGTATAAGTAACTTGCAACTTGTATAAGATTATAGTAAATTGATGATAACAATTTTATAAAATAAGCGTGTTGATAGGAAGTAGTAACAAATGTTGTTTCTTATAGAGAGTCGATGGTTGGTGGAAATCGATAGAAACAGTTTGTGAATCCATCCTGGAATGGAATGTGGAATATCTTTTGATTAGTAAACATTCCCGGTGAAGAGCCGTTATTTCTACTTGAGAGGAAAGCGGTAATGCTTTCAACTAGGGTGGCAACGCGGGTGAACTCCCGTCCCTTTGTATAGGGACGGGAGTTTTTTGTGTTTTATAAAATAAAAGGAGGAGTATATAATGCTTGATATTAAATTTTTACGTACGAATTTTGAAGAAGTAAAAGCAAAATTACAGCATAGAGGCGAAGATTTAACGGATTTTGGTCGCTTTGAAGAACTTGATACGAGAAGAAGAGAGCTACTTGTTCAAACAGAAGAACTAAAAAGTAAACGTAACGAAGTATCTCAACAAATTTCAGTATTAAAGCGTGAAAAGAAAGATGCGGAAGCTCTAATTCTAGAAATGCGTGAAGTTGGGGAGAAAGTAAAAGATCTTGATAATGAGCTTCGTACAGTTGAAGAAGATTTAGAAAGATTAATGCTATCTATCCCAAATATCCCTCATGAATCTGCCCCAATAGGTGAAACAGAGGATGATAACGTAGTAGCACGTACTTGGGGAGAAGGGAAAGAATTTACTTATGAGCCAAAACCACATTGGGACCTTGCTACTGATTTAGGGATTTTAGATTTTGAACGTGCTGGGAAAGTAACAGGAAGCCGATTTGTATTTTACAAAGGTGCTGGTGCAAGATTAGAACGTGCTTTGATTAGCTTTATGCTTGACCTTCATACTGATGAGCATGGATATGAGGAAGTATTGCCTCCTTATATGGTAAACCGTGCAAGTATGACAGGAACAGGACAACTTCCGAAGTTTGAAGAAGATGCATTCCGTATTGAAAGTGAAGATTATTTCCTAATCCCAACAGCTGAAGTACCTGTAACGAATATGCATCGTGATGAGATTGTGAGTAAAGAGCAATTGCCGATACGATATGCTGCGTTTAGCTCATGCTTCCGTTCTGAAGCAGGTTCAGCTGGTCGTGATACACGTGGTTTAATTCGCCAACACCAATTTAATAAAGTTGAACTTGTGAAGTTCGTGAAACCAGAAGATTCTTACGAAGAGTTAGAAAAATTAACAAATGATGCAGAGCGCGTGTTACAATTATTAGAGTTGCCATATCGCGTTATGAGCATGTGTACAGGAGATTTAGGATTTACAGCAGCGAAGAAATACGATATTGAAGTATGGATTCCAAGCTATGGTACATATCGTGAAATTTCTTCTTGTAGTAATTTTGAGGCATTCCAAGCGAGACGCGCGAATATCCGTTTCCGTCGTGAGCCAAATGGTAAACCGGAACATGTTCATACACTAAATGGATCTGGTCTTGCAATTGGACGTACAGTGGCAGCTATTTTAGAGAACTACCAACAAGAAGATGGTACAATTATAATTCCAGAAGTTCTTCGCCCTTATATGGGAGGAAAAACAGTTATTAAATAAGTTAAAACATTCATCGGTATGAGTGATTGGTAATTATGGACGTTGTCAGCAGTGTCATAAAGGAGAGGAGAAGTAAAATTTCCCTTTCCTCATAATTTATTATAGTGGGGTTGACTAACTGTTTTTCTTTTGATATTATATTTGATGTCAATATGGAGGTATACCCAAGTCTGGCTGAAGGGATCGGTCTTGAAAACCGACAGGCGGCGAGAGTCGCGCGGGGGTTCGAATCCCTCTACCTCCTCCAGATATAATTGACAACAGCGCATATAAGTGGAGATTGGAGAACTCGTTACCAACACGTAACGAGTTTTTATTTTAAAACCAATCATAAAGTATGATGTAAGGATATAGTGTCCTTATTACACACTCATATTCCGATGATTATCTTCATAGATATGAAAGGAGTTAACATGGATCTTATTATACAAACGTTTCCTTTAGATGGAAAAACTTTATATTATGTACAATGTCCTGTCTGTAAGAACAATAGAATTTTAAACAGTGGTGCAAATGTGTCGCGCATTATAAGTGATGATACATTCCGTAAACTTTGTGGTTGCACTTGTGATGTAAAACAGGTTGCAAAAAAAGTAGAGGTACCAAAAGAAGCTGAAAAACCAGCTGTGCAAAAAGAAGTAACTCCAAAACGTACAGGGAAATTACTAACAGCAGTAATTAATGGGAAAGAATTGACTGTTAAAGAGATTGCTGAAACATATGATATTAGTACGAGTACTGTTCGTCAGCGTATTAATGCTGGAAAGCCAGAGAGTGAAATTATTGCTCCGACAAAAAAGAAAAAGTAATTTCATAGGAAAACCCGTGCATATGCACGGGTTTTTTATTTTACAAGTTTACGTGTTTGTTTTAAAAAATGTCCAATTTTTTTAATGATTGTTTCGATTGAATCGCCATCTTTTAAAATATCGTATTCATTAATGTTTAATCGTAAAACAGGGCATGAATTAAAGTTATTAATCCAGTTATCGTAACGTCCATGCATCTCTTTCCAATACTCAATTGGTGTTTGCTGCTCCATGGGACGTCCTCGTTCTTGAATACGATCGACAATATCATCAAAAGAACCTTCTAGGTAAATTAATAAGTCTGGATGAGGGAAGTAAGGAGTCATGACCATAGCATCAAATAACCCTTTGTATGTCTCATAATCAGTTTCAGTCATTGTACCCTTTTCGTAATGCATTTTTGCGAAAATACCAGTGTCCTCATATATAGAACGGTCTTGAACAAAACCGCCACCATATTCGAAAATTCTTTTTTGTTCTTTAAATCGTTCTGCTAAAAAGTACACTTGTAAGTGAAAGCTCCAGCGTGTGAAATCAGCATAGAACTTGTCCAAATATGGGTTGGAATCTACTTTTTCAAAAGATGTACGATAACCTAAAGCGTTAGCCAATGCAGTTGTCATAGTTGATTTACCGACACCTACTGTTCCAGCAATAGTGATAACTGCATCATTTGGTATATCATATTTTTGCCTTAAATTCATTGTTATTTCGACTCCTTCAAGAGAGTATTTTGAAGAGCTGATAAGATGACATTTAAATCATCAGGATTTCTTACAAAATCCATATCGTCTCCATTAAATTTCAATACTGGAATATCTGGATGGTCCTTTTTGAAAGCATCCATTGCTGTTTCGTAATCTTTTGTAAGCTGTAGCAAGTAATTTGGATCCATATTTTTTTCGAATTCTCTTCCGCGCATGGCAATTCGTTTTTGTAATGTTTCTAGGCTCGCTGTTAAATAAACGATGACATTTGGCACAGGCATATCTTGCGTAAGAATGCGATAAATTTGCATGTACTTGTCATATTGAGAATCTTTTAATGTACGGGATGCAAAAATTAAATTTTTAAATATATGATAATCTGCTATTACAGGCTTTCTTTGATTCAAATACTTTATGTTAATATCCTCTAGTTGTTTGTATCTATTACAAAGAAAGAACATCTCTGTTTGAAAACTCCATTCGTCGATGTCTTCGTAGAATTTTCCTAAAAAAGGATTTTCATCAACAATCTCTTTTAGTAAGTGGAGTTGCATGTGAGTTGAAAGTTCCTTCGCAAGTGAAGTTTTTCCAACACCAATTGGTCCTTCAACCGTGATAAATGGTACTCCGGTCACGCTGTTTCCTCCTTTCAATCAGTGATTTACCGTGACTACTAAAAACACAAAACAGAATTATTGTAGCACAAGAGGGGAGCGAGCGGACTAATTTGATATAAAAAGTTAGAAAATAGATATGTATTAATTAAATTTTATTTGGGATGACGGTACAATATTTGCCTTTAATGTGGCTTCCATTATTTTTAAAGCATGTTCATTATCTTGCTCGTTATTAGAAGCGATGCAATCCCGTGGTACATAAAGTGTATAATTTCTCATATGGGCATCATTAGCTGTAAAAAGGATGCATATGTTCCCGGCAATTCCTGTTAAAATGAGATTTTCGATTTTTAAATAACCTAATAAAGAATTCAAAGGTGTTTCATAAAAAGCAGAGTAATGTGGTTTAATAAAAATGTAATCGTCAGTATGCGGAGCAATGGCCTCGATAATATTTTTACTATACTCATTTGTACAATGGGTGATAAGTTGATCAATATCAGATCTCCAAAGTTGATAGTGATCATTGATATAAATTATTGGATAGCCCAATGACTTCATGGTGTCCTTTAATTGTAAAATGGGGTTCTTTATAATTTCACATTTCTGTGCCAGGATGGGTCCGTGGGAGAATTGAAAATCATTAATCATATCGATAATGAGTAAGGCAGTATTTTTCATATGTAATTCCCTCTCTTTCTTCTTTAGGTTGGATTGAATTTGTAAAAGTTATCCCACCTGCAAGAAATGAAAAAGTGTATTTTATTTTTGGTGAAAGGACTATATTATGGAGCGAGATATATATTTTATGCAGTTAGCAATAGAGGAAGCGAAGAAGGCGGAGGCGATACAAGAGGTACCAATTGGTGCTGTAATTGTGCTAGATGGTGAAGTGATTAGTGCCGCACATAACTTAAGAGAAACTGAACAGAGATCAATAGCTCACGCCGAACTCTTAGCTATTGATGAAGCTTGCAAAAAATTAGGGACATGGCGTTTAGAAGATGCAACGTTATATGTAACATTAGAACCTTGCCCAATGTGTGCAGGGGGAATTGTTTTATCGCGTATAAAACGGGTTGTATATGGTGCGAGCGATCCGAAAGGTGGATGTGCAGGTACGTTGATGAATCTTTTAACTGATGAGCGTTTTAATCATCAGTGTGAAGTAGTGCCTGGTGTACTTGAAGAAGAATGTGGTACGTTGTTAACGATTTTTTTTAGGGAGCTTCGTAAGAAAAGAAAAGAAGTGAAAAAACTAGAGAAAAGTAATGGTAACTAACGTATTTGCATTTTGTAAAAAAACAAGTTATACTGATAATGCCTTATCCAAGGCAACCGAATATTGGTTTTAACTTTGCCGTGCTAAGCGGGGAGGTAGCGGTGCCCTATACTCGCAATCCGCTCTAGCGAGGCTGAATCCCTTCTCGAGGTTATGTTGCTGTAAGGTCTGCCTTAAGTAAGTGGTGTTGACGTTTGGGTCCTGCGCAACGGGACCCCGTGAACCTTGTCAGGTCCGGAAGGAAGCAGCAATAAGCGGGTTTTCTCGTGTGCCGCAGGAGTGCCTGAACCGAGCTAACTGCTTGAGTAACGCTTATGGTACGTAATCGACAGAAGGTGCACGGCAGTTATATATGTATACAAAACTCACCTTTATATAAAGGTGAGTTTTTTGTATGGAAAATAACTTTTGGAATCTATAAACAGAATGGGTTATAATAAATAAGATAATAACCTTTGAGGGAGGCCGTATTTTCGTGTCATACCAAGCGTTATACCGAACATGGAGACCGCAAAAATTCGAAGATGTAGTCGGTCAAAAGCACGTGACAAAAACGTTGCAAAATGCCCTTCTTCAAGAGAAAGCTTCACATGCTTATTTGTTTTCGGGTCCGAGGGGAACAGGGAAAACGACAATTGCAAAAGTATTTGCAAAGGCAATTAACTGTGAACACGCCCCGGTAGCTGAACCTTGTAATGAATGTCCTTCTTGTTTAGGAATTACACAAGGGTCTATTTCAGATGTATTAGAAATTGATGCGGCTTCAAATAACGGTGTAGATGAAATTCGAGATATAAGAGATAAAGTAAAATATGCTCCAAGTGCTGTAGGATATAAAGTATACATTATTGATGAAGTTCACATGCTTTCTATGGGTGCCTTTAATGCGCTTTTGAAAACTTTAGAAGAGCCGCCAGGACATGTTATTTTTATTCTGGCGACAACAGAACCGCATAAAATTCCAGCTACAATTATTTCGCGTTGTCAGCGTTTTGAGTTTCGAAAGATATCAGTAAATGATATCGTTGAGAGATTATCGACGGTCGTGACAAATGAAGGTACGCAAGTAGAAGATGAAGCGTTACAAATCGTAGCGCGTGCCGCCGAAGGTGGTATGCGTGATGCGCTCAGTCTTATTGATCAAGCTATTTCTTATAGTGATGAGACGGTGACGAGTGAAGATGTTTTAGCTGTAACAGGATCTGTATCTCAGCGATATTTGGGTGACCTGGTAGAATGTATACGTGAAAATGATGTATCAAGAGCGTTACGTATTATAGATGAGATGATGAGTAAAGGGAAAGATCCAGTTCGCTTTATGGAGGATTTCATTTACTACTATCGTGATATGCTTTTATATCAAACTTCACCACAATTAGAACATATGTTGGAACGAGTAATTGTAGATGATCAATTCCGTACGTTAAGTGAAGAAATGCAACCGGAAGTAATCTATGAAATTATTCATACCCTTAGTAAGGGACAACAGGAGATGAAGTGGACAAACCATCCAAGAATATTCTTGGAAGTTGTTATGGTGCAACTGTGTCAGCAGTTTATGATGCAAGCAAACGGCGCAGATCGTTTACAAGCGATTATGAACAGGATGCAGCAGTTGGAGAAAGAGTTAGAGCAAGTTAAAAAGAATGGCGTGCCAGCTGGTGTGCAGCAGGAAGTAAGAGAGACGCGGGCAACACCAAAACCGGTACGAACAGGAAGTATGAAAATTCCTGTTGGACGTGTGAATGAAGTGTTAAAGCAAGCGAAGCGTCAAGATTTAGAACAGTTAAAAGCTGTATGGGGCGAATTATTAGGAAGGCTCAAGTCACATAACAAAGTAGCATTTGCTGTTTTATTAGAAAATAGTGAACCAGTTGCGGCTTCGGATGATACCTATGTGTTAGCATTTCAATATGAGATTCATTGCAAAATGGCTAGTGAAAATCGAGAAGCGATGGATACATTGGAACAAACCCTTTTTGAATTGTTAAGTAAAAGGTTAAATATGATTGCTATCCCAAAAAGTGAATGGGGTAAAATTCGTGAAGACTTTTTACAACGCGAAGGCGGGGATTCTGAAGAAAGCTCAGAACAAAAAGAAGATCCTCTTATAGAAGAGGCTGTAAAATTAGTAGGGCAAGAACTTATTGAAATAAAAGAGTAATAATAATGAGGAGGAATTAATTATGATGCGTGGCGGAATGGGAAATATGAATAATATGATGAAACAAATGCAAAAAATGCAAAAGGATATGGCGAAGGCGCAAGAAGAGCTTGGCGAAAAAACAGTTGAAGGTACAGCTGGCGGCGGAATGGTTACTGTTATTGCAAATGGTCATAAGCAAGTTCTTGAAGTGAAAATTAAAGAAGAAGTTGTAGATCCAGAAGATATCGAAATGTTACAAGACTTAGTATTAGCTGCAACGAATGATGCACTTAAAAAGGTTGATGAACTTTCAAACTCTACAATGGGCAAATTTACAAAAGGCATGAACTTACCAGGTGGAATGTTCTAGGAGGATATTGATATATGCATTATCCAGAACCGATATCAAAATTAATCGATAGTTTTATGAAGTTGCCAGGAATTGGACCGAAAACAGCGGTTCGATTGGCATTCTTCGTGTTAGATATGAAAGAGGATGATGTACTAGGTTTTGCGAAAGCACTTGTGAATGCAAAGCGAGATTTAGCGTATTGTTCTGTGTGCGGACATATCACTGACCGCGATCCTTGTTATATTTGTGACGATTCGCATAGGGATCAATCGGTTGTTTGTGTAGTACAAGAGCCGAAAGATGTAATTGCGATGGAAAAAATGAAAGAATATCAAGGTGTATATCATGTTTTGCGTGGTGCCATTTCTCCAATGGAGGGAATTGGACCAGAGGATATTAATATCCCGCAGTTATTAAAGAGACTGCAAGATGAAACAGTACAAGAAGTGATATTAGCAACAAACCCTAATATTGAAGGGGAAGCCACAGCGATGTACATATCCCGCCTCTTAAAGCCAACAGGAATTAAAGTAACTCGTATTGCACATGGTCTGCCAGTTGGTGGAGATTTAGAATATGCAGATGAAGTAACACTATCGAAAGCTTTAGAAGGCCGTAGAGAGATATAAGAGGAGAAGGGAAAATGTTCTTTCAAAAAAAGGGTAAGTTGCGTAAAGAGTATGACGATAAGTTAATTGTATTATTAGAAAAGGTAAAGAATGAATGGCTACGTCAGAAGAGACTGGTTGAACAAAGTGTTGAGCCGTCTCAAGATGTACTTTGTTCTTTAAAAATAGCAGAGGCGAAATATTTTTTCTTGTTAAAAGAAGCAAAACGTCGTCCTGTGAAAATGGAACAATGGTAAAAGGTCCTGCTTTTTAAAGCGGGACCTTTTACTTTTTATCGATTTATTTGTGAGTAATAGGGCTACTTTATTTTTGGGATATAAAGAGGAGAAAGAAAAATGGTAATGGAATTAGTTGTATCTAATTGCTAGTGCTTAGAAGAAAGATTACTGATTAAAGATTATAAAGATGAAGTGGTAGGAGTTATGTTATAGATGTTCTTTTTTCTTGTCTTGTCCCATACAAATGGATATGTATAGGTCATTCATAAGGAGGAAAAAATGAATTCTACAATTATTATTGTTGGCATTCTTTCTTTAGTTTTTATTTTTCTTGTTTTTGGTGTTTCTGCTAAACCAATACGTTTTATAGGGAAAGCACTCCTTCATGTCACTTTAGGTATAGCGTTACTATTTATTGTGAATGTTGCAGGGACATATTTCGATTTTCATATTCCAATTAACATGGGCACAGCTACAGTATCAAGTTTATTAGGGGTGCCAGGTGTTGCTGCATTAGTGATTATTAAGCTATATATAATGCCAAGATAAATTTATTTTGGCATTTTTAAAAAAAGCGTTGACTTATCGATTAGTAATATGATAAATTAATAAGCGTCGTCAGGAACGAAAGAAAAAAGTTGTTGACAGATTCAAGTCAAAATGTTAAATTATAAAAGTCGCTGAAACGCGGCATTGAACTTTGAAAACTAAACGAAACAAACAACGTGAAACGTCAATTTTTATTTTTAGATGCTAGACAAACTAACTTTATTGGAGAGTTTGATCCTGGCTCAGGATGAACGCTGGCGGCGTGCCTAATACATGCAAGTCGAGCGAATGGATTAAGAGCTTGCTCTTATGAAGTTAGCGGCGGACGGGTGAGT
>NZ_JAEKEN010000001.1:4897500-5159847 GCF_016651125.1 Bacillus sp. TH17
TAGGGCGTTTAGTACGTGGTCGTAGACCCGAAACCAGGTGATCTACCCATGTCCAGGGTGAAGTTCAGGTAACACTGAATGGAGGCCCGAACCCACGCACGTTGAAAAGTGCGGGGATGAGGTGTGGGTAGCGGAGAAATTCCAATCGAACCTGGAGATAGCTGGTTCTCCCCGAAATAGCTTTAGGGCTAGCCTTAAGTGTAAGAGTCTTGGAGGTAGAGCACTGATTGAACTAGGGGTCCTCATCGGATTACCGAATTCAGTCAAACTCCGAATGCCAATGACTTATCCTTAGGAGTCAGACTGCGAGTGATAAGATCCGTAGTCAAGAGGGAAACAGCCCAGATCGCCAGCTAAGGTCCCAAAGTGTGTATTAAGTGGAAAAGGATGTGGAGTTGCTTAGACAACTAGGATGTTGGCTCAGAAGCAGCCACCATTTAAAGAGTGCGTAATAGCTCACTAGTCGAGTGACTCTGCGCCGAAAATGTACCGGGGCTAAATACACCACCGAAGCTGCGAATTGATACCAATGGTATCAGTGGTAGGGGAGCGTTCTAAGTGCAGTGAAGTCAGACCGGAAGGACTGGTGGAGCGCTTAGAAGTGAGAATGCCGGTATGAGTAGCGAAAGACGGGTGAGAATCCCGTCCACCGAATGCCTAAGGTTTCCTGAGGAAGGCTCGTCCGCTCAGGGTTAGTCAGGACCTAAGCCGAGGCCGACAGGCGTAGGCGATGGACAACAGGTTGATATTCCTGTACCACCTCTTTATCGTTTGAGCAATGGAGGGACGCAGAAGGATAGAAGAAGCGTGCGATTGGTTGTGCACGTCCAAGCAGTTAGGCTGATAAGTAGGCAAATCCGCTTATCGTGAAGGCTGAGCTGTGATGGGGAAGCTCCTTATGGAGCGAAGTCTTTGATTCCCCGCTGCCAAGAAAAGCTTCTAGCGAGATAAAAGGTGCCTGTACCGCAAACCGACACAGGTAGGCGAGGAGAGAATCCTAAGGTGTGCGAGAGAACTCTGGTTAAGGAACTCGGCAAAATGACCCCGTAACTTCGGGAGAAGGGGTGCTTTCTTAACGGAAAGCCGCAGTGAATAGGCCCAAGCGACTGTTTAGCAAAAACACAGGTCTCTGCGAAGCCGTAAGGCGAAGTATAGGGGCTGACACCTGCCCGGTGCTGGAAGGTTAAGGAGAGGGGTTAGCGTAAGCGAAGCTCTGAACTGAAGCCCCAGTAAACGGCGGCCGTAACTATAACGGTCCTAAGGTAGCGAAATTCCTTGTCGGGTAAGTTCCGACCCGCACGAAAGGTGTAACGATTTGGGCACTGTCTCAACCAGAGACTCGGTGAAATTATAGTACCTGTGAAGATGCAGGTTACCCGCGACAGGACGGAAAGACCCCGTGGAGCTTTACTGTAGCCTGATATTGAATTTTGGTACAGTTTGTACAGGATAGGCGGGAGCCATTGAAACCGGAGCGCTAGCTTCGGTGGAGGCGCTGGTGGGATACCGCCCTGACTGTATTGAAATTCTAACCTACGGGTCTTATCGACCCGGGAGACAGTGTCAGGTGGGCAGTTTGACTGGGGCGGTCGCCTCCTAAAGTGTAACGGAGGCGCCCAAAGGTTCCCTCAGAATGGTTGGAAATCATTCGTAGAGTGCAAAGGCATAAGGGAGCTTGACTGCGAGACCTACAAGTCGAGCAGGGACGAAAGTCGGGCTTAGTGATCCGGTGGTTCCGCATGGAAGGGCCATCGCTCAACGGATAAAAGCTACCCCGGGGATAACAGGCTTATCTCCCCCAAGAGTCCACATCGACGGGGAGGTTTGGCACCTCGATGTCGGCTCATCGCATCCTGGGGCTGTAGTCGGTCCCAAGGGTTGGGCTGTTCGCCCATTAAAGCGGTACGCGAGCTGGGTTCAGAACGTCGTGAGACAGTTCGGTCCCTATCCGTCGTGGGCGCAGGAAATTTGAGAGGAGCTGTCCTTAGTACGAGAGGACCGGGATGGACGCACCGCTGGTGTACCAGTTGTTCTGCCAAGGGCATAGCTGGGTAGCTATGTGCGGAAGGGATAAGTGCTGAAAGCATCTAAGCATGAAGCCCCCCTCAAGATGAGATTTCCCATAGCGTAAGCTAGTAAGATCCCTGAAAGATGATCAGGTTGATAGGTTCGAGGTGGAAGCATGGTGACATGTGGAGCTGACGAATACTAATAGATCGAGGACTTAACCATATAATATGAAGCTAATGTTATCTAGTTTTGAAGGAATATACCTTCATAGTTTGGTGATGATGGCAGAGAGGTCACACCCGTTCCCATACCGAACACGGAAGTTAAGCTCTCTAGCGCCGATGGTAGTTGGGACCTTGTCCCTGTGAGAGTAGGACGTCGCCAAGCAAGCTAAAACACAAGTCTTTTGACTTGTGTTTTTTTGTTTTTAAACAGTACATGAAAGAAGTAAAGGGAATACATAAGTAATACAAACACGTTGCCCAAGAATAAATCATATTATATAAAAAATTGATGTATATTTTCCGGAAATTTGTTAAGGAATAGAGGTATATAATATGTTTATTTAAAAAGGGAGGAAAGATTATGAAATTACCAAGTGAAATTTGCATCGTTTGTGAGACAAAAAGAGGGGAAGGAATATATGTATATAATAATTTAATATGTTACGAGTGCGAAAGAAATCTGGTGAATACTGAGACAACTGACCCGAAGTATATACATTATTTAAAACAACTGCGAAAATTAGAAGTATCATATTTTTAAATAGGCATTATGCCTATTATTTTTTTTGCCCTAATATCTGTATAATAGATACAGAATGAATAATAAGGAAGAGATATATATGAATCAAAATCGTATGCCTTTATATGAGGCGCTAATGGAATTTAAAGAAAGGCGACTACTATCTTTTCATGTTCCAGGTCATAAGAATGGTTTAAACTTCCCTCAGAAAGCTTCAGGGGGGTTTAAGGACATATTATCAATTGATGTAACAGAGTTAACAGGATTAGATGATTTACATAGCCCGTTTGAATGTATAGATGAAGCACAGCAATTATTAGCTGAAGTATATGGCGTGCACAAAAGTTATTTTTTAATTAATGGTTCAACAGTTGGAAATTTAACAATGATTTTGTCTTGCTGCGGCGAACATGATATTGTCCTCGTACAAAGAAATTGTCATAAATCGATCATTAATGGTTTGAAATTAGCAGGGGCTAATCCGGTCTTTTTAAATCCATGGATTGATGAAGTACATAACGTACCAGTAGGTGTTCATGATGAAATTATTAAGGAGGCAATTACAAAGTATCCAAATGCAAAAGCACTTATTTTAACACATCCTAATTACTATGGTATGGGAATTGATTTAGAGGCAAGTATCGCTTACGCACATGCACATAAAATTCCTGTTCTAGTAGATGAAGCCCATGGGGCGCATTTTTGTATAGGGGACCCCTTCCCGAAGTCAGCATTAGTTTATGGTGCGGATATTGTGGTTCATTCCGCACATAAAACATTACCTGCGATGACAATGGGATCTTATTTACATATAAATAGCCGTTTGGTGAGCGAAGAAAAAGTTTCTTCCTATTTAAGTATGCTACAATCTAGTAGCCCATCGTATCCAATTATGGCTTCTCTTGATATAGCACGTTTTGCAATAGCAGTTATAAAGGAAGAGGGTCATGATGAAATCGTTGAGTTTTTACGCCGATTTAAAGAAGGATTGCGATCTATCCCACAAATAGCCATTTTGCAATATCCATCGCAAGATGAATTAAAAGTTACGGTGCAAACTCGCTGTCAGTTATCGGGGTATGAATTACAGTCTGTATTTGAAAAAGTCGGTATATATACGGAAATGGCAGATCCATATAACGTCCTATTTATATTACCGTTACAAGTAAATGAGGGGTATATGAAAGCTATAGAGATCATTCGATTAGCTATGCAGCAATATAAGGTAAAAGACAAGATAGCATCAATTCGTTATACTTATAAAGGGGAGATTTCCCCTTTACCGTATACGTATAAACAATTAGAGAGATACGAAACGAAGTTAGTATCTATAGAAGAAGCCGTTGGTATGATAGCTGCAGAAATGGTGATTCCGTATCCACCTGGAATTCCATTGATCATGTATGGAGAGAGAATTACTCAAGAACATACAAAGCAAATTACTCATTTAGAGAAAACAGGGGCTCGTTTTCAAGGTAGTACGAAATATATGAACGTGTATGATATAGAAAGTAGGTTTTAGGATGAAGGGATTATTTGTAACAATTGAAGGGCCAGAAGGTTCGGGTAAAACAACATTAATTAAAAGTTTATTACCATATTTTGAGCAAAAGGAACAAAAGGTAATGGCGACCAGAGAACCGGGTGGTATTGCAATTTCTGAAGATATTAGAACAATTTTACATAAACAAGAGTATACGATGATGGAAGCACGTACAGAGGCGCTCTTATATGCTGCTGCACGTAGACAACATTTAGTGGAAAAAGTTATGCCAGCACTTGAGGAAAACTATCTTGTACTATGTGATCGTTTTATAGATAGCTCTTTAGCATATCAAGGATATGCAAGAGGCTTAGGTATGGATAAAGTATTTGAAATTAATCGTTTCGCAACGGAAGATTGTATGCCTAGTTTAACAATCTATTTAGATATTGAGCCAGAGGTAGGTTTAGCACGAATTGGAAAAGATGCAGGACGTGAAGTAAATCGACTAGATATGGAAGATATCTCTTTCCATAAACGTGTGCGTGAAGGGTATTTACAAGTTGTAGAGCGTTTCTCTAATCGCGTTGTATTAGTAAATGCTGATCAACCAATGAAAAAACTTATAGAAGAAGTTGTTCAGATTATAGAAGATAAATTGTTATAATAGAAGGAAAGAATGAAATAAGTGAGGTATGCAGTATGATAAATACGTGGGAGCAGCTTTCTGCTATACAGCCCATCGGTGTCAAAATGTTGATGAATAGCATTGCAAAAGAGCGTATATCCCACGCTTACTTGTTAGAGGGAGGGAAAGGGACTGGGAAGTTCGCCACAGCAATTCAAATGGCAAAAAGTTTTCTCTGTTCACAAAGAAATGGTGTAGAGCCTTGTCATGTATGTACGAATTGTCGCCGAATTGATTCAGGTAACTACCCAAACTTATATATTGTAAAACCCGATGGATTATCTATTAAAAAACAGCAAATTCATGATTTACAAGAAGAGTTTTCAAAAACAGGATTAGAAGCAAATAAAAAAGTATATATTATTGAGCATGCAGATCGTATGACAGCAAATGCAGCGAATACGCTCTTAAAGTTTTTAGAAGAACCAAGTAGTGATACAACAGCTATTTTACTTACTGAACAAAGTCATCAGATTTTAAATACAATCTTATCGCGTTGTCAAGTTGTTACGTTTAGGCCGTTGCCTACAGAATCTTTAATTAAGAGGTTAGAGGAAGAAGGTATTACAGTTTCTTTATCTACACTTGCTGCGCAGCTTACAAATAGTTTTGAAGAAGCTTTATTAATGTGTAATGATGAATGGTTTGCACAAGCGAGAGCTTTAGTGATAAAATTATGTGAAGCGCTCGAAAAAGATAAGGCCTCTATTTTTTTTGTACAAGAAAAATGGGGGAAGCACTTTGGAGAGAAAGAACAATTACAGCAAGGCTTAGATATGTTACTCCTTATTTATAAGGATTTATTATATGTTCAACTTGGAGAAGAAGATCGTCTTGTTTTTCATGAGCAGAAAGAGATGTTTGAATGCTTTTCTTATGCTCAGAAGCGCATTGTATCAGCTCTCTTTAATATATTAGAGGCAAAAAATAGAATCAACGCTAATGTAAATGCGCAGCTTGTGTTCGAACAGTTAGTGTTGCGGTTGCAGGAGGGATGACCGTTTTGTATGATGTAGTAGGTGTTCGCTTTAAGAAGGCCGGAAAGGTATATTACTTTGATCCAAATCAGTTCGATATCTCAGAAAATGAGTTTGTAATTGTAGAAACGGTAAGAGGTATTGAGTACGGAAAAGTAGTTATTACCAAAAAGCAAGTTGATGAAAATGACGTTGTATTACCGCTAAAAAAAGTTATTCGTATTGCAAATGAAAATGATCGTACCATTGTTGAAGAGAATAGGCATGCTGCGAAAGAAGCATATCAAGTTTGTCAACAAAAGGTAGGAGAACATAATCTTGATATGAAGCTTGTAGATGTAGAGTATACGTTCGATCGTAATAAGATTATTTTTTACTTTACTGCGGATGGTCGGATTGATTTCCGGGAACTAGTGAAAGACTTAGCGGCAATTTTTAGGACAAGAATTGAGCTGAGACAGATCGGGGTTCGTGACGAAGCAAAAATGCTTGGTGGTATTGGTCCATGTGGTCGTATGCTTTGTTGTTCTACTTTTTTAGGAGATTTTGAACCTGTATCCATTAAAATGGCAAAGGATCAAAATTTATCATTAAATCCTGCAAAAATCTCTGGTTTATGTGGTCGCTTAATGTGTTGCTTAAAATATGAGAATGATGAATATGAGGCAGCAAAGGAACAACTTCCTGATTTAGATCAACGTATACAAACACCGCACGGTACTGGCCGTGTTATCGGATTAAATATTTTAGAAAGATTAATTCAAGTGGAACTAGTAGACAAGGAACGGATAGTAGAATATACGTTAGATGAATTAATGAATAAAGGGGTCGTTTCGAGTCAAACCACAGATTAATGAGGTGGGTGCTTGTGGAGAAAAAGGATATTTTTGCATCGGTTTCTAGTATGGAAGAGCAAATTGGACATTTATACAAACAGTTGGGAGAATTAAAACAACATCTTGCAGAATTATTGGAAGAAAACCAACATATAAAAATGGAAAATGAAAATTTGCGACATCGTTTTGAAGAAGTGCAGAACAAGGAAAAACAAAAAACTCAAAAACGCAAAGAAATGAAGGCGAAGACAGATATTGGTGAAGGCTACGATAATCTAGCGAGACTATATCAAGAAGGTTTTCATATTTGCAATCTACATTATGGAAGTGTACGTAAAGAGGGAGATTGTTTATTCTGTCTGTCATTTTTAAATAAAAAGTGAGATTACCTTTCCAATATAATTGGAAAGGTAATTTTTTATACATGAGAGTAGAATGAAATTTATTTTTACATTAATAGAAGATGAAATAGGGTAGGTTAAGTGTAAGAAAGGGAGCAATATATGAATTTATATGAAGATGAGCGTTTAGATTACTTATTAGCGCAAGATATGAAGATTGTACAAAGTCCATCAGTATTTAATTTTTCTTTGGATGCTGTTTTACTTGCAGATTTTGCTTGGGTGCCAATTCAAAAAGGTAATTTACTTGATTTGTGTACAGGTAACGCAGTTATCCCTCTTTTATTAAGTACAAGGACAAAAGGGAAAATTACAGGTGTAGAAATTCAAGAGCGCTTATATGATATGGGAATAAGAAGCGTTCAATACAATAATTTAGCAGAAAGAATTCATTTAATCCATGGAGATTTGAAAGATATGCCGGAGAAACTTGGACGTCATCAATATGATGTTGTAACATGTAATCCTCCTTATTTTCAAACACCACAAACTTCTGAGAAGAATATGAATGAACATTTAGCGATAGCTCGTCATGAAATTATGTGCACACTAGAAGATGTTGTATACGCAAGTAGCCAGCTAGTGAAGCAGGGTGGGAAAGTAGCGTTTGTACATCGTCCAGGTCGTTTGCTCGACATCGTCACATTAATGCGTAAATACAAAATTGAACCGAAACGTGTGCGATTTGTTTATCCTAAGGCTGGTAAAGAAGCGAATACATTGTTAATTGAAGGAATTAAGGATGGGAATGCTGATTTAAAAATCTTACCACCTCTTTTTGTATATGAAGAAAACAATGAATATACAAAGGAGCTTCGTTCAATTTTATATGGAGAAGAATAAGCATTGTTTTTATGTGGTGGAGTGTTCTGATGGAAGTTATTATGCTGGATACACGAATCATATAGAAAAACGGATTCAGACCCATAATAGTGGAAAAGGTGCTAGATATACACGCGCTAGACTTCCAGTTGTTTTAAAATATGTAGAGGATCATGAGGATAAACGAACGGCTATGCAAGCTGAGTATCACTTTAAGCAGTTAACGAGGGAAAAAAAAGAAGAATATATGCAAAAAGGAGAACGCTATGTGGCAGCAAAAAAGCTTTCAGCAAAATGAAAAGGGAGTTTTATATTTAGTACCGACTCCAATCGGAAATTTAGAGGATATGACATTTCGTGCAATCCGAATTTTAAAAGAGGCAGACATTATTGCAGCGGAAGATACAAGGCAAACGAAGAAACTTTGTAATTACTTTGAAATTGAAACACCAGTTATGAGTTATCATGAGCATAATAAAGGAGTAAGTGGACGGAAAATTTTAGATAAGTTAGAAGAAGGTAAGACTGTAGCCATTGTGAGCGATGCTGGTATGCCATGTATTTCAGATCCTGGTTATGATATCGTTGTAGAGGCTGTAGCAGAAAAATATCATGTTATCCCGCTTCCTGGGGCAAATGCAGCCCTTACAGCATTGATTGCATCAGGACTTGAGACAAAACATTTTTATTTCTATGGTTTCCTGCAAAGAAATAAAAAGGGACGTAAGCTTGAATTAGAAAAACTACGCTATATTCCAACTACAATGATGTTTTATGAGGCGCCACATCGTTTAGATGATACTTTAATCTCTATGCAAGAAGTATTAGGAAATAGGGAAATCGTATTATGTCGTGAGCTAACGAAAAAATTTGAAGAATTTATTCGTGGAACAATTGAAGAAGCGATTGAGTGGACGAAGCAAAATGAAGTTCGTGGTGAGTTTTGTATTTTAGTAGCAGGTTCAACAGAAGAACCTACTCCAGAAGAACAATGGTGGGAAGCTATTTCAGTATATAATCATATTGAACATTATATAAATGAAAAAGGTATGAATTCAAAAGAAGCGATAAAAACAGTCGCTAAAGATCGAGATTTGTCGAAACGAGACGTATATCAAATCTATCATGTGGATAAAAAATAAGCTTCTCATAATTGAGAAGCTTATTTTGCTGTTTCGATATAATCTTGAAGTTCGTTTAAGACTTGTTCAGCGCCTTCTTTACTTAAGATAATTTTACCTTCAGCTAAAGATAGGTTACCATCAGATACTTCACCAGTTACTTGGCAAGTCATGTTTGGTTTATATTTCTTTAAGATGATTTTTTCATCATCAACGTAGATTTCAAGAGCATCCTTTTCTGCAATACCTAAAGTACGGCGTAATTCGATTGGAATTACTACACGACCCAATTCATCAACTTTACGAACGATACCAGTAGATTTCATAATTCTTTTCCTCCTAAATAAATAGTTTATAAGTTTCGAGTCTATTTTTTTGATTCGTCATTTTTCGACAAAATACCCTATGGACATATGATACCAATCATTTACATTTCCGTCAATTATTAAATTCTATATTTTTAAAAAAGATTTATAGATTTTTATACTTCTTATATATGATAGAATGTAAGTCATTTCTACAATTGTTTTGTATTATTTTTTGTAATGTTTATACTTTTCGGGAAATATATTGTATATTTTTTTTGAATATGAGTAATAGATGATAAAGATATCGAGCATTAACTCGTTTTTATCCCGCTATTTGCGAGCAGTAAGACTCCCACTTTAAAATTTAGCCAGAGCAAAGAAGTTAAGTGGGAGTCGGGCTGCTCGTAAAAGCCCGATTGGTGTGGGCTAATAATCCATGGGGGATGAACCCTCCCCACGGATTAAAGTTTCACTTTATATATGAGTTTTTGATATACTGTTTATAAATACATATGAGGTTATTCGGGAGGTCCAAAACGATGAAAGAGGAAAATAAGTCCTTTTATATTACTACCCCAATTTATTATCCAAGTGGAAAGTTACACATTGGACATGCTTATACGACAGTAGCAGGAGATGCGATGGCACGATATAAGCGTATGCAAGGATACAATGTTCATTATTTAACAGGAACTGATGAGCATGGACAGAAGATCCAAAAGAAAGCAGAAGAACTAAATGTTACACCACAGGCATATGTGGATAACATTGTATCAGGGATTAAAGAACTTTGGGAGAAGATGGATATCTCTTATGATGATTTTATTCGTACAACTGAAGATCGTCATAAAGATGTTGTTGAGAAAATCTTCAAGCAGCTAGTAGATCAAGGCGATATTTATCTTGATGAATATGAAGGTTGGTATTCTGTACAAGATGAAACATTCTATACAGCGCATCAATTAGTAGATCCAATTATGGAAGGTGACAAAGTAGTTGGTGGAAAAAGCCCAGATAGTGGTCACGCTGTAGAACTTGTTCGCGAAGAGTCTTATTTCTTTAGAATGGGTAAATATGTAGACCGACTATTAAAGTTCTATGAAGATAACCCACATTTCATTCAGCCGGAGTCCCGTAAAAATGAAATGATTAATAACTTCATTAAACCAGGATTAGAAGATTTAGCTGTTTCTCGTACTTCATTTGACTGGGGAGTTCGTGTTCCAGGTAACCCAAAACACGTTATTTACGTATGGGTAGATGCGTTGTCTAATTACATTACTGCATTAGGATATGGAACAGAAAATGAAGAGAAGTATAAAAAATTCTGGCCAGCAGATGTCCATTTAGTTGGGAAAGAAATCGTTCGTTTCCACACAATTTATTGGCCAATTATTTTAATGGCTTTAGATTTACCACTTCCGAAGAAAGTCTTTGCTCATGGCTGGATTTTAATGAAGGATGGAAAAATGAGTAAGTCAAAAGGAAACGTAGTAGATCCAGTTACACTAATTGATCGTTACGGATTAGATGCATTGCGTTACTACTTACTTCGCGAAGTTCCATTTGGATCTGATGGAGTATTCACACCAGAAGGATTTGTTGAACGAATCAACTTTGATTTAGCGAATGATTTAGGTAACTTATTAAATCGTACAGTAGCTATGATTGATAAATACTTTAACGGGGAAATCCCTGCATTTAAAGCAAATGTAACTGAGTTCGATGAAACGTTAGTGACATTTGCCAAAGATACATTGAAAAAAGTAGAAGAGGCAATGGAGAATATGGAATTCTCTGTAGCGCTAAGTTCCATTTGGCAATTAGTTAGCCGTACGAACAAATATATTGATGAAACGCAGCCGTGGGTATTAGCGAAGGATGAGAATGATCGCGAAAAACTTGCGTCTGTAATGGCCCACTTAGCTGAGGTACTTCGTCAAACAGGTATTATGCTTATGCCATTCCTAACAGTAGCACCAAGTAAGATGTTTGCTCAACTTGGACTTACTGAAGAGGCGCATAAATCTTGGGAAAGCCTATCTACAATTGGATGTATTCCAGCTGGAACAAAAGTAGAAAAAGGAAATCCAATCTTCCCTCGTTTGGAAATGGAAGTAGAAGTGGGGTATATTAAAGAACAAATGCAAGGTTCTGCTCCTAAAGTAGAAGAGAAAAAAGCAGAAGAACCAAAGGCAGAAGAAATTACAATTGATGATTTCTTTAAAGTAGAATTACGAGTAGCTGAAGTAATATCCGCTGAACCTGTGAAAAAAGCAGATAAGTTGTTAAAAATTCAGCTTGATTTAGGTACAGAGAAGCGCCAAGTGGTTTCTGGGATTGCTAAATTCTATTCCCCAGAAGAACTAAAAGGTAAAAAGGTTATTTGTGTAACGAATTTAAAACCTGTAAAATTACGTGGTGAATTATCACAAGGTATGATTTTAGCAGGTGAAGAGAATGGCGTATTGTCATTAGCATCAATTGACCAGAATTTACCAAATGGTACAAAAATCAAGTAATTGAGACAAGAAAAGAGATGTTTCACGTGTAACATTGGTGAAGCGTCTTTTTTCTTTTTACATTCCGTTTTTTGCATTAAAATTGAAGTATTGTTATCGTTAAGTTAGAAAGAGTGTAGTTTTTCTATGAGAGAATTGATTTCAATATAAAAGGAGTTATTTATTATGTTGTTTGATACACATTCACATTTAAATGCAGAGCAATTTGAAGAAGATTTACAAGAAGTTATCGCGAGAATGAAAGAAGCGGGAGTTACATATACAGTTGTTGTTGGATTTGATGAAGTAACGATAAAGAAAGCAATTGAATTAGCAGAGGCTTATGATTTTATTTACGCTGCAGTTGGATGGCATCCTGTTGATGCAATCGATATGAAAGAAGAACATTTAGCTTGGTTAGAAGAATTAGCGGCTCATCCTAAAGTAGTTGCAATTGGGGAAATGGGATTAGATTATCACTGGGATAAGTCTCCAAAAGAAATACAGAAGGAAGTATTCCGTAAACAAATTGCATTAGCGAAAAAGGTGAAATTACCGATTATTATACATAACCGCGATGCAACTCAAGATATTGTTGATATCCTAGAGGAAGAGAATGCAGCTGAAGTAGGGGGCATTATGCATTGCTTTAGCGGTAGTGTAGAAGTAGCGCAGCGATGTGTCGATATGAACTTTTTAATTTCATTAGGTGGGCCAGTAACATTTAAAAATGCCAAGAAACCGAAAGAAGTTGCTATGGAGATTCCGTTAGAAAAATTATTGATAGAGACAGATTGCCCGTATTTAACACCACACCCATTTCGAGGGAAACGAAATGAACCTAGTTATGTAAAACTGGTAGCAGAAGAAATTGCGAATTTAAAAGGAATTTCTTATGACGAAGTAGCACAAGTAACAACAAAGAATGCCAAATCCTTATTTGGTGTTGAATAAAAAAGAATGGGGAGTCCCATTCTTTTTTTGTTTTTTGAGAAGAGAGATAGTAGAAGTGATAAGAACCCACTATTTACTCATAACATAAGTGTAGAAATATTGCGGATAAATTAAGATGGAGATAGAAGTGTTACAATAAGGATAGTGAACAAAGATTTTTCTCTTCTACTTTTTAAAATGTACGATTGGGAAAATAATAATGGAAAATTCGTCATTTTTTTGTTTTACTAAGTAGAGATGAAAAGAGTGTGGAGGCAAGCATGAAAATTAAAGAGATTATCGTTGTAGAAGGTAAAGATGATACAGTTGCGATTAAACGTGCTGTTGATGCGGATACAATCGAAACGAACGGTTCAGCAATCGGTGATCACGTTATTGAGCAAGTTAAATTAGCGCAGCAAAAACGAGGCGTTATTATTTTCACAGATCCGGATTATCCTGGAGAGCGTATTCGAAAAATTATTTCTGACAAGGTTCCTGGATGTAAGCATGCTTTTTTAACGAAGGAAGAAGCACTTGCTAAAAGGAAAAAAGGTGTTGGAATCGAACATGCTTCTAATGAGTCGATTCGCCGTGCTTTAGAGAATATACATGAAGAAATGGAAGCTTACACAAGTGAAATTAGTTGGAGTGATCTAGTCGATGCGGGCTTAGTGGGCGGAGAAATGGCAAAGAGTCGCAGAGAAAGAGTGGGTAAGCTATTAAAGATTGGTTATACAAACGCAAAACAGTTACATAAACGTTTACAAATGTTTCAGGTTTCAAAGGAATCATTTGCAGAAGCTTATAAGCAAGTAATACAGGAGGAAAAAAAATGAAGGATATCGCAACACCAAATCGTACGAAAGACATTGTTGAAAAGTATGGATTTTCATTCAAAAAAAGTTTAGGACAAAATTTTTTAATTGATACGAATGTATTAAATCGTATCGTTGATCACGCAGAAATCGGTTCAGAAAGTGGCGCAATTGAAATTGGACCAGGTATCGGTGCGTTAACAGAGCAATTGGCGAAGCGTGCTAAAAAAGTAGTGGCTTTTGAAATTGATCAGAGATTATTACCAATTTTAGACGAGACGTTAGCTCCATATAGCAACGTTACAGTTATAAATAAAGATGTACTAAAAGCAGATGTACATGAAGTGTTTAGTGAGCAATTTGAAGAAGGACAAGATGTAATGGTAGTAGCTAACTTACCATACTATATTACAACGCCAATTTTATTTAAATTGCTTGAAGAAAAATTACCGGTTCGTGGATTTGTTGTTATGATGCAAAAAGAAGTTGGGGATCGTTTAGCTGCTAAACCAGGCACGAAAGAGTATGGTTCTTTATCAATTGCCATTCAGTATTATACAGAGGTAGAAACAGTTATGACTGTACCGCGTACAGTGTTTGTGCCACAACCAAATGTTGATTCTGCGATTATCCGTCTTCTAAAGCGTCCTAAACCAGTTGTAGAAGTGACAGATGAAACTTTCTTCTTTGAAGTAGTACGAGCGAGTTTCGCACAGCGTCGTAAAACTTTAATGAATAATTTATCAAATAATTTAAATGGTTTCCCGAAAGATAAAGAGCTGTTGGATCGAATTTTGACAGAAGTAGGAATTGATCCGAAGCGAAGAGGCGAAACGCTATCTATCGAAGAGTTTGCAACATTAAGTAATGCATTAATTCTTCATAAATTGTCATAAGAATATGAAAGGGACAGTTCAACTTGAGCTGTCCCTTTTGTCACCTTTCCTTTCCTAAATTCATACTTTAAAAACAGGTAAGATGGCCTAACGAGTTTGGAGTTTGGAGGTAGGAGAATGGATTTACATGTTGGAGAATTAGTTGAACGATATTCTCATAATAGGGATATTCTTTTTCGTATTATAGAAATAAAAGGCGATATGGCAATATTATTTGGAGAGGAAATTAGACTTGTGGCGGATGCACCACTTGCAGATTTAGTTAGTATAGATCAACGAGAACATAAAAATAGAGTGAAGCGTGAAAAAGAAACGATGGAGCGTACTTACCGGTTGTTTCAGCAAGATTACGTGTTGATGAAACAAAGACATGAACATAATTCAACTGGTGGATATACAAGTGAAGTGAATTATTTTCAAATGCCAGGACGTGTATTGCATATAGATGGAGATCCTTTATATTTGCGCAAGTGCTTAGATTTATATAATAAAATAGGTGTTCCTGTTCAAGGTATTCATTGTAAGGAAACGGAGATGCATGAAAAGGTAGTAGACTTAATAGATCATTTTCGCCCAGACATTTTAGTTATTACAGGACATGATGCATATACAAAGTCAAAAGGAGTTATGGGAGATTTAGCAGCATATAGACATTCTAGACATTTTGTACAGGCCGTTCGAGAAGTGCGGAAAAAGTATCCATCGTTAGATCAACTCGTTATTTTTGCTGGGGCTTGTCAATCACACTTTGAGGCGTTGATTCGGGCAGGTGCTAATTTTGCTAGTTCACCGTCTAGAATTAATATTCATGCTCTAGATCCTGTATATGTAGTTGGCAAAATTAGTTTCACTTCATTTATGGAAAGAGTAAATGTATGGGACGTTGTGCGTAATACAATTACTGGCGAAAAGGGACTAGGCGGAATTGAAACAAGAGGGATTTTACGAACAGGATTGCCCTTTCAACATTATGACGAATGAGCAAGGTACATACGTATCTTGCTTTTTTATGTGGAAATGATTTAAATGAGTCTGGATAAAAAGCGGCAAGAACGTGCAGACTATACAATGATACTTTTAGAATATAGTATTTCTTCTATCTATTTGAACGCATGATGCTTTTATAATGATATTGTCTGTGAATTGCGGTTAATAATTGGGATAGATATATCGTGTTTTAAGTGTTCAATCTAAATTACAGCGAGGTGTAGCAAAGTATATGTCAAAACGTTTAGATGAAATTAAAAGCGAATTAGATCACCATCTTGGACAGCGACTTATGTTAAAGGCAAATAGTGGGAGAAGAAAAACTGTGGAGCAATCAGGTGTACTTGCAGAAACGTATCGTTCTGTGTTTGTTGTACAATTAGACCAGCAAGAAGATGCATTGCAACGTGTATCTTATAGTTATGCAGATGTTTTAACAGAGACAGTAGAGCTAACATTTTACGATGAATCTCAAAATGAAGTATTTTATAATTAATGTATTTTTTGTTACATATATTCCCATAAATGAAAAGCTATATTATTTTGCATACTAATTATACCGTAGCAAAATAAGGAGGGACTCTGCATTGAGTAGACGAAGAGGAGTCATGTCAAATCAATTTAAAGAAGAGCTTGCAAAAGAGCTTGGATTTTATGATGTTGTTCAGAAAGAAGGATGGGGCGGAATTCGTGCGAAAGATGCTGGTAATATGGTGAAACGTGCTATAGAAATTGCAGAACAGCAATTAATGAAACGAAACCAGTAGTTGTAAGATACTTTCTATGCTACGGTAGCCGAGGAGAGATTCCTCGGCTTTTTGCACGCTAAAAGGTGCCATCATTTGACATAAGTAGTTTCATTCTGAATGCTTTTCGATATAATTAGGGAAGTGTCATCGTCTTACTATAAATTTATGGTAAAATAAACGATAAAAGATTGAGTACATAGAGTGGGTGAATAGATTGAAGCTACTAGTGAAAGCACCAGCAAAGATTAATCTGTCGTTAGATGTACTGGGAAAAAGACAAGATGGATATCATGAAGTGAAAATGATTATGACAACAATCGACTTGGCAGATCGTTTAGAGCTAACGGAATTAGCAGAAGACCGTATTGAAATTTTGTCCCATAATCGGTATGTCCCAGACGACCAACGCAATTTAGCTTATCAAGCAGCGAAATTATTAAAAGTGAAGTTTAATGTAAAAAAAGGTGTGTCTATTACTATTGAAAAAACGATTCCAGTAGCCGCTGGATTAGCAGGTGGAAGTAGTGATGCAGCAGCGACATTACGTGGCCTTAATAAGTTATGGAATTTAGGGCTAACAATCGATGAATTAGCAAAGCTTGGCGCAGAAATTGGATCAGATGTATCGTTCTGTGTATATGGTGGAACTGCTATTGCCACTGGAAGAGGAGAAGAAATTGAACATATAAAGACTCCGCCTTCTTGTTGGGTTGTTTTAGCAAAGCCCCACATTGGTGTATCTACTGCTGACGTGTACGGAAATTTAAAATTAAATCGTGTTACTCATCCAAATGTAGATAAAATGGTTGAAGTCATTAACCATGGCGATTATAAAGGAATTTGTGATACTGTTGGTAACGTTTTAGAAGATGTGACGTTTGCGATGCATCCCGAGGTTGCACGTATTAAATCACAGATGAAACGCTTTGGGGCAGATGCTGTATTAATGAGTGGAAGTGGCCCAACTGTATTTGGTCTTGTACACCATGATTCGCGAATGCACCGCATATATAACGGGTTAAAAGGATTTTGCGAGCAAGTATATGCAGTGCGTTTATTAGGAGAGCGAGAAACGCTTGAATAAAGACGTATAATAAGTTATGATTTGTTTAGAATATTCGTGATTTGAGGTGAGAGTATGAAAATTAGACGAAGTACAAGATTGGTCGATCTGACGTATTACTTGTTACAAAATCCTCGTCAGCTAGTTTCTCTCACTTTTTTTGCTGAAAGGTATCAATCGGCTAAATCTTCCATTAGTGAAGATTTAGTTATTATTAAGCAAACGTTTGAACAACAAGGTGTCGGCACATTGCAAACGGTACCAGGAGCAGCAGGAGGAGTGAAATATATTCCTTATATAAGTGAAGAAGAGGCAAATCTGATTATTAACGAGCTTTGTAGCTTATTTGAAAACCCAGACCGTATTTTGCCTGGCGGTTACTTATATATGACGGATCTTTTAAGTAATCCTCGCCAGATTAATGGCGCAGGTCGTTTATTTGCTTCTGTTTTTGCTAGGCAACCAATTGATGCGGTTATGACGGTAGCGACAAAAGGAATTCCGCTTGCTTATGCAGTAGCGAACTACTTAGATGTACCGGTAGTAATTGCGAGAAAAGATAATAAGGTAACAGAAGGACCCACTGTTAGTATTAACTATGTATCAGGTTCCTCTAAGCGAATCCAAACGATGACTTTAGCAAAGCGTAGCCTTCCAGAAGGGTCCAATGTTTTAATTATTGATGACTTTATGAAAGCTGGCGGAACCATTCAAGGTATGATGAGCATGCTAGAAGAGTTTAAAGCTAATGTTGTTGGGATTGGCGTATTAGTAGAGTCTACGGATATTGAAGAAAGACTTATTAATAACTTTGTATCATTAATTCGTCTGTCAGAAGTTGATGTGAAAGAAAAAGCGATTCAAGTGGAAAAGGGGAATTATGCACTTGCACCATTTGATAAAGGGCTTGTAGAGGCTGAGTAAAAAGGTAAAGCAGATAGCTTTACCTTTTTTTATTCCTATTTATAAATTACAAAATAGATGGACAAACTGCTTTTGGTACACTATTTTTAAAGAGTAAAAATAAATAATAAAAGGGTGAAAAGTATGAAAGTTGTTCAAACAAGCAAAGCACCACAGGCAATCGGACCATATTCACAAGGGATTATTGTAAATAACATGTTCTATAGTTCAGGACAAATTCCGTTAACGGCAAGTGGAGAACTTGTAACAGGAGATGTAACAGTACAAACAGAGCAAGTATTTGAAAATTTACAAGCGGTATTAGCAGAAGCAGGTGCTTCATTTGATACAGTGGTAAAAACAACAGTATTCTTGAAGGATATGGATGATTTTAATGCTGTTAATGAAGTATACGGTTCTTATTTCTCTACTCATAAACCAGCGCGTTCTTGTGTACAAGTAGCAAAATTACCGAAAGATGTTTCTGTTGAAATCGAAGTAATTGCCCTAGTTAAGTAACTCTTTGTAAGCGATAACCTCTACTAATCCTTATATTCAACTACAATAAAAATTTTTATCTTAAAAATTTTTAAAAAATTAAAGGAAAAATAGAAATTTTGTGGAATTTATACAAATATATCGCTTATTTAGAAAAGGGTGGTGAACACAAGATGGAAGTGACTGACGTAAGATTACGCCGCGTAAACACAGAAGGCCGCATGAGAGCAATTGCCTCTATTACTCTAGACCATGAATTTGTTGTTCATGATATTCGTGTAATTGATGGTAATAATGGATTATTTGTAGCAATGCCAAGTAAACGTACTCCAGATGGAGAATTCCGTGACATTGCACATCCAATTAATTCTAATACACGCTCTAAAATTCAAGATGCGGTTTTAACAGAGTATCATCGTTTAGGCGAGTTAGAAGAGGTTGAGTTTGAAGAAGCAGGCGCTTCGTAAAATTCGAATGAAAAGGGCTTTTGAAAGAAAGTCTTATAATTTTGTAGCAAACTCCTGTAAGCATTTACAGGAGTTTGTTTTTTTTGAATAATACACGTTTCTAATTATAAAAATTCATATTTTGAAAAAATAAAGATGAAAAACTTCTAATTTTTTCAAAATCATTTAAAATAGTATAGCTTATTCCTTAAAAAAGATACTAAAGAGTAAAACATCTTATAAGAATTATGGTAAAATTTAATAGTTATAATGTGTTTCTTGAAATATATGATGATTTAGGATAATATCGTTAATGGATAAATAGGTTGCGATGGAGGGTCTATATGTCAAACAGATTTGCAGTGATTCTAGCTGCAGGTAAAGGCACACGTATGAAGTCCAAGCTATACAAAGTGCTGCATCCTGTATGTGGAAAACCAATGGTACAACATGTAGTCAATGAAGTATCTCAATTAGGATTGCAGAAACTTGTAACAGTCGTTGGACATGGTGCTGAAAAGGTACAAGAACAGCTAGGAAACGTAAGTGAGTTTGCATTACAAGCAGAACAACTTGGTACAGCTCATGCTGTCGATCAAGCTGCAAGTGTACTTGCAAATGAAGAGGGAACAACTTTAGTTATTTGTGGTGATACACCTCTAATAACTGCTGAAACGATGGAAGCATTGCTTCAGCAACACGAAGAAGCGGGAGCAATGGCGACGGTACTAACAGCGTACATAGAAGAGCCTGCTGGATATGGCCGTATCGTTCGTAATGAGAATGGTCATGTTGAAAAGATTGTTGAGCATAAGGATGCAAATGAAAAAGAATTAGCTATTAAAGAAATCAATACAGGTACGTATTGTTTTGATAATAAAGCTTTATTTGCTTCACTTTCTAAAGTTTCAAATGATAATGTACAGGGCGAATATTACCTTCCGGACGTTATTGAAATTTTAAAAAATGAAGGTCATATTGTATCAGCTTATCAAACAGAGCACTTCGATGAAACGTTAGGTGTTAACGACAGAGTCGCTCTATCGCAAGCGGAAATTATTATGAAAAATCGTATTAACAGAAAGAACATGGTAAATGGTGTTACAATTATTGATCCAAGTAACACATACATTTCTGCGGATGCAATTATTGGTAGTGATACAGTTCTTCACCCAGGAACGGTTATTGAGGGGAACACTGTAATTGGTTCTGATTGTGAAATTGGACCGCATACAGTAATTCGCGATAGTGAAATTGGAGATCGTACGGTAATTCGTCAATCTACTGTACATGACAGCAAACTTGGTACAGAAGTATCAGTTGGTCCATTTGCACATATTCGCCCAGATTCAGTTATTGGAGATGAAGTGCGCGTTGGAAACTTCGTAGAAATCAAAAAAACTGTTTTTGGTAATAGAAGTAAAGCTTCACACTTAAGTTATATCGGGGATGCACAAGTTGGAGAAGACGTGAATCTTGGTTGTGGTTCAATTACGGTGAACTACGACGGCAAGAATAAATTTAAAACTGTAATTGGTAACGGGGTATTTATTGGATGTAATTCAAACCTTGTTGCGCCTGTAACAGTTGAAGATGGTGCTTATGTGGCAGCAGGCTCTACAATAACAGAGAATGTTCCATCAAAAGCATTATCAGTAGCACGTGCACGTCAAGTTAACAAAGAAGACTATGTTGATCAATTGCTGAATAAGAAAAAATCATAATGTGGAGGGTTAATCTAGATGTCGACTCAATATCTAAATTCTAATTTGAAAGTATTCTCTTTAAACTCTAATAAGGAACTTGCTGAGCAAATCGCAAAGCATATTGGAGTAGGACTAGGAAAATGTTCTGTTGATCGTTTTAGTGATGGAGAAGTTCAAATTAACATTGAAGAAAGTATCCGTGGTTGCGATGTATTCATTATTCAATCTACAAGCTTCCCAGTAAACGAACATATCATGGAATTACTTATTATGATTGATGCATTAAAACGTGCATCTGCAAAAACAATTAATATTGTTATTCCTTACTATGGTTATGCGCGTCAAGACCGTAAAGCGCGTTCTCGTGAACCAATTACATCGAAACTTGTAGCAAACTTGCTTGAAACAGCAGGTGCAACTCGTGTAATCACTCTAGATTTACATGCTCCGCAAATTCAAGGATTCTTTGATATCCCGATCGACCACTTAATGGGTGTACCGATTCTTTCAGACTACTTTGAAGCAAAAGGCCTTAAAGATATCGTAATCGTATCTCCTGATCACGGTGGTGTAACGCGTGCTAGAAAAATGGCGGATCGCCTAAAAGCGCCAATCGCTATTATTGATAAGCGTCGTCCTCGTCCGAATGTATCTGAGGTAATGAACATTATCGGTAACATCGAAGGCAAAACAGCAATTTTAATTGATGACATCATTGATACAGCTGGTACAATTACATTAGCGGCAAACGCTCTTGTTGAGAACGGTGCTTCTGAAGTATATGCTTGCTGTACACACCCAGTATTATCTGGTCCAGCAATTGAGCGTATTCAAAATTCGAATATTAAAGAGTTAGTTGTAACGAACTCTATCGTATTACCAGAAGAGAAGAAAATTGATAAAGTACATGAACTTTCAGTTGCTCCATTAATCGGAGAAGCAATCATTCGTGTATACGAAGAAGAATCTGTAAGTGTATTATTCAATTAATTGGATAGAATGAGACGTAACCAAGCTTGGTTACGTCTTTTCGTATCGAAAAAAGAAAGTAGTGGTACAAGAATGAAATTAATAGTAGGACTTGGGAACCCAGGTAGAGAATATGAATTAACAAGGCATAATATTGGATTTATGGCAATCGATGAACTTGCAAAACGTTGGAGTATTTCTTTGAATGAACAAAAGTTTAAAGGGGTATTTGGCGCAGGTTTTGTTAATGGGGAAAAAGTAATCTTACTAAAGCCACTTACATATATGAATTTATCTGGGGAAAGTATCCGTCCACTCATGGATTATTATAAAATTGATGTCGAGGACTTCATTGTTATGTACGATGATTTAGATATTCCTGTAGGTAAATTACGCCTTCGCATGAAAGGTAGTGCGGGTGGACATAATGGTGTGAAATCAACAATTTCACATTTAGGAACACAAGAATTTCAACGTATCCGCATGGGAATCGATCGTCCGAAAAATGGGATGAAAGTAGTGGATTACGTATTAGGACGTTTTACATCTGAAGAAATATCTGGCGTTAATCAATCCATTGAAAATGCAGCAGATGCATGTGAGGAATGGTTAAATAAACCTTTTCTCCAAATCATGAATACTTTTAATAGTTAAGCGCACAATCTGGAATATTTTATTTTGTTTTATCCCATACTAGTAGCAATTGGATATTTAGGAGGCTAGTATGGAAGGTTATTATTACTGTAGACATTGTGGAAGTAATGTGGGCTCCATTATCGCAGAAAAAGTATATAGCGACGTTTTGTTTCAACTAACAGAGCAAGAAGTAGTGGATATGATTCATTTTCATGAGAATGGAAATATATATATAAAAACGATTTGTGAATCGTGTCAAGAAACGCTCGCATCTTATCCTGAGTATTATGAATATGAAAAATTTCTGCAATAAAATGTTGTCGCTTTGGCATGTCCAAAGCATTTTTCTGTTTTCTTTTTCCAAAATATTTGCATAAAATATAGTAACTTGCTCTTTATGTTGAGAGGAGTTTTGAAAATGATAGGTTTATTAGAGCAATTTTATAAAAATGAAGAAATACAATCGGTTATTAATGGGCTAGAAGATGGGTTGAAAGAACAACTTGTATCGGGTATGGCAACATCCTCTCGTTCATTATTAATGGCAGCTTTATATAAAAAGACAAAGCAATCACAACTTATCGTGACGCACAATTTATACCAAGCACAAAAAGTACATGAAGATTTAGTGGCGTTACTTGGTGAAAAAGATGTTTGGCTATATCCGGTAAATGAATTGATAGCATCGGAGGTTGGTGTTGCAAGTCCAGAATTGAAGGCACAGCGTATTGAAGTGTTAAATCGCTTAGCTGCAGGAGAGAATGGGATTATTGTAGCGCCAGTTGCAGGGCTGCGTAGGTTTTTACCAATAAAAGAATTATGGAAGCAAAGGCAAATTGAAATCAATCTAGGGCAAGAGATTGATTTAGATGCACTCTTGCATACTTTACATCATATTGGCTACGAGCGTAAGTCAATGGTAGAAGCTCCAGGAGAGTTCAGTTTACGCGGGGGAATATTAGATATTTACCCATTAACGGAAGAATTACCGTTTCGTATTGAATTCTTCGATATAGAAGTCGATTCTATTCGATTGTTTGATGTGGATGAACAGCGTTCTCAAGATAAAAAGGAAAGTGTTAAGTTCGGTCCAGCAACAGAGTTTTTATTTTCACAGGAAGAATTGAAATCGGGAATTAAGCATCTTGAAGAAGGTTTGACTAAGACGATGCAAAAGCTTTCCGATGATAAATTAAAGACTACTGTGCTTGAGACGGTTAGTCATGAAATTGAAATGTTGAAAAACGGGCAGAGTATAGAACAAATGTTTAAATATTTATCTATTTTCTATAAAGAACCTGCTAGTCTGATAGATTATTTACCAGAAAATGGTGTTGTAATTTTAGATGAGATTTCCCGTATTCAAGAAACAGCATCACATCTTGAAACAGAAGAAGCGGAATGGTATATCTCACTTCTTGGCGAAGGAACAATTATTCAGGATTTATCTTTCTCCCACTCGTTTGAGGAGTTTCTTCATAATAAAAAAAGAAGTTTTGTATATTTAACGTTATTCTTACGCCATATAGCACACACGCATCCTCAAAATATTGTAAATGTGACATGTAAAACGATGCAAGATTTCCACGGACAGATGCATTTGTTAAAAACTGAAATTGATAGATGGAATGAAGGTAATTTTACGACCGTTGTGCTTGGAACAGATGATGAACGTGTAAAAAAACTACAACATATTTTAAGTGATTATGATATTGATGCAGACATTGTAGAGGCGACAGATATCTTATTGCCTGGAAGGTTACAAATTGCTGTAGGTGATTTACATGCAGGCTTTGAAATGCCGATGCAAAAGTTTGTTGTCATTACTGAAAAGGAGCTTTTTCATAAGAAGGTTAAAAAATCACAACGTAAGCAAAAGTTATCTAACGCTGAACGTATTAAAAGTTATTCGGAATTAAAAGTTGGAGACCATGTAGTTCATGTAAATCATGGTATAGGTAAATTTTTAGGTATTGAGACATTAGAGATTAATGGTGTTCATAAAGATTATTTAAATATTAAATATCAAGGTAATGATAAGTTATACGTTCCAATTGAACAAATTGATCAAGTGCAAAAATACGTAGGGTCTGAAGGTAAGGAACCAAAAGTTTATAAATTAGGCGGAAATGATTGGAAGAAGGTCAAAACGAAAGTTGAAAAATCTGTACAAGACATTGCAGATGACCTAATTAAATTATATGCCGAGCGTGAAGCTTCGAAAGGTTATGCATATACACCAGATACGGCAGAGCAACAAGAGTTTGAATCTTTATTCCCATATCAAGAGACAGAGGATCAATTACGTTCTATTGAAGAGATTAAGAAAGATATGGAACGCGGACGTCCGATGGATAGGCTTCTTTGTGGTGACGTAGGATATGGAAAGACTGAAGTAGCTATTCGTGCGGCATTTAAAGCAATTATGGATGAAAAACAAGTTGCGATTTTAGTACCAACAACAATCCTTGCACAACAACACTATGAAACAATTCGAGAGCGTTTTCAAGATTATCCGATTAATATAGGGTTACTAAGTAGATTCCGTACACGAAAACAACAAAATGAAACGATTAAAGGTTTAAAAGATGGAACGGTGGATATTGTAATCGGAACGCATCGTATTTTATCTAAAGATGTTACTTATAAAGATTTAGGACTTCTTATTATTGATGAAGAACAAAGATTCGGCGTTACACATAAAGAAAAAATTAAACAATTGAAAGCAAATGTTGACGTGTTAACATTAACGGCAACTCCGATTCCACGTACACTTCATATGTCTATGCTTGGTGTGCGCGATTTATCTGTTATTGAGACACCACCAGAGAATCGTTTCCCAGTACAAACATATGTAGTAGAGTATAATCCAGCGTTAATGCGAGAAGCGATAGAGCGAGAGTTAGCAAGAGGCGGTCAAATTTACTTCCTATATAACCGTGTGGAGGATATTGAAAGAAAAGCAGATGAAATTTCGATGTTAGTTCCAGATGCTCGTGTAACATACGCACATGGGAAAATGAATGAAGGTGAATTAGAGTCTGTTATGCTATCGTTTTTAGAAGGGCAGCATGATGTTCTTGTAAGTACAACAATTATTGAGACGGGTGTAGATATTCCGAATGTAAATACATTAATTGTATTTGATGCAGATCGTATGGGATTATCGCAGTTGTATCAGCTTCGTGGTCGTGTTGGGCGTTCTAATCGCGTCGCGTATGCATACTTTGCATACAAACGTGATAAAGTGTTATCGGAAGTTGCAGAGAGGCGTCTGCAAGCAATTAAAGAGTTTACAGAGCTTGGATCTGGTTTCAAAATTGCGATGAGAGACTTATCAATTCGTGGTGCGGGTAATTTGTTAGGGGCAGAACAACATGGATTTATTGATTCTGTCGGATTTGATCTATATTCTCAAATGTTAAAAGATGCAATTGAGCAACGTAGAGGAACAGACGGAGTTGAAAATACCGTTAATGTTGAAATTGATTTAGAAGTAGATGCATATTTACCGGATGCGTACATTTCAGATAGTAAACAAAAAATTATGATGTATAAACAATTTAGAGGTATTTCTGCAATTGAAGATATTGAAGAGCTGCAGGAAGAGATGATCGACAGATTTGGTGATTATCCACAAGAGGTTGGTTATTTATTACAAATTGCAAACATTAAAGTGTTGGCAATGAAAGAAAAAATTGAGTTAATTAAGCAAAATAAATTTGAAGTAACATTCCTGTTTTCTGAACAAGCGAGCCAAAATATAGATGGTGGAAAATTATTCATGCTAGGAAGTAGTTTTGGCCGTATGATCGGTCTTGGTATGGAGGGTTCACAATTGAAAATTGTGATGAAAACGAATGGATTAGAGACGTCGAAATGGTTAACAATTGCTGAAAATTTATTAAAAGGCTTGCCAGATGTAAAAAAAGAAGTAATAAATGCCTAATATAAGATAAAAAATACAATTCGACGTGCATAGAAGAACTAATGTGTAAAATACTATGTTTAATAGTTGGTGATTTTTACATGAACAGGTAAATTCACCACTTTGATCATCAGTAGAAAGTGAGGCAGCATTAGAATGAAAGCAACTGGAATCGTACGTCGAATTGATGATTTAGGCAGGGTAGTAATTCCGAAGGAAATTCGTAGAACTTTACGTATTCGTGAGGGAGATCCACTAGAAATATTTGTTGATCGCGATGGAGAAGTGATTTTGAAAAAATATTCTCCAATTAGTGAACTAGGTAATTTTGCAAAGGAATATACGGAAGCTTTATACGATAGCTTAGGACATAATGTGCTTGTATGCGATCGTGATTCTATTATCGCAGTAGCAGGCGCATCTAAAAAAGAATACTTAAATAAAAGTGTTGGCGATTTAATTGAGAAGACAATGGAAGAGCGTAAGTCTGTAATTATGACAGATGAAAGCGAAATTTCAATTATTGATGGAGTAACAGAAAAAGTGAGCTCTTATACAATTGGCTCGATTATTGCAAATGGAGATCCAATCGGAGCTGTCGTTATCTTCTCTAAAGAGGCTATTATAAGTGAAGTAGAGCATAAATCAGTAAATACAGCTGCAAGCTTTTTAGCGAAACAAATGGAGCAGTAGCGAAGTGTAATTTCTATAAGTAGCAATCTTTCCTAATTATGATATTTCTATTTGAGAAATTAACTACTTGGAGATATAAGTATATTGAACGAAGGTAGCGCTTTGCTACCTTTTTTCATTGAATATTTTTGCTGTTGAAAGAAGTCAGTGAATGTAAGGAATATGAAGGAGAGCCAGTTTTTCTTTGTGATATAATACGAGGGGTGAGAATAGAAAAAGGAGTTTTCTTGTATGGAAGCGAAGAAGTACCAAGCCTTTTGGCGTGGGGCTATTATATTAACAATCGCAAGTTTTGTTACGAAGGTATTAAGCGCTTTTTACCGTATTCCATATCAAAATATAGCGGGTGATGTTGGTTTTTATATTTACCAACAAATTTATCCGTTTTATGGATTTTGTTTGATTTTAGCTACTTATGGGTTTCCCATTATTATTTCAAAAATGGTCGCAGAAAGATTAGAACGAGGAAAACAAAAAGAAGCAGAAGAAATTATTTGTGTATCTTTTTGGTTTTTATTAGGAATTGGATTTATAGGGTTTTTCACATTATTCTTTGGGGCCGAAACAATTGCATCGGCTATGGGCGATATACATTTAGATAAATTATTACGTGTTATTTCGTTTTCATTCCTACTAATGCCATTTTTATCTGTAGCGAGAGGATATTTTCAAGGTTTCAATAATATGATGCCGACGGCTGTTTCGCAAGTAATTGAACAAACGATTCGTGTTTCTATTATTGTATTTTTATCACTATTCCTTATTGCTCATGGATTTGATTTATATACAGTTGGTGCGGGTGCCATGCTAGGTTCAATTGCAGGCGGGCTTATTGGGATTATCGTACTTTTACTTTATATGCGTCATGATTTCCATGCTATTTTCTTCAAAAGATGGAAGGGAATTAGAAATAAAAAAGGGATTGTTCGAATCCTTTTTTGGCAGGGATTAGCGATTTGTGTTAGTAATTTAGTCCTTATTTTTATACAAATGGCGGATTCTATTTCCTTGTATACTTTGCTTATTCGTGCGGGAGAGCAAGTTGAAAATGCAAAGGTACTAAAAGGTGTTTATGATAGAAGTATCCCGCTTATGCAATTAGGTACTGTTGTGACAACTTCTTTCTCATTGTCACTTATTCCTATTATTACAGCGGCGAAAGAAAGAGGAGATCTTTCATTTATTCAAGAAAAGGTAAAGTTAGCAATGAAAATAACATTTGTTATTGGATCTGCAGCTGCTATTGGATTAACTTGTATTATTCAACCTACAAATATTATGTTGTTTGAAAATAGTGATGGATCAGATGTGTTATCGATTTTATCTTTATCTATTTTATTTAGTTCATTGTCAATTACAACTGCTTCCATTTTGCAAGGAGTGGGACAAACATTAAAACCAGCAATATTCGTTGTATTTGGAGGTTGTTTGAAGTTAGTTTTAAACTATATATTAATGCCGTATTTTGGTGTAAAGGGAGCTGCGATTGCAACTTTAGTTGCGCTTATTGTAATTGCCTTGCTAAATAGTGTGTTACTTATGCGAGCTGTATCGGAGCCGCTTATTGATAGGCGGAATATGTTAGGTGTAGCTATTAGTGGTATCGGTATGGGGTTTGTATTAATAATCTTTATGCGTATGTTGCGAATGTCTGGATTAGTAATTGATACAGGACATAGAGGAATTGCGACGCTTGAAGCGCTGTTAGGTGTAGCTATCGGTGGATTAGCATATATGTTTTTAATTTTAAAATTTCGTGTATTTACAAAAGAAGAATTAGGAACCGTTATGAAACAAGAGAAAAAAGAAGGTTCATTGAAGAAGAGTGGATAGAGGTGACTGGTTGTGAGTGGAATCATTACTATTTTAGGATTAGGTGCTGGTGAGTTAGATCAGTTAACGATGGGTGTATATCGAAAGATAAAAGAAGCAGACCATATGTTTGTTAGAACGAAGGAACACCCAGTTATAGAAGAATTGGAGAAAGAAGCTATAAAGTATACGGCCTTTGATAATGTATATGAGGCACATGATACATTTGAAATCGTATATGAAACAATTGCGAATACATTGTTAGAACAAGCTAAAGGCGCAGAAATTATTTATGCTGTTCCAGGTCATCCGCTTGTAGCAGAAAGAACAGTTCAGCTACTTTTGGAAAAAGGAGAAGCAGCAAATATTGAAGTGCGAATTGAAGGTGGACAAAGTTTCCTTGATCCGATGTTTGCAAGTCTAAAAATTGATCCGATTGAAGGGTTCCAATTAATTGATGCTACATCATTTGAAAGAGGACAATTAGAATTACGTCAACATTTAATCTTTTGCCAAGTGTATGATGCATTCGTTGCTTCAGATGTGAAGCTAACGTTAATGGAAATTTTGCCAGATGATTACGAAGTGTATATCGTAACAGCTGCAGGGACTTCATTCGAGCAAGTGAAAAAGGTATCGTTATACATGTTAGATCACGAAACAGAATTAAATAATTTAACGAGTGTGTATGTACCGCCGGTTAAGGAACGTGCGTCCTTATATCAGCAGTTTGATGTGCTTAGAGCAATTATTGCTGAGCTTCGTGGACCGAATGGTTGCCCATGGGATAAAAAGCAAACTCATCAATCTTTAAAGAAATACTTAATTGAAGAAGCGTATGAAGTGCTAGAAGCAATTGATGAAGAGGATGATGATCATTTAGTAGAAGAACTAGGTGATATATTATTACAAGTTATGCTTCATGCCCAAATTGGAGAGGATGAAGGTTGGTTCTCTATAGATGATATTATTCGGACTTTAGCTGAGAAAATGGTTCGTCGTCATCCGCATGTGTTTGGGGATACGGATGTAAATAATGCTGATGAAGTGATTGCAAATTGGGAAGAAATTAAAAAACAAGAAAAGGGATTCGTGAAAGAATCTGTTTTAGCGGGTATTCCAAAAAGCTTGCCACAACTAATGCGTGCTTATGAAATTCAGAAGAAAGCTGGAAAGGTTGGATTTGATTGGGTTGATGTGCAGCCGATGATAGAGAAGGCCTTAGAAGAATGGCAAGAATTCCAACAAGAAGTTGTAAACATGGATGAGAAAAAGATGCTAGGTGAATTTGGTGATTTACTATTTGCATTTGTGAATATAGCTCGTCATTATAAATTAGATCCAGAAGAAGCGTTACGTTCAACTAATGAGAAATTTATGGATCGCTTTTTATACATGGAAGCAAAAGTAGCTGAAATGAATAAGGAAATGCAAGATTTATCATTAGAACAGTTAGATATTTTATGGGAAGAGGCAAAACAAACAGAGCGTTAATAGGGGGATTTGATATGCGTCTAGATAAATTTTTGAAAGTATCACGTTTAATTAAAAGAAGAACATTAGCAAAAGAAGTGTCTGACCAAGGAAGAATTTCGATTAATGGCCAAGTGGCAAAAGCGAGTTCAGATGTGAAGGTAGAGGATGAATTAACAATTCGTTTCGGGCAAAAAATAGTAACTGTGAAAGTAAATGAATTGAAAGAAACAACTAAAAAAGAAGATGCAGCAAACATGTATAGTCTCGTTCGTGAGGAAAAAGTGAAAGCGGAAGAAGGCTTGTTCTAAAATAGGTTAGCCCTTCATACATTACTATTAGCTAGTATAAAGCTATGGGGGGATTTTCGTGAATAATGGTTACTCACCTATGTCTTCTAATCAACAAAATGTTTCTGTAGAGCATGATATTATCATGCGTGGCAGGCGTGTAATCGACATTACTGGTGTAAAGCAAGTAGAGAGTTTTGATAGCGAAGAGTTTTTACTCGAGACTGTAATGGGTTTTTTAACAATTCGTGGTCAAAATTTGCAAATGAAGAATTTAGATGTAGAAAAGGGTGTTGTATCAATTAAAGGGAAAGTTCATGAAATGCTGTATATTGATGAGAACCAAGGGGAGAAAACTAAAGGCTTCTTTAGTAAGTTGTTTAAATGAGCCTAACAATTCAGTTGTATACAATGCTTTCGATGATTGGAATGGGTGCTTGGATTGGTGCTTCTTTAGATACATACCAACGGTTTTTAAAACGCCAAGAGCGTAAACGTTGGCTTGTATTTATACATGATATACTATTTTGGATTGTCCAAGCATTATTCGTTTTTTATGTATTACTGCGTGTAAATGAAGCCGAACTACGTATATATGTATTTTTGGCGTTACTATGTGGTTTTGCAGCATATCAAAGCTTATTGAAAGCACTATACATGAAGATGTTAAATTTTCTCATCTATATTTTTGTACAAACAACACAATTTTTTGTTCGAATTATACAGCTACTCATGATAAAACCTGTTATTATTATAGCACAGCTATTTATTGCATTTATATTATTCTTATTTCGTATACTGCTTTCAATTGGACATGTGTTATGGAAAATGGTGATTTGGATATTACTTTTCATATGGAAAGTTTTTTTCTCGCCTGTTCGGTTTATTGCTTCGCTCATATGGAAACTTCTCCCTAATCGTGTTAAACTTTTTATAATGAAGCATGTAGGGTTCCTGCAATATGTAGCAAAATTGAAGGGACATATCTTCCAATTATGGGTGCGTATAAAAAAGAAGTTAGGGGGACCTCGGAAATGAGGGAACTGAGACAAAGAACAATCGACAAACAGAGTCCAAATCCTGTTAAAGAACATATAATACAAACGGATGAGAACAGGAAGCGACTTTATCGCCGTTTAGCGGTTTTTCTTGTCTTTGCTTTTACAATTATTGCTAGTATTAGTGTGACGTTTTATCAACAAAACAGTTCCATTAAAGCAAAAGAAGCAAAAGTTAAGGACATGAAAAAAGAACTGGATTCATTAACGAAAAAAGAAAAGAATCTAAAAGATGAAGTTCAAAAGTTGAATGATGAAGAGTACGTTTTAAAGATTGCTAGAAGGGATTATTTCTTCTCCGGAAAAGGGGAGATAATTTTTCCTGTTTCTAAGTAGAGTATGTCTTATTGACACTGTATTTTAGGATTATATATAATAAAGTAAAATTTGACTTTTTAACCACTAAGGAGGAGCATTTTTTTTATGTCAATCGAGGTAGGCAGCAAGTTACAGGGTAAAGTAACAGGTATTACAAATTTTGGGGCTTTTGTGGAGCTGCCAGAAGGCTTAACAGGTCTTGTTCATATTAGTGAAGTTGCTGATAATTATGTGAAAGATATTAATGATCACTTAAAAGTAGGCGACCAAGTAGAAGTAAAAGTTATCAATGTTGAAAAAGATGGCAAAATTGGCCTATCTATTAAGAAAGCGAAAGAACGTGAAAAAACAGAAGGAGATCGTCCACGCGGTGAATACCAACGTGGTGGTGATCAACAACGTTCTGGACGTCCACAACGTAATAATCGTTCTTCCAACAGAGACAACCGCGGTGGCGGTAACGAACGAGCTCCAAAAGAAACATTTGAGCAAAAGATGGCACGCTTTTTAAAAGATAGTGAAGATCGTTTAACTTCTTTAAAGCGTAACACAGAATCTAAACGTGGTGGCCGTGGCGCACGTCGCGGATAATAAGTCCGTTTAATTCTTAACATATAGAGAGGTACCCAGAGTAATTACTCGGGTACTTTTTTATGTGAGAGAATATATTTTTAAAAAAGTTTTTGAGATGTATTGACTTTAAAATATATCTGATGTAATATACTAATTGTCCGTTAAATACGACGACATGGCGGTGTAGCTCAGCTGGCTAGAGCGTACGGTTCATACCCGTGAGGTCGGGGGTTCGATCCCCTCCGCCGCTATATTTAATTTAACGGCCCGTTGGTCAAGTGGTTAAGACACCGCCCTTTCACGGCGGTAACACGGGTTCGAATCCCGTACGGGTCATCTAAAAAGATCATGCAAATTTGCATGATCTTTTTTTGTTAAATATAAATTAAGACGTACAATACTTCTACAAAATCATCCTATATTTTCTGAACGTTCTTTCAACTAACTTTAAATAAATTAAATACTATGTATATATGTAGATTTATTTCGAATAAAAAGTCGAACGATTATAAAAGTCAAAACTGTTGTTTTGACAAAAAAACCAATAATCATCTTTTATAATAACAGTAATTAAACTATGCAGGTGGTGTTAAAAATATGCCTAAAGCAGGAAGGAATACTATGAATACAAGTGCATTGGCGATGAATGAAAGTCAGCTTGGAACAATAAAGTGGACGAGTAAGTTGCGAATGAAGTTTGAAAAAGTTTTCTTTAGATGGGGATTCATTATTGCTGTTATTGGTTTTCTTTTGGGACGAGCATATATATTAACAAACATTTTACCGTTTGCATTGCCGTTTTTTGCTGCTGTTTATGTTATGAAGCGAGATAAAATGCCGCTCGCGTTCTTAGCCCTAATGGGGGGAGCACTTTCAGTTTCAATAGATAATTTATTTTTTACTTTTGCATCTATCTTTACCTTCTTTATTTATAATATCTTCTTTAGTCGGTTTACACGTAAAACTGTTGGACTTGTACCATTCCAAGTATTTATCTCCGCATTAACCGCACATTTAGTTGTTGTATATTTTGCACAGCAAACCGTCACCATGTATGATCTGCTCGTCAGTACGATCGAAGCGGGGCTTAGCTTCGTATTAACGATGATATTTTTACAAAGTGTTCCGCTTTTAGTGGAAAGGAAAGGGAAGCAACAAGCGTTAGAAACAGAAGAAATTGTTTGTTTAATTATATTACTAGCATCTGTTTTAACGGGCACAACGGATTGGTTTGTTTATGATGCTTCTATTCAACATATTTTCACTAGATATTTAGTATTAGTATTTGCCTTTATTGCAGGGGCAGCTACAGGGTCCACGGTAGGAGTTGTCACTGGGTTAATATTAAGTTTAGCAAATGTGGCGAGCTTGTCTCAACTTAGTCTCCTTGCCTTTTCAGGATTGCTTGGGGGATTGTTAAAAGAAGGGAAGCGTATAGGAGTTAGTTTAGGTTTATTAATTGGTACAAGCTTAATTACATTATATGTAGACAAGCAAACAAGTATTGTAACAACTTTAATTGAATCTGGTGTAGCGATTGTTTTCTTCTTATTAACACCGAAGCTTGTTATGGATCGTATTGCTAAATTTATGCCGGGTACACAGGAACATTCACAGGATCAACAACAATATTTAAGAAGAGTGCGCGATGTTACAGCAAACAAAATCAATCAATTTGCTAATGTATTTGCTGCTTTGTCTAATAGCTTTTCTGTATACGGGTATGTGGAGAAGGAAGATAAAGAAACAGAAGCTGATTTATTTTTAAGTACAATTACTGCAAAAACATGTCAAACATGCTTTAAGAAGGATCAATGTTGGGTAGTTAATTTTGATAAAACATACGATTATATGAAACAAATAATGAGTGAAACAGAAGAAGGAACGCTGCAGCATAATCGGAAGTTAGTTCGTGAATGGGACAAGCATTGTGTGAGAGGGAAGAAAGTAACGGATTTAGTAGCGGGTGAATTAGATCACTTCTATGAGGGGCAGAAATTAAGAAAACAAATGAAGGAAAATCGTAGAATTGTAGCGGAGCAATTACTAGGTGTATCAAAAGTGATGGAGGATTTCGCTAAGGAGATACAACGAGAAAGAGAGAACCATCAAGCGCAGGAGGAGCAAATTTTACAAGCGTTTCGTGATTTTGGTGTCGAAGTGGAGCATGTTGATATTTATTGTTTAGATAGAGGAAGTATTGATATTGAAATGTTGATTCCGGCTGCATCTAATGAACATGGGGAATGTGAGAAGTTGGTTGCTCCAATGCTTTCAGATATTTTAAAAGAGAATATCGTCGTTAAGCATGAAGAGAAATCCTCATATCCAAATGGGCACAGTTTAATATCATTTGGTTCAGCGAAGACATATTCTCTTGATACAGGATTGGCCACTGCTGCAAAAGGTGGTGGGTTTATTTCAGGTGATTCCTACGCGATGATGGATTTGAGCGTTGGTAAATATGCACTTGCGATTAGTGATGGTATGGGAAATGGACAAAGGGCTCATATGGAGAGTAGGGAAACGGTAAAATTATTACAAAAGATACTTCAATCAGGAATTGATGAAGAAATAGCGATTAAGTCCATCAATTCGATTCTTTCTTTAAGGACGACAGAGGAGATGTATACAACGCTTGACTTGGCTATGGTAGATTTGCGGGATGCGAGTGCGAAGTTTTTAAAGATTGGATCGACGCCGAGTTTTGTTAAACGCGGAAATAATATTTTGAAAATTGAGGCAAGTAATTTGCCGATGGGAATCATTGAAGATGTTGAAGTTGATGTGGTTGGTGAGCAATTAAAAACGGGTGATCTTCTTATCATGATGAGTGACGGCATCTTTGAGGGAGCGCAACATGTGGAGAATCACGAATTATGGATAAAACGTAAAATTAAAGAACTACAAACAGAGGACCCACAGGAAATCGCTGATATCATTATGGAAGAAGTAATTCGCTCTGGTGATGGTTATATAAATGATGATATGACTATTGTGGTGGCGAAAGTAAAGAAAAATATGCCGAAGTGGGCTACGATTCCAATAGTAGGAATGCAGGCGCAATAAAATAATCAAAAAACCTAGGTAGATGCCTAGGTTTTTTTGATTAAAAAGGTAATGTGATTACTTTGTTAAATATACAGGAGGGATGTAAGATAAAAATATGGATTTTGTACATCTTTTTTTTGCACAATGTTTGTAAAAGTTGTACCATTATATACAAGGTAACTAATGTTGTTGTTCTTGTTTAATGAAAGGTGATTGCGAAGTTGAAAGATGCATTTGTTGAAAAAGTAGATGACTTTGTAAAGCAGCATGATGTATTAAAGAAACATTCAACAATTGTTGTAGGGGTTTCTGGTGGTCCTGACTCTTTGGCTCTTTTATATTATTTGTTAGAAAAAAGGGCAGAAAAACAGCTAGAAATTGTAGTAGCACATGTGGACCATATGTTTAGAGGTAATGAATCTTATGAGGATTTACAGTTTGTACAGGGTCTTTGCAAAGAGCTAGGAGTTATTTGTGAAACGCTAAGGATTAATGTGTCGCAATATCAACAGCAATATGGAATGAATGCACAAGTTGCAGCTAGAGAATGCAGATATGCATTTTTGGAAAGAATAATGAAGAAATATGATGCGAGATATGTAGCTCTTGGTCACCATGGAGATGATCAAGTAGAGACGATTTTAATGCGCCTTGTACGAGGGAGTACTCCGAAAGGATACGCAGGAATTGCAGTGAAGCGATCTTTTCATAATGGATATTTAATTAGGCCGTTACTTGGGGTAACTAAGGAAGAAATTGTTGATTACTGTAATAAATTAAAAGTTATTCCGCGTATAGATCCGAGTAATAAAAAAGAAGTATATACAAGGAATCGATTACGTAAATATGTCCTTCCTTATTTGAAAGAAGAAAATCCACAAATGCATGAGAAATTTCAAAAATTTAGCGTGCAGATGCAAGAGGATGAGGCTTATTTGCAGGAATTAGCTTTTGAGAAAATGAATAAAGTAATTACAAAAAAAGCGATAAACAAATTAGCTTATCAATTCCTGCCTTTGAATCCATGTCTATGCCTTTACAAAGAAGAGGGATTCAACTAATATTAAACTATCTTTATGAATATAAGATTCCATCTTCGCTTTCTTCTATACATATTGACAAGGTGATTGAATTTTTTAAGCGGGCACAACCTTCAGGTTCACTAGATTTTCCAGGTGGTTTGAAAATTGTTCGCACATACGAAGAATGTGGTTTTGGATTTAAACAAGAAATTGTTTCTCCTTTTTCGCAAGATTTATCAGTACCTGGGACAATTATATTGCCGAATGGGGATAAACTTGTAACAGAGGTGAGCGAAGATATACCGAGTAACATGAATGAAACAGTATTTGTTGCTAAGTATAATGATATATCGTATCCACTTCGTATTCGGTCTAGGGAAAATGGAGATCGCATGTCAATGCAAGGTATGGATGGTACAAAAAAGATAAAAGCTGTTTTTATCGAAGCAAAAGTACCAAAAGAAAAAAGAGAAGAATGGCCGATCGTTTGTGACGCAAGTGGAAATATTATTTGGGTACCCTTGTTGAAACGATCTGCGTTTGCTACTTCGAAAGAGCTAGCAAAGAAGGGTAAATACATGATTATTCACTACAAAAGCAAGGAGTCTTCCGGGAGGATAATGAAATGATGAATCAAGATATCGAAAAAGTATTAATTTCTGAAGAACAAATACAAGAAAAGGTGCACGAACTAGGTGCAGTTATTGCAGAGGATTACAAAAATACAGTACCTCTTGCGATTGGTGTACTAAAGGGTGCAATGCCATTTATGGCAGATTTATTAAAGAGAACAGATACATATCTTGAAATGGATTTTATGGCTGTATCTAGCTACGGTCACTCTACAGTTTCGACAGGCGAAGTAAAAATCTTAAAAGATCTTGATACTTCGGTAGAAGGTCGCGATATTTTAATCGTTGAAGATATTATTGATAGCGGTCTTACACTAAGCTATTTAGTGGATCTGTTTAAATATCGTAAAGCGAAATCTGTAAAAATTGTTACTTTATTAGATAAGCCAACAGGCCGTAAGGTTGATCTGAAAGCAGATTATGTTGGATTTACTGTTCCTCATGAATTTGTTGTAGGATATGGATTAGATTATAAAGAGCAGTACCGTAATCTTCCTTATGTAGGAGTATTAAAACCAAGTGTTTACTCAAATTAATTAAATATAGGCGTTACAATTGTATAGGAAATTTTTTTTATGTTACGATTTACTATAGTGTTTATGCCGTGAGAGGAGGTTAGGAATGAATCGTATCTTCCGTAATACCATCTTTTATTTACTGATATTCTTAGTAGTAATTGGAATCGTGAGCTATTTTAATGGTTCGACGCAAAAAACGACATCAGTTAGCTACGATAAATTCATTACTCAACTTGAAAAAGGTGAAGTGCGTAATGTGCAGCTTCAACCGAAAAATGGTGTGTTTGAGGTAAAGGGACAATTCAAGACTTCTAGCCAAGGAGAACAATTTGTTACTTATGCACCAAATACTGAGGAATTACAAAAGAAAATTAATGATAAAGCGCAAGGGGCTGAAGTTAAGTATCAACCAGCAGAAGAAACAAGTGCTTGGGTAACGTTCTTTACTTCTATCATTCCGTTTGTCATTATCTTCATTTTATTCTTCTTCTTATTAAACCAAGCTCAGGGCGGCGGTAGCCGTGTTATGAACTTCGGGAAAAGTAAGGCGAAGCTATACAATGATGAAAAGAAAAAAATTCGTTTCAGAGATGTTGCTGGAGCGGATGAAGAGAAACAAGAACTTGTTGAGGTAGTTGAATTCTTGAAAGACCCTCGTAAGTTCGCTGAAGTTGGTGCCCGTATTCCGAAGGGTGTTCTATTAGTAGGACCTCCAGGTACAGGTAAAACTTTACTAGCACGTGCTGTTGCAGGTGAAGCAGGCGTTCCGTTCTTCTCTATTAGTGGTTCTGACTTCGTAGAGATGTTCGTCGGTGTCGGTGCATCCCGTGTACGTGATTTATTTGAAAATGCAAAGAAAAATGCTCCTTGTATCATTTTCATTGATGAAATTGATGCAGTAGGACGTCAACGTGGCGCGGGTCTTGGCGGTGGTCATGATGAGCGTGAACAAACGTTGAACCAATTGCTTGTTGAAATGGATGGATTCGGTGCAAATGAAGGTATTATTATCATCGCTGCGACAAACCGTCCTGATATTCTTGATCCAGCGTTATTACGTCCAGGTCGTTTTGACCGTCAAATTACAGTAGATCGTCCAGATGTAAATGGTCGTGAAGCTGTACTTAAGGTACACGCTCGTAATAAACCGCTTGATGAGAATGTCAACTTAAGAGCAATTGCAACTCGTACACCAGGATTCTCTGGTGCCGATCTTGAAAACTTATTAAACGAAGCTGCTTTAGTAGCTGCGCGTCAAGATAAGAAGAAAATTGATATGAGTGACATCGATGAAGCGACGGATCGTGTTATTGCAGGTCCAGCTAAGAAAAGTCGCGTTATCTCTGAAAAAGAACGTAATATCGTTGCATTCCATGAGGCCGGCCATACTGTAATTGGTGTTGTCCTTGATGAAGCAGATATCGTTCATAAAGTAACAATTGTCCCTCGTGGTCAAGCTGGTGGATATGCGGTAATGCTTCCGAAGGAAGATCGTTACTTCATGACAAAACCAGAGTTACTTGATAAAATCACTGGTTTACTTGGTGGTCGAGTAGCTGAGGAGATTGTATTTGGTGAAGCAAGTACAGGTGCTCACAACGACTTCCAACGTGCGACTGGTATTGCAAGACGTATGGTCACAGAATTCGGGATGAGTGATAAGCTTGGACCGATGCAATTTGGTAGCTCACAAGGTGGTCAGGTATTCTTAGGAAGAGACTTCCATTCAGAACAAAACTACAGTGATGCAATCGCGCATGAAATTGATGTGGAAATGCAAATAATTATTAAAGACTGTTATGCTCGTGCGAAACAAATTCTTACTGAAAAACGAGATAAGCTTGATATTATCGCGAAAACGTTACTTGAAGTAGAAACATTAGATGCAGAGCAAATTAATCATTTATATGATTATGGCAGATTACCTGAGCGTCCAACATCTTCAGATGATGTGAAAGTAAACATCAATATGAAGAAAGACGATGAAGATACAGAAGATAAGTAAGAAAAAAAGGAGTGACAATAGTCACTCCTTTTTTTTGTGGAATGAATTTAAGTGGCAAAAAAAATTGAAATAGAGAGTAATCTTTTTGTACAATGATGAGTATAGAAAAACTGATTATATAAGTATGTGTGATATGATGTTTTTATAAGTTTTATACATACTGCGCAAATATAGATTAAATAAGATAAGTGGTGAGAATATGATTTTTGTATTGGATGTAGGGAACACAAATGCGGTACTAGGTGTGTTTGAAGAGGGAGAACTTCGTCAACATTGGCGCATGGAAACAGATCGTCATAAAACAGAAGATGAGTATGGGATGCTTGTAAAGCAGTTACTTGAGCATGAAGGTCTTTCTTTTGAAGATGTGAAAGGTATTATTGTGTCTTCAGTCGTACCGCCAATTATGTTCGCTTTAGAGCGTATGTGTGAAAAGTATTTTAAAATTAAACCGCTTGTAGTGGGGCCTGGGATAAAAACTGGTTTGAATATTAAATATGAAAATCCACGTGAAGTAGGCGCGGACCGAATTGTAAATGCAGTAGCAGGAATCCACTTATATGGAAGTCCGCTTATTATTGTTGATTTTGGTACGGCTACTACATATTGTTATATTAACGAAGAGAAGCATTATATGGGTGGCGTCATTACGCCAGGAATTATGATTTCGGCAGAGGCTTTATATAGCAGGGCAGCAAAGCTTCCTCGTATTGAAATTACAAAACCGGGTAGTGTTATCGGGAAGAATACAGTAAGTGCAATGCAATCAGGTATTCTTTATGGATACGTTGGACAAGTGGAAGGTATTGTTAAGCGTATGAAGGAAGAAGCTAAGCAAGAACCGAAAGTTATTGCAACAGGTGGATTAGCAAAATTAATTTCAGAAGAATCAAATGTAATTGATATTGTAGATCCGTTTTTAACGTTAAAAGGTTTGTATATGTTATATGAGCGTAATGCAAATTTACAACATGAGAAGGGTGAATAAATAAGTATGAAAGATTATTTAGTAAAAGCGTTAGCGTTTAATGGAGAGGTTCGTGCTTATAGTGTACGTACAACAAATACAGTAAGTGAGGCGCAAAAGCGTCATGATACATGGAGAACAGCTTCAGCGGCACTTGGTCGTTCTTTAACTGCGGGTACAATGATGGGTGCTATGTTAAAAGGCGAGCAGAAGTTAACGATTAAAGTAGAGGGTAACGGCCCGATTGGTCCTATTTTAGTCGATGCTCATGCAAATGGGGATGTACGTGGTTATGTAACGAATCCGCATGTTGATTTTGAAGGAACGGAACAAGGAAAATTACGTGTATATCAAGCGGTAGGTACAGAAGGGTTTGTAACGGTAATTAAAGATATCGGTATGCGTGAACCGTTTATTGGTCAATCTCCCATTGTTTCAGGAGAACTAGGGGAAGATTTCACATATTATTTCGCGGTTTCTGAGCAGACACCTTCTTCTGTAGGTGTTGGTGTTCTTGTAAATGGAGATGATAGCGTATTAGCGGCGGGTGGATTCATTCTTCAAATTATGCCAGGTGCGCAGGAAGAAACAATTTCATTTATTGAAGAGCGTCTTCAACAAATCCCGCCGGTATCACAATTAATCGAACAAGGTCTTTCTCCAGAAGAATTACTGTATGAAGTGCTTGGAGAAGATAAAGTGAAAGTGCTAGAAACAATGGATGTTCAATTTAATTGTACATGTTCACGTGAGCGTATTGAAAGTGTGCTAATTAGTTTAGGTAAAGCGGAGTTAGAACAAATTCGTGCAGAAGAAGAAGAGACGGAAGTTCACTGTCACTTCTGTAATGAACGACATAAATTCGCTAAAGAAGATATTACAAGTCTAATTGAGAAGCTGTAATAAAGAAGTTTAGGTGGAGAATCAGCCGCCCAAATAGATTGACAAACAGGGAATTTTCTGACAAAATCTAAATATAGATAAAACCAATAAAAATACTCGGTGTTAGGAGTGACAGGAATGCGAGTGGCACAATCAGTTTCAGAATTAATCGGGAAAACGCCGATCGTTAAGTTGAACCGCATCGTAGAATCAGACAGCGCAGATGTATACTTAAAATTAGAATTTATGAATCCGGGGAGCAGTGTTAAAGATCGTATCGCGTTAGCTATGATTGAAGATGCTGAAAATAAAGGATTATTAAAAGAGGGCGATACAATCATTGAGCCGACAAGTGGTAACACAGGTATTGGCTTAGCGATGGTAGCAGCTGCTAAAGGATATAAGGCAATTTTAGTAATGCCAGAAACAATGAGTATTGAGCGTCGTAATTTATTACGCGCTTACGGTGCTGAATTAGTATTGACTCCAGGACCTGAAGGAATGGGCGGAGCAATTCGAAAGGCAACTGAATTAGCAGAAGAACATGGGTACTTTATACCACAACAGTTCCAAAATCAAGCGAATCCAGAAATCCATCGTATAACAACAGGTCCAGAAATTGTTGAACAGATGGGGGATCAATTAGATGCGTTTATCGCAGGTATTGGTACAGGTGGAACAATTACAGGTGCCGGTGAAGTGCTGAAAGAGGCTTATAAAGATATCAAAATTTACGCGGTAGAACCTGCGGATTCACCAGTATTATCTGGTGGAAAGCCAGGACCACATAAGATTCAAGGAATTGGAGCGGGGTTTGTTCCGGAGACATTGGATGTAGAGGTATATGATGAAATTATTCAAGTGAAAACGGAGCAAGCGTTCGAATATGCGAGAAGAGTGGCTAAAGAAGAAGGTATTTTAGTTGGTATCTCTTCGGGAGCAGTCGTTTATGCAGCGACAGAAGTTGCGAAGAAATTAGGTAAAGGGAAAAAGGTACTTGTTATTATCCCAAGTAACGGTGAACGTTATTTAAGTACACCACTTTATCAATTTGAGTCATAAGTGAATGTGATTTGAAAAGCATCCTTAAAAAAGGATGCTTTTTCTTTTTTGATTGGAAAAAGGAAAAGAGTGAATGACTAGAAAACTTCATGTAAAATAAGAAGTAGTATAATTAATTTATTTTCACTAGCCCTCAAGTATAATCATTCTCTATATAAATAATTTTATGTAGTTTGATTTGATTGGCTTAAGAGGGTGGGATAACAGAAGACGGGGTGTTGATATGCAACGAAGAAAATCTTTAGCGCTTTCTATTCCATATCAGTTAGATTTCTTTAAGCAATATAAATTTCTTTCTCAGGATAAGCCGCAACATATTTTGTTAGAAAGTGGACGTGGTGGTCGTTATAATATTGTTGGGCTGGATCCAGTAGCGGTAATTCAGGGTAAGAATGAGACGTTACATATAAGTGAAAGTGGTAAGGAAACAATAAAGCGAGGGAATCCGTTAGATTTAATGCAAGCGTATATGGAGAAATGGAAAACGGATTATAATCCGGAGTACCCACCTTTTCAGGGTGGGGCAATTGGATACTTTAGTTATGATTGTATCCGTTATATTGAAAAACTTTCTTCTCTTGCGAAGGATGATATTAATATACCTGACATATTCTTTTTGTTATTTGATGACGTGTTTGTGTATGATCAACAGGAGAGAGTATTATGGATTATTACGCATTATGTAGATGAGTGTGAAGAGGCAGAAGAACGATTAAATGAATGGAAGGGTCTTTGGATGAAAGAAGCCCCCGAAGTGACTATGCCGTTTGAATCTCCTGAAAAGAAAAATGAAGCAGTCGCTTTTACGGAAGAGGGCTTTATGAAGGCCATTGAACGTATTCAAGAATATATTGGAGCGGGTGATGTGTTTCAAGTAAACTTGTCGACAAGACAAGAAAGAACATTACAAACACATCCACTAGAAATATATACAAGTCTTCGTGAAATTAATCCATCTCCATATATGGGTTACTTGGAGTTTGGAGATTTTCAAATTGTTAGTGCTTCGCCTGAATTGCTAATTAAAAAGCAAGGAAAAGAAGTGAGTACAAGACCGATTGCTGGTACGCGCTCTCGAGGAGCAAGTGAGCAAGAGGATGAAGAATTAGCGAAAGAATTAATTGAAAATGAAAAGGAAAGAGCAGAGCATGTAATGCTTGTGGATTTAGAACGAAATGACTTGGGCCGGGTTTGTAAATATGGCACTGTTGAAGTAGATGAATTTATGGTGATTGAAAAATACTCACACGTTATGCATATTGTTTCTAATGTGCGTGGTGAGGTGGAAGCAGATAAAGATGCTTTCGATTTGGTGAAGGCTGTATTTCCTGGTGGGACAATTACCGGTGCCCCGAAAATACGTACGATGGAAATCATTGAAGAATTAGAACCTGTTCGCCGAGGGATTTATACGGGTTCAATTGGTTGGATTGGTTATTCTGGAGATACGGAATTGAATATTGTAATCCGAACACTACTTACTAAAGATGGACAAGCGCATGTGCAAGCTGGAGCGGGTATTGTAATTGATTCAAATCCAAAAGATGAATATAAAGAGTCGTTAAAAAAAGCAATCGCTTTATGGCGTGCAAAAGAAAGTAGCGAAGAAACGGTTAGGTGAGAGAAATGATATTAATGATTGATAATTATGATTCTTTTACATTTAATTTAGTGCAATTTCTTGGAGAACTTGGACAAGAGCTTGTTGTTAAGCGTAATGATGAAGTTACTATTTCGGATATTGAGAATATGAAACCGGATTTTTTAATGATTTCGCCAGGTCCATGTAGTCCTAATGAGGCGGGAATCAGTATGGATGTTATTAAATATTTTGCAGGTAAGCTTCCGATTTTTGGGGTCTGTCTTGGACATCAATCAATTGCACAAGTATTTGGAGGGGATGTTGTCAGGGCAGAGCGTTTGATGCATGGAAAAACATCTTTAATGCATCATGATGGGCAGACGATTTTTTCTGATATCCCAAATCCATTTACCGCGACACGTTATCACTCTCTTATCGTTAAAAAAGAGACGTTACCGAATTGTTTAGAGATAACATCTTGGACTGAAGAAGGTGAAATTATGGCGCTTCGTCATAAAACGTTGCCGATTGAAGGGGTACAATTCCATCCGGAATCTATTATGACTTCTCACGGGAAAGAATTGCTACAGAATTTCATTCGCAAATATAGCCCAAGTGTGACATCGTGTTAATTTACGTAAATGGCGCGTATGTAGAAGCGAGTGAAGCGAAAATTTCTCCTTATGACCACGGTTACCTATATGGACTTGGGGTTTTTGAGACATTTCGTATTTATAATGGTCATCTCTTTTTATTGGATGATCATTATGAACGCTTAATGGATGCGCTCGATATATTGCAAATCAAATGGACAATGACAAAAGATGAAGTGATGCTTATTTTAAAGAATCTACTTGTTAAGAATGGGTTAAAGCATGCATATGTGCGCTTAAATGTATCGGCGGGTATAGATGAAATAGGATTACAAACGGAAGTATATGAAGAACCGTCTGTTATTGTTTTTATAAAACCTTTAGCAGCTCCAGGGAATGTAGTGGAAAAAGAAGGAGTTATTTTAAAGCAAGTGAGAAATACACCAGAGGGTGCATTTCGCTTGAAGTCCCATCATTATTTAAATAATATTTTAGGGAAACGCGAAATTGGAAATGTTGTGAATAAGGAAGGTATTTTTCTTACCGAAACAGGTTATGTTGCAGAGGGTATTGTTTCGAATCTCTTTTTTGTTAAAGGAGATATTTTATATACTCCTTCATTAGAAACAGGGATTTTAAACGGAATCACTCGTGCGTTTATTATAAAGGCTGCTGAAGAGCTAGATATAGAAGTAAAGGAAGGTTTCTTTACAAAAGATGAATTGCTTTCAGCGGATGAAGTGTTCGTAACGAACTCTATTCAAGAGATTGTCCCCCTTTATCGTATAGAGGAGAAAGATTTCCCGGGTAAAGTGGGAGTGGTTACAAAAAGACTTATGGATCTTTATGGAGTGCAGAGAGAGAAATTGTGGAGCAGAAATGAATTGCGAAGAGGAGATGTGTAGTTTGAAGTGGGATTATGATTTGCGCTGCGGCGAATATACATTGAACTTAAATGAAAAGACATTAATTATGGGGATTTTAAATGTAACGCCAGATTCATTTTCTGATGGTGGGAGTTACAACGAAGTAGATGCTGCGGTGCGACATGCGAAAGAAATGAAAAGTGAAGGTGTCCATATTATTGATATTGGCGGCGAATCTACCCGTCCGGGTTTCGCTAAAGTTTCAGTAGAAGAGGAAATAAAGCGAGTTGTTCCAATGATTCAGGCAGTGTCAAAAGAAGTAAAGCTACCTATTTCTATTGATACGTATAAAGCTGAGGTTGCGAAACAAGCGATTGAAGCTGGTGCTCATATTATTAATGATATTTGGGGAGCGAAGGCGGAACCGAGGATTGCTGAAGTTGCAGCCTATTATGATGTGCCCATTATCTTAATGCATAACCGAGATAATATGAATTACCGCAATTTAATGGCCGATATGATTGCTGATTTGTATGAAAGTATTAAAATTGCTAAAGATGCTGGTGTGCGAGATGAGAATATTATTTTAGACCCAGGTATCGGTTTTGCGAAAACACCTGAGCAAAATTTAGAAGCGATGCGCAATTTAGAACAGTTAAATGTACTGGGTTACCCAGTTCTCTTAGGTACTTCAAGAAAGTCCTTTATTGGCCATGTGTTAGATTTACCAGTGGAGGAACGTCTTGAAGGAACGGGAGCTACCGTTTGTCTTGGTATTGAAAAGGGCTGTGAGTTTATCCGTGTTCATGATGTGAAAGAAATGGCGCGTATGGCTAAGATGATGGACGCGATGATTGGTAAGGGGGTAAAGTAATTGGATAAAATTTATATCCATGATATGGAGTTTTACGGTTATCATGGTGTATTCCCAGAAGAGAATAAATTAGGTCAGAGATTTAAAGTAGATTTAACGGTGGAGTTGGATTTAAAACGCGCAGGAGAAAGTGACGACTTGGAGCATTCTGTCAATTACGGGGAACTTTTTGAGCTGTGTAGAAAAGTTGTTGAAGATAGAACGTATAAGCTTGTAGAGAGTATCGCTGAAAATATCGCTACAGATATATTGAAACAATATGAGAGTATTTCACGGTGTACAATTAAGGTAATTAAACCGGATCCGCCGATACCAGGACATTATCGTGCTGTAGCGGTAGAAATTACGAGAGAGCGTCCATGAATAATATAGCGTACATTGCATTAGGTTCCAATATTGGGGAGCGTTATACTTATTTAACTGAAGCAATTCAGTTTTTAAATAAAAACCAGCATATCCAAGTTGATGATGTTTCGTCTGTATATGAAACTGATCCGGTTGGCTATACTGACCAAAATTGCTTTTTAAATTTAGTTATAAAAATTTCTACCAATTTATCACCGCAAGAATTATTGAAAGTAACACAAAGGGTAGAGAATGACCTAGGAAGAAAAAGGGAAATTAGATGGGGCCCGAGGACCATCGACCTTGACATTTTACTATATAATCAAGAAAATATTGAAGCAGAGAATCTTATTGTTCCGCATCCGCGGATGTTCGAAAGAGCTTTTGTTATCGTTCCGTTGTTAGAAATCAATCAAGATATAAAACAAGACATTTCACGTTCACAAGTAGAAGAAATGAAAAGGCGAGAGGGAGTAACGGTATGGAAGCAGAAAAATGGGGAAGACGCATTCGTGCTTTTCGAAAGCTAAAAGGCTATACGCAAGAAGGTTTTGCGAAAGAATTAGGGGTATCTGTATCGGTTTTAGGTGAAGTTGAGAGGGGCAATAGATCACCTTCCCAAGATTTTGTAGTAGAAGTCGCTAAAACATTAAACGTTTCAATAGACGAATTGATGCCAAAGTGACCGTAAAGGAAGGAGTAAGTCGGGTGTTAAAGATTGCAAATATTGAGATGAAAAATCCAGTTGTACTAGCACCGATGGCGGGAGTGTGTAACTCTGCATTCCGTTTGACGGTAAAAGAATTTGGTGCAGGTTTAGTTTGTGCTGAAATGGTAAGTGATAAGGCAATATTACTTAATAACAAAAGAACATTAGATATGTTATATATCGATGAGAGAGAAAAGCCATTAAGTTTACAAATTTTTGGTGGAGAGAAAGAAACTCTTGTAGATGCTGCGAAATACGTAGATAAATATACGACAGCAGACATTATTGATATTAATATGGGGTGCCCAGTACCGAAAATCACTAAGTGTGATGCAGGAGCAAAGTGGCTTTTAGACCCAAATAAAATATATGAGATGGTAGCGGCGGTTGTAGATGCTGTTGAAAAGCCAGTTACAGTTAAAATGCGTATTGGTTGGGATGAAGAACATATTTTCGCAATAGAAAATGCTAGAGCTGTTGAGCGTGCTGGTGGACAAGCGATAGCGGTTCATGGGCGTACACGAGTGCAAATGTATGAAGGTAAAGCGGATTGGAATATTATTAAACAAGTAAAGCAGGCTGTAAATATTCCGGTTATCGGAAATGGTGATGTCGAAACACCACAAGATGCAAAGCGTATGCTTGATGAAATTGGTGTAGATGGTGTTATGATTGGTCGCGCTGCTCTTGGAGATCCGTGGATGATTTATCGTACGGTAAAGTATTTAGAGACAGGTGAGTTAATGCCGGAACCAACAGTGCGTGAGAAAATTGATGTATGTATGTTGCATCTAGATCGTCTTATCGATTTAAAGAACGAAAATGTTGCCGTAAGAGAGATGAGAAAGCATGCAGCTTGGTATTTAAAAGGTGTTCGTGGTAATGCCAGTGTGCGTAATGGTATCAATACTTGCGACACACGTGAGGACCTTGCGAATGTATTAGGTGCATTTGTAGAAGAAGTAGAAGCGAAACAACAAACAATTTATGTTGGTTAATAAGGGGGCATAGGAGATTGACATTCTTCTATACACTTCCTATAATTACGTGAAAGAAAGAAGAACTGCCAGTTAGTTGCTGGCAGTTTTTCTAGTTGAGTAGAAAATGCTATACTGTATATATTGTAAAAATTAATAGAGCTGGAGTGATATTAATATCATGGATAACATGAACCACGAAGAATTAAACGACCAATTGCTTGTTCGTCGTGAAAAGCTACATAATTTACGTGAGCAAGGAATCGATCCGTTCGGTAAACGATTTGAACGCACAAATTCAACAACTGACTTAGTAAGTCTATATGGAGAATTCTCTAAAGAAGAATTAGAAGAGAAAGAAATCACTGTTTCTATCGCTGGTCGTATTATGACAAAACGCGGTAAAGGAAAAGCGGGATTTGCGCATATTCAAGATTTACAGGGGCAAGTTCAAATTTATGTGCGTAAAGATACTGTTGGAGATGAAGAGTACGAGTTATTTACGACAGCAGATTTAGGTGACTTAGTAGGTATTGAAGGTAAAGTGTTCAAAACAAACGTTGGAGAACTTTCAGTAAAAGCGATAGGATTTACACTTTTAACGAAATCCCTTCGTCCATTACCGGATAAATACCATGGATTAAAAGATGTTGAACAACGCTATCGTCAACGTTACTTGGACTTAATTACAAGTATGGAAAGCCGTGAAACGTTCGTTACCCGTAGTAAAATTATTCGTGAAATGAGAAGATATTTAGATGACAACGGTTATCTTGAAGTGGAAACGCCTATGATGCACGCGATTGCAGGTGGAGCGTCTGCTCGTCCTTTCACTACACACCATAATGCGTTAGATATGGAATTATATATGCGTATCGCAATTGAACTTCATTTAAAACGTCTTATTGTGGGTGGATTAGAAAAGGTTTATGAGATCGGCCGTGTATTCCGTAATGAGGGTGTATCAACTCGTCATAACCCTGAGTTTACGATGATTGAATTATATGAAGCGTACGCTGATTATAATGATATTATGAAACTAACAGAAAATATGGTTGCTCATATCGCGAAAAAAGTATTGGGTACAACAACAATCCAATATGGTGATTATGAAATTAATCTAGAGCCAGAATGGACACGTCTTCATATGGTAGATGCAATTAAGCAACACTCTGGAGCAGATTTCTGGAATCCAATGAGTGTAGAAGAAGCGCGTGAACTTGCAAAAGAACATAATGTGGAAATTAAGAATACAATGGAAGTTGGTCATATTATTAATGAGTTCTTCGAACAAAAAGTAGAAGATAAATTAATCCAACCAACATTTATTTACGGTCATCCGGTAGAAATTTCGCCACTTGCGAAAAAGAATGACGAAGATCCACGATTCACAGATCGTTTCGAGTTATTTATCGTTGCGCGTGAACATGCAAATGCATTCACTGAGTTAAATGATCCAATCGATCAAAAAGAACGTTTTGAAGCTCAACTAAAAGAGCGCGAGCAAGGTAATGACGAAGCTCACATGATGGATGATGATTATATCGAAGCTCTTGAGTACGGTATGCCTCCTACGGGTGGGTTAGGAATCGGTATTGATCGTCTTGTTATGTTATTAACAAACGCACCATCTATTCGTGACGTACTATTATTCCCAGCTATGCGCCATAAACAAGACTAAGCTTTGGAGATTTCTCCAAAGCTTTTTTTATTTCTTTATTTGAGGGGAGAGAAACCTTCTATTAAAAGGAAAGCGAGATTATTGCTCGTTAAGTGGATGCCAGATTAAAAAACTATACTTATATAGAAGAAAGTTGCTGTTTTTATGCTTTTTTACTAAGTTAAAAATTTTATTAGAAAAACTATTGCATTTCATTTTTCTACATGATATATTAATAACCGTCGCTGATGCGGAAACGCAGAAAACGACAAAAAAGAAATTGAAAAACTTAGTTGACATCGAAAAATGAAGATGTTAACATAAGGAAGTCGCAAATGAGCGACTAAGTAGTTCTTTGAAAACTGAACGAAACAAACAACGTGAACGTCAATTTTTATTTTTAGATGCTAGACAAACTAACTTTATTGGAGAGTTTGATCCTGGCTCAGGATGAACGCTGGCGGCGTGCCTAATACATGCAAGTCGAGCGAATGGATTAAGAGCTTGCTCTTATGAAGTTAGCGGCGGACGGGTGAGTAACACGTGGGTAACCTACCCATAAGACTGGGATAACTCCGGGAAACCGGGGCTAATACCGGATAATATTTTGAACTGCATAGTTCGAAATTGAAAGGCGGCTTCGGCTGTCACTTATGGATGGACCCGCGTCGCATTAGCTAGTTGGTGAGGTAACGGCTCACCAAGGCGACGATGCGTAGCCGACCTGAGAGGGTGATCGGCCACACTGGGACTGAGACACGGCCCAGACTCCTACGGGAGGCAGCAGTAGGGAATCTTCCGCAATGGACGAAAGTCTGACGGAGCAACGCCGCGTGAGTGATGAAGGCTTTCGGGTCGTAAAACTCTGTTGTTAGGGAAGAACAAGTGCTAGTTGAATAAGCTGGCACCTTGACGGTACCTAACCAGAAAGCCACGGCTAACTACGTGCCAGCAGCCGCGGTAATACGTAGGTGGCAAGCGTTATCCGGAATTATTGGGCGTAAAGCGCGCGCAGGTGGTTTCTTAAGTCTGATGTGAAAGCCCACGGCTCAACCGTGGAGGGTCATTGGAAACTGGGAGACTTGAGTGCAGAAGAGGAAAGTGGAATTCCATGTGTAGCGGTGAAATGCGTAGAGATATGGAGGAACACCAGTGGCGAAGGCGACTTTCTGGTCTGTAACTGACACTGAGGCGCGAAAGCGTGGGGAGCAAACAGGATTAGATACCCTGGTAGTCCACGCCGTAAACGATGAGTGCTAAGTGTTAGAGGGTTTCCGCCCTTTAGTGCTGAAGTTAACGCATTAAGCACTCCGCCTGGGGAGTACGGCCGCAAGGCTGAAACTCAAAGGAATTGACGGGGGCCCGCACAAGCGGTGGAGCATGTGGTTTAATTCGAAGCAACGCGAAGAACCTTACCAGGTCTTGACATCCTCTGAAAACTCTAGAGATAGAGCTTCTCCTTCGGGAGCAGAGTGACAGGTGGTGCATGGTTGTCGTCAGCTCGTGTCGTGAGATGTTGGGTTAAGTCCCGCAACGAGCGCAACCCTTGATCTTAGTTGCCATCATTAAGTTGGGCACTCTAAGGTGACTGCCGGTGACAAACCGGAGGAAGGTGGGGATGACGTCAAATCATCATGCCCCTTATGACCTGGGCTACACACGTGCTACAATGGACGGTACAAAGAGCTGCAAGACCGCGAGGTGGAGCTAATCTCATAAAACCGTTCTCAGTTCGGATTGTAGGCTGCAACTCGCCTACATGAAGCTGGAATCGCTAGTAATCGCGGATCAGCATGCCGCGGTGAATACGTTCCCGGGCCTTGTACACACCGCCCGTCACACCACGAGAGTTTGTAACACCCGAAGTCGGTGGGGTAACCTTTATGGAGCCAGCCGCCTAAGGTGGGACAGATGATTGGGGTGAAGTCGTAACAAGGTAGCCGTATCGGAAGGTGCGGCTGGATCACCTCCTTTCTATGGAGAATTGATGAACGCAGTTCATCAATAAACGTTGACTTGTTTTGTTTCGTTCAGTTTTGAGAGAACTATCTCTCAAGTTTAAATGTATGTTCTTTGAAAACTAGATAACAGTGTAGCTCATATTTTTTTAATTTTAGTTTGGTTAAGTTAGAAAGGGCGCACGGTGGATGCCTTGACACTAGGAGTCGATGAAGGACGGGACTAACGCCGATATGCTTCGGGGAGCTGTAAGTAAGCTTTGATCCGAAGATTTCCGAATGGGGAAACCCACTATACGTAATGGTATGGTATCCTTACCTGAATACATAGGGTATGGAAGACAGACCCAGGGAACTGAAACATCTAAGTACCTGGAGGAAGAGAAAGCAAATGCGATTTCCTGAGTAGCGGCGAGCGAAACGGAATCTAGCCCAAACCAAGAGGCTTGCCTCTTGGGGTTGTAGGACATTCTATACGGAGTTACAAAGGAACGAGGTAGACGAAGCGACCTGGAAAGGTCCGTCACAGAGGGTAACAACCCCGTAGTCGAAACTTCGTTCTCTCTTGAATGTATCCTGAGTACGGCGGAACACGTGAAATTCCGTCGGAATCTGGGAGGACCATCTCCCAAGGCTAAATACTCCCTAGTGATCGATAGTGAACCAGTACCGTGAGGGAAAGGTGAAAAGCACCCCGGAAGGGGAGTGAAAGAGATCCTGAAACCGTGTGCCTACAAATAGTCAGAGCCCGTTAATGGGTGATGGCGTGCCTTTTGTAGAATGAACCGGCGAGTTACGATCCCGTGCGAGGTTAAGCTGAAGAGGCGGAGCCGCAGCGAAAGCGAGTCTGAATAGGGCGTTTAGTACGTGGTCGTAGACCCGAAACCAGGTGATCTACCCATGTCCAGGGTGAAGTTCAGGTAACACTGAATGGAGGCCCGAACCCACGCACGTTGAAAAGTGCGGGGATGAGGTGTGGGTAGCGGAGAAATTCCAATCGAACCTGGAGATAGCTGGTTCTCCCCGAAATAGCTTTAGGGCTAGCCTTAAGTGTAAGAGTCTTGGAGGTAGAGCACTGATTGAACTAGGGGTCCTCATCGGATTACCGAATTCAGTCAAACTCCGAATGCCAATGACTTATCCTTAGGAGTCAGACTGCGAGTGATAAGATCCGTAGTCAAGAGGGAAACAGCCCAGATCGCCAGCTAAGGTCCCAAAGTGTGTATTAAGTGGAAAAGGATGTGGAGTTGCTTAGACAACTAGGATGTTGGCTCAGAAGCAGCCACCATTTAAAGAGTGCGTAATAGCTCACTAGTCGAGTGACTCTGCGCCGAAAATGTACCGGGGCTAAATACACCACCGAAGCTGCGAATTGATACCAATGGTATCAGTGGTAGGGGAGCGTTCTAAGTGCAGTGAAGTCAGACCGGAAGGACTGGTGGAGCGCTTAGAAGTGAGAATGCCGGTATGAGTAGCGAAAGACGGGTGAGAATCCCGTCCACCGAATGCCTAAGGTTTCCTGAGGAAGGCTCGTCCGCTCAGGGTTAGTCAGGACCTAAGCCGAGGCCGACAGGCGTAGGCGATGGACAACAGGTTGATATTCCTGTACCACCTCTTTATCGTTTGAGCAATGGAGGGACGCAGAAGGATAGAAGAAGCGTGCGATTGGTTGTGCACGTCCAAGCAGTTAGGCTGATAAGTAGGCAAATCCGCTTATCGTGAAGGCTGAGCTGTGATGGGGAAGCTCCTTATGGAGCGAAGTCTTTGATTCCCCGCTGCCAAGAAAAGCTTCTAGCGAGATAAAAGGTGCCTGTACCGCAAACCGACACAGGTAGGCGAGGAGAGAATCCTAAGGTGTGCGAGAGAACTCTGGTTAAGGAACTCGGCAAAATGACCCCGTAACTTCGGGAGAAGGGGTGCTTTCTTAACGGAAAGCCGCAGTGAATAGGCCCAAGCGACTGTTTAGCAAAAACACAGGTCTCTGCGAAGCCGTAAGGCGAAGTATAGGGGCTGACACCTGCCCGGTGCTGGAAGGTTAAGGAGAGGGGTTAGCGTAAGCGAAGCTCTGAACTGAAGCCCCAGTAAACGGCGGCCGTAACTATAACGGTCCTAAGGTAGCGAAATTCCTTGTCGGGTAAGTTCCGACCCGCACGAAAGGTGTAACGATTTGGGCACTGTCTCAACCAGAGACTCGGTGAAATTATAGTACCTGTGAAGATGCAGGTTACCCGCGACAGGACGGAAAGACCCCGTGGAGCTTTACTGTAGCCTGATATTGAATTTTGGTACAGTTTGTACAGGATAGGCGGGAGCCATTGAAACCGGAGCGCTAGCTTCGGTGGAGGCGCTGGTGGGATACCGCCCTGACTGTATTGAAATTCTAACCTACGGGTCTTATCGACCCGGGAGACAGTGTCAGGTGGGCAGTTTGACTGGGGCGGTCGCCTCCTAAAGTGTAACGGAGGCGCCCAAAGGTTCCCTCAGAATGGTTGGAAATCATTCGTAGAGTGCAAAGGCATAAGGGAGCTTGACTGCGAGACCTACAAGTCGAGCAGGGACGAAAGTCGGGCTTAGTGATCCGGTGGTTCCGCATGGAAGGGCCATCGCTCAACGGATAAAAGCTACCCCGGGGATAACAGGCTTATCTCCCCCAAGAGTCCACATCGACGGGGAGGTTTGGCACCTCGATGTCGGCTCATCGCATCCTGGGGCTGTAGTCGGTCCCAAGGGTTGGGCTGTTCGCCCATTAAAGCGGTACGCGAGCTGGGTTCAGAACGTCGTGAGACAGTTCGGTCCCTATCCGTCGTGGGCGCAGGAAATTTGAGAGGAGCTGTCCTTAGTACGAGAGGACCGGGATGGACGCACCGCTGGTGTACCAGTTGTTCTGCCAAGGGCATAGCTGGGTAGCTATGTGCGGAAGGGATAAGTGCTGAAAGCATCTAAGCATGAAGCCCCCCTCAAGATGAGATTTCCCATAGCGTAAGCTAGTAAGATCCCTGAAAGATGATCAGGTTGATAGGTTCGAGGTGGAAGCATGGTGACATGTGGAGCTGACGAATACTAATAGATCGAGGACTTAACCATATAATATGAAGCACTGTTATCTAGTTTTGAAAGAATATAAAAAACTTATTGACTTTCAAAATTAAATAAGTTATAATAATTCTTGTCTTAAATGAATACAGTCTGGTAATGATGGCAGAGAGGCCACACCCGTTCCCATACCGAACACGGAAGTTAAGCTCTCTAGCGCCGATGGTAGTTGGGACCTTGTCCCTGTGAGAGTAGGACGTTGCCAGGCAATTCGGAGGATTAGCTCAGCTGGGAGAGCACCTGCCTTACAAGCAGGGGGTCGGCGGTTCGATCCCGTCATCCTCCACCATTTAGCCGACTTAGCTCAATTGGTAGAGCAACTGACTTGTAATCAGTAGGTTGGGGGTTCAAGTCCTCTAGTCGGCACCAGTTTTTATCGCAAGAGCCATTAGCTCAGTTGGTAGAGCATCTGACTTTTAATCAGAGGGTCGAAGGTTCGAATCCTTCATGGCTCACCATTTTAATGGAATATGCGGGTGTGGCGGAATTGGCAGACGCACTAGACTTAGGATCTAGCGCCTTTGGCGTGGGGGTTCGACTCCCTTCACCCGCACTTTTAATAAAATAACTCAAACATGTCTTGCGGAAGTAGTTCAGTGGTAGAATACAACCTTGCCAAGGTTGGGGTCGCGGGTTCGAATCCCGTCTTCCGCTCCAATTTTCAGTATGACATGCCGGGGTGGCGGAACAGGCAGACGCACAGGACTTAAAATCCTGCGGTGGGTGACCACCGTGCGGGTTCGACCCCCGCCCTCGGCACCATATGCGCCCGTAGCTCAATTGGATAGAGCGTTTGACTACGGATCAAGAGGTTAGGGGTTCGACTCCTCTCGGGCGCGTTTTCTTTCGGGAAGTGGCTCAGCTTGGTAGAGCACCTGGTTTGGGACCAGGGGGTCGCAGGTTCAAATCCTGTCTTCCCGATACTTGTTTGGGGCCTTAGCTCAGCTGGGAGAGCGCCTGCCTTGCACGCAGGAGGTCAGCGGTTCGATCCCGCTAGGCTCCACCAAAAAAGTTCTTTGAAAACTGAACGAAACAAACAACGTAAACGTCAATTTTTATTTTTAGATGCTAGACAAACTAACTTTATTGGAGAGTTTGATCCTGGCTCAGGATGAACGCTGGCGGCGTGCCTAATACATGCAAGTCGAGCGAATGGATTAAGAGCTTGCTCTTATGAAGTTAGCGGCGGACGGGTGAGTAACACGTGGGTAACCTACCCATAAGACTGGGATAACTGCGGGAAACCGGGGCTAATACCGGATAATATTTTGAACTGCATAGTTCGAAATTGAAAGGCGGCTTCGGCTGTCACTTATGGATGGACCCGCGTCGCATTAGCTAGTTGGTGAGGTAACGGCTCACCAAGGCGACGATGCGTAGCCGACCTGAGAGGGTGATCGGCCACACTGGGACTGAGACACGGCCCAGACTCCTACGGGAGGCAGCAGTAGGGAATCTTCCGCAATGGACGAAAGTCTGACGGAGCAACGCCGCGTGAGTGATGAAGGCTTTCGGGTCGTAAAACTCTGTTGTTAGGGAAGAACAAGTGCTAGTTGAATAAGCTGGCACCTTGACGGTACCTAACCAGAAAGCCACGGCTAACTACGTGCCAGCAGCCGCGGTAATACGTAGGTGGCAAGCGTTATCCGGAATTATTGGGCGTAAAGCGCGCGCAGGTGGTTTCTTAAGTCTGATGTGAAAGCCCACGGCTCAACCGTGGAGGGTCATTGGAAACTGGGAGACTTGAGTGCAGAAGAGGAAAGTGGAATTCCATGTGTAGCGGTGAAATGCGTAGAGATATGGAGGAACACCAGTGGCGAAGGCGACTTTCTGGTCTGTAACTGACACTGAGGCGCGAAAGCGTGGGGAGCAAACAGGATTAGATACCCTGGTAGTCCACGCCGTAAACGATGAGTGCTAAGTGTTAGAGGGTTTCCGCCCTTTAGTGCTGAAGTTAACGCATTAAGCACTCCGCCTGGGGAGTACGGCCGCAAGGCTGAAACTCAAAGGAATTGACGGGGGCCCGCACAAGCGGTGGAGCATGTGGTTTAATTCGAAGCAACGCGAAGAACCTTACCAGGTCTTGACATCCTCTGAAAACTCTAGAGATAGAGCTTCTCCTTCGGGAGCAGAGTGACAGGTGGTGCATGGTTGTCGTCAGCTCGTGTCGTGAGATGTTGGGTTAAGTCCCGCAACGAGCGCAACCCTTGATCTTAGTTGCCATCATTAAGTTGGGCACTCTAAGGTGACTGCCGGTGACAAACCGGAGGAAGGTGGGGATGACGTCAAATCATCATGCCCCTTATGACCTGGGCTACACACGTGCTACAATGGACGGTACAAAGAGCTGCAAGACCGCGAGGTGGAGCTAATCTCATAAAACCGTTCTCAGTTCGGATTGTAGGCTGCAACTCGCCTACATGAAGCTGGAATCGCTAGTAATCGCGGATCAGCATGCCGCGGTGAATACGTTCCCGGGCCTTGTACACACCGCCCGTCACACCACGAGAGTTTGTAACACCCGAAGTCGGTGGGGTAACCTTTATGGAGCCAGCCGCCTAAGGTGGGACAGATGATTGGGGTGAAGTCGTAACAAGGTAGCCGTATCGGAAGGTGCGGCTGGATCACCTCCTTTCTATGGAGAATTGATGAACGCAGTTCATCAATAAACGTTGACTTGTTTTGTTTCGTTCAGTTTTGAGAGAACTATCTCTCAAGTTTAAATGTATGTTCTTTGAAAACTAGATAACAGTGTAGCTCATATTTTTTTAATTTTAGTTTGGTTAAGTTAGAAAGGGCGCACGGTGGATGCCTTGACACTAGGAGTCGATGAAGGACGGGACTAACGCCGATATGCTTCGGGGAGCTGTAAGTAAGCTTTGATCCGAAGATTTCCGAATGGGGAAACCCACTATACGTAATGGTATGGTATCCTTACCTGAATACATAGGGTATGGAAGACAGACCCAGGGAACTGAAACATCTAAGTACCTGGAGGAAGAGAAAGCAAATGCGATTTCCTGAGTAGCGGCGAGCGAAACGGAATCTAGCCCAAACCAAGAGGCTTGCCTCTTGGGGTTGTAGGACATTCTATACGGAGTTACAAAGGAACGAGGTAGACGAAGCGACCTGGAAAGGTCCGTCACAGAGGGTAACAACCCCGTAGTCGAAACTTCGTTCTCTCTTGAATGTATCCTGAGTACGGCGGAACACGTGAAATTCCGTCGGAATCTGGGAGGACCATCTCCCAAGGCTAAATACTCCCTAGTGATCGATAGTGAACCAGTACCGTGAGGGAAAGGTGAAAAGCACCCCGGAAGGGGAGTGAAAGAGATCCTGAAACCGTGTGCCTACAAATAGTCAGAGCCCGTTAATGGGTGATGGCGTGCCTTTTGTAGAATGAACCGGCGAGTTACGATCCCGTGCGAGGTTAAGCTGAAGAGGCGGAGCCGCAGCGAAAGCGAGTCTGAATAGGGCGTTTAGTACGTGGTCGTAGACCCGAAACCAGGTGATCTACCCATGTCCAGGGTGAAGTTCAGGTAACACTGAATGGAGGCCCGAACCCACGCACGTTGAAAAGTGCGGGGATGAGGTGTGGGTAGCGGAGAAATTCCAATCGAACCTGGAGATAGCTGGTTCTCCCCGAAATAGCTTTAGGGCTAGCCTTAAGTGTAAGAGTCTTGGAGGTAGAGCACTGATTGAACTAGGGGTCCTCATCGGATTACCGAATTCAGTCAAACTCCGAATGCCAATGACTTATCCTTAGGAGTCAGACTGCGAGTGATAAGATCCGTAGTCAAGAGGGAAACAGCCCAGATCGCCAGCTAAGGTCCCAAAGTGTGTATTAAGTGGAAAAGGATGTGGAGTTGCTTAGACAACTAGGATGTTGGCTCAGAAGCAGCCACCATTTAAAGAGTGCGTAATAGCTCACTAGTCGAGTGACTCTGCGCCGAAAATGTACCGGGGCTAAATACACCACCGAAGCTGCGAATTGATACCAATGGTATCAGTGGTAGGGGAGCGTTCTAAGTGCAGTGAAGTCAGACCGGAAGGACTGGTGGAGCGCTTAGAAGTGAGAATGCCGGTATGAGTAGCGAAAGACGGGTGAGAATCCCGTCCACCGAATGCCTAAGGTTTCCTGAGGAAGGCTCGTCCGCTCAGGGTTAGTCAGGACCTAAGCCGAGGCCGACAGGCGTAGGCGATGGACAACAGGTTGATATTCCTGTACCACCTCTTTATCGTTTGAGCAATGGAGGGACGCAGAAGGATAGAAGAAGCGTGCGATTGGTTGTGCACGTCCAAGCAGTTAGGCTGATAAGTAGGCAAATCCGCTTATCGTGAAGGCTGAGCTGTGATGGGGAAGCTCCTTATGGAGCGAAGTCTTTGATTCCCCGCTGCCAAGAAAAGCTTCTAGCGAGATAAAAGGTGCCTGTACCGCAAACCGACACAGGTAGGCGAGGAGAGAATCCTAAGGTGTGCGAGAGAACTCTGGTTAAGGAACTCGGCAAAATGACCCCGTAACTTCGGGAGAAGGGGTGCTTTCTTAACGGAAAGCCGCAGTGAATAGGCCCAAGCGACTGTTTAGCAAAAACACAGGTCTCTGCGAAGCCGTAAGGCGAAGTATAGGGGCTGACACCTGCCCGGTGCTGGAAGGTTAAGGAGAGGGGTTAGCGTAAGCGAAGCTCTGAACTGAAGCCCCAGTAAACGGCGGCCGTAACTATAACGGTCCTAAGGTAGCGAAATTCCTTGTCGGGTAAGTTCCGACCCGCACGAAAGGTGTAACGATTTGGGCACTGTCTCAACCAGAGACTCGGTGAAATTATAGTACCTGTGAAGATGCAGGTTACCCGCGACAGGACGGAAAGACCCCGTGGAGCTTTACTGTAGCCTGATATTGAATTTTGGTACAGTTTGTACAGGATAGGCGGGAGCCATTGAAACCGGAGCGCTAGCTTCGGTGGAGGCGCTGGTGGGATACCGCCCTGACTGTATTGAAATTCTAACCTACGGGTCTTATCGACCCGGGAGACAGTGTCAGGTGGGCAGTTTGACTGGGGCGGTCGCCTCCTAAAGTGTAACGGAGGCGCCCAAAGGTTCCCTCAGAATGGTTGGAAATCATTCGTAGAGTGCAAAGGCATAAGGGAGCTTGACTGCGAGACCTACAAGTCGAGCAGGGACGAAAGTCGGGCTTAGTGATCCGGTGGTTCCGCATGGAAGGGCCATCGCTCAACGGATAAAAGCTACCCCGGGGATAACAGGCTTATCTCCCCCAAGAGTCCACATCGACGGGGAGGTTTGGCACCTCGATGTCGGCTCATCGCATCCTGGGGCTGTAGTCGGTCCCAAGGGTTGGGCTGTTCGCCCATTAAAGCGGTACGCGAGCTGGGTTCAGAACGTCGTGAGACAGTTCGGTCCCTATCCGTCGTGGGCGCAGGAAATTTGAGAGGAGCTGTCCTTAGTACGAGAGGACCGGGATGGACGCACCGCTGGTGTACCAGTTGTTCTGCCAAGGGCATAGCTGGGTAGCTATGTGCGGAAGGGATAAGTGCTGAAAGCATCTAAGCATGAAGCCCCCCTCAAGATGAGATTTCCCATAGCGTAAGCTAGTAAGATCCCTGAAAGATGATCAGGTTGATAGGTTCGAGGTGGAAGCATGGTGACATGTGGAGCTGACGAATACTAATAGATCGAGGACTTAACCATATAATATGAAGCAAATGTTATCTAGTTTTGAAGGAATATACCTTCATAGTTTGGTGATGATGGCAGAGAGGTCACACCCGTTCCCATACCGAACACGGAAGTTAAGCTCTCTAGCGCCGATGGTAGTTGGGACCTTGTCCCTGTGAGAGTAGGACGTCGCCAAGCAAAATAAAAACACAAGTCTTTTGACTTGTGTTTTTTCGTGTTTCTTTTTACAATTCATAGTAATTTAAAAAATCTTTACTTAAAGAATCGTCCTTTTGATTAAAGACAGGGAAATGTGGCTAGGATAGTGAATAAGCAAAAGAGTTGCAAATTTTTTTAATACGTATATAATTAAAGTCAAAGATAGTCAAAGTCAATAAAGGTGGCGGATAAATGAGAAATATATCTGATATCATTGAGAAATATCTAAAGCAAGTTATTGACTTAAGCAATAATAATGCGATTGAAATCAAGAGGAATGAGGTCGCTGATCGATTCGATTGTGTGCCGTCTCAAATCAACTATGTAATCAATACCCGTTTTACGTTAGAAAGAGGATTCGTAGTAGAAAGTAAACGAGGTGGAGGAGGTTACATTCGCATTATAAAAGTCAAACTGCATGATGATATAGACATTATTGATCAAATGCTTCATATGATTGATCATAGCGTTGCACAAGGAAATGCAGAAAGCATGATTATACGTTTAATAGAAGAGGGTATTATAACAAATCGTGAAGCTAAACTTATGTTAAGCGTACTAGATCGTTCTGTATTATTAATGGATGTTCCTTCTCGAGATGAACTTAGGGCTCGAATATTATGCGCAATGTTAAGAACACTGAAATATAAATAAATATAACTTTTGTTAAGAATGATAGCTAAGATAATGCAGTTTAATATTGTAGGGATTTTGAAAGATGACATGTGCTTTTACTAAATGGATTAAGGAAAGAGAACAATCTAGTAATGTATGAAAAGTATCATGAGATAGATCGTTCCTGTTGTAAAGGTGGGGGATAGCGATGACTTGTCAAAACTGTAATATAAGACCAGCAACTTTACATTATACAAAAGTAATCAACGGAAAAAAGGCGGAAGTTCATCTTTGCGAGCAATGTGCAGAACAAAGTGGCTATACGTCTTTCTTTCAATCACCGCAGTCTAATTTTTCATTCCATGACCTATTAGCCGGATTATTGCATAGTGAACCGGCAATGTTTGAAGAAGGGCAAGATGCATTTTCAAATACAAATATATCAAGATGTCCGAATTGTAAGATGACATATGAACAATTTACAAAAGTGGGACGCTTTGGATGTGCTTCTTGTTACGATACATTTAAGGGGCACTTAAAACCATTGTTAAAACGTCTTCACGGTGGGCATACGGATCATTGTGGAAAAATTCCTGAACGTATAGAAGGAAATATCTACTTAAAGAAAGAATTAGATGAACTAAAACTCAATCTGAAACAATATGTACAGAAAGAGGAATTTGAGAAAGCGGCTGAAGTACGAGATAAAATTCGAGGTCTTGTAAATCAGCTTAGTGAGCATAGAGAGGGGGAATAGTTCTATGTCACTGGACAGAATCATGAATGAAGCGATTAGTCCATGGATGAAGGGAGATGGCCCTGATTCTGATATTGTTTTAAGTAGTCGAATTCGTTTGGCTCGTAATTTTAAAAAATATCAATTCTCTACTATGCAAAACGAGGAAGAAGCTAAGCAGATTCATGAGTTATTTAAGAAGAAGTTTATAAAAAAACCTGTAGAACCTTTTGGGGAGTTTGAACTATTAAAAATGAATGAATTAAATCCTCTTCAAAGGAGAGTTTTAGTTGAGAAGCATTTAATTAGTCCAAATCTTGCAGGAACAGAATACGGAGCATGCCTACTATCAGAAAGTGAACATATAAGTATCATGCTTAATGAAGAGGATCATGTTAGGATTCAGTGCCTATTTTCAGGTTTACAGTTATCAGAGGCGCTTCAAAGTGCCAATCAAATAGATAATTGGATCGAGGAGCAGGTTGAATATGCTTTTGATGAATCGCTTGGATATATTACGAGTTGCCCCACTAACGTCGGTACAGGATTAAGGGCTTCGGTAATGATTCATTTGCCGGGACTGGTTTTAACGAAAAGAATTAACCGTATTATACAAGTAATTCAAAAATTAGGGTTAGTAGTAAGAGGAATATACGGTGAAGGTAGCGAAGCGTTAGGTAATATATTTCAAGTGTCAAATCAAATGACACTAGGGAAATCAGAAGAAGATATTATTGCAGATTTAAAGAGTGTCATTCAACAAATCATCCATCAAGAAAAAACGGCTAGAGAATTAATTGTACAAAATTCAAGCATTGAGCTTGAAGATAAAGTATATCGTTCTTACGGAATACTAGCTAACAGTCGTTTAATTCAATCTGCAGAAGCAGCCACTTGCTTATCAGATGTACGGCTTGGTATTGACTTAGGATATATACAAGGTATATCGAGAAATATTTTAACTGAGTTAATGGTTCTTACTCAGCCAGGCATTTTGCAACAATATGCAGGAGGACCTTTAGGACCAGAAGAAAGAGATTATCGAAGAGCAACCTTAATCCGTGAGCGATTACGAATTGAACAAAATTAAGCGCAAGTAGGAGGCGATTTCTATGATGTTTGGAAGATTTACAGAACGAGCACAGAAAGTATTAGCTTTATCTCAAGAGGAAGCAATTCGCATTGGGCATAATAATATTGGAACAGAACATATTTTACTTGGGCTTGTACGCGAAGGTGAAGGAATTGCAGCAAAAGCGTTAATTGCTCTTGGATTAAGTCCAGAGAAAGTTCAAAAAGAGGTAGAAGCATTAATTGGACGTGGAACGGAAGCTTCTCAAACAGTACATTACACACCTCGTGCTAAAAAAGTTATTGAGTTGTCTATGGACGAAGCTCGTAAGCTAGGCCATTCCTACGTTGGAACAGAACATATTTTACTTGGTTTAATCCGTGAAGGTGAAGGTGTAGCAGCACGCGTTTTAAATAATTTAGGTGTAAGCCTAAATAAAGCAAGACAACAAGTGTTACAACTCCTTGGAAGTAATGAAGCTAGTTCAGGTCACCAGGGTGGTTCATCAACAAATGCGAATACACCTACACTTGACAGTCTAGCACGTGATTTAACAGTTGTTGCACGTGAAAATCGTTTAGATCCTGTTATTGGACGTAGTAAAGAAATTCAACGTGTAATTGAAGTGTTAAGCCGTAGAACAAAAAACAATCCAGTATTAATTGGAGAACCTGGTGTAGGTAAGACAGCAATTGCGGAAGGATTAGCACAGCAAATTGTAAATAATGAAGTTCCTGAAACTTTAAGAGATAAGCGTGTTATGACATTAGATATGGGTACAGTTGTTGCTGGAACAAAATATCGTGGTGAATTTGAGGATCGTTTAAAGAAAGTGATGGATGAGATTCGCCAAGCTGGTAACATCATTCTATTTATTGATGAGCTTCATACGTTAATTGGTGCAGGAGGGGCGGAAGGTGCAATTGATGCATCGAATATTTTAAAACCATCTTTAGCACGTGGTGAATTACAATGTATTGGTGCAACAACTTTAGACGAATATCGTAAATATATTGAAAAGGATGCGGCATTAGAAAGACGTTTCCAACCAATTCATGTTGATGAACCAAACTTAGAGGAATCAGTTCAAATTTTAAAAGGTTTACGTGATCGTTATGAGGCGCATCACCGCGTATCTATTACAGATGATGCAATCGATGCGGCTGTAAAACTTTCAGATCGTTACATTACAGACCGTTTTTTACCTGATAAAGCAATCGATTTAATTGATGAGGCTGCATCAAAAGTGCGCTTACGTTCTTATACAACACCGCCAAACTTAAAAGAGCTTGAAGTGAAGCTTGAGGAAATTAGAAAAGAAAAAGATGCAGCTGTACAAAGCCAAGAATTTGAAAAAGCTGCTTCCTTACGTGATATGGAACAACGTTTACGTGAAAAGTTAGAAGATACAAAGCGTCAGTGGAAAGAGAAACAAGGACAAGAAAACTCAGAAGTAACAGTAGAAGATATTGCAAATGTCGTTTCCACATGGACACGTATTCCAGTTTCTAAACTTGCACAAACAGAGACAGATAAATTATTAAACTTGGAATCAATTTTACATGATCGTTTAATTGGGCAGGATGAAGCAGTTGTAGCTGTGGCAAAAGCTGTTCGTCGTGCGAGAGCGGGATTAAAAGATCCGAAACGTCCAATTGGCTCATTTATTTTCCTAGGACCTACTGGTGTAGGTAAAACAGAACTAGCAAGGGCATTAGCGGAATCTATGTTCGGTGATGAGGATGCAATGATCCGCATCGATATGTCTGAGTACATGGAAAAGCATTCTACTTCTCGTTTAGTTGGATCTCCTCCAGGATATGTTGGATATGAAGAAGGTGGACAATTAACAGAGAAAGTTCGTCGTAAGCCATATTCAGTTGTCTTATTAGATGAAGTAGAGAAAGCTCATCCTGATGTGTTTAATATTTTACTACAAGTATTAGAAGATGGCCGTTTAACAGATTCTAAAGGACGTACAGTTGATTTCCGTAATACAATTGTTATTATGACGTCTAATGTTGGTGCAGACGCATTAAAACGTAATAAACATCTTGGATTTAACGTACAAGATGAGAGCCGCGATTATTCAGATATGAAAGGTAAAGTAATGGATGAATTGAAAAAAGCATTTCGTCCAGAATTCTTAAACCGTATTGATGAAATTATCGTGTTCCATATGCTTGAGAAAAAACATATTCAAGAAATTGTAACTCTTATGGTGAATCAGTTAGTGAAACGCTTAAAAGAACAAGAGATTGAATTGCACTTAACAGAAGGAGCAATTTCAGCAATTGCTGATAAAGGATTTGATCGAGAGTACGGTGCTCGTCCGCTTCGTAGAGCAATTCAAAAACATGTAGAAGATAGACTATCAGAAGAACTGTTAAAAGGTGCTATTGAGAAAGGACAAAAAGTTATCTTTGATATAGAAGGAGAATCATTTGTCATTCATAGTGCGGAAAAGGTAAAATAAGTATAGACAAACAAAGAGGGCTACGCGATAGCCCTCTTTCTTGTACGAGAAGGATAAACGTTTGTAGATGAAAGTGAAGTGAACTATAAAAGATATGGCTAAAAAGAAAACAAAATTTACATGTCAAGAATGTGGTTATCAGTCGCCAAAATATATGGGGAAATGTCCTGGATGTGGTCAATGGAATACGCTTGTTGAAGAGATGGAACCAGTTGTATCATCAAGACGCCTTAATTATGCCAATGCAATTCAATCAGAAGTAACAAAACCAAGACGCTTAACAGAGGTAGAAACAAAGTCTGAGGCGCGTATTGAAACGAAATTTCAAGAGTTTAACCGTGTACTTGGTGGCGGGATTGTAGATGGATCTTTAGTACTTATTGGTGGAGACCCTGGGATTGGGAAATCAACATTGTTATTACAAATTTCATCGCAATTAGCAGATTCTTCATATGATGTACTATACATATCAGGTGAGGAGTCAGCAAAGCAGATCAAACTTCGTGCAGATCGTTTGCATGTAAAGGGTAGTAATCTATTTGTTGTAGCAGAGACTGATTTACAGAGAATTGCAGCGCACATTGAAGAGATGAATCCAGCTTTTGTTGTTATTGACTCCATTCAGACGATACATTTACCTGAAGTGACGTCAGCCCCAGGGAGTGTAACGCAAGTACGTGAATGTACAGCGGAATTAATGAAACTTGCAAAGACGAAAGGGATTCCTATTTTTATCGTCGGACATGTGACAAAAGAAGGGGCAATTGCAGGACCACGTATGCTAGAACATATGGTTGATGCAGTTCTTTACTTTGAAGGAGATCGTCACCATACATATCGTATTTTGCGAGCTGTGAAGAACCGTTTTGGTTCCACAAATGAAATGGGTATCTTTGAAATGAAGGAACTAGGTCTTGCAGAAGTACTAAATCCTTCTGAAATTTTCCTTGAGGAACGTCCAGTTGGAGTTGCAGGATCCACAGTGGTTGCTTCAATGGAAGGAACAAGACCGGTCTTAGTAGAAATACAAGCATTAATCTCCCCTACTAGTTTTGGAAATCCTCGAAGAATGGCGACGGGAATTGATCATAACCGCGTTTCACTTATTATGGCAGTGCTAGAAAAAAGAACAGGTTTATTGTTGCAAAATCAAGACGCATATTTAAAAGTTGCGGGTGGCTTGAAATTAGATGAACCAGCAATCGATTTAGCTGTCGCCTTAAGTATTGCTTCAAGTTTCAGAGATAAAGCTACTGCACCAGCCGATGCGGTAATAGGAGAAGTAGGCCTAACTGGAGAAATAAGAAGAGTATCAAGAATTGAACAACGTGTACAAGAAGCAGCGAAATTAGGATTTCAACGTGCTATTATTCCTAGAAAAAATTTGGGAGGATGGACAATTCCAGATGGGATTGAGGTAGTAGGTGTTTCTAATTTAGGAGAAGCGCTTCGTTTGACATTAGGAGGCTAGGCTATGGAGGAAAACAAGCAACGTGTCAAAAGTATGATTAATATTCTACAGCTTGTTGCCCCAGGAACACCACTACGCGAAGGGATAGATAACGTACTTCGTGCGCAAACTGGAGGGCTAATTGTTCTTGGGTATAATGAGCAGATTAAAAGTATTGTTGATGGAGGATTTCACATTAATTGTGCATTCTCACCGGCTAGTTTATATGAATTAGCAAAAATGGATGGGGCACTTATTTTAAATGAAACTGGGAGCAAAATTTTAATTGCAAATGCACAATTAGTTCCAGATCCATCCATTGATTCTATTGAAACAGGTATGCGTCACCGAACGGCAGAGCGTGTAGCAAAGCAGACGGCTAGCCTTGTTGTGGCTATTTCACAAAGACGTAACGTAATTACACTATATCAAGGGAACTTACGTTATACACTAAAAGATATAGGTGTAATTTTAACAAAGGCAAACCAAGCTATTCAAACGTTAGAAAAATATAAAGCTGTATGGAATGATGGGATTACGAATTTGGGCATTCTAGAATTTGAAGAGGTCGTTACAATGTCCGAGGTAGTTCACGTTTTACATAGTGTTGAAATGGTACTGCGTATTAAAAATGAAATAGTGAGCTACATTCATGAGTTAGGAACGGAAGGAAGGTTAATTCGTTTACAACTTACAGAATTACTAGCCGACTTAGAAGCAGAGGCAGCGTTATTAATTAAGGATTATTATCAAGAAAAAACGCAGGATCACCATCAAATTTTGAAAAAGTTACAAGATCTTGCAAATACACAGCTTTTAGAGGATAGCGATTTAGTTAAATTGCTCGGCTATCCAGGGCAAATGAGCTTAGAAGAAAGCGTGACACCGAGGGGATACCGAATCGCAAGCAAAATTTCTCGTGTTCCACCACTTATCATTGAAAATTTAATTAATCGATTTAAAACATTGCAAGGTGTTTGTCGTGCAACTATTAATGAATTGGATGATGTGGAAGGAATTGGGGAAGTTAGGGCGAAGAAAATACGAGAGGGCCTAAAAAGAATTCAAGAGCATCTCTATATGAGTAGACACAATTAAGAATATTACATTGATTCCATAATATAACGACACTAGAACATTTTTGTTATATGATATGGTATATTGGTAAATAAAACTATTTACAAAAAAACACGTCCGCTTTTGCATTCGGCGTTTTGATTAGCAAAACAATGGTTAATAATGAGTAGGAGGTGGTTGGATGTTAAAAAGGATCGTACAGCTCTTCTTTTTAGTGATCGGGGGAGCGTTAGGGATTTTTCTAATCCCAAAAGTTATTAATGTATTGGACGTTGGTGCTGTTCCTTTGCTTGAGGGATCGTATGTTCGTGCAATTATTGGTGCAATTATTTTATTTTTAACAACATTTTGGCTTGTGGATTATATTGTTCAACTTATTAAACATATCGAAGAAGCCCTTGTAAAGGCACCGGTAGCGGATGTTTTATTTGGTACATTAGGGTTGATCTCTGGTCTTATTGTTGCATATTTAATTTTGATACCAATTCGTGAATTCACGATTCCAGTCATTAGTACAGTATTACAAGTGTTCTTTACTCTTTTACTTGGTTATTTAGGATTCCAAGTAGGATTTAAAAAGAGAAATGAATTGCTAGGATTATTTACATTACCCCAGCGTGGGGGTAAGAAGAAAAACAATAGCGAGAATGAAGAGGTAGAGGTAGAAAAATCTACAACTCATTGGAAAATTCTCGATACAAGTGTAATTATTGATGGACGTATTGCGGATATTTGCCAAACGAAGTTTTTAGAAGGAACAATTGTGATTCCACAATTCGTATTAGAAGAGCTTCAGCATATTGCCGATTCTTCTGATGCTTTAAAGCGTAATCGTGGTCGCAGAGGATTAGACATTTTAAATCGTATTCAAAAAGAGCTACCAATTCCGGTGGAAATTTATGAAGGCGATTTTGAGGATATCCAAGAGGTGGATAGCAAGCTTGTAAAGTTAGCTAAAATCACTGGTGGAACTGTTGTAACAAATGATTTCAACTTAAACAAAGTTTCTGAATTACAAGGAGTAACAGTATTAAACATTAACGATTTAGCAAATGCAATTAAACCAGTCGTACTCCCTGGCGAAGAATTAAGTGTTTATGTTGTGAAAGATGGTAAAGAACAAAATCAAGGTGTGGCATATTTAGATGATGGCACGATGATTGTAGTAGAAGACGGTAGAGAATATGTCGGTTCGCAACTTAATGTACTAGTTACAAGTGTGTTGCAAACATCGGCTGGTCGTATGATTTTCGCAAAACGTAAATTATTAGAAAAAGCATTATAAGTAGAGGATTATTAATATGTATACGTTAATTATTCCAGCAGCGGGTCAAGGGAAACGGATGGGTGCTGGCAAAAACAAGTTGTTCTTACTTATAAATGGAGTACCTATCATTGTGCATACATTACGTGCTTTTGAAAAAGATAAAGCATGTAAACGTATTATCATGGCAATTAACGAAGAGGAACGCCCTTATTTTGAGGAGTTAATGCAGAAGTACCCGGTTGAAAAGCAGGTGCAATTTATTCAAGGCGGGGCCGAAAGACAAGATAGTGTGTATAATGCGCTTCAGTATGTGAGTGGTGTTGAATATGTTCTCGTACACGATGGTGCGCGCCCGTTCGTAACGAATAAGATGATGCAAGATGTATTAACTGCAGCAGAGAAATATGGTGCTTCCATTTGTGCGGTGCCAGTGAAGGATACCATTAAGAAAGTAGAACAGGGTGTTGTTGTTGAAACGGTAGAACGTTCTCAGCTTAAAGCGGTTCAAACACCGCAAGGATTTTCTGTTCCTCTTTTATTAGAAGCTCATAGAAGTGCAAAGCAAAGTTGTTTTCTTGGTACAGATGACGCAAGTCTCGTAGAACGTGTAGGGAAGAAAGTAGGCGTAGTAGAGGGGAGTTACTATAATATTAAAGTGACGACTCCAGAGGATTTACTAATTGCTGAAAGTTTCCTTCATGTTCAGAAGAAATAGAAGTGATGGTATTATAGTAAAGAAAAGCTCGGCAGTTGCCGGGCTTTTCTTTATAGAGATAGCAATATAATATAGAATTCATAAAGTAGTTTAGATTGAGGAGGATGTAAAGAATGTTTCGAATTGGACAAGGTTTTGATGTACATGAATTTGCGGAAGGTAGACCGTTAATTATCGGTGGAATTACAATTCCTCATGAAAAAGGATTAATCGGTCACTCGGATGCAGATGTATTGTTACATACGATTGCTGACGCATGTCTAGGAGCAATTGCAGCAGGAGATATTGGAAAACATTTTCCCGATACAGATCCTGCTTTTAAAGATGCGGATTCAGCTGTATTGTTACAAAAGGTTTGGGAATTTGTGCGTGAACAAGGTTATGAGCTAGGGAACCTAGATTGTACAATTATTGCCCAAAAGCCAAAAATGGCACCGCATATTGAAAGCATGCGTAAACGCATTAGTGAACTATTAGAAACGTCTATTGATAATATTAATGTAAAGGCAACAACAACAGAAAAATTAGGATTTACAGGTAGAGAAGAAGGGATTGCTTCTCAAGCGGTTGTTTTATTACAGAAAAAATAGTGGTTTTTAATTCGTAAGATGGATAATCACGTTTTTTTGGTGTACAATTATAGAATGTGTTGACATTAAGATTGGAAGGTGTACCAACTATGGAAAAGCAAGTGAGAGTGCGCTATGCGCCAAGTCCAACAGGACACTTACATATCGGAAATGCGCGTACGGCATTATTTAATTATTTATTTGCTCGTCATCAAGATGGTAAGTTTATTATTCGTATTGAAGATACTGATGTGAAACGTAATGTTGCTGGTGGAGAAGAAAGCCAATTAAAATACTTGAAATGGCTCGGTATGGACTGGGATGAAGGTGTTGATGTTGGTGGTGAATTTGGACCATATCGTCAAACAGAGCGTTTAGATATTTATAAAAAATTATATAAAGATTTATTAGAGCGTGATTTAGCTTACAAATGTTATATGACAGAAGAAGAGCTAGAAGCAGAGCGTGAAGGTCAAATCGCTCGTGGTGAAACACCGCGTTATGCAGGAAACCACCGTGATTTAACTGAGGAGCAAATTAAAGGATTTGAGGCTGAAGGCCGTATTCCAAGTATTCGCTTCCGTGTGCCGGCTGATAGCGACTACACGTTTAAAGATCTCGTAAAAGATGAAGTTGCATTCCATTCAAATGATTTTGGTGATTTCGTTATCGTGAAAAAAGATGGAATTCCAACTTATAACTTTGCGGTAGCGGTAGATGATCACTTAATGGAGATTACACACGTACTTCGTGGTGATGATCATATTTCAAACACGCCAAAACAAATGATGATTTATGAAGCTTTCGGTTGGGATATCCCGAAGTTCGGTCATATGACTTTAATTGTAAACGAAAGCCGTAAAAAGCTAAGTAAGCGTGACGAATCTATTATTCAATTTATTGAGCAATATAAAGAGCTTGGATATCTTCCAGAAGCAATCTTTAACTTTATTGCATTACTAGGTTGGTCACCAGTAGGTGAAGAAGAAGTCTTCTCTCAAGATGAGTTTATCAAAATGTTTGATGCAGCTCGTTTATCAAAATCACCTGCATTATTTGATTCCCAAAAACTAAAATGGATGAACAACCAATATATGAAAAAACAAGATTTAGATACGGTTGTTGAACTAAGCTTACCGCATTTAGTGAAAGCGGGTCGCGTAGGTGAAAACTTAAGCGAACAAGAACAAGCGTGGGTTCGTGATGTAATTGCTTTATATCATGACCAAATGAGCTTTGGAGCTGAAATTGTAGAGCTTTCTGAAATGTTCTTTAAAGATCATGTTGATCATGAAGAAGAGGGACAAGAAGTATTGAAAGGTGAACAAGTACCTGAAGTACTTCGTGCATTTGCCGATCAATTAGAAGCTTTAGAAGCAATGGAGCCAGCGGCAGTTAAGGCGGCTATTAAAGCAGTTCAAAAAGAAACAGGACATAAAGGTAAAAACCTATTTATGCCAATCCGTGTTGCTACTACTGGACAAACACATGGTCCAGAGCTTCCTAACGCTATTGCTCTTCTTGGAAAAGAAAAAGTTTTAAATCGTATTCAAAAAGTAATTGGTTAACATTTTCTAGGTTTAGCAATATAATAAGTATATCTAAAATCTAATAAGGAAAAGCGACGAGAAGGAGAAGTAGAAAATCAGGCTTTTTACAGAGAGAACCACCCTTAGGCTGGAAGTGGTTTATAAGCGGATTTTTGAAATGCCCCTTCGAGTCTTCTGTTGAACAGCGAAGTATTTCGCGGAACGTCTTAGGGCGCAAAGTAAACAGAAGCGGTGTAAACCGTTATCATGGATGAGTTTGAGGCTTCTTTAGCCTAAACAGAGTGGAACCGCGCTTAAAAGGCGTCTCTGTCTATATGACAGAGGCGTCTTTTTTTTATACCATGTAAATGGTGTGAGTATAAGTTTTATCCCCTTGTATAAAGATTTAGGGGGAAGTGGGGAGTTAGTTCACTCGAAAAAAGCAGCCCATAAAGGGGAGGGAACATCGATGTTTAAGAGGCTTCGGGAAGATATTGAAGTCGTTTTTGAACAGGATCCAGCGGCAAGAAGTTATTTCGAAGTCATTTTAACTTACTCTGGATTACATGCAGTTTGGGCCCATCGAATTGCACATGCTTTTTATAAAAGGAATTTTTTCTTTATGGCACGTTGGATTTCGCAAGTTAGTCGTTTTTTTACTGGCATTGAGATTCATCCAGGAGCAACTATTGGTCGTCGTTTTTTCATTGATCATGGAATGGGGGTTGTGATTGGAGAAACGTGTGAAATTGGCGAAAACGTAACAATTTATCAAGGTGTCACATTAGGTGGTACAGGTAAAGAAAAAGGAAAGAGGCACCCTACAATTCAGGATAATGTATTAATTGCAACAGGTGCTAAAGTACTAGGTTCTATTACTATTGGAGAGAATTCTAAAATTGGAGCAGGATCTGTCGTGTTAAAGGAAGTTCCTGCGCATTCTACAGTTGTAGGTATACCTGGCCGAGTCGTTATTCAAAATGGAGTAAAAATTGGTCAAGAATTAAATCATTCTGATCTTCCGGATCCGATTTTTGATAAATTAAAGGTTATGGAAGTAGAACTTGATAAATTGAGAAAGCAACTCGAAGTAAAGGTAGGAAGGAAGGATAAAAATGACTATTCACATTTATAATACGTTAACGCGTCAAAAAGAAGAGTTTATGCCATTAGAAGAAAATAAGGTAAAGATGTATGTGTGCGGACCTACAGTGTATAACTACATTCACATTGGGAATGCAAGACCACCTATGGTGTTTGATACAGTACGCCGTTACTTAGAATATAAAGGATATGATGTGCAGTATGTATCTAACTTTACTGACGTGGATGATAAATTAATTAAGGCGGCAAACGAATTAGGTGAAGATGTGCCAACAATTGCAGATCGTTTTGTTGAAGCTTACTTTGAAGATGTAACGGCACTAGGTTGCAAACATGCAACGGTTCATCCACGTGTAACGGAAAATATGGATATCATTATTGAATTTATTCAAGAACTTGTGAATAAAGGGTATGCATATGAATCAGAAGGTGATGTGTACTTTAAAACGAAAGAATTCGAAGGTTACGGTAAATTATCACATCAACCGATTGCAGACTTACGTCACGGTGCACGTATTGAAGTAGGAGAAAAGAAACAAGACCCTCTTGATTTTGCTTTATGGAAAGCTGCGAAAGAAGGAGAAATCTTCTGGGAAAGCCCTTGGGGGAAAGGACGCCCAGGGTGGCATATTGAATGCTCAGCAATGGCGCGTAAATATTTAGGGGATACAATTGATATTCATGCTGGTGGTCAAGATTTAGCATTTCCTCATCATGAAAATGAAATTGCGCAGTCTGAGGCGTTGACAGGAAAAACATTTGCACGTTATTGGATGCATAACGGATATATTAATATTAATAACGAGAAGATGTCTAAGTCGCTTGGAAACTTCATTTTAGTTCACGATATCATTAAACAATATGATCCACAGTTAATCAGGTTCTTTATGCTATCGGTACATTACCGTCACCCAATTAACTTTAGCGAGGATTTATTGCAAAGTACTAATAATGGACTAGAAAGAATTAAAACAGCTTACGGTAACTTAAAGCATCGTATGGAAAGTAGTACGGATTTAACGGACCATAATGAAAAATGGTTAGCTGAAATGGAAAAGTTCCAGGTTGCATTCGAAGAAGCGATGGATGATGATTTCAATACGGCTAATGCGATTACTGAATTATATAACGTAGCAAATCACGCAAATCAATATTTGTTAGAAGAACATACTTCTAAAGTTGTAATTGAAGCTTATGTAAAACAACTTGAAACATTATTTAGTATTTTAGGATTAGAATTAGCACAAGAAGAGTTGCTTGATGAAGAAATTGAAGCACTAATCCAAAAGCGTATTGAAGCTCGTCAAAATCGTGACTTCGCACTATCTGATCAAATTCGCGATGATTTAAAAGGACGTAATATTATTTTAGAAGATACCGCTCAAGGTACAAGATGGAAAAGAGGATAAGAATGATTGATGCAAAGCAATTGAACAGCTTAGCTTTAGCATATATGGGTGATGCGGTATATGAGCAATATATCCGCTATCACCTCCTTCAAAAGGGGACAGTTCGCCCTAATCAATTACATCGCTTAGGGACGGGCTTTGTTTCGGCAAAAGCACAGGCGAAAGTTGTTTATCATTTATTAGAAGCGGCATTTTTGACAGAAGAGGAAGAGGCGGTATTAAGAAGAGGGCGTAATGCGAATTCGGGTACTGTTCCAAAAAATACAGATGTACAAACATATCGACACAGTACAGCCTTTGAAGCGCTAATCGGTTATCATCACTTGTTGAATAATCGTGAAAGATTGGACGAGATTGTATATAAGGCGATTGACGTTTTGGAAGAAAAGGAAGGGAGCACATCATCATGAGTAGTGAATATATTATCGGACGTAACCCTGTAATTGAAGCTTTAAGAGCGGGGAGAGATATTAATAAAATTTTGGTAGCGGAAGGTGCTGCCAAAGGACAAGTGCAAATTGTACTAGCATTAGCAAAAGAGAATAAGGTTATTTTGCAACACGCACCAAAGAAGAAATTAGATCAATTGGTTGAGGGTAATCATCAAGGTGTAATTGCTCAAGTAGCTGCATATCAATATGCTGAGTTAGAGGATTTGTTTAAATTAGCAGAAAAACGCAATGAAGATCCGTTCTTCTTAATTTTAGATGAAATTGAAGACCCGCATAACTTAGGCTCTATTATGCGTACTGCGGATGCAACAGGGGCTCATGGGGTTATTATTCCAAAAAGAAGAGCTGTGGGGCTTACAGCGTCAGTTGCGAAAGCGTCGACTGGGGCAATTGAATATATTCCTGTTGCACGTGTAACAAATTTATCGCGTACAATTGATGAATTAAAAGAACGTGGGCTTTGGATTGCTGGTACAGATGCCAAAGGGAAAACAGATTACCGTAATTTAGATGGTAATATGCCAATCGGACTAGTAATTGGTAGTGAAGGAAAAGGTATGAGTCGTATTATTGGTGAAAAGTGTGATTTCCTAATTACTTTACCGATGGTCGGTAAAGTTACATCCTTAAATGCTTCAGTAGCCGCAAGTTTGTTAATGTATGAGGTATATCGTAAACGTCACGAAATTGGTAAATAAAAAATGAACGATATTTTAATCGTTGACGGTTACAACATTATCGGGGCTTGGGGAGACTTGAAGAAACTGCGGGATGTAGATTTACAGTCATCAAGAGACGCACTTATTGATAAGATGGCGGATTATCAAGGGTATACAGGCACAAAGGTAATGATTGTCTTTGATGCCTATACAGTCTATGGTATTGAAAAAAAGATGAAACAATCACGGGTGGAAGTAATATTCACGAGAAAAAATCAAACTGCAGATGAAAAGATAGAACAACTTGCGATTGAGCTTAGAAATATAAATACACAAATATACGTTGCAACTTCGGATTATACGGAGCAATGGATTATATTTGCGCAAGGTGCACTTCGAAAATCTGCGCGTGAATTAGAGTTAGAAGTGCAAGCGATGGAACAACAAGTAAGAAGGTGTACAAAAGACACGAAAGAAAAGCAACCCGCCATGCGAAAGATATTTAGTGAAGATATTACAGAAAAATTAGAAAAATTAAGAAGAGGAGAGCGTTGAAGCATTGACGCTCTTTATCTTTTTACTGTATAATATTGCTAAATATATAGCGGTCGGAGGGATCAGGGTGGAAGCAGGCTTCGTAAGTGTAGGCGACGTTACATTTCGTGATTTAGAGGATGAGGCAATCGTTGAGTTAGTTCGAAAAGGTAATACTGACGCTCTAGAATATTTAATTCACAAATATAAGAACTTTGTTCGCGCGAAATCAAGATCTTATTTCTTAGTGGGTGCCGATCGAGAAGATATTGTTCAAGAAGGCATGATTGGATTGTTTAAAGCTATTCGTGATTATAAAGGGGACAAGCTGTCTTCGTTCAAAGCATTTGCTGAACTGTGTATCACTCGACAAATTATTACCGCTATTAAAACAGCAACAAGGCAAAAACATATTCCGTTAAATTCGTATGTGTCTTTAGATAAGCCAATTTACGATGAGGAATCTGATCGAACATTATTAGATGTTATTTCGGAATCGAAAGTAACTGATCCAGAAGAGATGATTATAAGTCAGGAAGAATATACAGACATAGAATCTAAAATATCTGAATTATTAAGCGATTTAGAAAGAAAAGTGCTCTCTTTATACTTAGATGGTCGTTCCTATCAAGAAATTTCAGAACAGTTAAACAGGCACGTGAAATCTATTGATAACGCATTGCAGCGTGTAAAAAGGAAATTAGAAAGATATATGGAGATGAGAGAGAGCACAACTTTAAATTCATAGCAAGTGCCGCAGGTGTAAAATAATTCACCTGTTTTCTTTTTGTTAAGAGAGTGAAAGTCATGACATTGACATTGTCTTTTGTTGTATGATACATTTTTAGGGACAATGTTACAAGGTTGGTGTAACTAATGAGGAAAAAAGTTGTACTCTCATGTGAAGAGTGTAAAAATCGAAACTACTCTACGATGAAAGATACGAGCTCAGTAGAGCGACTTGAGATAAAGAAGTTTTGTAAAACATGCAATAAGCATACAGTTCACAAAGAAACAAAATAAATAATTGAAATAATAAACTGGAGGTCCCGTAGATGCGTTTAACGAACTTTTTCGGCGATGTAGGTCGCGAAATGAAAAAAGTAAGTTGGCCTAAAAAAGATGAATTACTCCGATCAACAACGACTGTTATCGCGACAGTTGTGTTCTTTGCGATTTTCTTCGCAGTGGTTGATATGGGCATTTCTTCTTTAATTCGGTTAATTCTTGGTTAATTCTTGAATAAGAAGCACTTATCCATGATATAATGTTATTTATAAGAACTGTGTAAAAGCCCGGTGAACGGGTTTTTTCATTTGCGCAAAAAAATGTACGTCAGGGAGGGAAGGACGCTCGTCCTAAATGAATGGAAAAAAGTTGGTATGTTGTCCATACTTATTCTGGATATGAAAATAAAGTAAAAGCAAACCTAGAGAAACGTGTAGAATCAATGGGTATGCAAGATAAAATTTTCCGTGTTGTTGTCCCGGAAGAAGTAGAAGTAGAAATGAAAAATGGTAAAGAAAAAATAACGAAAAGAAAAGTGTTCCCAGGTTACGTATTAGTAGAACTAATCATGACTGATGATTCTTGGTATGTTGTTCGTAATACGCCAGGTGTAACAGGCTTTGTCGGTTCTTCTGGTTCAGGATCTAAACCATCGCCTCTATTGGAAGAGGAAGTTGTTACCATCATGAAGCATATGGGAATGGACAATGAAGTGGTTGATTTCGAATTTGAACTTCATGAAACAGTGCGTGTAAATGAGGGGCCATTCGCGGATTATACAGGTGCGATTGAAGAAATTGATGTGGAAAAGAAAAAAGTTAGCGTGCTTGTAGACATGTTCGGTCGCGAGACTCCGGTTGAACTTGATTTCCATCAAATTGAAAAATTATAAAATGAAACTTGAAATGAATTGTAAAAAGTGATAATATCTTTTAAGTCAGTACGTCTTCGGTAACGGAGACGTTTTTTGAAAAAGATTTTATCATTATGATAAAATATGAAGTGGGAGGGCAAATCACTGCCCAATTGACCACATCACGGACTTAAGGAGGTGTGTCTCGTGGCTAAAAAGGTAATTAAAATGGTAAAACTTCAGATTCCTGCAGGTAAAGCTAATCCAGCTCCGCCGGTTGGTCCAGCATTAGGACAAGCAGGTGTTAACATCATGGGCTTCTGTAAAGAGTTTAACGCTCGTACAGCTGATCAAGCTGGTCTTATCATCCCTGTTGAAATTACGGTATTTGAGGACCGTTCATTCACTTTCATTACTAAAACTCCTCCTGCTGCTGTTCTTCTTAAGAAAGTAGCTGGTATTGAGTCTGGTTCTGGTGAACCAAACCGTAATAAAGTGGCAACTGTTAAGCGTGATAAAGTACGCGAAATCGCTGAAACTAAAATGCCTGACCTAAACGCTGCTAGCGTAGAAGCTGCAATGCGTATGGTTGAAGGTACTGCGCGCAGTATGGGCATCGTTATCGAAGACTAATTCGATTTGTTTTTTGTAAAAAAGGTTGCGGGTCTGGAATTCCAATTCGCAACCTTTATTATCGTAAATGATCATCATTTTTAAATAAATGGATGGGCGCACATCCTCGGGGGTTCCCGGAATGAAGGCGTAAACGTGGGAGGTTATTCCGCTAAAACCACATTCAAGGAGGAAACAAACATGGCTAAAAGAGGTAAAAAGTACGTTGAAGCTGCGAAGCTTGTTGATCGTGCATCTGCTTACTCTGCAACAGAAGCAGTAGAATTAGTAAAGAAAACAAACACAGCTAAATTTGATGCAACTGTAGAAGCTGCATTCCGTTTAGGTGTTGACCCTAAGAAAGCTGACCAACAAATTCGTGGTGCAGTTGTTCTTCCACACGGTACTGGTAAAGTACAACGTGTATTAGTATTCGCTAAAGGCGAAAAAGCAAAAGAAGCTGAAGCTGCTGGCGCTGAATTCGTAGGCGATGCTGATTACATCGGTAAAATCCAAAAAGGTTGGTTTGATTTCGATGTAGTAGTAGCAACTCCTGACATGATGGGTGAAGTTGGTAAACTTGGTCGTGTATTAGGACCTAAAGGTTTAATGCCAAACCCTAAAACTGGAACAGTTACTTTCGATGTAACTAAAGCTGTTAACGAAATCAAAGCTGGTAAAGTTGAATACCGCGTTGATAAAGCTGGTAACATCCACGTTCCAATCGGTAAAGTATCTTTCGAAGATGCTAAATTAGTAGAAAACTTCAAAACAATTGCTGACACGCTACAAAAAGCTAAGCCAGCTGCTGCAAAAGGTACTTACATGAAGAACGCAACTGTTGCTTCTACAATGGGACCTGGCGTACGCGTAGACGTTTCTACACTTGCGTAAAAATTGGAAGTTGACTTCATAAAGAAGTTTTAATATAATCATTTATGTTGTGAATTTTAATAGTGTACCGTAGACAGTAGGAGTCGATTCGACTTAATTTCCTACCTAGGTGTTAATATACGAAGCGGAATCTTTTTTCTGTGACTATATGCCTCCATGTCTACAAGTTGGGCATGGAGGTTTTTAGTGCACTTTCGGTACATCTTCTATATAATCTACAGGAGGTGTAATAACATGAGCAAAGTAATCGAAACTAAACAACAAGTTGTAACTGAAATCGCTGAAAAACTTCGCGCGAGTAAATCTACAATTGTTGTTGACTACCGTGGTTTAACAGTTTCTGAAGCAACAGAATTACGTAAAAACTTACGTGAAGCTGGCGTTGAGTTCAAAGTTTACAAAAACTCTTTAACTCGTCGTGCTGCAGAGTCTGCTGAAATGGCTGAGTTAAACGAATTCTTAACAGGACCAAACGCAATCGCGTTCAGTAACGAGGATGTAGTTGCTCCTGCGAAAGTATTAAACGACTTCGCTAAAAATCATGAAGCTTTAGAAATTAAAGCGGGCGTAATCGAAGGTAAACTTGTAACACTTGATGAGGTTAAAGCTATCGCTACTCTTCCATCACGTGAAGGCTTACTTTCTATGCTTCTTAGCGTTCTTCAAGCTCCAATCCGTAACCTTGCACTTGCTACTAAAGCAGTTGCAGATCAAAAGGAAGAGCAAGGCGCTTAATTTTTTAAAAGATAATTACTTGTTATCTATAAAACAATACAAACCTATTTAAGGGAGGATATTTACAATGACTAAAGAACAAATCATTGAAGCAGTTAAATCTATGACTGTATTAGAACTTAACGACTTAGTAAAAGCTATCGAGGAAGAATTCGGCGTAACTGCTGCTGCTCCTGTAGCTGTAGCTGGTGGCGCTGGTGAAGCTGCTGCTGAGCAAACTGAATTTGACGTAGTACTTGCAAGTGCTGGCGCTCAAAAAATCAAAGTTATCAAAGCTGTACGTGAAATCACTGGTCTTGGCTTAAAAGAAGCTAAAGAATTAGTTGACAACACTCCAAAAGCAATCAAAGAAGGCGTTACTAAAGAGGAAGCTGAAGAAATGAAAGCTAAACTTGAAGAAGTTGGCGCTGCTGTAGAAGTTAAGTAATTAACTTTTGGTGCTTTAAAAAAAGCTCGCTCTTATGCGAGCTTTTTTTTTAACTGTAAAGAAAAGAGGTGGCCATATGGCAGACCATTATTTTTCTAACGACCCTTCTAGTAAAAGTGATCGTAAACGATGGGAAGTTACACTTCGTGAATCTCGATTTACTTTTTTATCTGATCATGGGGTGTTCTCGAAAAACGAAGTGGACTTTGGTTCTCGTCTTTTAATTGAAGCGTTTCAAATGCCAGATGTTAAAGGTAATGTGTTAGACGTAGGATGTGGGTACGGTCCAATCGGTTTGTCGTTAGCGAAAGAGTTTCAAAATCGTGAAATTCACATGGTGGATGTGAATGAAAGGGCCTTGGGACTTGCAAAAGAAAATGCCGCTAATAACAGAATTGAAAATATACGTATTTTGCAAAGTAGTGTCTATGAAAATGTAGATGGCAAGTATGCTGTTATTCTATCTAATCCTCCAATTCGTGCTGGTAAAGATATCGTGCATGAGATTTTAGAAAAGGCTGTGGAGTATTTAGTTTCAGGTGGAGAATTGTGGATTGTTATTCAAAAGAAACAAGGTGCGCCATCTGCGATGAAAAAACTAGAAGAAGTATTTTCTGAAGTTGAAGTTGTAGAAAAGAAAAAAGGATATTATATCATAAAATCAAAAAAGCGTTGACGGTTATTTTTGGCTATGTTAACATTATACAATGCCAATATATGATTTTCTGCGTTGAGAAAGATGTATATTTTTGCTTCTCTTGGAAAAGATAGTAAAATCAGCAGATTATGAAACAGAATGATGGTTTTCTTATAGAAGCCATTTTTCTTTTTTGAGCAGGTAGAAAGACTCAACGTATCTATCTTTAAGAGAAAAAAACTACGCTAATAGCAGTAGTTGTATTTATTTGTGATTTTGCACAAATTTTTTTGTGCATTTATAATACTCATGATTTGAGGGGTGAAGCAGTTGACAGGTCAACTAGTTCAATACGGACGCCACCGCCAACGAAGAAGTTATGCCCGTATTAGTGAAGTATTAGAGTTACCAAATCTTATCGAAATTCAAACCTCTTCTTATCAGTGGTTTCTTGATGAGGGTTTGCGAGAAATGTTCCAAGACATTTCTCCGATCGAAGACTTTACGGGAAATCTATCGCTTGAATTTATCGACTACAGCTTGGGTGAACCTAAATACTCTGTAGAAGAATGCAAAGAGCGTGATGTGACGTATGCAGCACCACTTCGTGTAAAAGTGCGTCTAATCAACAAGGAAACTGGTGAAGTAAAAGAACAAGATGTGTTCATGGGAGATTTCCCACTCATGACAGAGACTGGAACATTCGTAATTAACGGTGCAGAACGTGTTATCGTTTCCCAGTTAGTTCGCTCTCCAAGCGTATACTATAGTGGCAAAGTGGATAAAAACGGAAAACGTGGTTTTACTGCTACTGTAATTCCAAACCGCGGAGCTTGGTTAGAGTATGAAACAGATGCTAAGGATGTTGTATATGTGCGTATTGACCGTACGCGTAAACTTCCTGTAACTGTTTTGTTACGCGCATTAGGGTTTGGCTCTGATCAAGAAATCACCGAGCTTTTAGGTGATAACGAATACTTAAGCAATACGTTAGAAAAAGACAACACAGATAGCACAGAGAAAGCATTGCTTGAAATTTATGAGCGTCTACGCCCTGGTGAACCACCAACAGTAGAAAATGCAAAGAGCTTACTTGTGTCTCGTTTCTTTGATCCAAAGCGCTACGATTTAGCAAATGTAGGTCGCTATAAGATCAACAAAAAGCTACACATTAAAAACAGATTGTTTAACCAACGTTTAGCTGAAACACTGGTGGATCCAGAAACTGGTGAAATTTTAGCGGCAGAAGGAACAGTCTTAGATCGTCGTACACTGGATCGCATTCTACCTTACTTAGAGAAAAACATTGGATTCAAAACAGCGAAACCAATGGGTGGAGTGGTAGCAGGCGATGTTGAGCTGCAATCTATTAAGATTTATGCTCCAGAATCAGAAGGCGAACGATCTATAAACGTAATTGGGAATGCAAATATTACTCGTGATATAAAACACATCACACCAGGTGATATTCTTGCTTCTATTAGCTACTTCTTTAACTTGCTATATAAAGTAGGGGATACAGATGATATTGACCACTTAGGAAATCGTCGTCTGCGTTCTGTAGGAGAGTTACTACAAAACCAATTCCGTATCGGTCTTTCTCGTATGGAACGTGTTGTTCGTGAGAGAATGTCGATTCAAGATACAAATGCAATTACACCACAAGCGTTAATTAACATTCGCCCGGTTATTGCATCTATTAAAGAGTTCTTCGGAAGTTCTCAGTTATCTCAGTTCATGGATCAAACAAACCCATTAGCAGAGTTAACTCACAAACGAAGACTATCTGCATTAGGACCCGGTGGTTTAACGCGTGAGCGCGCAGGCTTTGAAGTACGTGACGTTCACTACTCTCACTATGGTCGTATGTGTCCAATTGAAACGCCAGAGGGACCAAACATCGGTTTGATTAACTCATTATCTTCGTTTGCGAAAGTAAATGAGTTTGGTTTCATTGAAACGCCATACCGTCGTGTTGACCCAGAAACTGGTCTTGTAACAGGGCAGGTTGATTATTTAACAGCAGATGAAGAAGATAACTATGTTGTAGCCCAAGCGAATATGAAATTATCTGAAGTAGGGGAATTCCTTGATGAAGATATCGTAGCTCGTTTCCGTGGTGAAAACATTGTCACAAATAAAGAACGCATCGACTACATGGATGTATCTCCAAAACAAGTAGTGTCGGCAGCGACAGCTTGTATTCCGTTCTTAGAAAACGATGACTCTAACCGCGCACTTATGGGAGCGAACATGCAACGTCAGGCGGTTCCGTTAATAAATCCGGAATCTCCGATTGTAGGTACAGGTATGGAGTACGTATCAGCAAAAGACTCAGGTGCTGCAGTAATCTGTAAACAGCCTGGTGTTGTTGAGCGCGTAGAAGCACGTGAAGTTTGGGTACGTCGCTATGTAGACGTTGACGGTCAAACAGTAAAAGGCGACTTAGATCGCTACAAAATGCAAAAATTCATTCGTTCTAACCAAGGAACTTGCTACAACCAACGTCCAATCGTAAGTGTTGGAGACCAAGTTGTAAAAGGTGAAATCCTTGCGGATGGTCCTTCTATGGAACTAGGTGAACTGGCGCTTGGACGTAACGTGCTTGTTGGCTTTATGACATGGGACGGTTATAACTATGAGGATGCGATCATCATGAGTGAGCGCCTTGTAAAAGATGATGTGTACACTTCTATCCATATTGAAGAATATGAATCAGAAGCTCGTGATACGAAGCTTGGACCAGAAGAAATTACACGTGATATCCCGAATGTTGGAGAAGATGCACTTCGTAATCTTGACGAGCGCGGTATTATTCGCGTCGGTGCTGAAGTAAAAGATGGAGATCTACTTGTTGGTAAAGTAACGCCAAAAGGTGTAACAGAATTAACGGCAGAAGAACGTCTATTACATGCAATCTTCGGTGAAAAAGCACGTGAAGTACGTGATACATCACTACGTGTACCACACGGTGGTGGCGGTATTATCTTAGACGTAAAAGTGTTTAACCGTGAAGATGGCGATGAATTGCCACCAGGCGTGAATCAACTTGTACGTGCATATATCGTTCAAAAGCGTAAAATTTCTGAAGGTGACAAAATGGCTGGTCGTCATGGTAACAAAGGTGTTATCTCCCGTATTTTACCGGAAGAAGATATGCCTTACTTACCAGATGGTACGCCAATCGATATCATGTTAAACCCATTAGGGGTACCATCTCGTATGAATATCGGTCAGGTATTAGAGCTTCATCTTGGTATGGCAGCAAGATACCTTGGTATTCACATTGCAACACCGGTATTCGATGGTGCTCGTGAGGAAGATGTATGGGGCACAATTGAAGAAGCTGGTATGGCAAATGACGCGAAAACAATCCTGTATGACGGACGTACTGGTGAGCCATTCGATAACCGTGTATCTGTTGGTGTCATGTATATGATCAAACTTGCGCACATGGTTGACGATAAACTTCATGCTCGTTCTACTGGACCATACTCACTTGTAACGCAGCAACCTCTTGGAGGTAAAGCTCAGTTCGGTGGACAGCGTTTCGGTGAGATGGAGGTTTGGGCACTTGAAGCTTATGGTGCTGCTTATACTCTTCAAGAAATCTTAACAGTGAAGTCTGATGATGTTATTGGACGTGTTAAGACGTATGAAGCAATTGTTAAAGGTGAAAATGTTCCAGAACCAGGCGTTCCTGAATCATTCAAAGTATTGATTAAAGAACTGCAAAGTTTAGGTATGGACGTTAAAATGATGTCTATCAACGATACAGAAATTGAAATGCGTGATACGGAAGATGACGATGATCATCAATCAGCAGATAAATTGAATGTTGAAGTTGAGACAACTAAGGAATAATTGGGATAACCTGTAGACTAAAAGGGAGGTAGGCCCCTTGATAGATGTAAATAACTTTGAATATATGAAGATTGGACTTGCTTCACCTGACAAGATTCGTTCTTGGTCATACGGTGAAGTTAAGAAACCAGAAACAATTAACTATCGTACGTTAAAGCCTGAAAAAGATGGCTTGTTCTGTGAGCGTATTTTCGGACCACAAAAGGACTGGGAATGTCATTGCGGGAAATATAAACGTGTACGTTATAAAGGTGTAGTTTGTGATCGATGTGGCGTTGAAGTAACGCGTGCAAAAGTTCGTCGTGAACGTATGGGTCATATCGAATTAGCTGCTCCTGTATCTCATATTTGGTATTTCAAAGGTATCCCGAGCCGCATGGGACTTGTCTTAGACATGTCCCCTCGCGCGCTTGAAGAAGTAATTTATTTCGCTTCTTATGTTGTAACAGAAAGTGGAGATACACCACTTGATAAGAAGCAATTACTTTCTGAAAAAGAATACCGTGCATATCGTGATCGATATGGCAGTACATTCCATGCTGCTATGGGTGCAGAAGCGATTAAAAAATTACTGCAAGACATCGATTTAGATAAAGAAGTAGACTTCTTAAAAGAAGAATTAAAAACAGCACAAGGACAACGCCGTACTCGTGCTATTAAACGTCTAGAAGTATTAGAAGCATTCCGTAACTCTGGAAATCACCCATCTTGGATGATCTTAGAGGTTCTTCCAGTTATCCCACCAGAACTACGCCCGATGGTACAGTTAGATGGTGGACGTTTTGCTACTTCTGACTTAAACGACTTATATCGTCGTGTAATTAACCGTAACAACCGTTTAAAACGTCTATTGGACTTAGGTGCACCAAGCATTATCGTTCAAAACGAAAAACGTATGTTACAAGAAGCTGTAGACGCATTAATCGATAATGGTCGCCGTGGCCGTCCAGTTACTGGACCAGGTAACCGTCCATTAAAATCACTATCTCACATGCTTAAAGGTAAACAAGGACGTTTCCGTCAAAACTTATTAGGTAAACGTGTTGACTACTCTGGCCGTTCTGTAATCGTTGTAGGACCGAACTTAAAGATGTACCAATGTGGATTGCCGAAAGAAATGGCACTTGAATTGTTTAAACCTTTCGTTATGAAAGAGTTAGTTGGAAAAGGATTAGCACACAACATTAAGAGTGCTAAACGTAAAATCGAGCGTGTACACCCTGAAGTTTGGGACGTTTTAGAATCTGTGATCAAAGAGCATCCAGTACTTCTAAACCGCGCACCAACACTTCACCGTCTTGGTATCCAGGCGTTTGAACCTACACTAGTAGAAGGTCGTGCAATCCGTCTTCACCCACTTGTATGTACTGCATACAACGCGGACTTTGACGGTGACCAAATGGCGGTTCACGTTCCGTTATCATCAGAGGCACAAGCAGAAGCTCGTATCCTTATGTTAGCGGCACAAAACATCTTGAATCCAAAAGACGGAAAACCAGTTGTTACTCCATCTCAGGATATGGTATTAGGTAACTATTACTTAACACTTGAGCGCGAGGGTGCAATCGGTGAAGGTATGGTCTTCAAAGATGCAAACGAAGCAATACTTGCATACCAAAATGGATATGTACATCTGCACACACGTGTTGCAGTTGCTGCGAGTTCGGTAAATAATGTAACGTTTACTGAAGAGCAAAAGAGTAAGCTTCTATTAACAACAGTTGGTAAATTAATATTTAACGAAATCTTACCAGAGTCGTTCCCTTATATTAATGAACCAACAAACTCAAACCTTGAAAAAGAAACACCAGCGGAATATTTCGTTGAAAAAGGTGCGAACATTAAAGAAATTATTGCTAGTCGCGAAGAAGTGGCACCATTTAGCAAGAAAATCCTTGGTAATATTATTGCGGAAGTATTCAAACGTTTCCAAATTACAGAAACGTCTCGCATGCTTGACCGTATGAAAAACTTAGGATTTAAATACTCTACAAAAGCTGGTATTACAGTTGGGGTATCAGATATTCTTGTATTAGGTGAAAAAGATGAAATTCTCCATGAAGCACAAGCAAAAGTAGATAATGTAATTAAACAATTCCGTCGCGGTTTAATCACGGAAGAAGAACGTTACGATCGCGTTATCTCTATTTGGAGTAATGCAAAAGATGTTATCCAAGGAAAGCTGATGAAATCCTTGAATAAACGCAACCCAATCTTCATGATGAGTGATTCCGGTGCCCGTGGTAACGCATCGAACTTTACTCAGCTTGCTGGTATGCGTGGTCTGATGGCCAATCCATCTGGTCGTATCATTGAGCTTCCGATCAAATCGAGTTTCCGTGAAGGTTTAACAGTACTTGAGTACTTCATCTCTACGCATGGTGCGCGTAAAGGTCTTGCCGATACAGCACTTAAAACTGCCGATTCTGGTTACTTAACACGTCGTCTTGTAGACGTTGCACAAGATGTAATTGTTCGTCAAGATGATTGTGGAACAGATCGCGGTTTACTAATTGGTGCGATTAAAGAGGGTAATGAAGTTATTGAGTCACTATATGATCGTCTTGTTGGACGTTTTGCAAGAAAAACTGTAAAACATCCTGAAACAGGTGAAGTATTAGTTGTTGAAAATCAATTAATTACTGAAGATATTGCTCATATCGTTGAAAAGTCGGGTGTTGAAACTGTAAACATTCGTTCAGCGTTTACGTGTAATACTCGCCATGGTGTATGTAAGAAGTGTTACGGTCGTAACTTAGCAACTGGTACAGACGTAGAAGTAGGAGAAGCGGTAGGTATTATCGCAGCTCAATCTATCGGTGAGCCAGGTACACAGTTAACGATGCGTACGTTCCATACAGGTGGGGTTGCCGGGGATGATATCACACAAGGTTTACCTCGTATCCAAGAGATCTTCGAAGCTCGTAATCCGAAGGGTCAGGCAGTTATCAGTGAAATTGACGGTGTTATCGCAGCGATCAACGATGTTAAAGATCGCCAAGAAGTAGTTGTACAGGGTGAAGTTGAAGCTCGTACGTATGCTATTCCTTACGGTGCTCGTCTGAAAGTAACTCTAGGACAGCCAATTAGCCACGGTAAAGAGTTAACAGAAGGTTCTATTGATCCGAAGGAATTACTAAAAGTAACGGACATTACAGCAGTTCAAGAATACTTATTACGTGAAGTTCAAAAAGTATACCGTATGCAAGGGGTAGAAATTGGTGACAAACACGTAGAAGTAATGGTACGTCAAATGCTACGTAAAGTTCGTGTAAGTGATGCGGGTGAAACAGATGTATTACCAGGAACATTACTAGATATCCATCAGTTTACTGATGCGAATGCGAAGGTGTTACTGAAAGGTAAACAACCAGCAACGGCTAGACCGGTTCTACTTGGTATTACAAAAGCTTCACTTGAGACAGATTCGTTCTTATCTGCGGCGTCATTCCAAGAAACAACTCGTGTTCTAACAGATGCAGCAATTAAGGGTAAACGCGATGAGCTTCTAGGATTGAAAGAGAATGTTATTATCGGTAAGCTTGTTCCTGCTGGAACAGGTATGAATCGTTATCGCAAAGTGGATCTTGTAAAAACAACACAAGATAACATGAATGTAGAAAACGATGAAGTTTATGTGGAACAGTAAAATTTTCCGTCGTAAATTTTGTATAAAAACAGCTGATCCTAGTTGACATTGTATGAGACAAAATGTTACTATAATCAAGGTTGCTCCTGAATGATGCTTTGGAGGATATTTAAATGTCTTATCAAAAAGTGTCAAATGCTGAAAATGTAGTCGTTGGTCATAAACGAACATTGGAAGCAATCAAAAATGGTATAGTTAAAGAAGTTGTTATTGCGGAAGATGCTGATGTGCGGTTAACCCATGTTATCATTCGTACTGCCTTGCAACATAACATACCCATAACCAAAGTTGAATCAGTTCGTAAGCTTGGAAAAGTTTCGGGGATTCAAGTGGGAGCTTCAGCAATAGGAATAATAAGTTAAAACTGTTTTTGTGAGGAGAGAGCATTTGCTCTTCCTTGCAAAAACTTTGTTTTCAACTAATAATGAACCACCTGGATATGTGGTCATACAAACATGCGAAGGGAGGATAATCAAATGCCTACTATTAACCAATTAGTGAGAAATGGTCGTACTGATAAAGTATGGAAGTCTAAATCACCTGCGTTAAACAAAGGTTTTAATTCTTTAAAGAAAAAATCAACTGATATCTCTGCACCTCAAAAACGTGGTGTGTGTACTCGTGTTGGTACAATGACTCCGAAGAAACCGAACTCAGCGTTACGTAAATACGCTCGTGTACGTTTAACAAACGGTATTGAAGTTACAGCTTACATCCCAGGTATCGGTCATAACCTACAAGAGCATAGCGTAGTATTAATTCGCGGTGGTCGAGTAAAGGATTTACCAGGGGTACGTTACCACATCGTTCGTGGTGCGCTTGATACAGCTGGTGTTGACAAACGTATGCAAGGACGTTCTAAATATGGTACTAAGCGACCAAAACCTGCTAAAAAATAATAAACTTATAATGAAAGGAGGAACTCAATATGCCTCGTAAAGGACCTGTTGCGAAACGTGACGTGTTACCAGATCCAATGTACAATTCTAAACTTGTAACACGCCTAATCAACAAAATGATGGTTGACGGTAAAAAAGGTAAATCTCAAACAATTCTTTATAACGCTTTCGATATCGTTCGTGAACGTTCAGATAAAGAACCAATGGAAGTATTCGAGCAAGCTCTTAAGAACATCATGCCTGTTCTTGAAGTACGCGCTCGTCGTGTTGGTGGTGCTAACTACCAAGTTCCAGTTGAGGTTCGTCCAGAACGCCGTACAACTTTAGGTCTTCGCTGGTTAGTAAACTATGCTCGTCTTCGTGGTGAAAAAACTATGGAAGAGCGTCTAGCTTACGAAATCTTAGATGCAGCTAACAACGCTGGTGCATCTGTTAAGAAACGTGAAGACACTCATAAAATGGCAGAAGCTAACAAAGCATTTGCTCATTACCGTTGGTAGGATTCAACGTAAAATAAATGTAAGCATAAACCGCTTTATTTGTCGCTTATGGAAGTGTGGAGAGGGAGAATGCCTCTCCCTTTCGTTGGGCGCTCGTTTTACATAATGAGGGTACTGGACACTGGCATATGTAACAATATAAAGTGGCTTTTTTGCTACTTAAAATAAAATAATCCAATCCATATATGGAAGGAGCAAGACACCAAATGACTAGAGAGTTCTCTTTAGAAAACACTCGTAATATTGGTATCATGGCTCACATCGATGCTGGTAAAACAACAGCAACTGAGCGTATTCTGTATTACACAGGACGTATTCATAAAATCGGTGAAACTCATGAAGGTGCATCTCAGATGGACTGGATGGAGCAAGAGCAAGAACGTGGTATCACAATTACTTCTGCTGCAACTACAGCACAATGGAAAGGTCACCGTGTAAATATCATTGACACTCCAGGACACGTAGATTTCACAGTAGAAGTAGAACGTTCTTTACGCGTACTTGATGGCGCAGTAGCAGTACTTGATGCACAATCTGGTGTAGAACCACAAACAGAAACTGTTTGGCGTCAGGCTACTACTTATGGTGTACCTCGTATCGTATTCGTTAACAAAATGGATAAGATTGGTGCAGATTTCTTATACTCTGTAGGAACAATCCACGATCGTTTACAAGCAAACGCACATCCAATTCAGTTACCAATCGGTGCTGAAGATGAGTTCAATGGTATCATTGACCTTGTTGAAGAGTGTGCTTACATGTACGCTAACGATTTAGGAACAGACATCGAGCGTGTCGAAATTCCTGAAGAGCATAAAGAATTAGCTGAAGAATACCGTGGAAAACTTATTGAAGCGGTAGCTGAGCTTGATGAAGAAATGATGATGAAGTACCTAGAAGGTGAAGAAATCACTGTAGAAGAGCTTAAAGCTGGTATCCGTAAGGCTACAACTTCTGTAGAATTCTTCCCAGTAATCTGTGGTTCTGCATTCAAAAATAAAGGTGTTCAAATTCTGTTAGACGCAGTTATCGACTACCTACCATCTCCATTAGATGTACCTGCTATTAAAGGTACTCTTCCGGATACAGATGAAGCTATCGAGCGTAAGTCTAGCGATGAAGAACCATTCGCAGCTTTAGCATTCAAAATCATGACTGATCCTTATGTTGGTAAGTTAACGTTCTTCCGTGTGTACTCTGGTGTGTTAAACTCTGGATCATACGTGAAAAACTCAACTAAAGGTAAGCGTGAGCGTGTAGGTCGTATCCTACAAATGCACGCTAACAGCCGTGAAGAGATTTCAACAGTTTACGCTGGTGATATCGCTGCTGCTGTAGGTTTAAAAGATACTACTACTGGTGATACTCTTTGTGACGAGAAGAGCCTTGTTATCCTTGAGTCTATGGAATTCCCAGAACCAGTTATCTCTGTAGCTATCGAACCAAAATCTAAAGCTGACCAAGATAAAATGGGTACAGCATTATCTAAGCTTTCTGAAGAAGATCCAACATTCCGTGCTCACACTGACCAAGAAACTGGCCAAACAATCATCGCTGGTATGGGTGAACTTCACCTTGATATCATCGTTGACCGTATGCGCCGTGAATTCAAAGTGGAAGCAAACGTTGGTGCTCCTCAGGTAGCATACCGTGAGACTTTCCGCGCTGCTGCGAAAGTTGAAGGTAAGTTCGCTCGTCAATCTGGTGGTCGTGGACAATTCGGTCACGTTTGGATTGAGTTTGAACCTAATGAAGAAGGTAAAGGTTTTGAATTCCAAAACAAAATCGTCGGCGGTGTAGTTCCACGTGAATACATCCCAGCTGTTGGAGCGGGTCTTGAAGACTCACTTAAAAATGGTGTACTAGCTGGTTACCCACTAGTTGACATCAAAGCTGCGTTAGTTGACGGATCTTACCATGATGTCGATTCATCTGAGATGGCGTTCAAAATCGCTGCATCTATGGCGCTTAAAGCTGCGGTTTCTAAATGTAGCCCAGTAATTCTTGAGCCAATGATGAAAGTTGAAGTTGTAATTCCTGAAGAGTACATGGGTGACATTATGGGCGACGTAACATCTCGCCGTGGACGTGTAGAAGGTATGGAAGCTCGCGGTAACGCTCAAGTTGTTCGCGCTATGGTTCCACTTTCTGAAATGTTCGGTTATGCAACGGCATTACGTTCTAACACTCAAGGACGCGGAACATTCTCAATGACATTTGATCATTATGAAGAAGTACCGAAGTCTGTTTCTGAAGAAATTATTAAAAAAAATAAAGGTGAATAATTGATTTTTATCGATTGTTCAAGTATAACTACTTATGTAAGCTTAGAAAGTGAGACGCAAGTTTCACTTTCTAGTCTAAATATAAAATAACCCATATAAACTAAGGAGGAATTTAGAATGGCTAAAGCTAAATTCGAACGTTCTAAACCCCATGTTAACATCGGTACAATCGGCCACGTTGACCATGGTAAAACTACATTAACTGCTGCGATCACTACAGTTCTTGCAAAAGCTGGTGGTGCTGAAGCACGCGGATACGATCAAATCGACGCTGCTCCAGAAGAAAGAGAGCGCGGAATCACAATCTCAACTGCACACGTTGAGTACGAAACTGAAACTCGTCACTATGCACACGTTGACTGCCCAGGTCATGCTGACTATGTTAAAAACATGATCACTGGTGCTGCTCAAATGGACGGCGGTATCTTAGTAGTATCTGCTGCTGATGGTCCAATGCCTCAAACACGTGAGCACATCCTTCTTTCTCGTCAAGTAGGTGTTCCTTACATCGTTGTATTCTTAAACAAATGCGACATGGTAGATGACGAAGAATTATTAGAATTAGTAGAAATGGAAGTTCGCGACCTATTATCTGAATACGGATTCCCAGGCGACGATATTCCTGTAATTAAAGGTTCTGCTCTTAAAGCTCTTCAAGGAGAAGCTGAGTGGGAAGAAAAAATCATCGAATTAATGACTGAAGTTGATGCTTACATCCCAACTCCAGAACGTGAAACTGACAAACCATTCTTAATGCCTATCGAGGATGTATTCTCTATCACAGGTCGTGGTACAGTTGCAACTGGTCGTGTTGAGCGTGGAATCGTTAAAGTTGGTGACGTAGTAGAAATCATCGGTCTTGCTGAAGAGAATGCTACTACAACTGTAACTGGTGTAGAAATGTTCCGTAAGCTTCTTGACCAAGCTCAAGCTGGAGACAACATCGGTGCTCTACTTCGTGGGGTTGCTCGTGAAGACATCCAACGTGGACAAGTTCTTGCTAAAACTGGCTCTGTAAAAGCACACGCTAAATTCAAAGCTGAGGTTTTCGTATTATCTAAAGAAGAAGGTGGACGTCATACTCCATTCTTCGCTAACTACCGTCCACAGTTCTACTTCCGTACAACTGACGTAACTGGTATCATCCAATTACCAGAAGGTACTGAAATGGTAATGCCTGGTGACAACATCGAAATGACTATCGAACTTATCGCTCCAATCGCTATCGAAGAGGGAACTAAATTCTCTATTCGTGAAGGTGGACGTACAGTAGGTTACGGTGTAGTTGCTACAATCGTTGCTGAGTAGTCTTTAATTAGATTATTAAAAACTCAAGGGATTCTCCCTTGAGTTTTTTTATTGCTTATTACTATAGAAGAAAGAGATGTATTTTCTATTTTTTGATGAGTTTCTTCTATAGTATATAAAACGAAAATAACACCCAAAAACTGTAAGTTGAATAAGAGTAGATGAAAACTTGATATTCTTTAAAGTGCCATGTATAATAGCAAAAGTAGAGAAAAGCAGATGCGAACAAAAAGATGCTTGCATCTAGACGAATAACATTGTATAATAGACAATGTTGGTCTTTGACTGCGATGAAGTGGAAGGTTGCTGACACACCCGGCCGCTTTGCCATGGCATGGTGTGGGGAAATTTCCATGGAGAAGGTCTATTTTAGAAATAGGCGAACGAAGGAGGGAAAATAATGGCAAAAGAAAAAATTCGTATCCGTTTAAAAGCTTATGATCACCGTATTCTTGATCAATCAGCTGAGAAAATTGTAGAAACAGCTAAGCGTTCTGGGGCAACAGTTTCTGGTCCGATCCCATTACCAACTGAGAAGACTATTTACACAATTCTTCGTGCTGTTCATAAGTACAAAGATTCTCGTGAACAATTCGAAATGCGCACACACAAACGTCTAATCGACATCGTGAGTCCTACTCCGCAAACAGTAGATTCATTAATGCGTTTAGATTTACCATCTGGTGTAGATATCGAAATCAAACTATAATTTATATAACTTAAAAATGTAGGAGGTGTAACTCATGACCAAAGGAATCTTAGGAAGAAAGATCGGTATGACTCAAGTATTTGCTGAGAACGGTGAGTTAATCCCAGTAACGGTAATCGCTGCTAATCCAAACGTTGTTCTTCAAAAGAAAACAACTGAAACTGATGGCTACAACGCAATTCAGTTAGGATTTGAAGATAAACGTGAAAAGTTAACTAACAAACCTGAACAAGGCCACACTGCTAAAGCATCTACAACTCCTAAGCGCTTCATTCGCGAAATCCGCGATGCAGACGTGGACGGATTAGAGGTTGGTCAAGAGGTAAAAGTTGAAGTTTTCGCTGCAGGTGAAATCGTTGACGTAACAGGAATTTCTAAAGGTAAAGGTTTCCAAGGTGTTATTAAACGCCACGGACAATCTCGCGGACCTATGTCTCATGGTTCTCGCTATCACCGTCGTCCAGGTTCAATGGGGCCAGTTGCTCCGAACCGTGTATTCAAAGGCAAAAAACTTGCTGGACGTATGGGTGGAGACCAAGTTACTATCCAAAACTTAGAAATCGTTCAAGTTGACACTGAGCGCAACTTATTACTAGTAAAAGGTAACGTTCCAGGTGCTAAGAAATCTCTTGTAGTTGTTCAAGGCGCTGTGAAGGTTAGCAAATAATTCACAATAGGAAGGAGGAATTCCAATGCCAAAAGTTACTGTATATAACCAAACTGGTTCACAGGTTGGTGAAATCGAATTAGCTGAAGCTATTTTCGGTATCGAACCAAATGAAGCTGTACTATTTGAAGCTGTAATGATGCAACGTGCATCTTTACGTCAAGGTACACACAAAGTAAAAACTCGCTCTGAAGTTCGTGGTGGTGGTCGTAAACCATGGCGTCAAAAAGGAACTGGACGTGCTCGTCAAGGTTCTATCCGCTCTCCTCAATGGCGTGGTGGTGGTACGGTATTCGGACCTACACCAAGAAGCTATGCGTACAAACTTCCTAAGAAAGTTCGTCGTTTAGCAATCAAATCTGCATTAGCTACTAAAGTAGTTGAGAACAACATTGTAGTTCTTGAGGACCTAGTGTTAAATGCACCAAAAACAAAAGACATGGTAGCAGTACTTAAAGGATTAACTGTTGAGAAGAAAGCTCTTATCGTAACTGCTGATGCAAACGAATCTGTAGAGTTATCTGCTCGCAATATCCCTGGAGTAACAGTAATCACTGCTGATGGCGTAAACGTGCTAGATGTGCTTCATCATGATAAGCTAATCATGACAAAAGCGGCAGTGGAAAAAGTAGAGGAGGTGCTTGCATAATGAGAGATCCTCGTGATATCATTAAGCGCCCAGTTATCACTGAACGTTCTATGGAAATGATGGCTGAAAAAAAATACACGTTCGACGTGGACGTTAAATCTAATAAAACAGAGGTTAAAGACGCTATAGAAGCGATCTTTGGTGTTAATGTAGACAAAGTAAATATCATGAACTACAAGCCGAAAGCAAAACGTGTTGGTCGTCACGCTGGTTTTACTAGCCGTCGTCGTAAAGCAATCGTTAAGCTAACTGCTGACAGCAAAGAAATCGAAATCTTCCAAGGCGTTTAATTCTTACTAAAGAAGGAGGGAAATTGAGATGGGAATTAAAAAGTATAATCCAACTACTAACGGTCGTCGTAACATGACTACGAATGATTTCGCTGAAATCACGACTGACAGACCAGAAAAGTCTTTACTTGCTCCTTTAAGCAAAAAGGCTGGTCGTAATAACCAAGGTAAAATTACTGTACGTCATCAAGGTGGCGGACATAAGCGTCAATACCGTATCATCGACTTTAAGCGTAACAAAGATGGAATTCCAGGACGCGTTGCTACGATCGAATACGATCCAAACCGCTCTGCGAATATCGCATTAATTAACTACGTTGACGGTGAAAAACGTTACATTCTTGCTCCTAAAACTTTAGAAGTAGGTATGGAAGTTATGTCTGGCCCTGAAGCTGACATTAAAATCGGTAACGCATTACCATTAATCAACATTCCAGTAGGTACTGTTGTTCATAATATCGAGCTTAAGCCTGGTCGTGGAGGACAATTAGTCCGTTCTGCTGGTACGTCTGCTCAAGTACTTGGTAAAGAAGGAAAATACGTACTTGTACGTTTAACTTCTGGTGAAGTACGTTTAGTATTATCTGCTTGTCGCGCTTCAATCGGTCAAGTTGGTAACGAACAACACGAACTTATCAAAATCGGTAAAGCAGGTCGCTCTCGCTGGTTAGGTAAGCGCCCAACAGTTCGTGGTTCTGTAATGAACCCGGTTGATCACCCACACGGTGGTGGTGAAGGACGCTCTCCAATCGGACGTAAGTCTCCAATGTCTCCATGGGGTAAACCAACTCTTGGATTCAAGACTCGTAAGAAAAACAAAGCGTCTGATAAATTTATCGTTCGTCGTCGTAAAAAATAATGGGATTGTAGTACGGTTCATTTCAAGAACCGTACGCCAATCACGAAGGGAGGCACCAAAATGGCTCGTAGCTTAAAAAAAGGACCATTTGTCGATGATCACTTAATGAACAAAATGGAAAAATTAGTTGCATCTGAGCAAAAACAAGTTGTTAAAACTTGGTCTCGCCGTTCAACAATCTTCCCTCAGTTCATCGGACATACAATTGCTGTATATGATGGTCGTAAACACGTACCTGTGTACATCACTGAGGATATGGTTGGCCATAAGTTAGGTGAATTCGCACCAACTCGTACGTATAAAGGTCACCTTGCTGACGATAAGAAAACTAGAAGATAATGAGAGGAGGCACTTCAATGCAAGCTAAAGCAGTAGTGAGAACAGTTCGTATTGCTCCTCGTAAGGTTCGTTTAGTAGTAGACTTAATCCGAGGTAAGCAAGTGGGTGAAGCGATTGCTATCCTTAACCACACACCAAAAACTGCTTCTCCAGTTGTAGAAAAAGTTTTAAAATCTGCAATCGCAAATGCAGAGCACAATTATGAGATGGATATTAACAACCTAGTTGTTGAAAAAGTCTTCGTTGACGAAGGTCCAACGTTGAAACGTTTCCGTCCACGTGCAATGGGTCGTGCAAGCCAAATTAACAAACGCACAAGCCACATCACAGTTGTGGTATCAGAAAAGAAGGAGGGATAATCGATGGGTCAGAAGGTTAATCCAATTGGTCTTCGTGTCGGTATTATCCGCGACTGGGAATCTCGTTGGTTCGCTGAGAAAGATTATGCTACGTTATTACATGAAGACATCAAAATCCGTGAGTACATTACTGTACGCTTAAAAGATTCTGCTGTTGCTAAAGTAGAAATCGAACGTGCAGCAAATCGTGTAAATGTTACAATTCACACTGCAAAACCTGGTATGGTAATTGGTAAAGGTGGTACTGAAGTTGAAGCACTTCGTAAAGCTCTTAACCAATTAACAGGCAAGCGTGTACACATTAACATTTTAGAAGTTAAGAGAGCTGATCTTAACGCTAAATTAGTGGGCGAAAACATCGCTCGTCAATTAGAAAACCGTGTATCATTCCGTCGTGCACAAAAGCAAGTTATTCAACGTGCTATGCGTGCAGGAGCAAAAGGTATTAAAACACAGGTTTCTGGTCGTCTTGGCGGGGCTGATATCGCTCGTGCAGAATCTTACAGTGAAGGAACTGTTCCACTTCATACACTTCGCGCTGATATTGACTATGCAGCAGTTGAAGCTGATACAACATACGGTAAATTAGGCGTAAAAGTATGGATCTACCGTGGAGAAGTCCTTCCTACAAAAAAGAAAGCTTCTGAGGAAGGAGGAAAATAATATGTTAATGCCAAAACGCGTAAAATATCGTAGAGAGCATCGTGGTAAAATGCGTGGTCGTGCAAAAGGTGGAACTGAAATTGCTTTCGGTGAATTCGGTTTACAAGCACAAGCTGCTTCATGGATTACAAACCGTCAAATCGAAGCTGCTCGTCGTGCAATGACTCGTTACATGAAACGTGGCGGTAAAGTATGGATTAAAATTTTCCCTTCTAAACCTTACACTGCAAAACCTCTAGAAGTACGTATGGGTTCCGGTAAAGGGGCACCAGAAGGCTGGGTAGCAGTAGTAAAACCTGGGAAAATTATGTTTGAAATCGCGGGTGTATCTGAAGAGGTAGCACGCGAAGCATTACGTCTTGCAGCTCACAAACTACCTGTGAAATGTAAGTTCGTAAAACGTGAAGAAAATGGTGGTGAATCTAATGAAAACTAATGATATTCGTGAATTAACCACTGCCGAAATCGAAACAAAAGTTAAAGCTTTAAAGGAAGAATTGTTCAATCTTCGCTTCCAACTTGCTACAGGACAATTAGAGAATCCAACTCGCATCCGTGAAGTGCGTAAAGCGATTGCTCGTATGAAAACTGTAGTTTGTGAAAGAGAGATCGGAATTAATCGATAAATTGAGGGGAGGTTTGCATAGTGAGCGAACGTAACCAACGCAAAGTTTATACTGGTCGTGTTGTGTCTGATAAAATGGACAAAACGATTACAGTTTTAGTTGAAACTTACAAAACTCATTCCTTGTACGGAAAACGTGTTAAGTATTCTAAAAAGTACAAAGCCCATGATGAGCAAAACCAAGCAAAACTTGGCGATATCGTTAAAATCATGGAAACTCGCCCGCTTTCTGCTACTAAGCGTTTCCGTTTAGTTGAAATCGTTGAAGAAGCGGTTGTTATCTAAATAGACGAATCGGAATTTTTAGTCCGAAGGGAGGTTTCATAACATGATCCAACAAGAATCTCGTTTGAAAGTTGCTGACAACTCTGGTGCACGTGAACTTTTAACAATTAAAGTATTAGGCGGCTCTGGTCGTAAATATGCTAATATTGGTGATATTATCGTTGCTACGGTAAAACAAGCAACACCAGGTGGCGTTGTTAAAAAAGGTGACGTTGTTAAGGCAGTAGTGGTACGTACGAAGAGCGGAGCTCGTCGTCCGGACGGTTCTTATATTAAATTTGATGAAAACGCAGCGGTTATCATCAAAGACGATAAGAGCCCACGTGGTACTCGTATCTTCGGACCAGTAGCTCGTGAATTACGTGATAGCAACTTCATGAAGATCGTTTCTTTAGCTCCAGAAGTTCTATAATTTAAGGTATTGCCTTGCTAAGGAGGTGCAGAATTAAGATGCATGTAAAAAAAGGTGATAAAGTTCAGGTAATCACTGGTAAAGACAAAGGAAAACAAGGCGTTATCCTTGTGGCTTTCCCAAAGCAAAACCGTGTTATCGTTGAGGGTGTTAACATCGTTAAAAAACACTCTAAGCCATCTCAATTAAATCCACAAGGTGGAATTATTACGAAAGAAGCACCTATTCACGTTTCTAATGTTATGGTATTAGATCCGAAAACAGGCGAACCTACTCGCGTAGGCTTCAAAGTAGAAGATGGTAAAAAAGTTCGTATTGCAAAAAAATCTGGTGAATTATTAGATAAATAATTTTCTTAAGAAAGGAGGTCACTTCATTGAATCGCCTTAAAGAGAAGTTCCAAAAGGAAATTACTCCTGCTCTAATGAGCAAGTTTAACTATAAATCTGTGATGGAAGTACCGAAAATCGAAAAGATCGTAATCAACACTGGTGTTGGTGACGCGGTATCAAACTCAAAAGCTTTAGACAATGCAGTAGAAGAATTAACGCAAATCGCAGGTCAAAAACCTGTTGTAACTCGCGCTAAAAAATCAATCGCTGGTTTCCGTCTTCGTGAAGGTATGCCAATCGGTGCGAAAGTAACTTTACGCGGACAACAAATGTATGAGTTCTTCGACAAATTAGTATCAGTTTCTTTACCACGTGTACGTGATTTCCGTGGTGTTTCTAAGAAATCATTCGATGGTCGTGGGAACTACACATTAGGTGTTAAAGAGCAACTAATTTTCCCTGAGATTGATTATGATAAAGTAAGTAAAGTCCGCGGTATGGACATCGTAATCGTTACTACAGCGAAAACTGATGAAGAAGCTCGTGAACTTTTAACACAATTCGGTATGCCATTCCAAAAATAATGGAAGCCAACGCTAAGTAGAGGAGGCGAAAACGTGGCTAAAAAATCTATGATCGCGAAACAAAAGCGTACTCCTAAGTTTAAAGTACAAGAGTATACACGTTGCGAACGCTGCGGTCGTCCGCATTCTGTATACCGCAAATTTAAGCTTTGCCGTATTTGTTTCCGTGAACTTGCATATAAAGGTCAAATTCCTGGTGTTAAAAAAGCTAGTTGGTAAAACCCACAAATGGGAAGGAGGTAAAACACATGGTGATGACAGATCCAATTGCAGACATGCTTACTCGCATCCGTAATGCGAACATGGTACGTCATGAGAAATTAGAGGTTCCTGCTTCTAAAATCAAAAAAGAGATCGCTGAACTTTTAAAACGTGAAGGTTTCATTCGTGATGTAGAATACATTGGGGATAACAAACAAGGTATCCTTCGTATTTTCCTGAAATATGGTGCAAACAATGAACGTGTAATCACTGGATTAAAACGTATCAGTAAACCTGGCTTACGCGTTTACGCAAAAGCTGATGAAGTACCACGTGTACTTAACGGATTAGGTATCGCTCTTGTTTCTACATCTAAGGGAGTAATGACAGACAAAGACGCTCGTCAATTACAAACTGGTGGAGAAGTAGTAGCATACGTTTGGTAATATATATTTAAAACGAACGGAGGTGTGACCACATGTCTCGTATTGGTAAAAAGATTCTTGAAATCCCTGCAGGTGTTACTATTACAGTTGCAGAAGACAATACTGTAACAGTAAAAGGCCCTAAAGGTGAATTAACTCGTACTTTCAAAACTGATATGTCTATCAAAATTGAAGAAAATACACTAACAGTTGAGCGTCCATCTGAACAGAAGGAACACCGTGCATTACACGGTACAACTCGTGCTTTAATCGGAAACATGGTTGAAGGTGTAACTACAGGTTTCGTACGCGGACTTGAATTAGTCGGTGTTGGTTACCGTGCTCAAAAACAAGGAGATAAACTTGTTTTAAGCGTAGGTTATTCTCATCCAGTAGAAATGACTCCAGAAGCAGGACTTGAAGTTGAAGTACCTGTACCAACTAAAATCGTAATTAAAGGTATCGACAAGCAACGTGTTGGCGAATTTGCTGCTAACATCCGCGCTGTACGTGCTCCTGAACCATATAAAGGTAAAGGTATTCGTTACGAAGGCGAAGTTGTTCGTCGTAAAGAAGGTAAAACTGCTAAGTAAACCCGTTAGGTGAAAGAAAGGAGTGACAAGAATGATCACTAAAGCTGCTAAAAATGCGACTCGTAAGAAAAGACATGCACGTGTACGTGCTAAACTTACTGGTACTGCAGAACGTCCACGTTTAAACGTGTACCGTTCTAACCAACATATTTACGCTCAAGTTATTGATGATGTAAATGGTGTAACATTAGTAAGTGCATCTACTCTTGATAAAGACCTTGCTCTTAACGGTACTAGCAATACTGAAGCTGCTACGAAAGTTGGAGAATCAGTTGCTAAGCGTGCTGTAGAGAAAGGCGTTAAAGAAGTAGTATTTGATCGCGGTGGTTACTTATACCATGGCCGTGTTAAAGCTCTAGCTGAAGCTGCTCGTGAGGCTGGATTACAATTTTAATGGTCAAAGGAGGGAAAATTGATGCAACGCATTGACCCAAGTAAATTAGAACTTGAAGAACGTGTAGTTACGATAAATCGTGTCGCGAAAGTTGTTAAGGGTGGTCGTCGTTTCCGCTTTGCTGCACTAGTTGTAGTTGGCGATAAAAACGGTCATGTTGGATTCGGTACTGGTAAAGCACAAGAGGTACCAGACGCAATCCGTAAAGCTATCGAAGACGCTAAGAAAAACCTAATCGCTGTACCATTAGTTGGTACAACAATTCCTCACACAATCAACGGTCATTTTGGAGCTGGTGAAGTATTCTTAAAACCTGCTGCTGAGGGTACTGGTGTTATTGCTGGTGGACCTGTTCGTGCGGTACTAGAATTAGCTGGTGTACAAGATATTCTTTCGAAATCTCTTGGTTCTAACACACCAATCAACATGATTCGCGCTACTGTGAACGGATTAAGCGAACTTAAGCGCGCTGAAGATGTTGCAAAATTACGCGGTAAATCTGTAGAAGAGCTACTAGGTTAAGGAGGGAAAACAAATGGCGAAAAAGTTAGAAATTACCCTCACTCGTAGTGTAATTGGTCGTCCACAAGATCAACGTGCGACGGTAGAAGCTTTAGGTCTTAAAAAGTTGAATTCAACTGTAGTTAAGGAAGAAACTCCTGCTATTCTTGGTATGATCAACAAAGTTTCTCACCTTATCTCTGTAAAAGAAGCTTAAGGATAACTCATTAATATAAGGAGGTGCCTGGGAATGAAACTTCATGAATTAAAACCTGCAGAAGGTTCTCGTAAAGTACGTAACCGTGTCGGTCGTGGTATCGGTTCTGGTAACGGTAAAACTGCTGGTAGAGGTCATAAAGGACAAAACGCACGTTCTGGCGGCGGTGTTCGTCTTGGCTTCGAAGGTGGTCAAACTCCACTATTCCGTCGTTTACCAAAACGCGGCTTCACAAACATTAACCGTAAAGAGTTTACTATTGTAAACTTATCAACGTTAAATCGTTTTGAAGATGGTACAGAAGTAACACCTGAATTATTGCTGGAAACTGGCGTTATCAGCAAATTAAACGACGGTGTTAAAATTCTTGCAAGCGGAGCAGTAGAGAAAAAATTAACTGTTAAAGCGCACAAGTTCTCTTCAAGTGCTAAAGAAGCAATTGAAGCAGCTGGCGGATCAGTTGAGGTGATCTAATGTTTCGTACAATCTCCAACTTTATGCGCGTTGCTGAGATAAGACGTAAAATATTATTCACTTTAGCGATGTTAGTCGTATTCAGGATTGGCACGTTTATCCCAGTGCCATTTACAAATGGAGACGTACTGAAAGCACAAGATCAATTAAATGCCTTAGGTATCCTAAATACATTTGGCGGTGGCGCCTTGAAAAACTTCTCCATCTTCGCGATGGGAATCATGCCGTATATTACAGCATCCATCATCGTGCAATTATTGCAGATGGATGTTGTTCCTAAATTTTCGGAATGGTCGAAGCAAGGCGAAATGGGCCGTCGTAAACTAACGCAATTCACGCGTTATTTTACAATTGTTCTTGCGTTTATTCAGGGGTTTGGTATGTCAATCGGTTTTAACGGTATGGTAGGTGGGCAATTAATTTTGAATCCAGGTTGGAGCACTTATTTATACATTGCTACGGTACTGACTGCTGGTACTGCATTTTTAATGTGGTTAGGTGAACAGATTACAGCTAAAGGTGTAGGTAATGGTATTTCCATTCTTATCTTTGGCGGTATTGCCGCAGCGATCCCAAGTGTTATATCTCAAGTGTATCAACAACAGTTTCAAAATATCGGAGATCAATTGTTCATGAGTATCGTTAAAGTTGCATTGATTTTACTAGCTGTGCTAGCGGTTATTGTTGGTGTTATTTTCATTCAACAGGCTGTTAGAAAGATCCCAATTCAATACGCGAAGCGTGTAACAGGAGGGAATGGGAATCATGCTGGAGCACAAAACACTCATTTACCACTTAAGGTAAATAGTGCGGGTGTTATTCCAGTCATTTTTGCTGTTTCATTCTTAATTACGCCTCCAACTATTGCACAGTTCTTCCCGAAACATGATGTGTCGCAGTGGATTATTGCAAACTTTAACTATTCTCACCCAGTGGGAATGATCATATATGTTGCGCTCATTGTAGCCTTCACATATTTCTATGCATTTGTTCAGGTTAATCCAGAGCAAATGTCAGAGAATCTAAACAAGCAAGGTGGATATGTTCCAGGTATTCGTCCGGGTAAGAATACAGAACAATATCTAACAAAAATCTTGTATCGTTTGACCTTTGTGGGATCAATTTTCCTAGCAGCGATTGCAATCCTACCAGTTATCTTTACGAAATTGGGAAATCTTCCTCCATCTGCACAGATTGGTGGAACGAGTATGTTAATCGTTGTCGGCGTTGCTTTAGAAACAATGAAGCAGCTAGAAAGCCAATTGGTAAAACGCCATTACAAAGGGTTTATCAAGCAGTGAGTAAGTGGGAAGAACTGTCTTCCCTACATGCTCATGTACTGAGGGGGAACAAGGATGAACTTGATTTTAATGGGGCTTCCTGGTGCTGGTAAAGGTACACAAGCCGAACAGATTATTGCCAAGTATAACATCCCTCACATCTCAACAGGAGATATGTTCCGTGCAGCTATGAAGGCTGAAACTGAACTTGGTTTACAAGCAAAATCTTTTATTGATAAAGGTGCGCTTGTTCCAGATGAAGTTACAATTGGAATTGTTCGTGAACGTTTAAGTCAGGAAGACTGTATTAAAGGCTTCTTATTAGATGGTTTCCCACGAACTGTTGCACAAGCATCAGCTCTTGAAGAGATTATGAAAGATCTTGGCAAAAAAATCGACTATGTTTTAAACATTAATGTGGATTCAGGGTTGTTATTAAAACGCCTTACAGGCCGTCGCATTTGTAAAGAATGCGGTGCGACTTACCACTTAGAATTCAATCCGCCAGCAAAAGCTGATGTGTGCGATAAATGTGGTGGCGAATTATATCAACGCTCTGATGACAATGAAGAAACTGTAGCAAATCGTTTAGATGTAAATATTAAGCAAACAAAACCTTTGCTTGATTTCTATGAGGAGCTTGGCTACTTACAAAGCATTAATGGTGAGCAAGATATCAATAAAGTATTTGCTGATATCGATGTTCTCATCGGAGACTTAGCGTAATGATCATCTGCAAAACTCCTCGCGAGATAGAAATCATGCGAGAAGCTGGCAGGATCGTTGCTTTAACTCATCAAGAGTTGAAACAACATATTACTCCAGGAATTACAACGAAAGAGCTCGATCAAATAGCGGAAAAGACGATTCGAAAATATGGTGCTACGCCATCTTTTAAAGGATACAACGGATTTCCGGGGAGCATTTGTGCTTCTGTAAATGAAGAGCTTGTACACGGGATTCCAGGGAAGCGTAAGCTCGAAGAGGGCGATATCATCAGTATCGATATTGGTGCGAAATACAATGGGTACCATGGTGATTCTGCATGGACGTATCCAGTTGGAAACATTTCTGAATCTGTTCAAAAGCTACTTGATGTCACAGAAAAATCGTTGTATCTTGGTCTAGAACAAGTAAAACCAGGCGAAAGATTATCAAATATCTCGCATGCTGTTCAAACACATGCTGAAGAGAATGGGTTCTCGATCGTTAGGGAGTATGTTGGTCACGGAATCGGGCAAGACTTACATGAGGACCCTCAAATCCCGCACTATGGTCCACCAAATAGAGGCCCTAGATTAAAGCCGGGAATGGTCATCTGTGTTGAGCCGATGGTGAATCAAGGAAGACGATATGTAAAAACACTATCTGATGACTGGACAGTGGTAACGGTAGATGGTAAATGGTGTGCCCATTTTGAGCACACGATTGCTCTTACAGAAGCAGGATACGAAATCCTTACCACTTTATAAGTAGCTGGCTCTCCGGGATTTCAGAGCAGTGTAAAATGTTACTGATTTGAAGAAGGGAGAACTATTGAATGGCTAAAGATGATGTAATTGAAGTCGAAGGTACCGTTCTTGAAACGTTGCCAAATGCTATGTTCAAAGTAGAATTAGAGAATGGGCATGTCGTATTGGCTCACGTTTCTGGTAAAATCCGTATGAACTTCATTCGTATTTTACCAGGAGACAAAGTTACGGTAGAATTATCTCCGTACGATTTAAATCGTGGTCGTATTACGTACCGTTTTAAATAATATAGCACTCCGTAATCTTTAAGGAGGTTCGAGACATGAAAGTAAGACCGTCAGTTAAACCAATCTGCGAAAAATGTAAAGTTATTCGTAGACGTGGAAAAGTAATGGTTATTTGTGAAAACCCTAAACATAAACAAAAACAAGGTTAATCAGAAGGAGGTGCATTCAAAATGGCACGTATCGCAGGTGTAGATATTCCTCGTGACAAGCGCGTTGTTATTTCTTTAACTTACGTATTCGGCATTGGTCGCACAACTGCTGAAAAAATTCTTACAGAAGCTGGTATTTCTTCGGAAACACGAGTTCGTGATTTATCGGAAGATGAATTAGGACGTATCCGTGATATCATCGATCGTATTAAAGTTGAGGGAGACCTTCGTCGTGAAGTATCTCTTAACATTAAACGTCTAATGGAGATCGGTTCTTACCGTGGTCTTCGTCACCGTCGTGGTTTACCAGTTCGTGGTCAAAACTCTAAAAACAATGCTCGTACACGTAAAGGTCCACGTCGTACAGTAGCAAATAAAAAGAAATAATAAGTAAAGGAGGTTGAACTAACAATGGCACGTAAAACAAACACTCGTAAAAAACGTGTGAAAAAGAATATTGAAGCTGGTATAGCTCATATTCGTTCTACTTTCAACAACACAATCGTAACACTTACAGATACTCATGGTAACGCACTTTCTTGGTCTAGTGCTGGTGCACTTGGTTTCCGTGGATCTCGTAAATCTACTCCATTCGCTGCGCAAATGGCTGCTGAAGCTGCTTCTAAAGTTGCAATGGAGCATGGTTTAAAAACTTTAGAGGTTACTGTTAAAGGTCCTGGTGCTGGTCGTGAAGCTGCAATTCGTGCTCTTCAAGCGGCAGGTCTAGAAGTAACAGCAATTAGAGATGTTACTCCAGTTCCTCATAATGGATGTCGTCCACCAAAACGTCGTCGTGTGTAATTTTTCTGTATAGAATTTTCCCTTTTGTCTATAATGGATATGATGCATTATCGAGAAATTTCGTACAGAAACATCGCTTGTTGTGCACAATCGGGAACTGCCTAAGGGGGACTTTCGGTTAAACAGAGGTTCTTCCTTTGTTTAACCGGGGTTTCGACGTTTTGAAGGAGGGTTTAGTTAATGATTGAAATCGAAAAACCGAAAATCGAAACGGTTGAACTTAACGAAGATGCTAAGTATGGCAAATTCGTGATTGAACCGCTTGAGCGTGGATATGGTACTACTTTGGGTAACTCCTTACGTCGTATTCTTTTATCCTCACTCCCTGGTGCCGCTGTAACTGCTATCCAAATCGATGGCGTTTTACACGAATTTTCAACAGTTGAGGGCGTAGTAGAAGACGTTACGACGATGATCTTAAACTTGAAAAAGTTAGCTCTTAAAATCTACTCTGATGAAGAGAAGACGTTGGAAATCGATGTACAGGGCGAAGGTATTGTCACAGCTGCTGATATTACTCACGATAGTGATGTTGAAATCTTAAATCCAGATTTACACATTGCGACGTTAGCAAAAAATGCGCATTTCCGCATGCGTTTAACTGCAAAGCGTGGCCGTGGGTATACGCCAGCTGATGCAAATAAAAGCGAAGATCAACCAATAGGAGTAATTCCTATTGATTCTATTTATACTCCAGTATCACGTGTGACTTACCAAGTGGAAAAGACACGTGTCGGACAAGTGGCTAATTATGATAAGCTTACGCTTGATGTATGGACGGATGGAAGCATCGGGCCAAAAGAAGCTATCTCTTTAGGTGCCAAAATCTTAACTGAGCATTTAAATATCTTTGTTGGTTTAACTGACGAAGCACAAAATGCTGAGATTATGGTCGAGAAGGAAGAAGATCAAAAAGAAAAAGTTCTTGAGATGACTATCGAAGAACTAGATCTTTCTGTTCGTTCTTATAATTGCCTAAAACGTGCAGGAATTAATACTGTACAAGAGCTTGCGAACAAAACAGAAGAAGATATGATGAAAGTTCGTAACTTAGGACGTAAATCCTTAGAAGAAGTTAAACATAAACTTGAGGAATTAGGTTTAGGTTTACGTAAAGACGACTGAGGATTTAAACCCATCAACAAAGGAGGGAACTACGAATGGCATACAGAAAATTAGGCCGTACAAGTGCGCAACGTAAAGCTATGTTACGTGATTTAGCTACTGATTTAATTATCAACGAGCGCATCCAAACGACAGAAACTCGTGCAAAAGAACTTCGTTCTGTAGTGGAAAAAATGATCACTTTAGGTAAACGCGGAGATCTTCATGCTCGTCGTCAAGCAGCAGCTTTCATCCGTAATGAGGTTGCTAATGCTGAGACTGGTCAAGATGCACTTCAAAAATTATTCGCTGATGTAGCTCCACGCTATGCTGAGCGCCAAGGCGGATACACTCGTATTGCAAAAATTGGTCCACGTCGCGGAGACGCAGCACCAATGGTAATTATCGAGTTAGTATAATGATGATTAAAAGGGCAGGACAGTTCTTTTCAAGTAACTGGTCATGGCCCTTTTTTTTTAAGTATAAAAATAGGCTAACTTGACGAAAGAAAGGGTGCCTTGTATTGAAAAAAGAGAAACTTCGGACAGAAAATATATCATTTCAATATCCTGGGGCAGCCTCTTATGCATTAAAAGATGTTTCGTTTTCCTTATATGAAGGAGAATGGGTATCTGTTATTGGACAAAATGGTTCAGGGAAGTCTACACTTGCAAAATTATTGAATGGCTTATTTTTACCGGAATCAGGGAAAATTACTTTAAATGATACAATGATTTTATCAGAGGAAACAGTATGGGATGTTCGAAAGCAAATTGGCATGGTATTTCAAAATCCAGATAATCAATTTGTTGGAACGACAGTACAAGATGACGTTGTATTCGGCCTAGAGAACATCGGAATGCCAAGGGAGCAGATGATAGAAAGACTAGAACAAGCTCTGCAACTTGTCCGTATGGAAGATTTTTTAAATGAAGAACCCCATTCGTTATCTGGTGGACAAAAGCAGCGAGTCGCAATAGCAGGTGTTTTAGCACTTCAACCATCTATTTTAATACTAGATGAAGCAACTTCAATGTTAGACCCTCAGGGGAGACGTGAAGTAGTAGAAACGGTCAGACAACTTGTTGATCAAAAGGGTATTACGGTGTTATCGATTACGCACGATTTAGAAGAAGCGGCACAGTCAGACCGTATTATTATTTTGAACAAGGGAGAAATATTAGAGGAAGGTACTCCAGAGCAAATTTTCAAATCCTCTCATATGCTCCAAGAGATTGGATTAGATGTACCTTTTTCGGTGAAAATAGCAGAATTATTAAAAAGAAATGGAATTCACTTGCAAAATACGCATCTTACAATGGAAAGCTTGGTGAACGAACTTTGGAGATTACATTCCAAAAAGTAGAACATCGTTATCAATATAAAACTCCATTTGAAAGACGCGCACTTTATGATGTAGACGTGTCGTTTCCAAGTGGGGGCTATTATGCCATTATCGGTCATACTGGTTCAGGTAAGTCGACGATGATTCAACATTTAAATGGTTTATTGCAGCCGACAAATGGTACGGTTCAAATTGGTGAACATTTAATTTCAGCAGGGAAGAAAGAGAAAAAGCTTAAGCCGCTACGAAAAAAAGTAGGGGTTGTCTTTCAGTTTCCAGAACATCAACTATTTGAAGAAACAGTTGAAAAGGATATTTGTTTTGGACCGACTAATTTTGGTGTATCTGAAGAAGAGGCAAAACAAAAGGCGAAAGATGCAATCCAGCTTGTTGGATTGGACATAGAGTTATTAGCACGTTCTCCGTTTGAATTAAGCGGTGGGCAAATGAGGCGTGTTGCAATAGCAGGCGTACTAGCGATGGAACCCGAAGTGCTTGTATTAGATGAACCTACAGCAGGGCTTGATCCAAAAGGACAGCACGAGCTCATGGAGATGTTTTACAATTTGCATAAGGAACAGGGGCTTACAGTCATTCTTGTTACCCATAATATGGAGGATGCCGCTAAGTATGCAGATCAAATAGTGGTCATGCATAAAGGAACGGTCTTTTTGCAAGGAAGAGCAGAGGAAGTATTTTCATATGCTGATGAATTAGAACAAATCGGTGTGGATCTTCCAATGTCTTTAAAGTATAAACGTGCAATTGAAGAGAAGTTTGGTATTTCAATTTCGAAGGCTACCTTATCTTTAGAGGATCTTACTCATGAAGTTGTACAGGTGTTACGAAAAGGTGGTCATGAATCATGCAGCAGTTGATTATTGGGAGATATATTCCAGGTCAGTCACTCATTCATCAACTTGATCCTCGTACGAAGCTGTTGATTGTCTTTTTATATGTATTTGTTGTTTTCTTAGCAAATAATGCGATTTCATATGGATTTTTATTTTTATATGCACTCATTGCTTTATTTTTTGCAAAAGTGCCGATTCGTTATGTACTTTCGGGCTTAAAACCAATTCTGTGGATTTTTCTTTTTACATTTTTCCTGCATATTTTTACAAATAAAGAAGGGGAAGTACTATTCCAGCTTGGTTGGTTTTCGATACATGAAAAAGGATTAGAGCAAGGGATATACATTTCTATACGATTCTTCGTTATTATTTTAATGACGACATTATTAACGTTAACGACGACACCTATTGAAATTACAGATGGGTTGGAGACGTTATTAAAGCCGTTCAAGCGTATAAAAGTTCCTGTTCATGAAATCGCATTAATGATGTCAATTTCACTACGTTTTATCCCGACATTAATGGATGAAACGAGTAAAATTATGAAAGCACAAGCGTCACGTGGCATTGATTTCGCTGGGGGACCGATAAAAGATAGGATGAAAGCTATTATCTCACTACTCGTTCCATTATTTATCAGTGCTTTTAAGCGTGCAGAGGACTTAGCGATTGCGATGGAATCTCGTGGATATAAAAGTGGCGAAGGACGTACTAAATTTAGGCAACTACGCTGGAAAATAAGTGATACAGTAACAATTGTAAGCTTACTTTGTTTAGCTTGTATTTTGGCATGGGTGCGGTCGTAATGGAGAATAGAGAAATGGAAAGAATAAAATGTACAGTTGCATATGATGGCATTCATTTTTGTGGTTACCAAATTCAACCACAGCATCGGACTGTTCAACAAGAAATAGAGAAAGCATTGCAGAAGTTGCATAAAGGAGAACTTGTTCGTGTGCAGGCATCAGGCAGAACGGATTCTACCGTTCACGCCAAAGGACAAGTGATACACTTTGATACACCTTTGTCTCTTGAAGAGTGGCAATGGAGTAATGCTTTAAATACAATGTTGCCGGATGATATTATTATCAGGCAGGTAGAGAAGAAAACAGAAGAATTTCATGCACGTTACGGTGTCGAGAAAAAAGAATATCGCTATCGTGTATTATTATCAAAGACTGCGGATGTATTCCGTAGAAATTACGTATATCAATATCCATATCCACTCGAAATAAACTCTATAAGAAAAGCGATTCCTTATTTTATTGGAACGCATGACTTTACTTCTTTTTGTTCGGCAAAAACTGACAAAAAAGATAAAGTACGAACAATTTATGAAATCGAATTAATTGAGCAAGACGATGAATTAATTTTTCGCTTTGTAGGTAATGGATTTTTATATAATATGGTCAGAATTATTGTTGGTACGTTACTTAGCGTAGGTCAAGGAAAGCTTGATCCGGATAGTATTCCAGAGATTTTAGCGAAACAAAATCGCCAGTTTTCTGGAAAGATGGCTCCAGGTCATGGACTTTACTTATGGCAGGTAAACTATAACAACTAATCCTGGTGTAACATTTGCTTGACATTAGAAACTCAAAAGTATATCATAACATATGGTATTGTTTCTAAAACCACGATTAGCCCCGGAAGGAAATCGTGTTTAAGATAAACAATAGATTTTTTCTATGGAAAAGATAACGAGGAGGGAAACACATGCGTACGACTTTTATGGCAAAAGCTAACGAAGTTGAGCGTAAATGGTATGTGGTTGATGCTGAAGGTCAAACTTTAGGTCGCCTATCTACTGAAGTAGCATCCATTTTACGTGGTAAACACAAACCAACATTTACACCACACGTTGACACGGGTGATCATGTAATTATTATTAACGCTGAGAAAATTCATTTAACAGGTAATAAATTAAACGATAAAATTTACTACCGTCACACTAACCACCCAGGTGGACTTAAGCAAAGAACAGCTCTAGAAATGCGTACAAACTACCCTGTACAAATGTTAGAGCTTGCAATTAAAGGCATGCTTCCAAAAGGACGTTTAGGACGTCAAGTGTCTAAGAAATTAAACGTGTATGCTGGAGCAGAGCATCCACACCAAGCACAACAACCAGAAGTTTACGAACTTCGCGGATAATTAATTAAAGGAGGGCTTACTTTGGCACAGGTTCAATACTATGGCACTGGACGTCGTAAGAGTTCAGTAGCGCGCGTACGCCTAGTTCCAGGCGAAGGACGCGTTATTATTAACGGTCGTGATTTTGAAAACTATATCCCATTTGCTGCATTACGTGAAGTAGTGAAACAACCTCTAGTTGCAACAGAAACTTTAGGTAACTACAATGTACTTGTAAACGTAAATGGTGGTGGATACACTGGTCAAGCTGGTGCTATTCGTCACGGTATTTCTCGCGCTTTATTAAAAGCTGATCCAGAATACCGTCTAACATTAAAACGTGCGGGTCTATTAACTCGTGATGCACGTATGAAAGAGCGTAAAAAATACGGTCTTAAAGGCGCACGTCGTGCACCTCAGTTCTCAAAACGTTAATTTTTGCGAACTACAAACCCCAACCATTTTGGTTGGGGTTTTTTTATGTTTAATTCTTCTTTTGTAATTTTTTTAGCTTGGAATATTTTAGTGCTACCGTCCTACGTATGCTTCTTCTTTAGAAGTTTAGACTAATACGTATTAGGGAGGTTTATAAGTACTATGAATGTCATTGTCAGCTTACAAGAAAAACAAAAAGAAAAGCAGTTAAAATACGAGCGGAAGATGCTGCGAGAATTATCATTAAAAACATTGCGTTTAAATATTCGTGATGCCTTTCAAATGCAAGAACTTCATCGTCAGTATGAAGATTATTGCATTGAACTAGGGATAGAATCTTATTTATTAGGAGCGAGATACAGTAAATTTGGTTATCATGGCGAATCATTCTTTGATGTGAAATATAGGGCTTTAGAAGAAGAACAACAATTAACTGAAACGTTATTTCAATTTTTAACGAGTATGACTATACGTGAAATTAAGTTGCAAGACGAGGAATTGCTTTTTGAATCTTGCCAGCAGTTTATCGGCTTGTGGTGGCAGGAAGGCTATGAAAAAGGCGAAAGAAGATATCGATTAAAGCTACACTAAGACAAGCATAAACTTTCCTCTTGTCCCATATAAGTAATTAGAGGGACTAGCTGGAGGAGGAAAGGTATGAAGAGAATTCGAATTATCTCTTTTGCGCTCGCTGCGGTTGTTTTGTTTTTTTTAGTTAAACAAGAATTTCAAATTACAAAATCGTGGCGAGCTTGGAATTTACCCTTATCAGGGAAAGTGATTGTACTAGATGCTGGGCATGGTGGGCCAGACGGAGGGGCTGTTGGTGGAAAGGATATTGTAGAAAAAGATATTACACTTGAGATTACAAAAAAGGTACAAGATTATTTACAAGAACAAGGTGCTTTAGTTATTTTAACGCGTGAAGGAGATTATGATTTAGCTAATAAAGATACAAAGTCATATAGTAGACGTAAAGCAGAGGATTTAAAAAAGCGTGTTGAGATCATTAATAAGCCTGATGTAGACTTTTTTGCGAGTATTCATTTAAATGCCCTAACTAGTAGTGGATCTAAGGGCGCACAAACGTTCTACTATCGTTCTTCGATTGAAAATGAACGGGCTGCGAAATTTATACAAGCTGAATTGAGAACAAGCTTAGAAAATACGAATCGTTCTGCTAAAACAATTCCTCACGTGTATTTATTGAAGTATGCCAAAACACCAGGTGCTTTAATTGAGGCTGGCTTTTTATCGAATGTGAATGAAAGATATATGTTAAATTCGGAGAAATACCAACAAAAAGTAGCTGCTGCAATATATCGTGGTATATTACGTTATTTTACGGAAAAAGGAAATCCTCCAGAATAAGGAGGATTTTTTCGAGTTTCTCTCGTTAACGAAGTTTTCCGAAAATATGTTATACTGGAAATGTAAACGCATTTATTTCAAAAATAAAGATAGATAAATTTAATTAACAATACGTTATTTTTCATACAGGGGGCTGGGCTAATTATGGTAACAAAAGAGCAGGTAGTGGAAGCATTGGAAGGGATTGTAGATCCGTTTATACATAAAACGTTAAAAGAAACAAATGCAATTAAAGAGGTGACAGTCAAGCCTGAGAAGGAACATGTAAGTGTTAAAATTGCAATTGTAAAGACGGGTACAGCGGAACAAATGCAGTTGCAGTCTGGAATTGTAAAGTTAGTAAAAGAACTTGGAGCAACAACAGTTGGACTTCGTTTTGCAGAATTTACAGAAGAGGAATTAGCTCAGTTTGCACCACCGCAAGAGGAAGAGAAAAGTGAATCCTTATTATCACCGAACTCAAATACAACATTTTTAGCAGTGGCAAGTGGAAAAGGTGGAGTAGGGAAATCAACTGTTTCTGTTAACCTTGCAATTGCTTTAGCTCGTTTAGGCAAAAAGGTTGGTATCATCGACGCGGATATTTACGGTTTTAGTGTACCGGATATGATGGGTATAGAAAAACGTCCAATCGTAAGAGGTGATAAGATAATACCAGTGGAGCGTCTAGGCGTGAAAGTAATCTCAATGGGATTCTTTGTAGAAGATAACGCACCTGTTATTTGGAGAGGACCGATGCTTGGGAAAATGTTAAATCACTTTTTCACAGAAGTAGAGTGGGGTGATTTAGATTACTTAGTATTGGACCTACCACCAGGTACGGGTGATGTTGCTTTAGATGTACATTCGATGTTGCCGGCTTGTAAAGAGATTATTGTAACAACGCCGCATCCAACAGCGGCATTTGTAGCAGCGCGCGCTGGAGCCATGGCTTTACGTACAGAACATAGTATTCTTGGTGTTGTTGAAAATATGGCGTATTTTGAAAGTAAAGCAACTGGTGAAAAAGAGTATGTGTTTGGAAGAGGTGGAGGAGATAAATTGGCTACGGAACTCCAAACGGATATACTTGGCCGAATTCCACTTCAACAACCTGATTGGAATAAAGAGGACTTTGCGCCGTCAGTATATGAAGATACACATACAACGGGTCTCATTTATCGTACGATAGCTGAGACAGTTATTGATAAAACAGCTGTCGCGCAAAACTAAAGTAGTAATGAGTGGACAATATATACATTGTCCACTCAGTGCTATAATTTTTATTATTGTTCTTTGTTCCCATCTTGAGAACCGCCTTCACCACCTGCGCCTTTCTTATCAGACCCGCCTTTTTCGGCTTTTTGTACACCTTTACTAATGATGTCAATCATCTTAGCTTGGAAGAGAGGACTTTCGGCAGTTTCAGTTAGTACTTGCTGTAAATATTGACGATATTCTTTACTCTTCATTGTTTGTAACATGATTTTCTCTACTTCAGGATTTTTCATAATCTCTATAACACCTGATTGGTATTCAGGATCTTTTAGTAAAGTTTTCATTAAGTTTGTTTGTTCTTTTCCCATACTTTTAGCAAATTTCGATGAGAACTCAGGGTCTTTAAAGAGCTTTTCCCAGAATTGTTGCCCTTTTTCAGATACCAGTGCATCTTCAATCGTTTTCTTTACTACTGTTTCATCTAGTATGAGTGCTTGTTTCATTTTTTCATCAGTTAATACATCTTGGATCGCTTTTTTTCCTTGATCGGTTTTTAAAATATCAACAATCATTTTTTTTGTTTGATCATAATCAAGTTCGGATTTTGCTTCTTTTTCTTGTGCACATGCCGCTAGTGCTATAAATAGAAAAGAAGAAATCAAAACGAGCAGCATCCGTTTCATAAGTTGGAGCTCCTTTCAGCAAAGTTCTCTTTTTTTAATATAAATCTCTTTAAGGAATTTATACATTAACATGGCTAGCTTTTTGAAATTGTCATTGTTACAATTTAATTAGAAATATAAGAATAATGGGGGATGTGTTGTGAATAGCCGCAAGTGGGTACGACTATTTTTTACGACGTTGTTTCTTGGTGGGATTAGCACAGTCTTTATTGGTTTTGTTTTAGAGTGGGACAAGTACGCTAAATTTTTTCAAAATTTCGACGGAAAAGAGATTTTAGCAATTTCCTTTTGGTTGATGGGCGTAGGGTTTATTTTTAGTGTTATAAGTCAAATGGGGTTCTTTGCGTATTTAACGATCCATCGTTTTGGATTAGGGATGTTTCGGTCATCTTCTTTATGGAATACAGTGCAACTGTTCTTTATTGCGTTCGTATTATTTGATTTCGTTTATCTAAGGTCAGTACTTGTTGCAAATGGGGAAGTTTCATTAGGGAATAACATACTTGTTGCTGGGATGTTATTTGTGTTTGGGGCAATTGTCGCTTATATAAAGAGTAAAGAAACGAATAAAAAAGCATTTGTTCCCGCTCTGTTCTTTATGGTTGTTGTAACAATTCTTGAATGGGTACCAGCGCTCCGGATTAATGATACAGATTGGTTATATTTAATGGTGATACCACTTTTATTATGTAATTCATATCAGTTACTTGTATTGCATCGTTTAATTGGACAAAAGAGTAAGTCAGCTTAATGAGGAGAGTGGATTTTTAATTATCCAGATTCTTATCGTCTGTAAATGCTAGGATAAAAAAGCTCTGCTATCTTAACAAAAGATAGCAGAGCTTTTTATGTGTGAAGAACCGTGTAGAAAGGAACTACTTAATATCTTCACTTTTTGTACTTGTGTTGGAAATAAGTTGTGATACAGATGTTTGTTCATATCCGTCGCTCTTTAATTTTTGTAAGAGTAATGGTAAAGCCTTATTTGTTTGAAGGGCAGAATCAGAAGCATGTAATAAGACGATATCTCCACCCTTTAAATTGCTAGAGACTGTGGAAATGATTTTATTTACGCCGGGATTTTTCCAGTCATTTGAATTGTTACTCCAATGAACGATGGTGTATCCGAGTGATTCCGCTATTTTAAGAGTTGTTTTGTTAAAATCGCCACTAGGTGGACGTAATAGCTTGACTTGTTTTACGCCAAGTTTCGTAAAAACATCTTGTGCCCGCAAAAGATCTCGTCGTATTTCATTTGCTTCTAGTGAAGTGTAGGATGTGTAATTATAGCCCATACTACCAATCTCATGTCCATCTTTCATGATGCGTTCGACAATATCAGGGTGTCTTTCAGCCCATGCAGCAGAGAGAAAGAAGGTTGCATTCTTAATTTCTCTTTCTTTGAGTGTATTAAGGATTGGAATAGCTTTTTTGTCCCCCCAGCTAATGTCAAACGTGAATGCAACTTGTTTTTTTGCAGTGTCCCCTTTGTAAATCACTTTAGGGCCAGTAGCAGTTGAAAAAGCAGATTCATGTGAATATGTTTTTAAAAAGAGTAGCCATGCTGTAAATAAGGAAAGTACGACTATTAAGCTAATGTGTTTAAATGTTCTTTTACTCGTAATAAAAAAGAAAAACATAATATTACGCCCCTTTGTCCAATCCTTTTCAGTTACATATATGCTTTAAATTTAAAAAAGAGAACAAGGGATTAATATCGTAAGTGGTGGATATAATGAGTGATAGAATTTTGTTTTTGGTGATACATTATTGATAATTGAAAATGAGTGGGGCGTTTATCGGTACACGTAAGGAGTTATTGAGGTGATAATTTGCTTGGGATTATGTTGACGAAGGAAGAGAAAAAAGAAATGGAATACATACTGAAGAGAGAGTTAGAGGAACTTTTATTTGATTTTGAAGATGAGCGTATACATAGCGTTGTAAAAAAGGCGATGGAAGAAAGGTATAAAATCATTTTTTGTTTATTTCGGAGAGTTGCTAATAGGGAAGAATGTATTCGTTATGTAAGAAAAAGAATTTTTTATTAAAAAGTGTTGACGCTAAGAGTAAGGATATGATAAATTAATAAACGTCGCTGATGCAGAAACGCAGAAAACGACAAAAAAGAAATTAAAAAACTTAGTTGACATCGAAAAATGAAGATGTTAACATAAGGAAGTCGCAAATGAGCGACTAAGTAGTTCTTTGAAAACTGAACGAAACAAACAACGTGAACGTCAATTTTTATTTTTAGATGCTAGACAAACTAACTTTATTGGAGAGTTTGATCCTGGCTCAGGATGAACGCTGGCGGCGTGCCTAATACATGCAAGTCGAGCGAATGGATTAAGAGCTTGCTCTTATGAAGTTAGCGGCGGACGGGTGAGTAACACGTGGGTAACCTACCCATAAGACTGGGATAACTCCGGGAAACCGGGGCTAATACCGGATAATATTTTGAACTGCATAGTTCGAAATTGAAAGGCGGCTTCGGCTGTCACTTATGGATGGACCCGCGTCGCATTAGCTAGTTGGTGAGGTAACGGCTCACCAAGGCGACGATGCGTAGCCGACCTGAGAGGGTGATCGGCCACACTGGGACTGAGACACGGCCCAGACTCCTACGGGAGGCAGCAGTAGGGAATCTTCCGCAATGGACGAAAGTCTGACGGAGCAACGCCGCGTGAGTGATGAAGGCTTTCGGGTCGTAAAACTCTGTTGTTAGGGAAGAACAAGTGCTAGTTGAATAAGCTGGCACCTTGACGGTACCTAACCAGAAAGCCACGGCTAACTACGTGCCAGCAGCCGCGGTAATACGTAGGTGGCAAGCGTTATCCGGAATTATTGGGCGTAAAGCGCGCGCAGGTGGTTTCTTAAGTCTGATGTGAAAGCCCACGGCTCAACCGTGGAGGGTCATTGGAAACTGGGAGACTTGAGTGCAGAAGAGGAAAGTGGAATTCCATGTGTAGCGGTGAAATGCGTAGAGATATGGAGGAACACCAGTGGCGAAGGCGACTTTCTGGTCTGTAACTGACACTGAGGCGCGAAAGCGTGGGGAGCAAACAGGATTAGATACCCTGGTAGTCCACGCCGTAAACGATGAGTGCTAAGTGTTAGAGGGTTTCCGCCCTTTAGTGCTGAAGTTAACGCATTAAGCACTCCGCCTGGGGAGTACGGCCGCAAGGCTGAAACTCAAAGGAATTGACGGGGGCCCGCACAAGCGGTGGAGCATGTGGTTTAATTCGAAGCAACGCGAAGAACCTTACCAGGTCTTGACATCCTCTGAAAACTCTAGAGATAGAGCTTCTCCTTCGGGAGCAGAGTGACAGGTGGTGCATGGTTGTCGTCAGCTCGTGTCGTGAGATGTTGGGTTAAGTCCCGCAACGAGCGCAACCCTTGATCTTAGTTGCCATCATTAAGTTGGGCACTCTAAGGTGACTGCCGGTGACAAACCGGAGGAAGGTGGGGATGACGTCAAATCATCATGCCCCTTATGACCTGGGCTACACACGTGCTACAATGGACGGTACAAAGAGCTGCAAGACCGCGAGGTGGAGCTAATCTCATAAAACCGTTCTCAGTTCGGATTGTAGGCTGCAACTCGCCTACATGAAGCTGGAATCGCTAGTAATCGCGGATCAGCATGCCGCGGTGAATACGTTCCCGGGCCTTGTACACACCGCCCGTCACACCACGAGAGTTTGTAACACCCGAAGTCGGTGGGGTAACCTTTATGGAGCCAGCCGCCTAAGGTGGGACAGATGATTGGGGTGAAGTCGTAACAAGGTAGCCGTATCGGAAGGTGCGGCTGGATCACCTCCTTTCTATGGAGAATTGATGAACGCAGTTCATCAATAAACGTTGACTTGTTTTGTTTCGTTCAGTTTTGAGAGAACTATCTCTCAAGTTTAAATGTATGTTCTTTGAAAACTAGATAACAGTGTAGCTCATATTTTTTTAATTTTAGTTTGGTTAAGTTAGAAAGGGCGCACGGTGGATGCCTTGACACTAGGAGTCGATGAAGGACGGGACTAACGCCGATATGCTTCGGGGAGCTGTAAGTAAGCTTTGATCCGAAGATTTCCGAATGGGGAAACCCACTATACGTAATGGTATGGTATCCTTACCTGAATACATAGGGTATGGAAGACAGACCCAGGGAACTGAAACATCTAAGTACCTGGAGGAAGAGAAAGCAAATGCGATTTCCTGAGTAGCGGCGAGCGAAACGGAATCTAGCCCAAACCAAGAGGCTTGCCTCTTGGGGTTGTAGGACATTCTATACGGAGTTACAAAGGAACGAGGTAGACGAAGCGACCTGGAAAGGTCCGTCACAGAGGGTAATAACCCCGTAGTCGAAACTTCGTTCTCTCTTGAATGTATCCTGAGTACGGCGGAACACGTGAAATTCCGTCGGAATCTGGGAGGACCATCTCCCAAGGCTAAATACTCCCTAGTGATCGATAGTGAACCAGTACCGTGAGGGAAAGGTGAAAAGCACCCCGGAAGGGGAGTGAAAGAGATCCTGAAACCGTGTGCCTACAAATAGTCAGAGCCCGTTAATGGGTGATGGCGTGCCTTTTGTAGAATGAACCGGCGAGTTACGATCCCGTGCGAGGTTAAGCTGAAGAGGCGGAGCCGCAGCGAAAGCGAGTCTGAATAGGGCGTTTAGTACGTGGTCGTAGACCCGAAACCAGGTGATCTACCCATGTCCAGGGTGAAGTTCAGGTAACACTGAATGGAGGCCCGAACCCACGCACGTTGAAAAGTGCGGGGATGAGGTGTGGGTAGCGGAGAAATTCCAATCGAACCTGGAGATAGCTGGTTCTCCCCGAAATAGCTTTAGGGCTAGCCTTAAGTGTAAGAGTCTTGGAGGTAGAGCACTGATTGAACTAGGGGTCCTCATCGGATTACCGAATTCAGTCAAACTCCGAATGCCAATGACTTATCCTTAGGAGTCAGACTGCGAGTGATAAGATCCGTAGTCAAGAGGGAAACAGCCCAGATCGCCAGCTAAGGTCCCAAAGTGTGTATTAAGTGGAAAAGGATGTGGAGTTGCTTAGACAACTAGGATGTTGGCTCAGAAGCAGCCACCATTTAAAGAGTGCGTAATAGCTCACTAGTCGAGTGACTCTGCGCCGAAAATGTACCGGGGCTAAATACACCACCGAAGCTGCGAATTGATACCAATGGTATCAGTGGTAGGGGAGCGTTCTAAGTGCAGTGAAGTCAGACCGGAAGGACTGGTGGAGCGCTTAGAAGTGAGAATGCCGGTATGAGTAGCGAAAGACGGGTGAGAATCCCGTCCACCGAATGCCTAAGGTTTCCTGAGGAAGGCTCGTCCGCTCAGGGTTAGTCAGGACCTAAGCCGAGGCCGACAGGCGTAGGCGATGGACAACAGGTTGATATTCCTGTACCACCTCTTTATCGTTTGAGCAATGGAGGGACGCAGAAGGATAGAAGAAGCGTGCGATTGGTTGTGCACGTCCAAGCAGTTAGGCTGATAAGTAGGCAAATCCGCTTATCGTGAAGGCTGAGCTGTGATGGGGAAGCTCCTTATGGAGCGAAGTCTTTGATTCCCCGCTGCCAAGAAAAGCTTCTAGCGAGATAAAAGGTGCCTGTACCGCAAACCGACACAGGTAGGCGAGGAGAGAATCCTAAGGTGTGCGAGAGAACTCTGGTTAAGGAACTCGGCAAAATGACCCCGTAACTTCGGGAGAAGGGGTGCTTTCTTAACGGAAAGCCGCAGTGAATAGGCCCAAGCGACTGTTTAGCAAAAACACAGGTCTCTGCGAAGCCGTAAGGCGAAGTATAGGGGCTGACACCTGCCCGGTGCTGGAAGGTTAAGGAGAGGGGTTAGCGTAAGCGAAGCTCTGAACTGAAGCCCCAGTAAACGGCGGCCGTAACTATAACGGTCCTAAGGTAGCGAAATTCCTTGTCGGGTAAGTTCCGACCCGCACGAAAGGTGTAACGATTTGGGCACTGTCTCAACCAGAGACTCGGTGAAATTATAGTACCTGTGAAGATGCAGGTTACCCGCGACAGGACGGAAAGACCCCGTGGAGCTTTACTGTAGCCTGATATTGAATTTTGGTACAGTTTGTACAGGATAGGCGGGAGCCATTGAAACCGGAGCGCTAGCTTCGGTGGAGGCGCTGGTGGGATACCGCCCTGACTGTATTGAAATTCTAACCTACGGGTCTTATCGACCCGGGAGACAGTGTCAGGTGGGCAGTTTGACTGGGGCGGTCGCCTCCTAAAGTGTAACGGAGGCGCCCAAAGGTTCCCTCAGAATGGTTGGAAATCATTCGTAGAGTGCAAAGGCATAAGGGAGCTTGACTGCGAGACCTACAAGTCGAGCAGGGACGAAAGTCGGGCTTAGTGATCCGGTGGTTCCGCATGGAAGGGCCATCGCTCAACGGATAAAAGCTACCCCGGGGATAACAGGCTTATCTCCCCCAAGAGTCCACATCGACGGGGAGGTTTGGCACCTCGATGTCGGCTCATCGCATCCTGGGGCTGTAGTCGGTCCCAAGGGTTGGGCTGTTCGCCCATTAAAGCGGTACGCGAGCTGGGTTCAGAACGTCGTGAGACAGTTCGGTCCCTATCCGTCGTGGGCGCAGGAAATTTGAGAGGAGCTGTCCTTAGTACGAGAGGACCGGGATGGACGCACCGCTGGTGTACCAGTTGTTCTGCCAAGGGCATAGCTGGGTAGCTATGTGCGGAAGGGATAAGTGCTGAAAGCATCTAAGCATGAAGCCCCCCTCAAGATGAGATTTCCCATAGCGTAAGCTAGTAAGATCCCTGAAAGATGATCAGGTTGATAGGTTCGAGGTGGAAGCATGGTGACATGTGGAGCTGACGAATACTAATAGATCGAGGACTTAACCATATAATATGAAGCTAATGTTATCTAGTTTTGAAGGAATATATATTTAAAATTCCTTTGGACATTCTCAAAAGAATGTGTATAATGATAAAAGTCTGGTAATGATGGCAGAGAGGTCACACCCGTTCCCATACCGAACACGGAAGTTAAGCTCTCTAGCGCCGATGGTAGTTGGGACCTTGTCCCTGTGAGAGTAGGACGTTGCCAGGCTTATATTATTCCGCAGTAGCTCAGCGGTAGAGCTATCGGCTGTTAACCGATCGGTCGTAGGTTCGATTCCTACCTGCGGAGCCATTATGCTTCCATAGCTCAGCTGGTAGAGTACTTCCATGGTAAGGAAGAGGTCACCGGTTCAAGCCCGGTTGGAAGCTTGGGAAAAGTTTTGTTTTTTTTTGGCCCGTTGGTCAAGTGGTTAAGACACCGCCCTTTCACGGCGGTAACACGGGTTCGAATCCCGTACGGGTCACCACTTTTGGAGGATTAGCTCAGCTGGGAGAGCACCTGCCTTACAAGCAGGGGGTCGGCGGTTCGATCCCGTCATCCTCCACCATATATTTTTAAATGTCGGAGGGGTAGCGAAGTGGCTAAACGCGGCGGACTGTAAATCCGCTCCTTTGGGTTCGGCAGTTCGAATCTGCCCCCCTCCACCATTTTCTTTAAAATAACCTGAGAGGGTTTATTTTTTTGAAAAGATAACCATACTAGTAAATATTAATGGGCTATAGCCAAGCGGTAAGGCAACGGACTTTGACTCCGTCATGCGCTGGTTCGAATCCAGCTAGCCCAGCCATTTACGAGCCATTAGCTCAGTTGGTAGAGCATCTGACTTTTAATCAGAGGGTCGAAGGTTCGAATCCTTCATGGCTCACCATTTTCGCGGAAGTAGTTCAGTGGTAGAATACAACCTTGCCAAGGTTGGGGTCGCGGGTTCGAATCCCGTCTTCCGCTTAATTACTAAGGGGCCTTAGCTCAGCTGGGAGAGCGCCTGCCTTGCACGCAGGAGGTCAGCGGTTCGATCCCGCTAGGCTCCATATAAATAGGAAAAGCTTACATCAAATGATGTAAGCTTTTTTTGTGTTTAAATTCCACTCAAAAAGGAAACTTTTCCGTATATCGTTTAAAATGAAAAAAGGGATTGAATAAGGGGGGATAATTATGAAAGTTGTCATTGCATCGGATTCATATAAAGAAAGCCTGAAAGCTATAGAGGTATGTGAAGCTATTGAAAGGGGCTTTGCAGCAGTTTTTCCTAAAGCAGAGTACGTTAAAGTACCAATTGGAGATGGAGGTGAAGGAACGGTCGAATCTCTTGTTGGTGCTACAATGGGGGGAATTATATCACTTAATGTGACAGGGCCGCTTGGGGAGAGTGTGCAAGCCTATTATGGTATGTCTAAGGATAAGGAGACAGCATTTATTGAAATGGCGGCAGCATCAGGATTACAACACGTTCCAATTGAAAAGAGAAACCCACTTATTACAACGACAAAAGGGACAGGTGAACTGATATTACATGCATTAGATCAAGGAGCTAAACACATTATTTTAGGGCTTGGAGGAAGTGCTACAAATGATGGTGGGGCAGGTATGTTGTCTGCTTTAGGCGTAGAGTTTATTAATAGGAAAGGTGAAGTAATTGAGCCCTCTGGAGGAACATTACATTTGATTACTGCTCTTAACCTTTCTCGTATGGATACACGTTTGAAGGATATAAAGCTAGAAGCAGCATGTGATGTCGACAATCCATTAGTTGGACCAAAGGGAGCATCTTTTGTATTTGGGAGACAAAAGGGTGCGAATGTAGAGATGATGAAAGAGCTAGACGGGAATTTAAAACATTATGCTAATATACTTAAACAGTACGTATCTTTTGATGTGTCCCTAATACCTGGTGCAGGGGCAGCTGGAGGAATGGGAGCCGCTGTCGTTGCAGTATTAAAGGGACAGCTAAGAAAAGGGATTGAAATTGTATTAGATTATATAAATTTTGATAAGTGTATAGAGGGTGCCGATCTTATTGTAACTGGTGAGGGAAGGATAGATGAACAAACAGCTTATGGAAAAGCTCCTGTTGGTGTCGCGAAGCGGGCGAAATGTCGTCATATTCCTGTAATTGCTATTGGTGGATCTGTATCCTCGAATTATACGACTGTTTACGAAAAGGGAATTGATGCAGTGTTTAGTATTACGGCTAGCCCAATGACATTAGAAGAAGCATATAAAGCGGCAGAAGAGAATATCGAAATGACAGCAAAAAATATTGCAGCAGTGTGGAAACTAGCATCAGAAAAACGCTTCTAAGTGTAGAAGTGTTTTTTAAATTCAGTTATTTGAGGATATTTTGTGTAATTCTAGGTATTGATGGAGAAAGGCACGGATAAAAATATTAGCTGATAGAAAAGTTAGTTGGTTCATTAAGTTAACTTTATACATAGAATAGTTTAAAAATCGGGAATCCAACGTAAATATAAGTGAATAAAATGTATATCCATGCAGAAAAATGTCGAGTTGAGTCAGACTATATAAAAGATTTAAAATATTTAGTGAAGGCATAAAAGGGGGATACTATCTATGAAAAAAGAAATCTCAGTTATTGGAGTTCCAATGGATTTAGGACAGATGCGTCGCGGGGTTGATATGGGACCAAGCGCGATCCGTTATGCAGGGGTAGTTGAAAGAATTGAACAAATTGGATATGACGTAAAAGATATGGGAGATATATGTATAGAGAGAGAAAAAGAAGTAGATGAAAATACAAAGTTACGAAACCTTACTCAAGTTGCAACTGTATGTAATGAACTAGCGACTAAGGTTGATCATATTATAGAAGAAGGCCGTTTTCCACTTGTATTAGGCGGTGATCATAGTATTGCTATTGGTACGCTAGCTGGTGTGGCGAAACATTATAAAAATTTAGGTGTTATTTGGTATGATGCACACGGTGATTTAAATACAGAAGAAACATCACCATCTGGAAATATTCACGGTATGTCACTTGCTGCAAGTTTAGGTTATGGACATTCTTCACTTGTAGATTTATACGGGGCATACCCGAAAGTAAAAAAAGAGAACGTTGTAATTATAGGTGCACGTGCATTAGATGAAGGGGAAAAAGACTTTATTCGTAATGAAGGCATTAAAGTATTTTCAATGCATGAAATTGATCGTATGGGTATGACGGCTGTTATGGAAGAAACAATTGCTTACTTATCTCATACTGACGGTGTTCATTTATCATTAGATTTAGATGGTCTTGATCCTCATGATGCACCAGGAGTTGGGACGCCTGTAATTGGTGGTTTATCGTATCGTGAAAGCCACCTAGCGATGGAAATGTTAGCAGAAGCTGATATTGTTACATCTGCTGAATTTGTTGAAGTAAATACGATTTTAGATGAGAGAAATAGAACAGCAACAACAGCGGTTGCTTTAATGGGTTCTTTATTCGGTGAAAAACTAAAATAAATGTAAGAAAAGCAACTGAGAAGTTGCTTTTTTTATTTGAAAATAGGCGTATAATAATGACTTATATTATACTGTAGGATAAGAAAGTTTGACATCTTACCAATTTAAGCTAAAGGGGGGGCGTTTGTAATTGTCGTTTGGTTCATGTATGGTATAATTAACTAGTTGTTGGAAATACATACAGATAGAGCATAAAATAATATTTCAATATATGGATAGAATTGCTCGTAAGTAGGAGGAAGGGTTAGCATGCCTTTTGAAGATACGACCATTTTGAAATATCTTAGTACGGCATTAGATATTGCTGTTGTATGGTTTATTATATATAAGCTAATTCTTATAATTCGGGGCACGAAGGCTGTGCAACTTTTAAAAGGTATTACAGTTATTATTGTCGTCCGGATGATTAGTATTTTACTTGAATTGCATACGCTATATTGGCTAACGGAACAAGTATTAACGTGGGGATTTTTAGCCGTTATTATTATCTTCCAGCCAGAATTGAGAAGAGCACTTGAGCAGCTAGGACGGGGTAGCTTATTTTCGCGTGTGGGAACTCACGAGGACGATGAACCTGAAATTGTTGCAACAGCGATAGCGAAAGCAACGGAATATATGGGAAAACGTAGAATTGGTGCACTAATTACTTTGTCAAAAGAGACTGGGGTGGATGATTATGTAGAAACGGGTATTCCGCTAAATGCAAATGTGTCATCGGAATTACTCATTAATATTTTTATCCCTAATACCCCTCTTCATGATGGAGCAGTAATTATGCAGGGAAGTACAATTAAAGCAGCAGCATGTTACCTTCCGTTATCAGAAAGCCCATTTATTTCTAAGGAGTTAGGAACTAGGCATCGCGCTGCAATGGGAGTTAGTGAAGTCACTGATAGTATTACAGTAGTTGTGTCGGAAGAAACAGGCCAAATTTCTTTAACGAAAAACGGGAAGTTACATCGTGATTTGAAGACAGAACAGCTGAAGGACATGTTGTTAGCAGAATTTAGTGGGAATGAAAAAACGACTTCTTCGTCTTTATGGAATTGGAGGAGAAAGCGTCATGGATAAGTTAATGGAGAATCATTGGTTTTTAAAAGGAATCTCATTACTATTGGCGTGTATGCTTTTCATGTCAGCAACTTTAACTGAAAAAAATACGACATCGAGTATATTACCTTTCGTAAATGAAACGAAAGAAACATTAACTGATTATCCTATTACCCTGAAGTATGATGAAGAGAAATATATTGTAAGTGGTATTCCATCAGGTGGAGTCAAGGTGAAGTTGGAAGGTCCAAAATCAGCAGTTGCTACAGCAAAAGCAAAAAAACAATTTGATATACCAGTTGATTTGAGAGATAGCGAAAAAGGGACTTATGAAGTTTCTTTGAAAACGAATGGGCTTCCAGATGATGTGAAAGGAACAGTTCAGCCATCAACAATTAAAATTACTCTACATGAAAAAGCGAGAAAATACGTTCATGTAGACTTAAAATTATCAAATGAGGATCAAATGCCAGCGGGTTCTACTCTCGAAAAATCAAACATTAAACCTGATACTGTTGAGGTAGTTGGGACGAAAGAAGAAATTGAAAGTATTTCATCTGCTAAGGCGTATATTGATTTAAAAGGTGTTAATAAAACTGTTACAAAAACAGCCGAAGTTACATTATACAATAAAGAAGGAAAACGTTTAAATGTAAGAACGAGTCCATCTAAAATTAGTGTAACATTGAATGTGGCGACGCAAGCTACGGCCAATAATACTGAAAAAACTGTTCCTGTGACGTATACGAAAAAGGGGAGTTTGCCAGAAGGATTGACTGTTACAAATATTAGCGTTGAGCCAAGAGAAGTAACGATAGCAGGTCCAAAAGACATTTTGGATAATATACAATCTATAGAGGGGGTCGAGGTAGATTTTAGTCAATTGACGGATTCTACAACATTCGATGCCTCTGTTTTATTGCCAAAAGGTGTAACAAGTGCAAAACCAAATCAAGTGAAGGTTTCCGTAGGGGTACAAAAGGTAAAACAAACGAAAAGTAAAACTATTGATGGTATCCCGATTCAAAAAAGTGGAATTCCGAATGATGTTACTGCGCAGCTACTTTCGCCACAAGATGGAAAGATAAGCGTTGATATTTCAGGAGAAGCAAGTATAGTAGATAAAATAACAGCTGCTCAAATAACAGCGGCGATTAATCTGCAAAATGTATCTCCGGGGACGAAAGATGTTTCTATTCAAGTGAGTGGTCCTGGTAATATTTCGATAGAAGCAAAACAAAAAAGTGCTAAAGTCACAATTGTGAAGAAAGAAAAGCCGGATAAAGAAGTACAGGGTAATATTGAACAACCAGATTCAAAAAACAATCAAGAAAATCAAACTGAAAAACCAAAAAATCCTGAACCAGATCCAGAAAAGGATCAGGAAAAAGATAAAGAAAAAGAAAAAGACAAAGACAAAGAAAAAGACAAAGAAAATGGCCAAGAACCAAGCCAAGAACCAACAGTAGATAATCAAAAAGAGCACGAAAAAGGAGCGAATAATAATGGGTAAATATTTTGGTACAGACGGAGTACGTGGGGTTGCAAATAAGGAATTAACACCTGAATTAGCTTTTAAAATAGGACGTTTTGGCGGCTATGTATTAACAAAAGATACAGATCGTCCAAAAGTAATTATTGGCCGTGATACACGTGTATCTGGACATATGCTAGAAGGAGCTTTAGTAGCAGGCCTATTATCAACTGGAGCGGAAGTAATGCGCCTTGGTGTTATTTCTACACCAGGTGTGGCTTATTTAACAAAAGCTTTAGGGGCGCAAGCAGGTGTTATGATCTCTGCATCTCATAACCCAGTACAAGATAATGGAATTAAGTTCTTCGGTTCAGATGGATTTAAATTAACAGATGAGCAAGAAGCAGAAATTGAAGCGTTATTAGACAAAGAAGTTGATGAGCTACCACGTCCAACAGGTACTAACCTTGGACAAGTGAGTGATTACTTTGAAGGTGGACAAAAATATTTACAATACATTAAACAAACTGTAGAGGAAGATTTCTCTGGTTTACATATTGCTTTAGATTGTGCACATGGTGCTACATCTTCTTTAGCTCCATATTTATTTGCAGATTTAGAAGCTGATATTTCAACAATGGGAACTTCACCGAACGGTATGAATATTAACGCTGGAGTAGGTTCTACGCATCCAGAAGTGTTAGCTGAATTAGTAAAAGAAAAAGGTGCTGACATTGGTCTTGCTTTTGATGGTGACGGAGACCGTTTAATCGCAGTAGACGAAAAAGGAAACATCGTTGATGGCGATCAAATTATGTTTATTTGCGCGAAGTATATGAAAGAAACTGGTCAATTGAAACATAATACAGTTGTTTCAACAGTTATGAGTAACTTAGGTTTCTACAAAGCGCTTGAAGCAAACGGTATTACAAGTGATAAAACAGCAGTTGGTGATCGCTACGTAATGGAAGAGATGAAACGTGGTGGATATAACCTGGGCGGAGAACAATCAGGTCATATTATCTTACTTGATTACATTACAACTGGTGATGGAATGTTAAGTGCACTTCAACTTGTAAACATCATGAAAATGACGAAAAAGCCATTATCTGAGCTTGCAGGTGAGATGACAAAATTCCCACAATTACTAGTAAACGTTCGTGTAACAGATAAAAAACTAGCATTAGAAAATGAGAAAATTAAAGAAATTATTCGTGTTGTAGAGGAAGAAATGAATGGAGACGGTCGTATTCTTGTTCGTCCATCTGGAACAGAACCACTTATTCGTGTAATGGCAGAAGCACCGACACAAGAAATTTGTGATGGGTATGTACATCGTATTGTAGAAGTTGTGAAAGCTGAAGTTGGCGTTGAATAATTAGCTGGTTTTATTTAAAAGGAGCACAAAAAGTGCTCCTTTTTCATATGTTTTATAGACAATGAAAAAAATTTCATTGACGATTTATATTGTTTGTTATACGATGGTCTTGTTCTTTTTCTCAAAGGAAATATTGTAAATTATAAAAGCGCCAGAACTACAAGTAGTGTAGTTGACGAGGTGGAGTTTATCGAGATTTCGGCGGATGACTCCCGGTTGTTCATCACAACCGCAATCTTTTACTTAAAACATTAAGGTGACTTAGTGGACAAAGGTGAAAGTGTGATGAGAGAAAAGGAACGGATGAATACTAGCTGTATAAGTATATACGGACTTTAACCCAATCGAGAGGAAGGTGAAAGCCGTTACAAGCTTACAGGGCTAGCAATATGTAATCCGTTTTTTTAATATAAATAAATGGTATCGGACTATGTCGTTACATGTTCGCAAAGCAGTGTAAGCATTTGTAACGGCGACTAAACATGTGTGGAATCGTAGGATTTATTGGAGAGCAAGATGCAAAGGAAATTTTATTAAAAGGTTTAGAAAAGCTAGAATATCGCGGATATGATTCAGCAGGTATTGCAGTACAAGCAGAGAACGGTGTTGTTGTATACAAAGAAAAAGGCCGTATTGCAAAACTTCGCGAAGTCGTAGAAGAGAACGTAGCAGCAAGCGTGGGAATCGGTCACACACGCTGGGCTACACACGGTGTTCCAAGCAAACTAAACGCGCATCCGCATCAAAGTACATCAAAACGCTTTACACTAGTTCATAACGGTGTAATTGAAAACTATGAGTTAGTGAAAAAGGAATATTTACAAGATGTAACGTTCGTAAGTGAAACAGATACAGAAATTATCGTGCAACTTATGGAACAACAAGTGAGCACAGGACTAAGTGTAGAAGAAGCGTTCCGTAATACGCTATCTCTTTTACATGGCTCTTATGCAATCGGATTACTTGATGCTGAAAATCCAAACATGATTTATGTTGCTAAAAACAAAAGCCCGCTATTAGTAGGTGCTGGTGATAACTTTAATGTTATTGCAAGCGACGCTATGGCGATGTTACAAGTTACAGATCAATTTATCGAGTTAATGGATAAAGAAATGGTAATCGTAACAAAAGAAAGCATTACAATTAAAAACTTACAAGGTGAAACGATTGAACGTGCACCGTTTACAGCGGAATTAGACGCAAGTGATATTGAAAAAGGAACGTATCCTCATTTCATGCTAAAAGAAATCGACGAGCAACCACTTGTAATCCGTAATATTATTCAAAAGTACCAAGATGAAAATGGGGAAATTGAATTAGATCAAGATATCCGTAACGCAATTTTAGATAGCGATCGCATTTACATCATTGCATGTGGAACAAGTTATCATGCAGGTCTTGTTGGAAAGCAATTCATTGAGAAATTTGCGAAAGTACCAGTTGAAGTACATGTAGCAAGTGAATTCTCTTACAACATGCCATTATTAACAGAAAGACCATTCTTCATTTACATTTCACAAAGTGGTGAAACAGCTGATAGCCGTGCAGTACTTGTGCAAACAAATGAAATGGGTCATAAAGCATTAACAATTACAAACGTACCTGGTTCTACGCTTTCTCGTGAAGCTGATTATACACTTCCGTTATATGCGGGACCAGAAATCGCAGTTGCATCGACGAAAGCATACACAGCACAGCTTGCAGTACTTTCAATCTTAGCGGCTGACATTGCAAAAGCAAAAGGTGAGGTTCTTGATTTCGATTTAACACATGAATTAGGACTTGTAGCAAATGCAATGGTAGTACTTTGTGATCAAAAAGAAGAGATGGACGCATTAGCAAAACAATTTTTAGCAACAACGCGTAACTGCTTCTTCATCGGACGTAGCGTAGACTTCTTCGTAGGTTTAGAAGGTGCGTTAAAACTAAAAGAAATCTCTTACATCCAGGCAGAAGGATTTGCTGGAGGAGAATTAAAACACGGTACAATTGCCTTAATCGAAAACGGTACACCAGTTATCGCACTTGCTACACAAGAGCACGTAAACCTTGGAATTCGTGGTAACGTGAAAGAAGTAGTAGCACGCGGAGCTAACCCATGTATCATCTCAATGAAAGGCTTAGAAATGGAAGGTGACAGCTTCGTATTACCAGCTGTACACGAAGCACTAGCACCGCTAGTAGCAGTTATTCCATTCCAACTTATCTCATACTACGCAGCGCTTCACCGCGAATGTGACGTTGATAAGCCACGTAACTTAGCTAAGTCTGTTACTGTTGAGTAGGAGATTGGTAGAGTAACTAGATTATTGTAAATTTAAAATAAAGTCACGACGTTTATAAAAAAGTTGTGAAGCTTTGCCCCTTTGGATATGATTATCTAAAGGGGCATTTTTGTGTCGAAAAAAAGAACATCTAAAATCGATAAGTGGATTAAAGAGGGGCAAGGAACTGGCAGTGGGAGAGATTATCAGCCTTGTCTTGAAATTCAAGATGATCCCTCATTAGATCGGTCAGTGGGATTTGAAAAGTATAAAAACCGGCAGACAGCATGAGGTTTTATCGGATTTGGGACGGAACTACTTTTATTTAACTGAATTTTCTGTTGTTATTTCAGATATTCGTTGATGGAAAAAAACACTGATTAAAGTTTCACTTTATTGAACAAATTAGATTACTAGACATTACAAGGGGGTTTATTAATGAAGGTGAAAGAAAAAACATATTTAAGTATAGAAGAGATTATTTCATTACCAACCTTATCAGGTGCAAATATAAGTGATGACGGCAAAAACGTAGCATTTGTTAAGAAGACAGCTAACTGGAAAGACAATACATATAGGAATCATGTATGGATATATGAAAAAGATAAGAAGCAGAGTTACCTATTAACAACTGGGGATATAGATAGTATACACCCATTATGGTCCCCAGATTCTAGGGATATCGCATACCTTAGCCCAGTTGGTGACGGAGATAATAAGAAAAATCAAATCTTTGTTAAGTCAATAGATGGTTATAGTGAGTTACAAATTACTGATGAGAAAGAAGGGGTCAGTACATTCAAATGGGAGCCTACTGGTAAAGGTTTTTATTATGTTGCACAGTCAAAAGAATGTGAGGAAATAAAGAAACGTAAGGAACTATATGGGGATTTTCAACATATAGGTAAGGAACATCAGAATAATTGTTTATATTACATTGAAATAGAAAAAGTGATACAAAATGATAAAGGGGAACGCGAGATTAGCGGTGTTTATCAATTAACTGATGGTAAGGATTTTCATATCCATGAATTTGATATTTCAAATGATGGGAAAAAGGCTGTATTTATGGCTACACCAAGCTCAAATATGGGAGATTATATGAATGGTGATCTATATATATTAGATATTGAAGCTGGAGAACTACAAAAGATGAATATAGATAAGTTGTTAGGAGGGAGCGTCTGCTTTTCCCCTGAGGGCAGCAAAATATGTTACTCAGCAAGCATAAGAGAGAAGGATTACTATAGAAACCATATACAAGAAAGTACATTAGAGATATATGATATGAATACTGGAGAGGTAATTCAGCCTCTAACAAACTTTGATAGTACGGTTATGCCATTACAGTGGACAGCTAAAGGAATTTTAATTAGATGGCAGGATAAAACGAATTATCTTATTGGGTTGCTATGTGAGGATGGCACTGTAGAAATGTTAAGTGAAAACGTAGATGGCTTTATAATGGATGCCTCTATAACAAGGGATGGACATCATATATCCTATAGTAAGGCTATAACAAATGAAACCTTTGAAATCTATTTAGACGATAAAAAAATAACGGATGAAAATAGCTTTTTTAAAGGAAAGCTGAAAAGTAACAGGGAAATAATCTCATGGAAAAGTAGTGATGGTCTTGAAATAGAGGGTGTTTTATCAACCCCAGTAGATTTTGATGCCAACAAAAAATATCCTTTATTAGTAGTAATCCATGGTGGTCCGGCTTGGGCATCCTTCCCAATATTTTCAGATTGTTTTAATGAAAAATATCCTATTGAGCAGTTTATCGAAAAAGGCTTTATCGTTTTAGAACCAAACTACAGGGGAAGTTCTGGTTATGGTAATGAATTCTTAAAAGCAAACTATAGAAAACAGGGGATTGCTGACTACGAGGATGTTATATCTGGAGTGGATAAACTAGTTGAAAAAGGGATTGCAGATAAAAATAGAGTAGGGGTTATGGGATGGAGTAACGGGGGATATATATCAGCTTTCTGTTCTACATATAGTGATAGATTTAAAGCTATCTCAGTTGGGGGCGGAATCACTAACTGGGGTACCCATTATGTAAATACAGATATCCCTTACTTTATTAGAATGTATTTAGGAAATACTCCATGGAATGATCCAGAGATATATAAGAAAACATCACCAATGACATATATTAAATCAGCCTGTACGCCCACTTTAATCCAACATGGCGAAAAGGATGCAAGAATTCCAACTCTAAACGCACATGAACTATATGAAGGATTAAGGGACATGGAAGTTGATACAGAATTAATTATATTTATAGGAATGGCATATAGCCCTGATCAGCCGGGAATGAATGTAGCTATTATGAAACAGAATCTGATGTGGTTTTCACACTATATTCTTGGGGAAAGTATGAAAGGTTTTAGGGTTTTATAATGGCTTGTTTTAGTCTTTAAGCTTTTTAGATGCTTGAAATAAAGTCGTACACATTTATCCGGTTATATATGATTGAGTTTAACATTTCGGATAAGGCAAACTGTGAAATATTTTGGTGTAAATAAGAAAAGAGCCTGAATGTAGGCTCTTTTCTTATTTATATTTAAAAGATGAACTGTTCTTATGCAGTTTTACTTAATTTATATGCTTCACGGTTATTTTTTTTGAAAAGTTTTGGGAAAACATAACCATCTAATCCAATACGTCCAGCATTCTGTCCTGTAACTAAAATGAACATAGTTAAAATAAGTAGGTTTGGGTTTACACTAACAGTTCCGCTTAATAAAAATGAAAGGTTCATTATGATGCCGAAAAATGCAGCTGTTTTTGTTAATCCACCTAAAATCAAACCTAGTCCTACTAAAATTTCTCCCCATTGAACTAAAAAGCTAAATAGGTCTGCGTTTGGAAGAACAAAATGTTGAAGAAAATCTGCCCACCAACCTTGTACTGCAGGGTGGTCACCTGATGCTTGAGCGATAGCTCCTTTTAGAAAACCACTTGCATCAAAAGACTGTCCAAAAACTTTTCCTATTCCAGCAGCGAGCCATGCATATCCTATGTAAAGTCGTAAAAATAATAATATGAAAGTAGCGCGTTTATCAGTTCTTAAAAAATTGATAACCATTGAAATCCCTCCAATGTATTGTATTTACATGTTTATTATATATCCATTGTGAATAAATTCACAATGGATAAAGTGTGAACAAAAATGGTGTTTTTATAAAATAAAAAAGGCATATAACAATCATATGTTATATGCCTTTTCTATTATATGTTTAGTAATCTATTTAGGTAATGTAAATTTAGCTTTTTTACCCTGTGAAATATCTTTTGCTTCTTTATTTCTCATAGGTCCTAACTCAATCTCGAAGCTTTTGTCTTTCAAAATCTTTTCATACTGCTCTTGGTCTAAAATATATACTTGCAGCAATTCTCCAGATGTTCCAGTTTTAACTGCAGCGTTATAGTCGTAATTTAATAGCATACCTTCATTAATCGTATATTGTGTACCATCATTCACTCTTAATGTAGAGCTTATAGGAGATAGTGAAACGTCTTGAGCATCTTTGTTATCAAGCTTGAATTTTACTGTTAACAGAACAAGACCGTTTTTAAAATTTGCAAAGCGTGGAGCTTCGACGGAATTTGGTGTGAATTGAGTGAATTGGTATCCGTCTAATGTAACATTAACAGCGCCTAATTCTTGGCTGTTATTAATACTTGATTTCTCTTTTAACATTTTTTTATCGCCCATGTTATTAGCTGTAGCTTTATCTTGGTAGAAAGTGTTATCTGTTGCAACCTTTTCAGCACCTTGTTTGTTTAAACTTAATGAAAAGCTTCCAGGACTTCCGATTGGAGCATCAAATTTTCCTTTATTAGCTTGTGCAGTTGGGACTGTGACTGAGACCGTTGAGAGATTTGAAATTTTTGCTAGATCATCTTTTCCGAATGGATAAGCGATATAACCAGAAATAGTTTCTCCTGCTTTTACTAAGTAATCATTCGTTGGAGCAAGCTTAGTTGGTAGCTGATCTTCTGTTGGAATTAAATCTCTATAGTTACTATATGCTTTCTGAGCACCAGTAAATGACATGTCCAATGCTGGCATATAATAAATATCTTTAGCTGAACTATTTTTTACGCTGTAGTTCACAAGAATAACTCCGCCCTCTGTTTGACGATTAAACGGAATGTCGAAGTTTGTATGGAATCCATTTAATTCAACTAATGTATAACCATTCATTGTTACTGAAACATCTTCAGCTTTATAGACTTGTGGTTCCTTATTTTCAAAAAGAACTTTTGTTTTACCACCTGTTTCTTTTTCCATATAGGAAATCAGCTTAGAGTAATCGCTTGAGCTAGTAGCTGTATTTTCAGGCTTTTTATCTTCAGCTTTTTTATCTTCGGATTTTTTTTCTTCAGGTTTATTTTCTTTCGTTGTATCCGTTTTTTCTGTTTTGTTTTCTTGCGTTACATCTTCTTTTTGTTCTTTATTTGTCGTATCGCTTTGACCACAGCCAGTTATTACAAAAGCTGCTACGATTAGTGTAGAAAATAAAGAAAGTAATTTTTTTGACATGTTTCTTCCCCCTATTTGTTTAAAACCAGTTGGGTCTGTATAATCAGACCCTTTATATCTCTCACATTAGCCCCACGTTTTATTATAAGAAAGTGAACCAGTATTTACCAGTGTTTTTCTGATTGTTTTTATTATTTTGATATCTTAATGGTTATTTTTAATAGAAACATAGTTAAAGCTTATATAGGTAATTACAATATTTTTCCGCCAAAAGAGAGAGAAGATTATCTTTTCTATTTTAAATATTGAATCTTTTTGTTAGAGTAAATAATAGAGATATATTGAAAGGGGACAAAGACTCGATATGTGGATGAACTTGTAATGATTAGAAATTAGATAGATGAATTTTTCTCTCATAAGTGAGGGTTTATTTAGCTATCTGTAAATCATTCAAGGACTGCATATTTAGCTTGTACATCCCCTTTGTAAGGGTAGATGCCTATGTGGGGAAATTTATATCTCTTATATAAAATATGCGTCCTTTAAACTTGGAGGAGTATATGATGAATCAATTGAAAAATAAAGTAGCTGTTGTTACAGGTGTTAGTCGTCTAGACGGTATAGGAGCAGCTATTTGCACGGAGTTAGCAGAGGCTGGATACGATATATTTTTTACGTATTGGACAGAATACGATAAAGAGATGCCTTGGGGCGTTGATAAAAATGAACAAATACAATTAAAAGAAAAGTTGATACAAAACGGTGTCAAAGTATCGAGCATGGAGTTAGATCTAACTCAGAATGATGCATCAAATCAGCTTATAAATAAAGTTACTGAACAATTAGGGTACCCGCATATATTAATTAATAATGCAGCATATTCTACAAATAATGATTTCTCTAATTTGACTGCTGAAGAACTAGATAAGCACTACATGGTAAATGTTCGTGCGACTACATTGTTAAGTAGTCAATTTGCCCAAGGTTTTGATAAGAAATCTGGTGGTAGAATTGTGAATATGACGTCGGGACAATTTAAAGGACCTATGGCAGGAGAATTAGCGTATGCAACAACGAAGGGAGCAATTGACGCTCTTACTAGTACGTTGTCAGCGGAAGTGGCCCATTTAGGGATAACAGTGAATGCAATTAATCCAGGTCCAACTAGTACAGGATGGATGACTGAGGAGATAAAGCAAGGATTAAGACCGATGTTTCCTTTCGGCAGAATTGGTGAGCCAAAGGATGCAGCAAGGCTTATTAAGTTTTTAGTGAGCGAAGAAGCCGAATGGATTACAGGGCAAGTTATTCATTCAGAAGGTGGATTTAAGAGATAATTTTATAATTAAAAAGAAGGTATCTCATTTCAATGAGATACCTTCTTTTTAATCTTTCTTCAATCTTCGTGCAACACCATTCCCTAAAGACTGTAATCCTTGAACGAGGATAATCAAAATAAAGACGGTTGCATACATTACTTCAGGTTCGTAGCGTAAATGTCCGAATCGATATGCTAAATCACCAAGGCCGCCAGCACCGACAAGTCCAGCCATTGCTGTTGCACCGATTAAGCCGATCGTTGCGATTGTTAATCCAAGTACGAGAGACGGGCGAGCTTCTTTAACCATAACGTGCCAAATGATTTTTAAAGTAGAGACTCCCATTGCTTGATATGCTTCAATGACACCGCGATCCACTTCTAATAAAGCAGTTTCCATTAAACGGGCAATGTAAGGGGCTGTGAAGACAACAAGTGGTACGATAACACCTTGCACGCCAATGGACGTTCCCATTAGAAACTTTGTAAAAGGTAAAATGAAGAATAATAGAATGATAAACGGAAGAGAACGAATGATATTAATAACTGTATTAAGAATAGGATAGATAATTTTATTTTCTCGCTGTCCACCAGGTCTCGTTAAAACAAGTGTGACACCGAGTGGTAATGCAATAAGAATAGAGATAAGTAGTGAAATAGATGTCATTTGAAATGTTTGAATTGTTGCTTCCCATATTACGTTACCCCACTCATCCAAAAAGGACTTGTTTCCCATAATCTGTTCTACCTCCTTCTACGATGATCCCTTGTTCTTGTAAAAATGATAAGGCACGGTGTACTTCACTTTTTTCACCTTGCATATGAACGATCAGTTTTCCATATGCCTCATGTTTTAACTGTGTAATATTGCCTGATAAAATATTAGGATATACGTGGAAACGTTTTGTAGCGACAGCTAACGCTGGTTCTCCTGAAGCGGTTCCTATAAATGAAAGTGTTACGATTTCCCCGGTGCTTTGTAGTTCTTTCTGTACCTCTTCTGGAATTTTAGCTGCAAACGCGCTATTTACAAATTTCTTCGTTGTTACATGTTGTGGATTTGTAAAAATGTCCTTCACTGTTCCACTTTCAACGACAGATCCATGTTCCATTACAGCAACTTGGTCACAAATACGCTGGATGACATTCATTTCGTGTGTAATTAGCAAAATCGTAATTCCGATTTCTTCGTTGATCTTTAATAATAAATCAAGAATAGAATCGGTCGTTTCCGGATCTAATGCGCTCGTTGCTTCATCACTTAATAAAACTTCAGGCTCATGAGATAGTGCGCGAGCGATCGCTACACGTTGTTTTTGACCACCAGATAATTCACTTGGGTAGGCATCTTTTTTATTAAAGAGATCAACAATGCGTAAATACTTTTCTACCCTTTTTTCAATTTCATTTTTGGGAAGACCAGATAGACGTAAGGGTAGTGCGATATTTTCATAAACGGTAACGGTTTTAAGTAAATTGAATCCTTGAAAAATCATGCCGATCTTTTTTCTCGCCTTTGCGAGTTCTTTTGTCGATAAGGTTGTTAACTCTTGTTCATTTACAATGATATCTCCTGTCGTTGGTTTTTCTAATAAATTTACACAACGGATTAATGTACTTTTACCAGCGCCACTATATCCGATGATTCCAAATACTTCGCCCTTTTTTACTTTAAGGGAAGTTGATTTAAGAGCCTCAACATTCCCTTTTTTTGTTGTAAATACTTTGGAGACATTTTTTAATTCAATCATTATAGTCAGCTCCTACCAAGACGGTAAAACAGAACCATCGAATTTTTTCTCAATGAAATCTTTTACTTCTTTAGATTGATAAGCTTTCTTTAATTTATTAACAACAGCATCATCTTTATTTTCAGTACGAACAACGACCCAATTCACATATGGTGAATCTTTTCCTTCGCGGAAAATAGAATCTTTCGCTGGGCTTAATTTTGCACCTAATGCAAAGTTTGTATTAATTGCAGCTGCCTTTACTTCACTTAGTTGTGTTGGTAATTGAGATGCCTCTAATTCAACAATCTTTAAATTTTTCGGGTTTTCAATTACATCTTTTGCAGTCGCTTTTTCTGTAGCTTTTGGATCAACCTTTAAAACACCTGCTTTTTCAAATAGCTTTAAAGCACGAAGCTCATTTGTTGGATCATTTGGGACAGCGATTGCATCGCCCTCTTTTAATTCTTTTACATCTTTTAAGCTTTTAGAATATACACCCATAGGGAATGTTACTGTGGAAAATACTTCAGTTAATTTCATGTTGCGTTCAGCTTTAAATACGTCTAAATAAGATTTAGTTTGATAGCTATTTACATCGAGGCTTTTTTCATCTAAAGATACGTTTGGTGCTACATAATCATTAAATACCTTTACATCAATTTCGAGACCATCTTTTGCTGCCACTTCTTTTACCTTTTCAAAAATTTGTTCATGCGGTCCGCCTGTTACACCGACAGTAATCTTTTTCTCATCTAATGCTTTTACCTCTTTATCAGAATTAGCACCACACGCACCTAACAATAATACAGCTCCGCTTACAATACTTAATAATACCTTTTTCATCTATAATTCCCCCTTAATATACGTTCCAAAATAAAAAGCACCTCTCAAAAATAAGAGAGGTGCCGAATAGACGAAATGGGTTCCTCTCTTATCTTCCAAAACGAAAATTGTTCTGCAGGAATTAGCACCTTAGCTTATACGTTCTAAGCTCGGTTGCCGGGCATCATCGGGCCAGTCCCTCCGCCACTCTTGATAAGAGTATGTGTATGTAGTTTTTAAATATGGTACTAATAGTAAATCTTACAAAAAGAATTGTCAATATTATTTTCTGAATATATTTTATTTTAAGGTAATCGAAACGTTCCCTTTTTTATGTCCCTTTTCCACATACATATGAGCTTCAGCAATTTCTTCTAATCGGTAAGTTCTATCAATAACGGGCTTTAGTTTTTCCGTTTCGACTAGTTTTTTTAATAGAATCATATCCTCTTTACTTACCTTGGCCATCATTCCATTAACAGATACATATTTTCCATTGGGTGTTAATGTATTTGTACAAAGGGATTTTTTATACTTCCCAACTGCATCAAATATAATATCGTAGCATTTGCCTTGCTTAGTAAAATCTTCTTTCGTATAATCAATTACTTTATCAGCTCCTAAAGATTGCACGAGTTCAAAATTTGAATTACTACAAACAGCCGTAACGGTCGCGCCGAAATATTTAGCAAGTTGTACAGCAGCTGTTCCTACTTCCTCGATTTCACCGGATAACTCTACGCCGAGTACAGGTTTTCTCGGTTTTCTGAAACCTAATATGATCCGCATAGGAATCCAAAATAAGAGGGGGGTATTAAAGCCGCGTATTCTACAATCTCCAGTCGTTACACTTGTTGCGTGAATTTTAATTAATACTTCGTTCTTTTTAGGTGTAGGTTTCTCTATATTTTGAAGCTGAAGAACGTTAGGTGGTCCATACTGTGTGCAAATGATCGCCTTCATAATGACCTCCTGAAATGAGTTGTTGTTATTTACATCATATTTAAAACCTTCATTAAACATGTCGCTATATAGCGAATAAAGATTAAAAATTATATAGATTTCGTAGGAAAAGAGGTGATATTATTTTGAGAAAGGGGGCGACATTATGAAAAAAACTATTTTTATTTCAAGTTTAGTGCTTGCAATCAGTCTGGGGGTAGGGTGTAGCAATGAGAAAACAACAAAGACTGATGAACCGAAAAAAGAAGCCATGCAAAAAGAAAAGGAATTAGCAGCGAAGGATGTTTTCAAGAAAACGAACGAAGCTTTTAAAAATGAAGAAAATGTAACGATGACATATGATGTAGGGATAAAAGCTGAGGGAACAGAGATGGATATATTAAAGGCTAAGATGCAATTAGAGCCAAAGACAAAGAATTCTCGTTCTGAAATGAATATTTCTGGTACAGATGTTGTAGTGTATACTGTGGATGGTAAAGTTGCTGGTGAGGTGAAAAACCCTAATACAGGAGAAGTTATAACCGTACCAGAGGAGCAATTAAACGCTGGTGGAATGAAAGCGACTCAAGATATTATAGATAATTTAGAAGTACCAGCAGTAGTTTTAGATAAAATGAAGATGGAGAAAAGCGGAGATAAATATAAACTGAAATTTACATTAAAAGGGCAAGAAACAGAAAGTATGTTAACTAGCATGGATGAAACGCAGAAGAAAATGTTACAAGCACAAAATGCGAAGATAGAAGAAGTGGATGCAGAATATATCATTACAAAAGATTTTAAATATGAATCAGCGAAGATAGATATGATTATGAGTAGTAATGGTAAGGATAAGGCACACATTATTACGAATGCAAAATATACATCGTACGAAAAGTTTGACCCAATACAATTGCCGGCAGCAAAGTAACAGTTTTGATCAGGGGGGACCTAAAATAAGGTGCCCTCTCTTTTTTATACTTTCTTCTTAGGAAAATAGGTACAATATGAAGAGGGAAAACTGTGGAAGAGGAGAGTGTCATTTGAAAAAAAGAAAGATAGCGGTGGTCATTGTAGCTTATACAGTGTTGCTTGCGACATCTATAAATACATATAAAGAGCAACTAGAACATCCTATTATGAGCGATGTAGGAAAGTTGCTTCCAACGAAAATTAAACGTGTTGAAAATGCTGATGATGAACGTTCATTAAAACAGTTAGTGCAAGATGCAAATGTTTCTGGAGAGAAGATTTCTATTGCAGGTATGCAACATAGCCAAGGCGGACAGACGTATTATCCGAACGGTACGATGCTTGATATGAAAGGATATAATGAAATATTAGAATTCGATCCGGAGAAGAAGAGGATTAGGGTGCAAAGCGGTGTCACATGGAATGACATTCAAAAGAAAATCAATCCATATGGTCTTGCAGTTCAAGTGATGCAATCTCAAAATATTTTTACTGTTGGTGGTTCATTAAGTGTAAATGTACATGGGCGTGATATTCGTCATGAAGCATTGATTGATACAGTAGAGTCGTTCAGATTGTTAATGGCAGATGGTACGGTGCGTAATGTAAATAGAGAAGAAAATGCTGACTTGTTTCCATATGTAATTGGGGGATATGGATTGTTTGGTGTAATTTTAGATGTGACGCTACAGTTAACAAACGATGAATTGTATGAAACGCATACGAAAGTACTAGATTATAAAGAATACTCTTCATACTTTAAGAATAAAGTGCGAAGGGATGAGAATATACGTATGCATTTAGCACGTATTTCTGTTGCCCCAAATTCATTTTTAAAAGAAATGTATGTAACAGATTATGTACTGGCAGAAGATCAACAGAAGCTGGGAGAGTACAGCAAATTAAAAGAAGAAAATATTATAGCTGCACCGAAATTTTTACTTGGGTTATCACGTTATAGTGACTGGGGAAAGGGCGCATTTTGGGATATACAAAGAAGTTATTTTGAACGTACAGATGGTAAGTACGAAACTCGAAATAACGTAATGAGATCTGATAGTGCTTTTATGGAATACGATAATCCAAACTTGACCGAAGTTTTACAAGAGTACTTTGTACCGATAGATGGTTTTGCAGCGTATATAGATGATTTGCGAAGCGTTTTAAATGAAGAGGAATTAAACCTTCTTAACATTACAATCCGCTATGTAGAAAAGAATGAGAATGCGGTGCTATCTTATGCGAAAGATGATATGTTTGCGCTTGTGCTTCTAATTAATCAAGGGCGTTCTGAAGATGAAATAAAGAAAACAAAAGTGGTCATTCAAAAGATGATTGATGTTACGTTAAAGCATAATGGAAGTTATTATTTACCGTATTATTCTTATCCGGAAAAGGAGCAACTAAAGAAAGCGTATCCTCGCATAGAAGAATTCCTTCAGAAGAAGAAGGAAGTAGACCCAGAGGAAAGGTTTGTGAATTTATTTTATAAGGAGTATAGCAAATGACATATAGAAGATTTGTAGCCTCACAAAGCATTATTATGATGGCAGGTAGTATGGTATTTCCTTTTTATATACTATTGCTTCGAAATGTAGGAAATAGTTTCTCGCAATTTGGCTGGGCGTACGGCTTATTTGCCTTAACTTCAGCTCTAGTATATCCGTTAGTTGGAAGAATCTCTGATAGGGTAGGTGATAGAAAGTTATTAATTATATACGCATGGTCCATGGCTATATTAATGCTTTTTTTCCCTATTGCAACAGAAGTTTGGCATGTATACATTCTCCAAATTTTAATGGGTATTTTAGGTGCTGTGCAGCGTAATACGGAGAAGACATCGTTAGCACGAAAGGTAGCGCATAAGGAAGCTGGTTACGAAATTGGAAAATACCATGTATGGACATCAATTGGGGGCGGAGTAGCTATAATTGCAACTGGTTACCTAGTGGATTTCTTTACGATAGGGACTATTTTTTACATTGCTTCAGTTTTATATGTAGTTAGTGGATTTGTATTAAGCCGCGGTGATAAGTAATTTAAAGTATTTCCATTCCCATTTTTACCTGATTACCCTTTATTTGTTATACTTATGGAGAAGACAAAAGAAAAGGGGACATTGCCTTTGATGAAATTTATAGTTTTAGCTATTCTCACTTTGTTTTTGATTCCATGGACTAGAAGCGGTAATAAAATTCGCGCGGTGGATAAAGGAGGAAATGAGAAAGTTGTAAAGGGTAAGAAATCATCTATTTTAGTTATTCCTGTTTTATTTTGGATAGGTATTGCAATCTATGAATATTTCTGGCTAATTGATGATCGAGCAGATTCTATTCTTACTCATTATTCTGTTGCAGTAGCGATTTTAATTGGGCTTGTTTTATTCTCACAAGAGCAGGTAGGGAAATTAGAAGGTACGTTAAAGGGACTTCTAATGTTTGTTTTACTCGCAAGTTACGGCTATTTTGGTTATTTGCACGATATAGTAATCACGCAAAAAAAATATGATTCTGTTGTGAAGATCGAGAAAGATATTTCAGAGCCATTTACTGAAAATGATCAGCCGTTTACAGTGCCGCCAAAGACAGCGGAGAATAAGATGAAAAAAGTATTTGGGGATATTCCGAAAGTAGCTTATTTTGAGCTAGGGGAATTAACGCCACAAATGGTAAATGGTGAGGCTTTATATGTAGCACCAATTGAAGTTTCAGGATTTTTTAAAGCACGTAAAGCTGAGACAATTCCAGGGTACGTAACGATGTCAGGTACGAATCCTGATGCGGAAGCGAAACTGCACCTTGGTTATAAAATGAAATATGTGCCAAGCATGTTTTTCGGTAATAAATTAGAACGTGTCGTTCGAAAAGCAGAGCCAGATTTAGTTTTTAAAGGGAAACCAAAATTTGAAGTTGATGATAAAGGGAAACCGTATTATACAATGACGTATGGTGAATTTATTTCAGGAAGATCTGGATTTGAAGTAGAGGGTGTTGTAGTAGTAGACGCACAAACAGGTGAAGTGAAAAGATACGACAAAGGAAAGGCACCTAAATTCGTTGATGGCGTATTAAATCACGAGACTGCATCTACATTAAATACGTATTTCGGTAAATATATTCACGGATTTTGGAATACAAAATTCTCACAAACGGATATGAAGATTCCGACTGAGTGGGGAACGAAAGAAGGAGTTACACCAATCTTCGGTAAGGATGGAACGTTATATTATTTTACTGATTTCACCTCTCCGAAAGAAGGAGTAGATTCTGCACTAGGCTATTCGCTTATTGATGCGCGTACAGGTAAGTTGTATTACTATAATGGAAAAGAAGTAAAGGGAATTATGGACGGTTCGGCTGCTACAGAAGTAGTTGATAATTCCTTTAAGAGAGAGAAATGGCATGGAACAATGCCGGTTATTTATAACGTATATGGTAAACCTTCTTGGATTGTACCTGTTATTGATGACGGAGGATTAGTACGTGCTCATACTGTCATATATGCTTCTAATGCAAAAGTGTTTGCAACAGGTTCAACGCAAAAAGAAGCACTTGAGAATTATAAAAATGCGCTGAGCGGAAGTGGTGATTCATTTAGACCGACTTCAAATGGGAAAGAAGCGCAAAAAGAAGGTACTGTACAACGTGTGTATAAAGAAAAATCAGGTGAAAATACGATTGTGTACGTACTATTAGAAAACGAGCAAAAAGTATTCATGGTACCGGCGAAGAAATTCCCATATGCAATGTTTACAGAAGTAGGAGATCCAATTCAAATCACATATTTAGACACAGGAGAAATGATGGCATCTGTATCTAAATTTACAAATAGTAATTTGAAAAAGTAAAGCGATAGAGATTCTATCGCTTTTTTTACATTATTAAACAGGAAAATACGGTATACTTGACGTATATTCATGTTGTAACTATAATTGTTACGATTAAGTGTTTATATGAAAGGGTGAATGGAAAAAGTGAATGGAGTTAATCACGAAATATATAAACCTGTAAAGACAAACAGGTTATGGATGATTCTTGTATTAGGGACACTTACGGCAATTGGGCCATTATCTATTGATATGTATTTGCCTTCTTTACCAAAGTTAACGGATGATTTACAAACGGGTGCATCCCTCGCGCAGCTTACATTAACTGCTTGTCTGCTTGGGCTTTCAGTAGGGCAGTTATTTATTGGTTCAATTAGTGACATTTACGGAAGACGCAAACCTCTTATTATCGCTCTTATTATTTATGTTGCTTCTTCTTTACTTTGTGCTGTTGCACCATCGATTTGGAGTTTAGTGCTTTTACGTTTCTTACAAGGTGCTTCAGGATCTGCTGGTATCGTTATATCACGTGCAATGGTACGTGATATGTATTCAGGTTCTGAAATGACGAAGTTTTTCTCACTGCTTATGTTAGTAAACGGAGCAGCGCCTATTTTGGCACCGATTATTGGAGGGCAATTATTACAGTTCACATCATGGCGCGGCGTTTTTATCGTTCTTGGAGCAATTAGTGTATTCATGCTAATATCAGCTACTTTCGTATTACGTGAAACATTACCTCCTGAAGAAAGAGAGACAGGTGGATTATCAGGAACGCTTGCAACATACGGAAAGCTTCTGAAAGATCGTTTATTTATGGGGTATGCATTGTCGCAAGGATTAGTAACAGCTGCAATGTTTGCTTATATTTCTGGTTCACCGTTTGTGTTGCAGAACATATACGGAGCATCACCACAGCAATTTAGCTTATTCTTTGCGATTAACGGTATCGGTATTATTATTGCTAGTCAGGTTACGGGCCGTTTAGCAGGGAAAGTGAATGAGAAAACGTTATTCGTTTCCGGTATTATTATTGCAGCTATTGGTGGTCTATCTTTATTACTGACAATCTTACTAGGAATAGGTTTAATCGGTGTTTTATGCTCGCTATTTCTTGTTGTATCAAGTGTTGGGGTTGTATCAACAACCGGCTTCTCGTTAGCGATGAGAAATCAAAAACAAGCAGCAGGAACAGCATCAGCTTTACTAGGTTTATTACAGTTCATTTCAGGAGCACTTGTTGCACCATTAGTAGGTATTGGCGGAAGCAATACCGCATTACCGATGGGGGTTGTGATAGCTCTTTGTGAAATTGGTGCTGTATTATGTTATCTATTTATGGCCAGAAGAAGTGAAAAGCAGTTTGAACTGCAACAAAGACAAAATTTAGAGGCTTAATTTATAAAAAAGAGCTGATTCAAACATGTGTTGAATCAGCTCTTTTTTCATTTCTTTGAAATAACTTATACAGTGTTGTAAGGTGATGTAAAAGTTATTTGCATAAAGTGACGATACTGTGACAAAAATGTTGGTGTGTATATTAAGATCTCGTCTTAAGTGTAAAAAGTAGGGTGTTCTCGGTATAATAACAAGTGGAGATAAAAGAAACTATAATGAGTAATAGCTGTAGATAAAAGGAGAAGAAGAGATGAAGAAGGTTTTGGGTATTGCTGTAATGGGAAGTATGCTCCTTCTAGCAGGGTGTAATGGAAATAAAGATACGAAAGAACCGAAAGAAAAGGTAGAGCAATCTACTGAGCAAACAGAAGAGATGAAAGAATACCGTGCAGTACATGAAAAATACGATATGAAAATGAATAAAGAAATTAATAAAGCACTACAGTTATTTGAAGTGGCAAAAGAAAAGGGCGGTAAGGAAATAACTAGTGCTAAATATAAAGAAGACGTGCGAACGGTAACAACGGGCATGTTAGAAGATATTGATCATATGCGTAAAGAAATTCGTGTGCCGAAGTCGAAAGAGGATGAACATGAACTATATGTTGGTTTCTTAAATGAAGCAGAACAAGCGATGAAAAAATTACAGAAGTTAGCTAAAGAAGAAGATTCATCGTTGATTCGTGATATAGAAGTTAATTTTTCAACAGCATCGACATACTATAAACGCTTTCAAACAGAGGCGAAAAAATAACCTTGCGCATGCGCAAGGTTATTTTTTCTTTTTACCATCTCCGTCTTCATCCTCGGATACTAATACCTTCTGTTCTTCGTGAAATTCTGAAATTGTTTGGCCAGTAATATTATCGAATGGAGTGTAAAAAGAAGTGATGCTTTTCTTTTTAATGAAGAGTTTATCCCGCATTAACGGGCAGTAAGACCCCCACCTCAAAGTTCAGTGAAAGCAAAGAAGTTAGGTAGGGGATCAACTGCCCGTAAAAGCCCGATTGGTTCAACTAATAATCAGTGGGGGATGAACAAAACCCCCACTGATTAAAGTTTCACTTTATAGAAGCCGATGATGACAAGTACAAGTATTACGATTGTTAATGGTAATCCTATAGTAGCAAGAAGTAAGGGATCCATCTTATAACGCCTTTAATACAATTTCTTTTTATTATAAGCGAAAGATTGTAATTTCAATAACTAATATAACATAAAACTGATTTTTCTAAATATATCCAATTTGATTGACTTTTCATTTTTTCAGAATTATAATTCAAAATATACAATTTGAACCAAATAATAATATAGCAATTTACTTATCCAGAGAGGTAGAGGGACTGGCCCTATGACACCTCAGCAGCGGGTTCTGTAACAGGAACACCGTGCTAATTCCAGCAAGCAAGTCTTGAAAGATAAGTGATGGGCCTTCGTTTATTAAGCCTTGATCTTATTTTTTAAGATCAAGGCTTTTTGTGTTTTAAGAAGTAGAGAAGGAGTAATGGCAACAAATATGCCAATAAAACAAAGTAAATTCATCTGTTTAGGGGGTTATTGAAGTGTATGTTATTAAAAAACTATCGGTTATGGTATTCACGCTATGGGTCATTACGACATTAACATTTTTAATTATGCATATTATTCCAGGTGATCCGTTTTCATCAGATGCGAAAATCTTTCCTGAAGAAGTAATACAAAACATGAGAGCGAAGTATCACCTTGATGAACCGTTATGGAATCAGTATGTTGCTTATTTGGATGGGGTAGTTCATTTTGATTTTGGCGAATCTGTTCAATCGACAGGTCAAGGTGTATCGGAAATTATAACAACTGGTTTTGGACCATCGGCAATTATTGGTTTACAAGCACTTGTTATTTCATTGTTAGTCGGAATTGCCGCAGGTACATTTGCCGCGCTATATCATGGGAAAGTGATTGATTATAGTGTGAGCTTGCTTGCGATTCTCGGTATTTCTATTCCTAGTTTTATTTTAGCACCACTATTTATACAAGTATTCGCCATACAATTTGAATTACTACCAGTGGCGTCTTGGGGAACATTTGAGCATACTGTATTACCCTCCTTCGCATTAGCGTTAGGACCAATCGCAGTTATTACAAGATTTGTTCGCTCTAATATGATTGAAGTGTTGCAGAGTGATTATATTAAGCTAGCGAGAGCGAAAGGTATACCAATTAAGAAAATCATTATAAGACATGCTCTTCGAAATGCGATTGTTCCGGTACTTACATTTGTTGGCCCATTAATGGCTGGACTTTTAACAGGGACTTTCGTTATTGAAAAAATCTTTTCAATTCCTGGTTTAGGAAAATATTTTGTAGACAGTATTTTCAACCGAGATTATCCGGTGATTATGGGAACAACCATTTTCTATAGTGCGCTATTAATTGTATGTATTTTTATTACAGATATCATTCATCGTATTGTTGATCCGCGCATTCGTTCTATTACGTAAGGAGGGTGATGTTTAAATGGGGGCTTATGAAATTAATGACCAGTTATTAACGAATGAAGAGAAAAAAGAATTAACGATAAATAAAGATCAGCAAACGATTAGCCGGAAAAAGGAAGTGTTTCGCAAGTTTATATCAAACCCTATAGCAGTTTTAGGGGCAGTGACGTTATTACTAATTATTGTTTTCTCGCTTATTGGCGAAAGTTTAACGCCATTTACTGCGAGTGAACAAGTAAAAGAAGCAACTAATTTACCGCCTAGTAGTGAGCATTGGTTCGGAACAGACGATTTAGGGAGAGATATTTGGGCGCGTACTTGGGCTGGTGGGAAAATTTCATTAACAGTTGGATTGGTAGCAGCAGCTCTTGATATAGGGCTTGGTGTACTTATCGGTGGCTTTAGTGGATATGTGAGAGGACGTAATCGTCTTGGAACGTTAATTGATGAGTGGATTATAAGAGGGATTGAAGTGTTATACGGTATCCCGTATTTACTGATTGTTATTTTACTATTAATCATTATGAAACCAGGACTTTTTACAATTATTATAGCTCTTGCGTTAACGGGATGGATTGGCATGGCACGTCTCATTCGGGCGCAAGTACTTTCATTGAAACAAAGAGAATTTGTTATTGCAGCAGAGCGATTAGGTACATCTCATATGAAAATTATATATGGGCATTTAATTCCAAACTTAACAGGGATTATTATCGTCAATTTATCATTCACAATTCCAGCAGCTATTTTCTCAGAATCATTTTTAAGTTTTATCGGACTTGGAGTACAATCACCAGCAGCGAGCTGGGGCACGATGACAAACGATGCACTCGGGACATTACTAAGCGGAGAGTGGTGGCAACTTTTCTTCCCGGCAATCATGATTGCATTCATCATGTTCGCATTTAATGCGATTGGTGATGGTTTGCAAGATGCGATTGATCCGAAAATCGTAAAACGTAATCGAAAGGAGAAAAAATATGGCACAAATCTTATCTTTAGAAAACGTAACGTTGGCCGTTGAAAAAGAGAATAGTAAGCAAGCAATTGTGAAGCATGTTTCCTTTTCTATTAACGAAGGTGAAATAGTTGCACTTGTCGGAGAAAGTGGTTCAGGGAAAAGTGTTACAGCACAATCAATTATCGGCTTAAATCAAGAATCGATTCATATTGATGATGGAAATATATCTTTCCAATCAGAGGAATTAACGGATTTACAAGAATCAGAATGGAATCAAATTCGCGGGAAAGATATTTCCTTTATCTTTCAAGACCCGCTTTCATCTTTAAATCCGACGATGAAGGTTGGAAGACAAATTACAGAAGTAATTGCGCAGCATGAAAAGAAATCGAAAAAAGAGGCAAAAGAAATTGCAATTAACTTACTAAATGATTTAGGGATACATGAAGCAGAGAAACGCTTTGAACAATACCCGTATCAGTTGAGCGGAGGTATGAGGCAGCGTATTTGTTTAGCAATTGCATTTGCTTGTCACCCGAAGCTCGTTATTGCAGATGAACCTACAACAGCATTAGATGTAACGATTCAAAAGCAAATTATGGAGTTGTTAAAAGAAAGAAAGGAAAAACAAAATACGAGTATTTTATTAATTACACATGATTTGGCACTTGTACGTGAAGTAGCTGACCGAGTAGTAGTTATGTACGGGGGACGTGTTGTTGAAAAAGGAACGATACAAGAAGTAATTGGCTCACCTAAGCACCCTTACACAAAAAGTTTATTGCAAGCAATTCCGAATATGGATGATTCAGAAAAGGTACTTAGAGCAATTGAGGGAACAACACCTTCAATTGAAACGTTAAATAGTTTTGGATGCCCGTTTGTGAATCGTTGTCCTGTAGCGATAAAAGAATGTATTCATCGCTTCCCAGAGAGAACAACATATTCTGAGGAGCATAGTTCACATTGCTGGCAGCATATTCTGGAGCATAATAAAGCGAAATCAAAAGAGAGGGTGAATGCCTCATGACGACAGATTTAATTACTGTAAAGCAAGTAACGAAAACGTATGGAAGTAAAAATAAAGAAATCGCAGCGTTAAAAGGTATATCACTTTCTATCCCAAAAGGAACAACGCTTGGCATTATTGGAGAAAGTGGTTCTGGAAAGACAACACTTGGTAAGCTCATAGCTGGGATCGAGCGTCCAACGTTTGGTGAAATTGATTATAACGGTCAAGTTGTTCACAAGCTGAAGTCAGCTCATAAGCGGGATTTCTTGCAGAAAGTACAGTTCATTTTTCAAGATTCCACAGCTGCATTAAATCCGCGCTGGAAAGTACGCGATATTGTAACAGAAGGCTATATTTCATTCGGTTTAGGCGATAAAGGATTGAAAGATAAGGTCGCAGGTGATGCACTAGAGCGTGTTGGATTAGATAGACGATATATTGATCGTTATCCCCACGAATTTAGCGGTGGACAACGTCAACGTATTGCCATTGCAAGAGCGCTATTATGTGAGCCAGAAGTATTAATCCTTGATGAACCAATTTCAGCATTAGATGTTTCACTGCAAATCCAAATTGTACATTTGCTGCAAAAGATTCAAAAGGAACAAGGCTATACATATTTATTTATCGCACATGATTTACCGATGGTTCACTATTTATGTGAAAAAGTGGCTGTCTTATACAAAGGAGAACTTGTTGAATTTGGAAATACGGACGAAGTATTCCGTAATCCACAACATTCTTATACAAAAACATTATTAGCATCAACACCAAAAATTTCAGGTTAAAGGAGAATGTAGGATGAAGAAGTTTTTATTATTTGTCATTATGACTGTTTTAGCAATAACTTCTGTTGCTTGTGGTAAGAAAGAGACGCAAAAGGCGAGTGCTGGTAAGGGAGAAGGGGATCGATTAGTAACGAATATTAGCAGTGATCCGTATACCCTTGATTCTGCTATTGCGACAGATAGCACGTCAGGTTATGTAATTGGACAGTTGTTTTCAAGTTTATATACGCAAGATAGTGATGGGAAATATCAAAATGAATTGGCAGAGAAAGAAGAAGTAAATGCGGATGGAACTGAATATACAATTCATTTAAAGAAAGATATTAAATGGTCAGATGGCTCTTCTATTACAGCAAATGATTTTGAGTTCGCATGGAAGCGATTATTAAACCCGAAAACAGGTTCTATGAATGCGACAGAAATGTACTTTATTAAAGGAGCAGAGGCATATAATACTGGAAAAGGTGAAGAAGGACAAGTTGGTATTCAAGTCGTTGATCCTCAAACATTAAAGGTAACACTTGAGCACCCAGTTGCTTCTATTAAACAAAAATTAGCAAGTTCATTATTTATTCCATTATCTAAAAAATCAATTGATGATAATAATAAATTAAAAACAGATCCAAAAGAGTTAATTACGAACGGACCATTCACGTTAAAAGAATGGAAGCATAACCAAGCAATTACAGTACAAAAAAATAAAGAATACTATGATAAAAAGGTAACATTAAAAGAAATTGAGTTTCGTATTATTCCAGACTCTAAAACAGCGTATCAATTATTTAAATCAAAAGAATTAGATTTACTAAGTGGTTTACCACAAGAGATGATTGAGAAAGAAAAAGAAAATAAAGAATATAAACGTGTTGCAGGATTTTCATCTTATATTTATTCGTTTAACGTAGAAAAAGAGCCGTTTACAAATGCAAAAGTACGTAAGGCATTTTCATTAGCGGTTGATCGTAAGTTTATCGTTGAAAAACTGTATAAAAATAATGCACAAGAAGCATATGCTTTTGTTCCAGAAGGGGCAAAAACACAAGGTGGTCGTGATTTCCGTAAAGAAAAAGGCGATTACGTAAAATTTGATTCAGCAGAAGCGAAAAAATTATTAGAAGAGGGCATGAAAGAGCAAGGTTGGTCTACATTACCTGAAGTAACATTAAAATTCACTACAGATACACAACATAAAAAAGTAGCAGAAGCAATGCAAGAAATGTTTAAGAAAAATCTTGGTGTAGATATTAAATTAGAAAATAAAGAGTGGAAGAGTTACATCGACACATATAAGCAAAGTGATTTCCAATTAGCTTATATGGGATGGGGCGGCTCTCTATTAGACCCAATTACTAAACTAGATTTATATGCAGGCGATGGTCCAAACAACTATGCAAAATGGCATAATAAAGAATTTGATGCATTAATCAAAGAAGCAGAAGTTGAACAAAACGAAGATAAGCGTTTTGACTTATTGCATAAAGCAGAAGATATTATGTTTGATGATACACCATTAATCCCAATTATTTTCCCAAGCTCTTCATATTTACAAAAATCATCAGTATCTGGCGTCCAATTCATTATCGGTTCTAGTCCAGAACTAAGATACGTAAAAATTAAAAAATAAAGAAGTAGGCAACCGCCTACTTCTTTATTTTATTTCTCTTTTATATTCTTTTTTCGTTCCATCAGAGAAGACAACTTCTAAATCGAATTTTTGGTAGTCTTTATCAAGTTTGAACACGTTTACTACTTGATCGATTACTTCTTGGTCAGGAGTATCTTTATCAAATTTTAATTCTTGTAGAAGTGGGCTTAATTTTGTAATAGCCTCGTCGCCTGTGAACTTTACATCTGTTTTATGGTCTTCAATCTTTGCTTCCATTTTCTTGTCCGCTGCTACATTTTTATAATCAGCTTCGTAGTCTTTCTTCGTATCTTGATAGTCTGCTTTTAAATCAAATTCATTAAAGTTTAGTTTTAAATCTGCAGGAGCCTCATTTTTTGCTTCTTCAGTCGTTTTCTTATTAGAAGTTGTATCTTCTTTTGCAGGAGCTTTACATCCTGTTAATGCAGGTACTAGCATAAGAGCTAATAAAATTGATAGTAAAATTCTCATTATAAATTCCTCCTTATGTAACTTCTTTCTATACAAGTTTTTCCTAATTTTATGTAATTATGTATAAACCTAATAAATTATTTCCTTAAGGGGGACACACATGCGTATTAATTAAATTGAAAGTAATTTGTATGTATATGGGGATTTTTAAAAAATATCTTTGCGCTTTCTAATCATTAACACAAATAAGCACCGCTGTATTTGGAAATGCAGTGATGCCTTCTAAAACATATTAAACAATCGGTGGATTATTTCCCACAACATATGCAGCGAATGGTTATTAAACAATAATATTTGGTGGAGTTAATTTAGCGGAAAATATTATTTCATTATTACTTATTATACTAGTTACACAATTGGTAGCGGGAATCACTATAGGTATAAAAGTGATAGTAAAGAGGGGAAGTTCTGTAGTTAAAGAAGCATAAAGTAAAAAAGGTATCCTTCGTGGGATACCTTTTTTACTAGTGTTTATTATTTTGCAACTTCTGTCCACTTGTAGTTAAATTCACCGCCGAAGTCAGTTGTTACAAGTCCTTTAATGAAAGAGCGTTGTAAGTAAGAGCGACCTTGTTGGTATAAAGGAGCGACAGCACCATCTTGTAATAAGATTTTTTCAGCTTGCTTCATTGCTTCCCAGCGACCTTTTTCATCACCAGCTAAATCAGTTTTTACTTTACGAATAAGCTCGTCGTACTCTTTGTTAGAGTATTTATCGAAGTTATAAGCACTATCTGTTGTGAATAGATCTAAGAATGTAATAGGATCCGCGAAGTCAGGGCCCCAGCCATCGATTCCAATTTCGTAATCACCACTTAATAGTAGTTTTAACTGTTGTTTACGTGGTTGAGGTTTTAAATTCACTGTTAATCCATCTAGATTCTTTTCTAATTCACCTTTTAAATATTCACCAGTTTTCTTAGCTAAAGCATTATCACTTGTTAATAGTTCAATTGTTACTTTGTCAGTACCAAGTTCTTGTTTCGCTTTTTTCCAGTTTTCTTTTGCAGATTTCACATCATCTTTGACTAGATTTCCATTCTCTTTACGGAAGTCATTACCGTCTGGACTTTTTGCGAATTTCGCAGGAACCATTCCTTCTGCTGGGATTGCACCGTTATTTAAAATTGTTTCTACGTACGCTTTTTTATTCATTGCTTCGTTAATAGCGAGGCGTGCATGTTGATTTTTTAATACTGCATTTTTCTGATTTAGTCGTAAGAATTGGATACCGACTTCAGCGCGTTCCTTGAAGTTGGAATCGTTCTTATACTTATCAACAAACTCCGCAGTTAAAGCAACACGATCAATTTGTCCTGAATCATATAAGTTAACTTCTGTAGATTTATCTTTAACGACATTGAAGTTGATTTCTTCTAGTTTTACAGTTTTAGCATCCCAATAGTTAGGGTTCTTCTTCAATTGGAAGCTTTGTTCATGTTTCCAGTTATCTAATGTGAAAGCACCATTGTAAATTAAATGATTTGTTTCTAAACCGTATTTATCGCCTTGAGATTTTAAATACTCTTCATTGATTGGTAAGAATGTTGCAAATGTCGTTAAGCTTAAGAAGTAGGGAACAGGGCGGTCCAGTTGTACTTCTAAAGTTTTATCGTCAAGAGCTTTAACGCCTAATTGATCGATTGCTACTTCTTTTTGGTTTATTTGTTTCGCATTTTTTATATCAAAGAATAAGAATGCATATTCAGCTGCTGTTTCAGGGTTTACGGCACGTTGCCAAGCGAAGACAAAGTCTTTTGCTGTAACAGGAGTACCGTTTGACCATTTTGAATCACGAAGATGGAAAGTATACTTTGTTTTATCCGGACTAATGTCAACCGATTCAGCAACACCAGGGATCGGTTTATTATCTTCTCCTATTGCATACAAACCTTCAAAAACATTTCTCATTACGTTCATGGATTCCCCATCCGTCGCCTTTGCAACATCCATTGTTGGAATTTCTGAAGCAAATGATAAGTTGATCGCTTGTTTATCAGGTGCTTTATCGTTCGCTTTTGCTCCGCCTGCATTATCTTTATTTCCCCCGCAAGCAGTTAGTAGTAGACTTGCCCCTAAAACAGATGCAACAACAGGTACAACTTTTTTCTTCATTGTTCTTTCCTCCCTAAATGTGTTGTTCGTAACGTCATAATGTCCATGTCTTGAAGTGTAGCTATAGAAGGAGAGAAAACCTATTATAAATATGTGTATATAGGTAATCAGGTGTTCTATATGTATATACATGTTGAACTATAATCTATCGTTATATGTTTCAACTTAGTAGACATTACATTTTGATGGTAAAATATTTTGTTTCTTTGATTATTTAGAATATTAACACTGGAAAGAACTATATGTCAATAATAAAAAGTGGAGTGTTAATTTTTTTGGAATAATATATTGAAAAAGCAGATTTCCTCATAGTAGGGAATCTGCTTTTAATATACTTTGCTAAAAAAACAATGGGTGTGGGTGGGAACACAATGATCTAAGTTGCATTTTATCCCGCATTAACGGGCAGTAAGATCCTCACCTCAAAATTCAGTGAAAGCAAAGAAGTTAGGGGGGATCAACTGCCCGTAAAAGCCCGATTGGTGAGGGCTGATTAAAGTTTCACTTTATTTTTCAATTTTTGCCCATTTGAAGTTTAATTGACCTGCAAAGTCTACTTGCACAATGCCTTTCACATAAGAACGCTCTAAATAAGATTCTCCTTTTTGGTAAAGAGGAGCGATAACAGAGTCCTTAAATAAGATTTTTTCTGATGCTAGTAACGCTTCCCAGCGAGCTTTTTCATCACCAGCCAAAGTAGTTTTAACTTTTTCAATTGTGTCATCAAACTCTTTATTAGAGTAATGATCTAAATTGTAAGGGTTATTCGTCGTAAATAGTTCAAGGAATGTAATTGGATCAGCAAAGTCAGGGCTCCAACCGTCAATTCCAATCTCGTAGTCACCTTTTAATAAGAGTGAAACTTGTTGTTTACGTGGTTGCGGTTTTATATTTACCGTTAAGCCATCTAAATTCTTTTCTAGTTGTCCTTTTAGAAACTCACCAGTTTTCTTCTCAAGGTCACCATCACTTGTTAATAATTCTAATGTTATCTTTTCAGAACCAAGTTCTTTTTTTGCTTTCTTCCATAATTCTTGTGCAGATGTTGTATCAACTTTTGTTAAATCGCCGTTTGCAGTACGGAAGTCTTTTCCATCAGGACCTTTTGCAAAGTTTTTCGGCACGAGACTAAAGGTTGGTGTAGAGCCATCATTTAATAACGTATTTACAAAAGATTTTCGATCAATTGTTTGATCGATTGCTTGGCGTGCAGAAACGTTTTGAAGTACTTTGTTTTGCTGATTCATACGTAAAAACTGTACCCCTACGTTCGGACGTTCTTTAAAGTTAGCATCCTTTTTATATTTATCAACGAAGTCAGATGTTAGTTTTATACGGTCTAATTGTTTGGATTCGAATAAATTTACTTCTGTTGATTTCTCTTTCACAACGTTGAAATTGATTTCTTCGAGTTTGACATTATCTTTATCCCAATAGGTAGGGTTTTTCTTAAATTTAAAGCTTTGTTCATGCTTCCAATCGCTTAGTGTAAAAGCTCCGTTGTACAAGGTTTTGTTATCTTCTAAAGCGTACTTATCACCTTGTGCTTTAAAGAATTCCTCGTTGATTGGTAGAAATGTTGGGAACGCCGTTAAGCTAATAAAATACGGAACAGGGCGCTCTAATTCTACTTCAAACGTATGGTCATCAACTGCTTTTATACCAAGTTGATCGGATGGGAGTTCTTTGCTATTAATTTTTTTAGCATTTTTAATATCCAGGAATAAAAAAGCATATTCAGAAGCTGTTGCTGGATCGACAGCTCTTTGCCAAGCGAAGACAAAATCTTTCGCTGTTACAGGTGTGCCGTTCGACCATTTTGAATCTCGTAAATGGAATGTGTATTTCGTTTTATCAGCACTTACTTCATGAGATTTCGCAACGCCAGGAACAGGTTTATTACCTTCACCAAGATTGTATAAACCTTCAAATACGTTTCTCATTACTTGACCAGAATCAGTATCTGTAGCACGAGCCGTATCCATTGTTCGAATCTCAGTAGGTGAAGATAAGTTTAAAACTTGCTTACTAGGTGCCTCATCTTTTGCATTTGCTCCGCTCGCTTCGTTTTTATAACTACCGCAACCAGATAATAAAATACTTACTCCTACAACTGATGCAATACCGGGTACAAACTTCTTTTTCATTTGATTTTCCTCCTAAATAGTTAATAAGATTGGATGATGATGAGGGAAATGAAAAACAAAAAATCCCTCTTTTCGTATTGAGAAAGAGGGATTTTTACGTACAAGTTATGCACCCGTATATAAACGAAGTCCCTCATTCTATCTTTCAAGCACAAAGCTTGCAGGAAGTGGCACAGTATTCAAAATGAACCTGCTGCCGAGGTTTCAAAGGGCCAGTCCCTCCACCTCTCTTGATACAATGAGAATAAATTTTATTAATTTTTGTGTTTCTTTGATAATTCAAAATCTTACACCTTAGATAATGAAGTGTCAATCAAACGGAATATAGTTCAAATTTTCAGTTTTATTAAAAATAAAAAAACCACTGCATATGGCAGTGGTTTCCCTACTAGAAGTTAAAGTTATCTGGATCTGGACCAACGCGATGATTTTCATTTAAAGCTTGAATTGCTTTCATATCATCCGAGCTTAATTCAAAGTCAAAGATGTTTGCATTTTCAATAATGCGGTGTTCTTTAATAGACTTAGGGATTGTTACAACTTCATTTTGTAGATCCCAACGTAAAATAACTTGTGCAGTCGATTTATTATATTTCGTAGCGATTTCTTGTAATGTTGGGTGATTAAGTAGCTGCCCCTGCATTAATGGTGACCAAGCTTCAAGCTGGATGTTATGTTCTTTACAGAAGGCATGTAATTCTTCTTGTGCTAAACGTGGGTGGTATTCCACTTGGTTAACCATTGGTTTAATTTCTGCAATTTCAAATACGTCTTGCAAATGGTGAATTTGGAAATTACTCACACCGATAGCACGAACACGACCATCTTTATAAAGCTGCTCTAAAGCTTTCCATGATTCAGTGTATTTTCCTTTTACAGGCCAATGTACTAAATATAGATCTAAATATTCTAGACCTAATTTTTCTAATGTAGTTTCAAATGCTTGTAGTGTTGACTCGTAACCTTGATCACTATTCCACACTTTTGAAGTGATGAATAACTCTTCACGAGGAATACCAGATTCTTGAATTGCCTGTCCAACGCCTTCTTCGTTTTTATATATCGCAGCAGTATCGATACTACGGTATCCATTTTTTATAGCTGCTTTTACAGAATCAATTACTTCTGTACCATCTTCAACTTTAAAAACACCCAAGCCGAACCAAGGCATTTTCACGCCGTTATGTAATGTTGTATAGTCGTTTAAACTTGTTAAAGTCATATTAATTCCCCCTAGCTTTTTTATTGGTCGCTTCAACTGCTTGTTGAATGACTTCTGAAAAATTATTTTCATATAGAACTTTTAAGCCTTCAGCCGTTGAACCTCCTGGTGTTGTTACTTGTTCGCGGAGCATAGCTGGATCCTGATTTTGCTGGAGCATAGCGGCAGAGCCAGCAATCATTTGAATGACAAGGTGTTTTGCTGTTTCCTCATCAATACCATAGCTTTTCGTTGCTTCAATTAAACCTTCAGCAAAGTGATAGAGAAAAGCGGGTGCACTACCAGTAACTGCGGTAAGTTGGTGAACTTCCTCTTCGGTACAAAACTGTGAGGTACCGATACCTTTTAAAAGAAGTTGTAACGTTTCTTGATGTGTTTCATCTACAGAATGTCCCGTCGTATATAAGGAGATAGACTTTCCTATCCCAGCAGCTGTATTTGGCATAATCCAAGCAACAGGTGTCCCTTGGGGAAGTCTTTCTTCTAGATAAGATGGTCCGATTCCGGCAGCAACTGTCACGACAAATTGATTAGTTAGAAGAGGGGATAGATCCGCTAATAGCTGTTCATGTGCGACAGGCGGCATTGCTAAAACGATTGTATCTACAGATTTAATATGCTGTTTCCAATCTGTTGTAATCGATAGATCATATTGAGTTTGTAATTGCGTTAGTTTTTCTATGTTACTTCGGTTGGAAACAATAATTTCTTCGATGTATTCTTTACTTGTTGTAAGTAGTCCAGCAAATATAGCTTCTGCCATACGACCGGCACCAATAAATAAAATTCGATGTTTATTAGGCATATCCTTTATTCCTTTCTGATGAGAATATGTTATAAAAAACGATAACATTTTTAAGAGAATTTTGTAAAAAGAAACGGCTTATCGTAAGTGGAATAGATGAGTGGGGAGTTTTACAGGAGAAAATTTATAGTAAGTATAAGAGTTATTTCTTATACTGTTGATAGGGAGTTTATTACATATCTGGGGAGAGATAAATATGGTTAGAAGTCCACTTTTTTTACTCATTTCTAGTATTATTTGCATATTAGTTGGGTTCTATATCCGATCAAGTTATATTGAAATTTTCGCATCGGTTATGGGGATTATTAATGTTTGGTTACTTGCAAGGGAAAAGGTATCAAACTTTTTATTTGGGATGATTACAGTTGCGGTATTTCTGTATATTTTCACTACACAAGGCTTATACGCAATGGCAGTATTAGCAGCCTTCCAATTTATATTTAATGTGTACGGTTGGTATTACTGGATTGCGCGTAGTGGGGAGGAGAAGGTAAAACCGACAGTCCGCTTAGATTTGAAAGGATGGATTATTTATATACTTTTTATTTTAGTTGCTTGGATTGGTTGGGGATATTATCAAGTCCGTTATTTAGAATCGACAAGTCCATATTTAGATGCTTTAAACGCTGTATTAGGATTAGTAGCTCAATTTATGCTGAGCCGAAAAATCTTAGAAAATTGGCATTTATGGATTTTGTATAACATAGTTAGCATTGTGATTTATATTTCAACGGGATTATACGTCATGTTAGTATTAGCTATTATTAATCTATTTTTATGTATCGATGGCTTGCTAGAATGGAAGAAAAACCATAAAGAGCGAGAACGTGTAAATAATTATATTTAGAAAGTAATTGTAATCAAAAAACCCCCTGAAGCATATACGTTTCAGGGGGTTTAAATATAGTGTGAATTTATGCTTTTGTCATACCAAGCAATACAGCGCCGCCGATAATTAAAACACTACCTAGAGCAATAAAGATCAATTGACGTTTTGTTTTCTTTTCACCTAAGAAGACAATCGCACCGAATGTTGAGATAACGATTCCAGTTTGAGATAATGGGAAGCTTGTCGCTACTCCGACACGTGGTAATGAAAGAAGTAAGAATAAGTTTCCTGTTCCCCAAAGTAAACCAGATACAGCATTACGAATTGCATATTTGTTAAATGGTTTATGTTTAGACGTCAGTACAACCGCACCAACGAACATACCAACTGCCTGTGGTAAAATAGCAGACCAACCATCAATGTTATACCAACGAATAATAATTACATATACAAGATAACCGAAAGTAGAAACAATTAAAGTAAGAAGTCCCTTTTTCAATTGTCCTGGTGGCTGTGCATTTTCTTTATCATCTAGTGATGTGAATACTACACCAACTACGATTAATAGGATTGCAATCGTTCCCAGAACAATCGTTGTAGTAGTAGTCCACTCACGAAAAGCGATAACTCCAAAGATAGAAGTTGCAACAAGTTGCATACCAGTAGAAATAGTTACAGTAGTTGAAACACCTAGTTTTTCAACTGTTTTTAATTGGTTTACTTGTCCTAAAGCCCAGAATAAACCTGAAATAAAGCCAACAATCAAGACTGTCATTGTTAAAGTTGGTTGAGTAAATACATACATAGTTGTTGCGAAGAATAGAGCACCGATTGTCATACCTACCGTTTGGCTATATGCACCACCGCCCATTTTTACGCTTACTAATAAGATGTTTCCCCATGCGATTGCAGGAAGAAGCGCTAATAAAATGTCCATTACAAGACTCCCTTCGGTTTTCTATACCAATATAATTACATATCGTTCTAACGATCGGTAATGCCCCACTAATAGAGTAGAAGATTACCGATCGCTAAAACAGGATGAAGAATTTACGATATAAATGCGTTTTCATTTCTTCATTTTTTGAAACACTTTCATATAATAACAGGAAATTACCTATTTTAGAAAGTGAATTCAAATAAAATGTATATTTAAATAAGGGGAAAAATTCAGTTATTAATCAAATCATTTTATTTTTCGGGAAATAAAAAGCAACTTTTGTCGAAAGTTGCTTTAAGAAGTAGTAATTCTTCTATTAATGAGTTGAATGCATAGTAAGAATAGAAGGGACATACTAATCGTTATGATTACAAGCGTCCAAGCTAGTTGCATATTACTCGCATCAATAGCCATATAAATCGCCGTTGGAATCGTCTGAGTTTTGCCAGGTATATTTCCTGCAAACATTAAAGTTGCACCAAATTCACCGAGTGCGCGAACAAAGCTTAAAATCATACCGCTAAGTAGTGCGGGGAATGCAAGTGGGAGTGTAACATGTAGAAAAACTTGATATTCACTTGCACCAAGATCGCGCGCGCCATCTTCAATTTGTACATTTGCGATAGAAAATCCTGTTTTTGCTGATTGGTACATGAGCGGAAATGCAACGACTGTAGAAGCAATGATAGCAGCAGTAGATGTAAACATAATGGACTGCTGAAATAATGATTCAATCCACTTTCCAATGGGACTGTTATTTCCAAAAATGATAATTAGAAAAAAGCCGATAACAGTTGGTGGAAGCACCATTGGTAATAAGAAAATAGTTTCTAGTAGTACTTTATATCGCCACGAGGAGCGCGCTAATGCTCGTCCAATAATCGTTCCTAAGATCGTAACGATTATTGTGGCGCACGCAGCTACTCGCAAGGATAGAAAGACAGGTGACAAAATTGCATCAAAGCTCATAGCGATTATGGCAGGATTGTAAATCCATATTTCTTAAAGATAGATTGTGCATCTTTTGATTGTAAATACTCATAGAATGAAGTCGCCTCTTTCTTATGCTTAGATTCCTTTATAACACCTAAAGGATAGTGGATTGGCTCATGAGAATTAGCTGCTACCGCTTCTACAATTTTTACCTTGTCTGAAACGAGAGCGTCTGTTTTATATACAATACCAGCATCAACATTACCTGTTTCTACATATGTTAACACTTGGCGAACATCTTTTGTAAATACGATTTTATTTTGAACGTCATTCCAAAGATTTTCATATGTGAGAGAAGCTTTTGCATATTTTCCTGCAGGTACAGATTCGGGTGTACCAAGTGCGATTTTCTTGATTTTCTCATCCTTTAAATCTTGAAGTTTTGTAAGAGCACTATCTTTTGGAATGACTAGAACTAGTTCATTTCCAAGAAGGTTTTTCCCTTCTTTTTCATTAATAAATCCTTTTTTAACAAGAGTTTGGAATTTATCCTCTGCTGCAGAGAAGAATAAATCAGCAGGTGCACCTTGCTCAATTTGTTGTTGAAGTGCACCAGAAGCACCGAAGTTAAAAGAAAGTTGAATAGTTGGTTCTTTCTCTTTATATTGCTTTTCAATTTCTTTTAATGCATCTTGTAAACTTGCAGCAGCTGATATAGTCAGCTCCACTGATTCTCCCTCTTTAGCAGCTGACTTTTCTTCACTTGAACAAGCTACACTGAATATAAGAAGAAAAGAAAGTATAAGTACCCCAATGGATCGTAAAGTAAATTTGTTCATAAAAAATCTCCCTTCGTTTACTAAATTAATTATAACTAATTATAACTAATTATAACTAGTTATAATTAGTTATAATTTGAACGATATAGTTGTTTTTAAAAACTAGGAGAAATATTCTTTTCTTTGTTACAATGAGGGAAGAAAGTGAGGAATCGTCTATGGATCATCATTCCTACACAACGGAAGAAGTAGCAAAGCGATTAAAAGTATCAAAATTAACTGTATACGACCTAATTAAAAAAGGAGAACTTCCTTCTTATAGGGTTGGTAGACAAATGCGCATTGATGCAGCTGATTTAGAACAATATATAAAGCAAATGAAAACAGGGAAGGTACAATTTACTCCTGTAAAGAAGGACGAAATTAGTAGTTCGAATACACGTATCATTAGTGGTCAAGAACTAACGTTAGATATGTTGGCAAAGCATATAGAAAATCGATTGCCAAATTCTAATATATTGAGAGCGTATCAAGGTAGTTTAACGAGTTTAGTGAAGATGTACCAAGGAGAAGGAAGCGTCGTTAGTTTACACTTATTTGATGGTGAAACGGGTACATATAATGTTCCTTACGTAAAACGTATTTTAGTTGGACAACCATATATTATGATGAATTTATTAGCAAGAAATGTTGGGTTTTATGTGCAAAAAGGGAATCCACAAAATATAAAAACATGGGCTGATTTAGCTCAGTCATCTATACGATTTGTAAATCGAGAAAAAGGTTCTGGTATTAGAGTGTTAGTGGATGAGCAATTGCGAATTCAAAAATTAAGTAAAGAAGATATTAACGGGTATGAATGGGAAGAATCGAATCACCTTGGCGTTGCCTCGCAAGTCGCGAATGGAAAAGCTGATATTGGGGTAGGATCAGAAAAGTTTTCCCAAATTGTGAACGTAGACTTTATTCCAATAATGAAAGAACAGTATGATTTAGTACTTCTGAAGAATAAAGAAAATGATGAACTTATTGAGGTTATAAAAGGAATTTTGCAATCTGAAGAGTTTCACAATGAATTAAAAGCAATTGGTGGATATGATATAAGCAAAACAGGCCAAATTATATATGAAACAAACTAAAAAGCTGCTTGTCTATAAGACGAGCAGCCTTTTCTATATATAAAGGGGTTGGGGGAAACAAAGTGTTAAATAAGACTTTGAGCAAGTGCATAAATGAATGCAGTAAGAAGAGTAGCTCCACTTGCAAGTCCGATAAAGTGAAACTTTAATCAGTGAGGGCGGGGTATCCCTCGCTGATTATTAGCCCTCACCAATCGGGCTTTTACGGGCAGTTGATCCCAAACCTAACTTCTTTGATTTCGCTGAATTTTGAAGTGGGAGTCTTACTGCCCGTTAATGCGGGATAAAGTCTGATTTGTTGAAAGTAATGTTGTTCATTATAATCTCTCCTTATTTGTTTAATGTAGTTGCGACTGCTTTTGCATCGACAAGTGCGGATAGCACCATGCCCATTGTATTGAAAAATTTGTTTGATTTCATTTTGTTCATCATGCGTATCCGCTCCTTTTCGAATTGTTGTTGCTCTGCTTTCTGTCTTAATTATATGAAATATAGCAGCCTGCAACTATCGAATTGGCTTACGTAAGACTTACACTTTTGTAAGAAAAAAAGACATTCGTGTAAGAATGTCCTTCAAAGCATATTGATATGATGGTGCTCTTTAATTGTTTTTAAAAAGCTGCGCATCGAATTGGTCATGTAACTATCTTTACGGCGTATGAAAACAGTTGAAATACTGCCGTATTTCTCCGGAATTGGATGGCAGTGGACTTTACCTGCTGTAGAAAGGTGCTGCACCGCAGACTGGGGGACGAGTGTAATCCCAAGACCGAGCGCTACGCTATTTAATATAGTTTCTAATATGTTAAATTCCATAATTCTTTTTGGTAGCAAACCTTCATCTTTAAGCCATCGTTCAAGTTTGGAACGGTATCCACATCCTTGATTAAAAACGAGTAGGGGCGTCGTAGTGAATTCTTCTATATGAAAAGCTTTATTTTGTGTAACAAGCATTAATTTCTCAGTACTAACATCGTATTGTTCAATTAGTGGATGTTTAATAGGACCTGATATAAAGGCGCCATCTAATTGATGATCAAGTACTTCTCTAATAAGTTCTTCCGTTAGACCGGCTTGTAATGATAAATCGACATTTGGATAGCTTTTATAGTAAGAAGACAAGATGGTAGGTAATGTACTGACTGTTTCGACTGTACCGATTTTTAATATACCAGATGGTGTTTCACTATCTAAAAACACTTGTTTTAGCTCTTCAACATCTTGCAAAATTTTATGAACGTAAACGAGCATTTTTCTTCCTTCAGCTGTTAAAGTCATGCCTCGCTTATGACGGTAAAAGAGAGGTGTTTTCAGCTCGCTTTCTAATTGTTTAATACGTGCGGTTACATTTGATTGTACGTAATTTAATTCCTTTGCTGCGCCGCTTACACTACCGCGGTCGGCAACGCTCTGGAAGATTTGTAAGTCTCGTAATTCCATTTTATGCTCCTCCTTGATGTTAACTATCATTATAAATGATAGTTAACATCATTTTGAATCATTTTACGTGATATATTTTTTCTTTTACAATTCTCTTTGTGCAAATAGAAAGAAGCGGGGGATTGTGGTGAGAAAAGGTCAAATGATAATAGGTGCTTTGGCATGTTTAATTGCAAGTATGTCATGGGGAGCGATGTTTCCGGTTGCTGATCATGCTCTAGAATACATAGATCCATTTTATTTTTCGTTTATTCGTTATGGTGCGGTAGCAATTGTATTGATTGTATTATTGCTAATGAAAGAAGGAAAGAAGGCATTTCGCTTAGAAGGAAGAGGGAAGTTACTCGTCTTTTTTGGAACAATGGCTTTTACCGTATATAATGTATTAATTTTTCTAGGACAAATGTTAATGGGAAAATCAGGTGTAATGGTAGCTTCTATTATGGAGGCGCTTATGCCAATGATTTCAATTTGTATTTTATGGGGATATAAAAATATAAAGCCGAAGAAATATATGATAACGAGCATGATTATTGCGTTTGTAGGGGCTGTATTTGTTATTACGAAAGGTGATATGAGTTTCTTTTTAACATTGAAAGATAACATGTTTTCACTAGTATTTATATTTGTTGGTGTTGTAGGATGGGTTATTTATACGATGGGTGGTCAAACGTGTAGCGATTGGTCAACATTACGTTATTCAACATTAACTTGTATATTTGGGACAGCAGTTACAGGAATTATAACTATAATCATTACGTCACTTGGATATGTATCTGTTCCAAGTATGGAAACGATTTCTATTGTGAAGTATGATTTGTTATTTATGATGACATTACCAGGTATTGTAGCGCTACTTGCTTGGAACTACGGTGTGAAAATCTTATCATCCATTAATGGTATTTTATTTATTAACTTTGTGCCAATTACTACTTTAGTTATTATGATGATGCAAGGATATAAAATAACGACATTTGATGTATTAGGAACATTATTTGTTATTGCAGCGCTTATTCGTAATAATGTTTGTCAGAGAAAAGAAGAAAATATAAATAAACAAATTTTGCAAGAAAAGCAATTGCGTCAAGCTGTTTAATAGGCAACTGGAGGATTTTATATGTTAGAAAGTTTATTGTTTTTCTTTGCTGCTGGAGTTGCCTGCGAGCTTGCAGCAATTAATCGAAACGGTCGTAAAAATATAAAACAACAAGCTGAACTGATACAGCTTTTAAAAGACTTGAAGGAAAGAAAAAATTAAAAAGACGACCGGGCATTGATATGATCCCCTTATAGTAGACAGGAAAAAGAAAGCACATTAACCTGTTTACTATGGAGGGGATTTTTTCATGGGAAAAATTAGAGTCACTTACGATGTAGAATTTAAGAAACAAGCTATAGATTTATACTTAAAAGAAGGCATGAGCTATAAAACCATTGCGAAAGAATTAGGTATTCATCACTCGGTTGTAAGTCGTTGGGTGAAACACTTTGAAGCTGAAGGAATCAAAGGACTAGAAGAAAAACGCGGTAAAGCGAAAGGACCAGGTTTAGGTAGACCAAGGGTTAGACCCGAAGATCCTGAAGCTAAGATCAGACGATTAGAAGCGGAAAATGAAATGTTAAAAAAGCTCTTAGGGATGTAAAAGGAGGAATGAAAGTCGTATCCAAAATAAAAAAATTCGAAGTCATCCATGAAATGACAAAAACAGGTTATACAGTGACCATTCTATGCGATATTGCTGGTGTAACCAGAAGTGGATACTACAAATGGCTAAAACGGCATACGACGCCTTCTAAAAAACAATCAGAGGATATCGAAATTAAGAAAAAGATATTGGAGTGTCATAAAAAATTAAGAGGAATTTATGGATATAGAAGAATACAAGTGTGGCTGAAAGCCACATATAACCTTCATTTGAACCATAAGCACATCCAAAGATTGATGAGTGAACTAGGTATCAAAGCCGTAATTAGGAAAAAACGACCTTATTACGGAAAAAAGAAGCTTATGTGATTTCAGAGAACCATCTAAATAGGGAGTTTCAGGCTTCAAAACCGAATGAGAAATGGGTAACCGATATTACCTATTTGATTTTCAATGGACAGCGCTTGTACTTATCCGCTATTAAGGATTTATACAATAATGAAATTGTTGCCTATGAAACCAGTCGTAGAAACGACTTAAAGCTTGTGTTAGATACGCTTAAAAAGGCAAAGAAAAAACGAAATGTGAAGGGAATCCTCTTACATAGTGATCAAGGATCCCAGTATACATCTCGTCAATATAATCAATTACTTAAAAAATATCAGATGAAGGCAAGTATGTCTCGAAGAGGCAACTGTTGGGATAATGCTTGTATGGAAAACTTCTTCAGTCACTTTAAGGCAGAGTGTTTTCATTTATACTCCTTCCGTAAAGCGAATGAGGTCAAACTTGCCGTGCGTAAATATATGCACTTTTATAATCATCAAAGATTTCAAAAGAAATTAAATAACCTGAGTCCATATAAATATAGAACTCAGGTTGCTTAGTTGCGCTTTTTAAATACTGTCTACTTGACAGGGGTCACTGCACATAGACGGTCGTCTTTTTAATTATTATTTATATAAAGGGGAAAGGGGACACAAAGTTATATAAGCGTAGCAGCGTAAATGAAAGCAGTAAGAAGAATCGAGCCGCTAGCTAGTCCTAAAAAATCTAATTTATTAAAAGTCATGTTATTCATTATAAATTCTCCTTACTTGTTTAATATAGAAGCAACAGCTTTTGCATCGATAAGAGCGGAGAATACCATGCACATTGTATTTAAGAAATTGTTCGTATTCATTTTGTTCATCATATAGATCCGCTCCTTTTCAAATGGTTGTTGTTACTTTCTGACTTAATTGTATAAGATAGTGGAGGGAACCACTATCGAATTAGCTTACAAGAAAATTACACTTTTGTAAGAATTGAAATTTAACAATAAATACTTATTTTTATTACCAACTCCTAAAACTTAGTGTTATAATCGTTGTAAGAAAATAATTATACTTCGGATATTCAGAAAGGAACGAAACAAATGTATAAACCAATTACATTTTCGTTGAAATATATATTTAAAATGGCTGGGAAGGTAGAAGTACAAGGGAGAGAGAAATTACCGGAAGATGGCCCTTACGTTGTTGCGTGTACACATACAAGTTTTATGGATGTTTTAATGTTAGCGGCAGGAATGTACCCAACCCAAATTCATTACATGGCAAAAAAAGAATTGTTTGAAGGGAAATTTAAAAATTGGTTTTTTAAAAATGTAAATGCATTCCCTGTAGACCGTGCGAATCCAGGGCCAAGCACATTAAAAATCCCATCACGTTTATTAAAAGAAGGAAAAGTAGTAGGGATTTTCCCGAGTGGGACGAGGTCATCAGAAGACGTTTCACTAAAGGCTGGGGCTGTTACGATTGCAATGCGTTCTAACGTTCCGTTAATACCGGCAGCTTATGTTGGTCCATCAAGTATAAAAGAATTGATAAAAGGAAAAAAAGCGCGATTAGTTTTTGGAGACCCAATTCAAATCGATGCTGAAGAACAAATAGACCGAAAAACGGCTATGAAAATGATGACAGATGAATTAAATGCAAAGTTTGAAGAACTAAAGGAAGTTTTGCAGCCAAATCAAAAATAAGAAAAGACGATCGTGCATAGACGGTCGTCTTTTCTATTATTAGTTGAACCAATCGGGCTTTTACAGGCAGTTGATCTCCCGCCTAACTTCCTCGCATTCGCCGAATTCTGAGGTGGGAGTCTTACTGCCCGTTAAAGCGGGATAAAGGGGAAAGGGGACACGAAGTTATAGTGTAGCAGCGTAAATGAAAGCAGTAAGAAGAACCGTGCCGCTAGCTAGTCCTAAAAAATCTAATTTATTAAAAGTGATGTTGTTCATAATGTATTCTCCTTACTTGTTTAATGTAGAAGCAACAGCTTTTGCATCGATAAGAGCGGAAAATACCAAGCTCATTGTATTTAAGAAATTGTTCATTTTCATTTTGTTCATCATATAGATCCGCTCCTTTTCAAATGGTTGTTGCCCTGTTTCTGACTTAATTATATGAAATGTTGCGGAGAGTCACTATCGAATTAGCTTACAGGGAAATTACACTTTTGTAAGAAAAACGAATGAAAGTGTCATGATGAGAAGATTTGACATATGTTCATGTGATTCATTAAGTTAAAAGTAGAGGTGAGTGTATGGCTAATATTAAAGATATTGCAAAGATGGCTGGGGTTTCAGTTACAACTGTTTCGAGGGTATTAAATGATCATCCATATGTAAGTGAAGAAAAAAGGAAAGTTGTTTTAGAAATAGTTGAGAAATTGAATTACTCGCAAAATGCAAATGCTGTTCATTTATCAAAAGGGAAGACGAATATTGTTGGCGTGATTTTACCTTATATTAATCATCCGTCTTTTGATGCGATGGTGGGTGGAATGATGGAAGTTGCGTTAGCTCACAACTATCGAGTGCTTCTTTGTCAAACGAACTACAATAAAAAAGAAGAAATGAAAAGTTTACATATGTTGAAAACAAAGCAACTAGACGGTCTTATCATTTGTTCTCGTGCTAATGAGTGGGAAACTATAGAGCCTTATGCAGCGTATGGGGCGGTTATTGCTTGTGAGGATAATGATATTGAAAGCATATCGAGTGTATATACAGATCATTTTAATGCCTTTCAATTAGGGATGAGTTACCTTATTGAAAAAGGTTATAAGAAGATTGGATATTGTACGGGAAGAAAGTTAGGGCCAAGTAGTAAGAAACGTTTTGATGCTTATAAACAACAGCTACAATTAATAGGTGAAGAAGTGATGGAAGATCGGATTTTCACAGAATGCTTTACGTTAGAAGATGGTGTAAGAGTTGCACATCAATTCAAGGAGATGGAGAATCCTCCTGAAGCATTAATAGTGGCAGGAGATGAGGTCGCTATTGGGATCATGACAGAAGTTAAAAAATTAGGTATTGAAGTTCCTGAGGATTTAGCGATTATTGGTTTTGATAATCAACCGATTTCTCAAGTTTTACAACTGACAACCATTGACCAAAATTTAAAGGGAATAGGTAAGACGGCTTTTGAAATGTTTTATAGGCAAGTAAGTGGTGAGAGTTCTAAACAAGAAAAGATGGAAATTCCATATAAACTTGTAGAACGCTCGACGGTTTAGTATTTATCCGTTATGTGTATAATCACATAACGGATTATTTTTTGAAATGTCTTTGACAGGAAACGCGTTTCATACTTTATAAAAGAGTTACACCGGTCTGTAATAATCCATGGATTCTTTTCAAGTGTTAAAACAATGAATAGAATTTGGAGGGATATGCATGAATGAGCTTTTATTAAGTATGAAAAAATATGTAGAGGATGACGAAAAGATTTTAGCGTTTGTCGTAGGGATATTTGAAAAGGATGACTTTACTTTATGTTATCAACATGGGATTTTTGTTGCCACTACTAGACGTCTTCTATTTTACGGGAAATTTCCGTGCTATCCTGCGATATTTGAAGAGTATTCGTATTTGCATATAGATGACATAGATTTCCGTCCATATTTCGAATGTACTTGTAATCGTGAAACCATTAGAGCTAAGTATATTCAGAGTGGGAATGTGGAGCGCTTTGTCCGTACAGTTAGAGCGAATATGAATAATTAATCACCCCTTTGTTTAAACATAATATCTTGGTCTTTGTGAGGGGAAATGCGGAATAAAAACAACTTCTAAACCTCTAGGAGATAGTGATACAATGTCAAATGGGGGGAGGTATGAACTATGGTTAATCAACGTATAAAGGAAATAACACTAATTACAATTGGTTCATTATTATTCGCAATTGGTATTAATTACTTTGCAATTCCAAACCGTTTATCAGAGGGTGGAATTATTGGTTTAACAGTTGTTACGTACTATTTATTTGATTGGTCACCGGGAATTGTGAATTTTGGTTTGAATGCAATTTTATTAGCTGTAGGTTATAAATTTTTTGATAAGAAAACGATGGTTTACACAATTATAGGTATTGTGGAAACATCTTTGTTTTTATATGTTACAGAACATATCGAATATCAAGTAAATAGTGATACGTTACTAGCAGCTTTATTTGCTGGTGTATTTGTAGGTATCGGATTAGGCTGTATGTTCAAAGCTGGAGGTACATCAGGAGGATCGGCAATTTTAGCTCGACTAGCAAATCAATATTTAGGTTGGAGCGTTGGTAAAGGCGTACTTATTATTGATATCGTTGTAATTGCTGGCTCTGTATTTATAATAGGACAAGAAAAGGCAATGTATACACTTGTAGCTGTATTTGTCGGAGCGAAAGTGATTGATTTCATCGTGGAAGGTATGGATACAAAAACAGCTGTTACGATTATTTCGAATCAACCAGACTTAATTCGAGAGACTATTACGAAAAACATGACGCGCGGTGTCACTGTATTAGAAGGACGCGGCGGATATACTGGTAAAAATAAAGAAGTTTTATATATCGTTATTAATAAACAAGAGCTTGTTAAGTTAAAGCAAGTTATTAGTAGAGTTGATGAAGATGCCTTCGTTGTCATTCACGATGTGCGTGATGTACTTGGTGGTGGCTTTAAAGCAAGCTAAAAGGTGAACGAGAAAATTCGTTCATCTTTTTTTATCCCGCATTAACGGGCAGTAGAATTACCACCTCAAAATTCAGCTGGAGCAAAGAAGTTAGGTGGGAGATCAACTGCCCGTAAACCCCCACTGATTAAAGTTTCACTTTATTCTTACAAAAATGTAAGGGTAATGTAATGGGATTGAATGGTAGATTAAATTCCTGCTCTTTAGAATGGATGTATAAGTATCCTGCAGAGGAGGAAGATCAGTATTATGAAGAAAAAAATAATTACTACTGTAATAGCTATGGTAGTGATAGTAGTAGTATTACTACCTACGAAACTTGGACCAGTTATTGATAAATATAATCCGCTTTATACGACGAAAGAATACTATACAATTGTGGATGCGATTGGTCAGCATGTCGGTGATGAATGGTATGAATATGAATTTATTGCATTTGATGAACGTGGAAGAGAACAAAAAATAAAGAAGACTGTTAAGCATATGTTAAAGAGAGATGAAGCATTAAAGGTGTACGCAAAAGGACGCTACGGCGAGGCAATTGAAGAAATTGAAGCTGTAAATATTCCTATTAATGCGAAGAGTAAACTTTTAACGATGAGATAGCGAATTATACCCCCGCCTATTTTTTGTCGAAAATAAAAATACTAGGTAGGGGTATTTTAGGTTCGTGAAAAAGCCTTAGTCCATATGGACTAAGGCTTTTCTTATTATATAAAGGGGAAGGGGGTACGTTGTAGTAGCATGAGTGAAAGGTATAAGAAGAGTCGGCTACTAGCAATGTAATTTGGTTATGTGAGTGTTCTTCTTATTTGGCTTACTTTCTAACTTTATTGTACGAAATATAGGTAAGGGAAACTATCGAATTACATTACACATAGCTTACAAACATGTAAGCCTTCTGTAATGTAATTCGATGGTTAAAATATAGTAAATTTCATATAGTGTAACTAGAAAGTCTCACTGTATCACTTTCTGTTTGTAATGTTAATGAAGAATGAAAAACCAACTAATTTTTAATAGCCCTCATCTCTATTTAGATGAGGCTCTTTTTCAAACCTTACAACATTGTAAGGTTTACGTAAGTTAATTCGATAGTAAATTTGTCATATTTTTTGCATAATAGATACAAATAGATAAAAAATAATTAGGGATATATTAAGAAGGGAGAAAACTGGGATGCGTAAAGAAGAAGTAGTGAAGTTTCCAATTAAAGATTTCTGTAGCTACTTTACTGTTGCCGTAGTATGTATTGGATTATTTGATATAATAACAAATTTAATTGTTAACTAATATAGATGATAAAACAAGAAGGAAGACCCTTTCTTGTTTTTTTTATGGGGGCATAAAGATGAAATTGATTGATAGTCATATACATGTTGATCAATATGAGAATGAAGAGAAAAGTAGATTATTTATAGATGTGGAAAACAGTAAAGAGATACAAGGGCTTATTGCAGTATCTATGAATTATCAATCATGTCTAGAAACTTTATCTTTAGCAAAGCGATATCCTTTTGTACATCCAGCAATAGGTTTTCATCCGGAGCAGCCGATTCATAAAGAGGAATGTGAGCAAATTTATAAATTAATTGAAGATCATGTAGAGGAAATCGTTGCGATTGGTGAAGTGGGCTTGCCATATTATTTAAGGAAAGAAGATGAAAATATTGCTATTGATCCATACATAGCGGTGTTAAAAAAGTTTGTGGAACTAGCTAGTAAATACGATTTACCAATTATATTGCATGCGGTTTATGAAGATACTGACACTGTATGTGGTTTACTTGAAGAATATAAAGTTTCGCGTGCACACTTTCATTGGTTTAAAGGAAGTGAAGAGACAATGAAACGGATGATGAGGAACGGTTATTATATTTCTATCACACCGGATGTTTTACATAAGGAGACAATTAGAAAAATAGTTTCGTATTATCCGCTTGAATATATGATGGTAGAAACAGATGGGCCGTGGGAATTTCAGAAGGATACGATGACACATCCTTATATGATAAAAGATGTATTACAAGAAATCAGTATAATAAAAAAAATATCAGTAGAGAAAGTTACTGAGCAAATATATGCGAATACGGTGCGATTTTATAAAGTTAGTGAGTCATAAAAAAACACCAAGCATCTCGCTTGGTGTTTTTTTTATGACTCTAATTTTTTCGCACGTCTTAATAATAAAAGAAAGACAATTATAATGAACCCAATTATAAGGAAGAACCCATATTGTTTTATATAATCAATTATGTCATTCGCACTTGTTGGTTTTTCAATGTGAATGCCTTCTTTATTAGTAGTAATATGAATATCTTTCATTTTTACTTCATTCATGTCTTTTTGTAAATCAATCCACTCTATGTTTGGAATACTTTCTAGTTCTTTTAATACTTCTTTTAATGGTTCAACGCCCAAGTAAGGATGATAAAATGCACCGATAATTCCATCAGATAGTTTAGTGATAGATAAAGCACGTTCTTTCATTTTTGCTATAGCTTGTGGCTTACCTTCTTCAATAAAGCCAACAGTTTCAGGAATTAATTTCATCCCATGTAAAAATGACGGTGTACTTATATAAGCCGGTGAGTGCATTGATTTCCAAGTTGTATCGTTTAGTTGTATTTGTCCTACATAAGTTGAAAAATATTGTGATAGTATTTCATATCCTTTTTGAGACATTGTATAGTGCGGAGCTTCAAAGGCAACTGGATATAATTTAGCTTCTACAAGCTCTGTAATCCCTTTTTCAATATGATCTTTAATATATTTTTCTTCGAAGGCTTTCCCGTTTTTTACGTATTTATTATAGTCTTCTGTAGACTGAAAATCTTTTTTTGTTTTTGATTTTTCATGGTTTGGTTGGCGAATTGGTTGATCTGTTTTTACATCCCAAAATTCAAAACCTTCGCCAGTTTCACTATCATAAAATTGATGTGTGTAACCATGCATAACGATAGAGCCACCATTATCTTGCATAAAGTGTAAAACATCGATTAATTCAGAGTTATCCTTTAAATGTACTGTTTTTCCTGTGTCTGGATCTTTGTAAACAGGGATAACGGTAATCATATAAGGGAGCTTTTTCTCTTTTAGTAATTCAGCGATTTCTTTTAATTGCTTTACATCTACAGCTGGATGAACGTCTTCAAGACGTAAATAAGCTGAAGTTTTATTTGTTTCAGGTATTTGTCCGAAATAAGAAAATAACATTTCACCGACGTAATGAGACATCCAATCGAAAAGGTTTGGAGTTGCAACATAATAGGATGTTCCTTGCTGAATGATTAACGGATGAGTTCCATCAGCACTCAAGGCGTAAGCAAGAGTTGTTCCTTTTGTTTCAATTTTCTTCATTAAGCGTTCTTCATGTAATTCATTTTTTAACTGGTTAGTCGGATATTCTATAGTGTGAATTCGTATATCGGTTTCTTTCGAGGTAATGAAAGAAAAACGATTAGATAATTGTTCAACATTTTGTCCTAAAACTAATATGGGACCTGAGAAGTTTTCTAGAAATTGTTTTGCTGCAATAGAAAAATCTTCTTTTTTCTCTCCGATATAAACAATATGTGTATAAGAAGATGATTCAGTACTTTCCTTTATTTCCTTTAAGCTTTTTACTGTTATATCTTTTGTAAAGTGCCCTAACTGAGTATTAAGGATTTGTACATTGTTTGTAATTTTGTTGTCTTCTGTACTATACAAAACGAGTACTTTTGATTTTGATGATGTTTGTGCAGAGGTATGTATAGGAATGAGTAGTAAAATGCTGAAAAAGATTAGTAGAGTTCTTTTCATTTATTTATGCTCCTATTCTATATATGGAATTCAATTTACAATTATATACAAGAAATAAGTTATAGTCCATGTGAGTTACATTTTTGCACGTATTTACCATATGTTTTTTCGCAAAATCGGTCTAAAGCATGATGATAATATGTATAGTAATTTGCTATGATTGAAAGGTAAGAGAATGATAGAGTGTTGGTAATTGTAAAAGAAAGGCTGAAAGGGGACAAATTTCAGCGGAGAAAGAGGTAGAGGTAGTGAAGAAATTCTTTGTAGGATTTTTAGTTGTTCTTGGAGTGTATTTATATTTCCAAGGAAAGTCTGAAGGAATGGGTAAGCTAATGAATGAGACAAGCTATGTTGATTCAGAAGAAGCAAGACAGATGAAACAAATCATTATAGAGGAAGCAAAGAAAGTAAACCTTCCGGAATGGATACCTCTTACAATTGCCGAACACGAAAGTAGGTTAAATCCAAGAAGTGTTGGAGATAACGGAACTTCACTCGGATTGTTTCAATTACACCGCGGTGGTGGGCTTGCGCCAGATCATTTAACTGATGAAGAGCTGAAAGATCCACGTACAAATGCGCAAATTGCAATGCCGCATTTAATGAAAGGTTATAAGCGCGGGGTGCAAAAAGGTTTGACTGATTTTGCATTACTGAAATATATAGCGAATACATCTGGATGGCCAGGGAATTTAGGACCGGAGTGGACGGATAACAATATGAAGTATAACATCGGATTAGAGGATGTATACTATCGAAATAAAGGTGTAATCAAAGAGTAGGTTTTCTATACCTACTCTGTTTTTTTGTGAATAATTTTGTCTTCGTGCTTCATGAAATACTGCGCTAGTTGTATTTTCACCTCTTCTAGTTTTGTAGAAACTTGTGGTATTTTATATCCTACATACAACGGTGAAACGACAAACCTAGGAACAACCTTACAAATGATTTTTCCATTTAGATGATAGAAGAATAAGTTATAACTACTACATCCTTTATGGAAATCTGTCAGTATGTAACGTACAGTTTGCTGAATATAATTTGCCATTTCATCTATAAATGCAATATCTTCAATGACTATGTTAAATTCAGTAAAGCCAATAATAGGACGCTTTGAAATGTTGAGTTCAATGCGTTCATTTTTTTGAACAATTACCCCTTGGAAATTTGCTTCCTCAATATTTTCAAGATAGTCTACATGTTTCATTCCGATAATTTGCATATGTGCATGATGCAAACTTCCGCCTGAAAATGAACCATGATTTTTGTATAAAATCACAGAAGTGAATTCTTCATTTTCCTGTAAGTTTAACCAATGGAGAATAGAGAAGCGAATTAGTTTTCTCATATGTTCTTCTGTATATGTTGCGATATGGTCTTCGCAATTATCTGTTTCGATTAGCACGGTTTGAAAGGTATCCTGTAATGTAGGGAATTTATTTTTTAACCAAATAATAGAGCCCTCAGTTGCTAAAATATCCGTTAAATTTTCTCTGTCACAAAAAGGACATGCAGTGTTTCTGTTCCGAATACTTTCTGGTTTTTGTTTACCAATATCGTTTAAAAAATATAGTTGTTGTGTATCCATTTGTATTTATGCCCCTTTAAAATATATGTAAAATCCCGCTTAATACATTCGGGAAAAGGAGAAGGAAATCCTTTAAAGGGAATAGGGAAAAATAAAAGACAAGATATCCTCATTGCAATAGGGTACCTTGTCTTTTATTTTTTCTTTAATAGTGTGTATGGATAATATAGAGCATTTTCATTTTGTTTCTTTTTTCTATTTTTTATTGTGTATAAGGCAATTGCTGTACTTGCGATTACAATAATGGCTTTCTTCATATTCATATACCCCTTTTTATTGTTGGTTTAATTCTTGGCTAACTGCTTTCGCATCAACTAAAGCATGTAAGATCATTTTTACCATGTTCATCATAGTTCTTTCCTCCCTTTTATAGTTCGTTTAGTTCTTTTACAACTGCTTGTCCGTTCACTAATACCTCAAAGATTGCTTTTACGATTTCTTTCATCATGATTGTTTCCTCCTTGTTTTTGTCTCTCTTGTTTACATCTTTATTGTATAGGGAGGTATCTTTTCGTACTATCGCTTTCCATTACGTGAACATAACAGTTTTGTAAGATTTGATGTCACTTATTGAAATGTTTAGTCTATCTTTATTATTTTCAGAAAAATGACTATTCAAACATAAATCGGGGAAGTATAATAAAGAAGTAAGTATTAAATTCCGTACGAAAGGAGTGAATGAGATGAAATGTTCTTTAGCTACGCGCGCAAAATTTTTAGATTATATCTATATTTGTCGTGCGATTTTTCATGATGTAGTTGTTAACGGGATACGTATGCCCTTTTTTAACAATTGCATGGTAGCTATTGAACGATAGAAGTCTCTTCACCCATTTTTGATAAACGTGTGAAAAGGGAGCTATTTGGCTTCCTTTTTCTATGACAAAAACCATGGGGAATGTTTCTTTCCCATGGTTTTTTATATTGAAAGGAGTACGGAAAATGACAATTTGTAGTGTAAATAATGTAAAGAAATCTTTTGGTGGAAACATCATATTTGAAAATATATCGCTTGAAATAAAGAATGGAGAACGTATTGGATTAGTTGGTCGTAACGGTAGTGGGAAGACAACTATCTTTCAGCTTTTAACAGGAATTGAGGGTTTGGATGCAGGGGCTATTCATGTGAAGAAAGGTACGCGCATTGGTCATGTAGCACAAATTCCAAAATTTAATAATGAAATGAATGTATATGATGTATTAAGCTCCGCTTTTAAAAAGGAAAAAGAGTTGGAGATAGAAATGCATGCTTTAGAAAAAAATATGGCGGAAGAACAGGAATCATCTGCTTTACAAAAATTGATGGAGAGATACGGAGTAATTCAAGAAAGGTACGCGTTTCTCGGTGGTTATGAAATAGAAGCGAATATTATGAAGGTAGCAAATGGTCTACAGGTGACGGAACTATTTCCAAGATCATTTATGGAGTTAAGTGGTGGAGAACAAACAAAAGTAAGCCTTGCGTATATGCTATTGCAGAAACCAGATCTACTTTTGTTAGATGAACCAACAAATCATTTGGACTTATTTGCAGTCGAGTGGTTAGAGCAATTTCTAAAAGAATATACAGGAACAGTTATGGTCATTTCGCATGATCGCTATTTCCTTGATGAAGTTGTAACGAAAATTTTTGATTTAGAAGATGGAGAAATTCACGTATATCATACGAACTATTCACAGTTTGTTGCGGAAAAGGAAGAAAGGCTGCTTCAAGAATTTCAAGCGTATCAAGAACAGCAAAAGAAAATAAAGAAAATGAAAGAAGCAATTAAGCGTCTACGTGAATGGGCAAATCAAGCGAATCCGCCGAATGAAGGATTGCATAAGAGAGCCAGAAATATGGAACGTGCATTAGAGCGCATAGAGAAACTAAAGAGACCCATTTTGGATAGAAAACAGATGGGACTTCAGTTTGAAGGGCAAGAGAGAAGCGGGAAAGATGTTGTTGTAATGAAAGAAGTGAGTAAAGGATTTGATGAACGATCTTTATTCGAGAAAGTAAATTTGCATATTCGTTTTCAGGAGCGCGCAGCTATCGTTGGACGTAATGGTACAGGAAAGACTACGTTATTAAAACTATTACTAAAAGAAATGCAGCAAGATGCTGGAGAAATTCGGATTGGTAGTAGTGTGAAAATCGGTTATTTATCGCAACATGCGTACGGGAATATGAAGAACAATGTATTGGAAGCTTTCAGAGATTGCGTGGCTGTAACAGAGGGAGAAGCAAGACATATATTAGCTCGTTTCTTATTTTATGGTCCAGCTGTTTTTAAGAAAGTAACACAACTTAGCGGTGGAGAAAAAATGAGGTTAAGGCTCGCGCAACTTATGTATCAAGATGTTAACTTTCTTATTTTAGATGAACCGACGAATCATCTTGATATTGAATCAAGGGAAGTTTTAGAGGAGGCCCTTGAACAATATAACGGGACGATTTTAGCTGTTTCACATGATCGTTATTTCTTAAATAAATTGTTTGAAAAGACATATTGGATTGATGAGCACAAATTATTTGAGTTTGCAGGGAACTATGCATGGGCTCGTCAAAAGTGGGAAGAAAAAATTGAGAAACAGGTAATAAAACAGAAGCAGCAACAGCAAGGGAATAAAGCGTTAGAAGTAATGCCTATAAAAAAGAAGAAGTCTAGGGATTTAGAGGCAGTTGAAAACGAGTTAATGCATATAGAAGAAGATATATATGCAATCGAATGTAAAATGGAAAATGTAGTTGATGTTGAAATGCTTGAACAATTATATGAAGAAAAAACGAAAAAAGAGTTTTTACGAGCGGAGTTATATAATGAGTTAGAGAATATTGTGGAGTAAAAAGTAGAAAGCTAATTCCTTTCAGTTTTGCTGAAGGGATTAGCTTTCTTTTTTATCCCGCTATTTGCGGGGCAGTAAGACTCCCACCTCAAAATTAGGTTGGAGCAAAGAAGTTAGGTGGGAGCCCTGCTGCCCGTAAACACCCGATTGGTGAGGGTTAATAATCGGTGGGGGATGAACAAAACCCCCACTGATTAAAGTTTAACTTTATAATAATATTTTACGTAAGGGATAAATAAAAAATGTGTTTCACGTGAAACAGTAATTTTGATAAATTTATGTTACGCAATTTTCATCCAGCAGAAATTCCATATCGAAATTGAAGAACTGGTAAAGAGAAAAATAAATGTTATCAAAAGCTTTTTCAATAATAGTAATTACAGAAGTGTAGGCTAATTATTTCCCGAGACATAAGTATGCGTGATAGAGACTCATGGTTGAAAGTAAAAAAAGAAAGCAGAGTTACAGCTTTACGCGCTGAACTCTGCTTTCTTTTTGTGTGGTATCTTCCCTCGTTGAAATTATAATAGCGATCCCGAGCATAATAAAAAAAGCTAAAAAGAGGACGAACTTTGGGAAGAAAGGGAATAGTAATAACGCCCCGACTATCATGATTGTTAATAATACATAGTGCAGGACATATTGGAATAGGTTGTCCATATTTTCGCCCCCTTCTTGGTAGTTAATTGTTATTATTCTATGCGGGACTATTAGGTAATAGAAGGTGTTTTTTATTTTTTGAAAGACATCAATTAGCAAGGATTGACATAACTAGTGAAAAGGAATAATCTTGAAATTAATTCATACTATTTTTATATGATAAATAAGGATAGTTACAGAAAGGATCTTTATGTTACTACTTAATTAGAAAACAGGAAAGTAAGGGTGAGAATTATGCGAAAGGTTTTTAAAGGGTTACTTGTTACGTTTCTTAGTACATCGGTTTTATTAGCAGGATGTGCTCAAGAAGAGACAAGTACAAATGAAGCAACAAAGATGCCGAAAGTAAAAGATGAGTTTATTAAAGCGAGTGACAAAGCAAAAAGTCCAGCAAAGGCAAAAGAAAGAAAGGATACCTTTGTAGTGGGAATGCCGAGCCCTGGCGGGATATTCCTTCCGCATTTTATGGAAAATGGGTGGGATGGTAATATAACACAAGCTATCTTTGCTCCTCTCGTTGGATTGGATAAGGAGGGGAAACCAATTCCAATTCTAGCGAAGAAATGGGATATTTCGGAGGATCAGCTTACATATACGTTTCATTTGAAAGATGATTTAAAGTTTAGTGATGGTTCACCGTTAACAGCGGATGACGTAGCATTTACATTAACTTTACTACATGATCCAACTTATAGTGGTGCAACGGACATAAGCCAAACAGCAATAAAGGGTGGGCAAGCATATAAAGAAGGAAAGGCTACATCTATTGAGGGGATTCAAGTCATCGATCCGAAAACAATTACGATTACAACTGAAAAGGTAAATGCCCAAACATTATCGTTAATTGGTGGAGAAGTTATATCAAAAGCTTATTACGGTAAAGAATATAAGCAAGGGAATTTAGAGTATTTAAAAGAGTTATATGGAAAACCGATGGGAGCAGGAGTTTATAAACTAGATAAATATATTCCAGGTCAAGAAGTTCGTTTTGTAGCAAATGAAAATTATTTTGAAGGTAAACCGAAGATTGAGCACTTTATTTATAAAATTACAAAAGGTGATACGAAGCTGCAACAATTTCAAGCGGGCGAAGTAGATTATGATGGCTTCACGACAAATGCGGAGACGATTGAACAATTAAAAGAGTTAGGCTTTGCTAATGTTAATGTGTATACGGGAAGTTCATACGGTTACATTAAAATGAATTATAAGAAGTCATACTTTAAAGATAAACGTGTACGCCAAGCGTTTATTTATGGATTAGAGCGTCAAAAGGTCATTGATACATATTTCCAAGGATACGCTTCACTCGTTAATGTACCAATTACACCAGTTTCGTGGGCGTATACAGAAGAAGGAATCAATAAATACGAATATAATTTAGAAAAGGCGAAGAAATTGCTCGATGAAGCTGGGTGGAAAGCTGGATCAGATGGTATTCGTGAAAAAGATGGCCAAAAATTGAAGGTAAGTTATTTTGCTTCTTCTGCAAGTAAAATCAATGATGTGATGATCCCCGTTATGAAGGAGGATTATAAAAAGATTGGGGTAGATTTCAATCCTGAATACATGGACTTTAATACGATGATTTCCAAGGTAATTAAAGGAGATTATGATTTAGCGATGGTCTCCACACCGATGATTGATGATCCGAGCGGAACAATTGAGGAGTTTGTTTCGACAAGTAAGCGTAATTATGATGGATATCATAATCCGAAAGTAGATGAATTAGCTAAGCAGGCATTAGAAACATTGGATATTGAAAAACGAAAAGAAATCTATAAAAAACTATATCAAGAGTTAAGTGAAGATCCACCTGTTATTTTCTTAAACAATAGTAAAGTCGTGTCTGCACATAATGCACGAATTCAAGGATTACAAGAAGATAATTATAATGGTATTTTGTTAAGTTTACCTAAATTGAATATTGCTCAATAATTTTCGGGGAATTATCGAAATATTTATATAGAAATAATTGACAAAATATACTGAAAGATATAAGCTAATAACCATAAAGTCTACCGGAAAGGTCGGAATAAGATTGTTACCCCTCAAAAACAACTATTTTTTTATAACTAAAACCGACTTTTCCGATTGGTTATAAAATGTTGCTGTGGGAGGCATACATTAGGCAAGCAGTTCATAAGGTGTAATTATTAAAAAAAAGTTAGGGTGGGGACAATGAAGAAAAAGACAAAAAAATGGGCTGGTGTATTTTCGGTATTACTGAGTAGTTCGCTTGTGTTATCTGCTTGTGGGGGACAGGAGGATACGGCTTCTACAGAACCAGTAAAACAGCAAGATTTAAAAAATATAAAAGTTGAAAATATTGCTGCGACAGATAAGACGAAAGTACCAGATAAAGCGAAGAATAGAAAAGATACGTTAGTAGTGGGTATTAGTAAACCGGGAGGCGTATTTTTACCATATTTCCAACAAAATGGTTGGGATGGAAACGTCACTTCAGTTATTTTTGCATCTCTTGTATCTACAGATAAACAAGGAAAACCAACTCCAGAATTAGCTGAGAAGTGGGATATTTCCTCTGATCAGTTAACATATACATTCCATTTACGTAAAGATTTGAAATTTAGCGATGGTTCACCATTAACAGCAGATGATGTAGCGTTCACATTGACGCTTTTACATGATAAGGCATATGAGGGTGACAAAGACATTTCTCAATATGCTGTTAAAGGTGGTAAAGAATATAAAGAAGGAAAAGCAACTTCTATTGAAGGAATTCAAGTTGTTGATCCACAGACAATTAAAATTACAACTGAAAAAGTTAATTCACAGGCACTAACAGCCTTAGGTGGAGAGGTATTATCAAAAGCTTATTATGGAAAAGATTACAAACAAAATACAAGCTTAAATTACTTAAAAGCGTTATATGAAAAACCGATAGCTGCGGGTCCATATAAATTTGAAAAGTATATCCCAGGGCAAGAAGTGCGATTTGTAGCAAATGAAAATTATTATGCGGGTAAACCCAAAATTCCAAACTTCATTTATAAAATTACTTCTGGTGATACGAAGCTTCAATTATTCCAAACAGGTGAGGTTGACTACACTGGCCTAGGTACTGGTGACGAAGTTCTTGAACAGGCTAAGGCTTTAGAATTTGCAAATATCCAAATCGAAACAGCAGCGTCATTTAGCTATATTTATATGAATAATAATAAGCCGTACTTAAAGGATAAAAAGGTTCGTCAAGCACTTATTTACGGATTAGATCGTAAAAAATATGTTGATACAGCATTGAAAGGATACGGTACGGTAGCTAATGTACCAATTCATCCAACTTCTTGGGCTTATACGGAAGAAGGAGTTAATAAATATGAATACGACAAAGAAAAAGCGAAAAAATTATTAGATGAAGCAGGATGGAAAGTTGGTTCGGATGGAATTCGTGAAAAAGATGGTCAAAAATTAAAGCTTTCTTATTTCGGCCCAAGTTCGGCTAAAGATAGCGATTTATTAATTCCGATTGCAAAAGAGAATTATAAAGAAATAGGTGTAGAATTTAACCCTGAATTTATGGACTTTAATACTATGCTTTCGAAGGTAAACAAAGGTGATTATGATTTAGCTTCTGTTTCGACACCAATTACAAGTGATCCGAGTGAAACAGCTGGTGAATATTTGTCGGGTGTCAATGAGAAGAGTCTTGGTTATAAAAATGCAAAAGTAGATGAGTTAATTCAAAAGGGTATTGAAACGGTAGATATTGAAAAACGTAAACCAATCTATAAAGAACTGTATAAAGAATTAAGTGATGATCCACCAGTAATTCTATTAAACTATCGTAGAACAATTACTGGTTATAACGGGAATATAAAAGGAATTGACCCTGAAAAATACAATAGTATTAGTGCAAACTTACCAGCTCTATCTATCGAAAAATAACGAGAAGAATGTATAAGTAGAAGACATTTTTTCATTCGGCAAGTAGTGTGCCGCTTTGAAAAAATGTTCTTCTATTTTAAGCATAAGATTGGAGAGAAAAAGGGTGAAAACATATATCATTCGTAGGCTGTTACAAATGATTCCTACACTGTTGGGGACATCGATTATTATCTTCTTCCTGTTCGCACTTCTTCCAGGAGATTATATTGATTCAAACCCGAAGATTACACCGGAAAGAGCAGCTGAACTTAGGGAATTGTATGGATTGAATAAACCAATTGTTGAGCGATATTTTCACTGGCTAGGTAATGCATTGCAGGGGGACTTTGGTTTTTCTCTTCAATATCAAGAATCTGTAACGTCATTATTAAATAAATTTATATGGAATTCGTTTATTGTTGCGATTATTGCATTGTTCTTTATTTGGCTAATTGCACTTATTATCGGTGTATTTTCAGCGACAAAGCAACATTCTTTATTCGATAAGCTTGTAACAATTGGTGTATTTGCAGCGATGTCATTTCCTTCATTCTTTATCGGTTTGTTTTTAATTAAAGTGTTTGCGGTTGACTTTAAGCTGTTACCGATAGGCGGGATGATTGATGTTGGGAGTAATTCAACTGGGCTTGCTTACGGAATAGAAGTTGCAAAGCATATGGTTTTACCCGTATTTATTTTAACTCTTCTTGGAGTTGGCTCATTAACTCGTTATTTTAGAACGAGTATGTTAGAGGTTGTACGGCAAGATTACATTCGAACGGCTAGAGCAAAAGGTTTAAAGGAGAAGACCGTTATTTATAAACATGCATTAAAAAATGCAATTTTGCCGGCTATTACATTGCTTGCATTTGAATTACCAGGGCTGTTTTCAGGGGCAATTATTATAGAACAAATTTTCAACTGGCCAGGTATCGGTAATATTCAATTAGAAGCATTAAATTTTCGTGATTATACGGTATTAATGGCATTTACGATGTTTCTTTCGTGTTTGACAATTGTTTCAAACTTTTTAGCGGATATTGTATATGCAGTTGTTGATCCACGTATTCGGTTGAAGTAAGGGGGGGAAAGAGATGGAAACTGTTACAGCAACTACGGAAAAAAAAGAAAAAAAGAAAAGAAGGAATGAATCATCGCCGTGGAGGCAAGCTTTTAAAAGGATAAAGAAAAATAAAATGGCACTTATAGGATTTTACGCATTAGTTTTTATGTTTTTATTTTGTTTTATTGGTCCATTCTTTTCACCGTATGCATCAGGAAAAATACAAGTTACGCTAATTAACAAACCACCTAGTTTTTCTCATTGGCTTGGCACAGATCAATTAGGAAGAGACATTTTAACGAGGCTTATGCAAGCAGGACGGATTTCATTAACAATTGGCTTAGCCTCAATGGTGTTATCCGTTATACTAGGTGCTTTATTAGGAGCGATTGCAGGTTTCTACCGTGGTATCGTCGATAATATTATAATGCGTCTTGCGGATATTTTAATGTCGATGCCAGGATTACCGTTACTTATTATAATGGGAGCTATTTTATCAGAATGGAAAGTACCATCTGATTATCGTCTTTATGTCATTATGATCATTTTAAGTTTAGTAGGTTGGCCAGGACTTGCACGCCTCGTACGAGGTCAAATTTTATCGCTGCGAGAACAATCGTTTATGCAAGCTGCTGATGTACTCGGGATAAACGATTACCGGAAAATTGTATATCATTTAATCCCAAATGTTCTGCCGATATTAATTGTTGTATCCACATTAGGTGTTGCAGGTTCTATTTTAGGAGAGTCTGCACTAAGTTACCTAGGACTTGGCGTTGTCCCGCCTACACCATCGTGGGGAAATATGATTAGTGCAGCAAACTCATTAATCGATTTCCAAAAGCGTCCGTGGTTATGGATCCCGCCTGGTTTTGCAATCTTTATAACAGTTGTATCAATTAATATACTTGGCGATGCACTTCGTGATGCATTAGATCCAAAGATGAAGCGGTAGGTGAGAAAGCATGAGTAGAGCGGTAGTAGAGCTAAAGGATTTACAAACACACTTTCAGACGGAAGAAGGTACAGTAAAGGCTGTCAATCATGTTAGCTTTTCAGTTCGAGAAGGTGAAACAGTTTGTGTAGTAGGCGAATCAGGTTGCGGGAAAAGTGTAACGGCTTTATCTATTATGGGACTTATTGCTGAATCTGGCGGCATCGTTGGTGGTGACATTCTTTATGAAGGAAAAAGTCTTTTAGGAATGAAAGAGAAAGAACTTCGTAGTTTAAGAGGAAATGATATCGCGATGATTTTCCAGGAACCGATGACATCACTTAATCCGGTCTTTACTGTTGGAGAGCAAATTGTTGAGACGTTAAGAGAGCATGAACTACTTAGCAAAAACGAAGCATACAAAAAAGCAATTGAATTAATTCGTAAAGTTGGTATTGCTCGTGCTGATGAAATTGTCCATTCTTATCCGCACGAATTAAGCGGTGGTATGTTACAACGTATTATGATTGCTATTGCACTTAGTTGTAATCCAAAGTTATTAATTGCAGATGAACCGACAACAGCTCTAGACGTTACGATTCAAGCGCAAATATTAGACTTACTAAGACAAGTAAAAGAGGAATTTAAAACGTCCATTTTATTAATTACACATGATCTAGGTGTTGTAGCGGAAATGGCCGATTATGTTGTCGTTATGTATGGCGGGAAAGTTATTGAAGAGGCACCGGTACTAGAAATATTTCAAAATCCGAAACATCCATATACGCAAGGGTTGCTAAAATCAAAACCAGTAATGGGGAAACGAACAGATAAACTTTATTCTATTCCAGGGCAAGTTCCAAATTTAGTTGGCTTAGATGAGTTTTGCTACTTTAGTGGTCGCTGTGAACATTGCATGGAAATATGCAAAAATGAAGCGCCAAATCTTAATGTGCATGACGAGGATCATAAAGTAGCTTGTTGGTTATATGAGGAGCGTGCTGGGCAATGAGTGAACCATTATTAGAAGTGAAGAACTTAAAAACGTATTTTCCAATTAAGGGCGGCGTATTTAGTAGAACGATTGGACATGTGAAAGCGGTAGATGGGGTAAGCTTTACAATTGATAAAGGAGAAGTGTTTGGCCTTGTAGGAGAGTCTGGAAGTGGGAAAACGACGATAGGAAAAACAATTCTCCGTCTCGTTCAAAAAACAGAAGGTGAAGTGAAATTTAAAGGTCAAGATGTTCATGCTTTATCAAAAGAAGAGCTGAGAAAGCATCGTCCTAATATGCAGCTCGTTTTTCAAGATCCATTTAGCTCATTAAATCCAAGAATGAGAATTGGAGAAGCGCTTGGTGAGCCAATGTTGGCTCACGGACTAGCGACGAAAGAAAATGTCCGTGAAAAGGTGATAGAAGTATTGGAGTTATGTGGTTTAGCGCCGTATCATATTGACAGGTACCCTCATGAGTTTTCCGGTGGGCAACGTCAACGTATCGTTATTGCAAGGGCAATGGTATTAGATCCAGAATTTATTGTGGCTGATGAGCCTGTTGCGGCATTAGATGTATCTATTCAAGCGCAAATCATTAATTTGTTTAGTGAATTACAGGAGAAAAAGGGATTATCCTATTTATTCATTTCACATGATTTAAGTGTTGTGGAGCACTTATGTACGAAAATTGGAATTATGTATTTAGGAACTATTGTGGAAACAGCATCACGTGATGAGTTATTTGCGAATCCGCTTCATCCATATACAAAAGCATTGTTATCAGCAGTGCCAATACCGGATCCAACGGTTAAGCGAGAACGGATTATTCTAGAAGGGGATATTCCAAGTCCTGCAAATCCACCATCAGGTTGCCGTTTTCATACACGTTGCCCCGTTGCTACAGATATTTGTAAAACGAATGTACCAGAATTCCGTAATGTGGGTGAAGATCATTTTGTTGCTTGTCATCATGTGTAAAAGAAAAGGACTCTTTCAAAATGTGAAAGAGTCCTTTTTTTACCCCGCATTAACTGCCCGTAAAAGCCCGATTGGTTCAACTAATAATCAGAGGAACCCCGCCTCTGATTAAAGTTTCACTTTATTTACTAGATGAAGTTTGTTTCAATACAAATTGCTCGATTGCATGAGCAACACCATGTTCATTGTTTGTTAATGTTACAACGTCACATAGTTTTTTGACATCTTCTTCGGCATTTCCCATTGCAACTGATAAGCCAGCTACTTGTAACATTGGCACATCATTAAAGTTATCGCCGATTGCAACAGTATCTTCAATTGATATATTGAAATAAGCTGCCATTTCTTGCAAACCATTGCCTTTATGGCCATGCTTATCCATAATTTCTACATTAGTAGGAGCTGATGCCGTAACTGAAATATCCGTATCTTCTTGTAAAGTTTGCAATAGCTGCGAACGATGAGCAGCATTAAATGTCAAAATAAAGAATTTAGATATTTCTAATTCTGGATTATTTACGACATCTTCGATTTTTTGGAAATCAGTAATTAAGTTTGATTTCTTTTGTTTTTCTGTAATTCTTTCAAGTTCCTCAAGTGTAACATCTAGTGTATGCTTGTTTTCTTCGAATGCCTGCATAACTTGATCTTGCCATGTATAAGGAGAGTAAACCCCTTTATTTGTGTACAACTTATATGGAAAACCTTCAGATTCTAGTAATTTTGCAAGCTTGTATACTTTATCATTTTGTAAACAACGCGAGTTAATTACTTTTCCGTCTACATAAACAATTGCCCCATTGCTTGCTCCAACTGGAAGAGATAGTTTATATTCTTCCAATAATTTCAAAGCATCCTCTTTCGCGCGGCCAGAACAAATCATTACAATATGACCAGCCTCTTTTGCGGTTTGGATAGCTTGTAAGTTCTCTTTGGAGATTTCAAGATTAGATGATAGTAGTGTACCATCCATATCTAGTGCGATTAATTTCAAAATGACCACCTCTTTGTTTCCATTATACATAGTTATATAGAGGAAACATATAAACTTATCTTGGAAAGATAGTATTTTATCCCGCATTAATTTCTAGTAAAAGTGCGATTGGTGAGGGGAATAATTAGTAGGGAATGGAACTCTCGTTGATTAAAGTTTCACTTTGGTTGTTAACAAAATAGAGACGAATAATATTATATTTCGCTTTATGACCTTAATGTTACACTAGTGTTACAAATGTGATTGTAGTAGAAAACGCATTAAAACAAGGTTTTTGAGTGTTTATTTAAAAAAACGTAAAAAAAGTGTAATAAAATTTACGTAATTATATTGCAACGTAATAATAGTTATGTTACATTAGTGTTACAAACGTTACGTAATTAATTTCAATGTAACGTTAACATGAAAACTATGAACTAATCGTTTCTTAGTAATTACATATAGATAACTTATAAAAAAGGAGAATGAATGATATGAACAACGAGCAAGTATTAAACGTAACAAAAGGTGACTTCTTAGGATCAGCAAGCGGAGCAGTAGTATTAACAGCATTAATCGTATTTCTATCAAGCGTATTAGTATAATAGAAGTTTTGTAACAAAAATAAGAGAAGGGAGAATGAAAATTATGAACAACGAGCAAGTATTACAAGTAACAAAAGGTGACTTCGTAGGATCAGCAAGTGGAGCGGTAGTATTAACAGCATTAATCGTATTTCTATCAAGCGTATTAGTATAATAGAAGTTTTGTAACAAAAGATAAATGAAGGGAGAATGAAAGATATGAAAGAGCAAGTATTACAAGTAACAAAAGGTGACTTCGTAGGATCAGCAAGTGGAGCGGTAGTATTAACAGCATTAATCGTATTTCTATCAAGCGTATTAGTATAATAGAAGTTTTGTAACAAAAGATAAATGAAGGGAGAATGAAAGATATGAAAGAGCAAGTATTACAAGTAACAAAAGGTGATTTCTTAGGATCAGCAAGCGGAGCAGTAGTATTAACAGCATTAATCGTATTTCTATCAAGCGTATTAGTATAATAAAAGTTTTAAATTGTACAAAATGAAAGGAGAATGAGGAATATGAACAGTGAACAAGTGTTACAAGTAACAAAAACAGATTTATTAGGATCATTAGGCGGAGCGGTAATATTAACATCATTTATTCTATTCCTTGCAAATATATTAGTATGAAAAATATAAATACAATCATTCAAAAAAAATAAAGACTCTAACGTATTAGTAAGTAGTTAATATGTTGGAGTCTTTTTTGTTTTCCTCTCATATATACCTTCAAGTATTAATATTTTCCCCTTACTTTAAAGAGAAAAAAGTCGAATTTTATATGTAAGAAAAAAAGAGGAATTTGACAGAAGAGATAGAAAATTTTAAAGGTCGGAAATTGTTAGCTTGCTAACTAATTTCTATTAATTGATGTTGGAAGCGCTTTCGGTTGGTTTTAAGTATGGACCATTTAATCTATTTACAGGGGGATGAAGATATTATGAAACAAAAATCTATGGATACGCTAGCTGCACAAATGGAGGACTTTTTTCCGGTACGTGATGTAGATCATTTGGAATTTTACGTAGGGAATGCAAAGCAATCAAGTTATTATCTTGCGAGAGCGTTTGGATTCAAAATTGTAGCTTATTCTGGATTAGAAACAGGAAACCGTGAAAAGGTATCTTATGTTCTTGTGCAAAAAAATATGCGTTTTGTTGTGTCTGGAGCTTTAAGTAGTGATAGTCGTATTGCAGAGTTTGTAAAGACTCATGGTGATGGAGTGAAAGATGTGGCTTTACTTGTTGATGATGTTGATAAAGCATACTCTGAAGCTGTAAAACGTGGCGCTGTTGCGATTGCTCCTCCTGAAGAGTTAACAGATGAGGAAGGTACCTTGAAGAAAGCGGTTATTGGTACGTATGGTGATACAATTCATACGCTTGTAGAGCGTAAAAATTATAAAGGAACATTCATGCCAGGATTTCAAAAGGTAGAGTTCAATATTCCATTTGAAGAATCCGGTTTAATTGCTGTAGACCATGTAGTTGGTAACGTTGAGAAAATGGAAGAGTGGGTTAGTTATTACGAGAATGTTATGGGCTTTAAACAAATGATCCATTTCGACGATGACGATATTAGTACAGAGTATTCGGCATTAATGTCAAAAGTTATGACGAATGGAAGCCGTATTAAGTTTCCAATTAATGAACCAGCAGACGGAAAAAGAAAGTCACAAATTCAAGAATATCTAGAGTTCTATAACGGAGCGGGTGTACAGCATCTTGCTTTATTAACAAGTGACATTGTAAAAACAATTGAAGTGCTTCGTGCGAATGGCGTGGAGTTTTTAGATACGCCAGATACGTATTACGATGAGTTAACTGCACGAGTGGGGAAAATTGATGAAGAAATTGATAGATTAAAAGAATTGAAGATTCTAGTAGACCGTGACGAAGAAGGTTATTTATTACAAATCTTTACGAAACCAATTGTAGATCGTCCAACTCTATTTATTGAAATCATCCAACGTAAAGGTTCTCGTGGATTTGGCGAAGGGAACTTTAAAGCGTTATTCGAATCAATTGAAAGAGAACAAGAGCGTCGCGGAAATTTATAAAATTTGTATCCACCAGCAAGAGTTCCTTTGTTGGTGGAAATTTCATTTTCATAGGGAGGAATCAAGATGAAATTTGTTACATTTCGTCTCCCATCGAAAGAAATGCGAGCTGGATGGCTTGAAGGTGACAAAGTAATCGATATGAATCTTGCAAGTAATGGACAATTACCTTCTTCTATGCTCGCCTTTTTAGAGAAAGCAGATGAGTATGTAGAAGTATTGCGTAATATTAAGAATCCTGAAAAGGGTATATATTCCTTAGAGGAAGTTCAATTAGCAGCGGCAATTCCTAATCCGAGTAGCATTCGAGATTTTTATGCATTTGAGCAGCATGTAAAAACAGCCCGCGGGAGAAGAGGGCTAGATGTTGTACCTGAATGGTATGATATCCCGGTTTTTTATTTTACGAACCACCGTGCTGTTATTGGGCCAGATGATTTTGTTATTGGTCCGAAGAAGTCTAAAAAGCTTGATTATGAGTTAGAGATTGCTTGCGTAATTGGGAAAGAAGGACGAAACATTTCTCGTGAACAAGCAGAGGAATATATTTTTGGTTACTGCATTATGAACGACTGGAGTGCAAGGGATTTACAAGCAACAGAAATGAAAGTGGGACTCGGTCCAGCGAAAGGAAAAGATTTTGCAACTTCATTAGGAGCGTATCTCGTTACGAAAGAGGAATTAGACGTTTATCGTAACGGTGATCGTTATGATTTAGAGATGACTGCTCATGTAAATGGAAAGATATTATCAAAGGGAAACTTCCAAGATATTTACTATACATTTGCTGAAATGATTGAACGTGCTTCGGAAGACGTTACGTTATATCCAGGAGATGTGATTGGTTCTGGGACAGTAGGAACAGGATGTATTTTAGAACTTGGTACAGAAGAGTGGCTACAAGATGGAGATGTTGTAGAGTTGTCGATTACTGGTTTAGGTACGTTACGTAATACGGTCAAAAAAGACATGAAAGCAGGTGATGGGCATGTTTTATCGTCACATGGGGGAGCTACCTCATAAACGACATGTACAATTTCGTAAAAAAGATGGATCGCTTTATCGTGAGCAGGTAATGGGGACAAAAGGTTTCTCTGGTACCCAGTCTATTTTGTATCATCATTATATGCCAACAGAAGTAGGGCACGCGACATTATCACATTCTTGTCAGTTACAGTATGAAGAGGATGCCCTTCTTGCTCATCGCCACTTCCGTACGAAAGAAAATAAAAAAACTGGTGATGCAGTAAGCGGAAGAAACTTTATGCTTGGGAATGAGGATTTATTAATTGGAGTAGTGAGTCCAACAGAAAAAATGGATTATTTTTACCGTAATGGTGATGGCGATGAAATGTTATTTGTTCATTATGGAACAGGAAAAATTGAAACGATGTTTGGAACGATTCACTATAGAAAAGGTGATTATGTAACAATTCCAATTGGAACGATTTATCGTGTTATTCCAGATGAGGGAGAGACTAAGTTTCTTGTTGTAGAGGCAAATAGCCAAATTACAACACCAAGTCGCTATCGCAATGAATATGGGCAATTGTTAGAACATAGTCCGTTTTGTGAAAGGGATATTCGTGGCCCGGAAAAATTGGAGACATATGATGATAAAGGTGAGTTTGTCGCAATGACAAAGTCGAGAGGTTATATGCACAAGCATGTGTTAGGGCACCATCCGTTAGATGTTGTTGGGTGGGATGGTTATTTATATCCGTGGGTCTTTAATGTGGAGGATTTTGAGCCAATTACAGGTCGTATTCATCAGCCACCACCAGTACATCAAACATTCGAAGGGCATAATTTCGTCATTTGCTCTTTCGTACCGCGTTTATACGATTATCATCCAGAATCTATTCCGGCACCATATTATCATAGTAATGTGAATAGTGATGAAGTACTGTACTATGTAGAAGGTAACTTTATGAGCCGAAAAGGTGTAGAAGAAGGTTCTATTACGCTTCATCCAAGCGGGATCCCGCATGGGCCACATCCAGGGAAAACAGAAGCGAGTATAGGGAAGAAAGAGACACTTGAACTGGCTGTTATGATAGATACATTCCGTCCGCTTCGTATTGTAAAACAAGCACATGAGACGGAAGATGAAAAATATATGTATAGCTGGATTGAAGAGGGTTCATATACTGTGAAATAAGTAAAAAGAGGCATGCTCACTACGGGAGCATGCCTCTTTTATGGAATCGATATGTATAATAATACCAAAAAAGTTATGAAAATATATATAGATATGATTGTCTGAATCTTTTTATCGAAAGGATGATAAGAGTATAGTATGTATCTCGATAGTTTTCTGTTTATTTCGACAAAAGTATTGACTAAAAAACATGCCGTGGGTAAAATGAGGAAAGTAAATTAAATTTTCAGAAAACTAAAATCATGGAGGAGCACAGTATGAAGCAAATTTTTCAAAAGAAGCCGATTTCAACGTTACTGCAAGAAAGTAAACAAAAGACATTATCGAGAACGTTAGGGGCACTTGATTTAACAATGCTTGGAATCGGAGCAATTGTTGGAACTGGTATTTTTGTTCTTACTGGCGTTGTAGCAGCGAAACATTCTGGACCAGCTATTATATTATCATTTGCTATAGCTGCATTAGCTTGTGCCTTTGCTGCATTTTGTTACGCTGAATTTGCTTCTTCAGTTCCTGTCTCAGGGAGTGTTTACACGTACACGTATGCGACGATGGGAGAAGTATTTGCATTCTTAATTGGATGGGATTTAATGCTCGAGTATTTATTAGCCACATCTGCTGTAGCCAATGGATGGTCAGCGTATTTGCAATCGTTATTAAAGGGATTTGGGATTCATATTCCCACCATTCTCTCCTCGGCCCCTGGTACTGGAAAGGGTGGAATAATTGATTTACCTGCAGTTCTAATTATTCTAGTTATGACGGTTCTTTTATCTAGAGGTGTTCGTGAAAGTGCACGTGTAAATAATATAATGGTATTTATTAAACTAGCAGTTGTTCTCATTTTTATCTTCGCCGGATTTAATTATGTAAAACCTGAAAATTGGACACCTTTTATGCCATTTGGGTTAGATGGTGTAATGGCTGGAGCAGCTACAGTTTTCTTCGCATTCATTGGATTTGATGCTGTATCAACAGCCGCAGAAGAAGTGAAGCGCCCACAACGCGATTTGCCGATTGGAATTATTGCATCGTTACTAGTTTGTACGGTTCTGTACATTGTTGTTTCACTTATTTTGACAGGGATTGTTCCATACGGTCAGTTGAATATATCAGATCCAGTTGCTTTCGCACTTCAATTTATTGGACAAGATAGTTTGGCGGGAGTGATATCAGTAGGAGCAATTACAGGAATTACAACTGTAATGCTAGTTATGATGTATGGGCAAGTTCGTGTTTCATATGCAATGAGCAGAGATGGATTGTTACCGAAGCGTCTTGCTAAAGTTCATCCGAAATTTAAAACGCCATTTTTAAATACATGGGCAACAGGTATTATTGCAGCACTTATTTCAGGATTAATAGATTTAAATGTTTTAGCACATCTTGTAAATATGGGAACTTTGTCAGCATTTGCACTTGTAGCTGTTGCTGTCATTGTGATGAGACGAACTCATCCTGATTTACCAAGGGCGTTTAAGGCGCCGCTCGTACCATTTTTACCAGCATTAACAGTTATCTTTTGCTTATATTTGATGCTTCAATTATCAGCGACAGCTTGGATTAGTTTTGGTGTTTGGATGGTTATCGGTATAGTAGTTTATTTCGCCTATAGTAGAAAGCGTAGTGTTTTAAATAATAGTAAAAAAGAAGAAGATGTAGCAAATTTATAAATGGAAAAATCCATTCTAATTCTGTTAGGATGGATTTTTATTTTGAAAATTTACATTTTTCTGAATGTATTATAAGATAATTGTTGGCGAACTAAAGGGGTGAAAATGTGAAAAATACATGGCGTGAGCTAAGAGAGATGGATCGTAACGTATGGATTCGATTTATCGGTGAGACTTTGAACGGAATTGCGATGATGATGTTAATGCCTTTTTTTGCACTATATTTAAAAGATAAGGTAGATTCTTTATTACAAGTTGGGATTATTATGGCGCTTTCTCCAATTGCTGCAAGCTTTGGCTCGCTTATAGGCGGAAGAATAGCTGATATATATGGAAGAAAGCCAATTATGATATTTTCAATGGCGAGTAATGCGTTATTAATGCTCGGTTTTTTATTTATCGAAGGATTTATTCCATACGCTATTTTATCTATTTTTTTAGGGTTAAGTAATTCTTTATTTCATCCAGCAGCATCAGCGATGGTTGCAGATGTGACGGCGCCAGAAAAAAGAACAGAAGCATATGGTTTATTGCGAATGGGACACAATATTGGTGCTGCAATTGGACCGATAATGGGAGCATCGGTAGTTGTTTTATCAAAGAACCTCGTGTTTATTATTGCTTCATCCGCTATGTTGTTTTATGCGCTACTAGTGTTAGTACTTATTAAAGAAACAATGCCAAAAATTACGGATATGACGGAAAAAAGTAAAGAGCAGGAATCCGGAGCAGTTTGGAAAATTTTAATGAGAGATAAGGCGTTAATGATTTATTTGTTAGCGGGGATCATTATTTCTATGGGGTTTTCTCAAACAGAAGGCATGTTACCGCTTCACTTTGATAACGAAATGAAGGATATTATTGGAGTCAACAATCCATACCCATATTTAATGGCATTAAATGGTCTATTAGTTGTTTTATTTCAATTTCAAATTTCAAAATGGGCGACAGATAAACCTGTTGGAAAGACGATGTTATACGGTGCGTGTTTGTTCGGAATTGGTTTGTTTTTTATAGGATGGTTACCGAAGTGGTTTGGAGAATATGATACAAATGCTACAATTATTTTAATGACGTTAATGTTTGTTTATGCCATATATACGTTAGGCGAGATGATTATGTCACCTGTACAGATGACGTTTGTAGCGAATTTGGCCCCTGAGCATTTGAGAGGAACCTATATGGGGGCGGCGAGTTTGCAGTGGATTACAGGAAGTGCATTCGGTCCACTTCTTGGTGGTTTTTTATTGGATCGTTTGCTTGGTCACTACTTATTTACAATTTTAAGTGTAGGGTGTGTAGTTGCAGGCTTTGTATATGTTTCTTTAGATCGTCTTGTTGAGCAGAGGCAAAAAGATACGCCTACAAAACAGTCTTCTTAATAAAATGAAACTTTAATCAGTGTTTTTTCATTCTCCACAAATGGTAGGGTAATATAGATGACATACACACAAAGTGGATTTCTACATATTTTAGGTACATAACTAGATTAGATAGCAATTTTGCTCTAAAGTTTAATTTTGTTTAGGTGTGTAGAAATTAAAGAGAAAAAGTGTAGAAAACCAATAAGTGGTGTCTTTTAATTATTTGTGGAAGTTACATTTTATTTCAAATAGGAACTACCTATTTTTATAAAAAGTGCTAAAATAGAAAAATGAAAACAATTGGTTAGGGTGATTTCAGTGACAAAAATTAAATTAGGTTTATTATACGGTGGAAAATCAGCTGAGCATCAAGTTTCGTTACAAACGGCTCTTGCTGCTATTAAAGCATTAAATCAAGATAAATTCGAGATTCATCCAATTTATATTACAGAACAAGGCCAATGGATGCGTGGAGAGCGTATTGAAGGCGAAGTAACAAATGTTGAGGCATTACAAATGAGTGGGGAAGAGAATACAATTTCTCCTGTATCATTAAGTACAGAAATTATCCCAACGGCAACTTCTAAACAAGAAGATGCAATTGATGTTATTTTCCCATTATTACATGGACCGAATGGCGAAGATGGAACAGTACAAGGGTTATTAGAATTACTAAACATTCCATATGTAGGTAACGGTGTATTAGCATCATCTGCTGGTATGGATAAAGTTGTTATGAAAAATATCTTTGCAGAAGCTGGATTGAAACAAGCGAAATATGCATCTTTCATTCGTAGCGCATGGGAAAAAGATCGTGAAACAGCGTATGAAAAAGTAGAAGAAGTATTAGGATATCCTTGCTTCGTAAAACCAGCAAACCTTGGTTCAAGTGTTGGTATTAATAAGTGTAACGATCGTGAAGAGCTTGAGAATGCATTCGAAGAGGCATTCCAATTTGATCGTAAAATTATTGTAGAAGAAAATATTGTAGGTCGTGAAGTAGAAGTTGGTGTATTAGGTAATGATGAGCCGAAATGTTCAGTTGTAGGTGAAATTGTACCGAAAAAAGATTTTTATGATTACAAATCGAAATACATCGATGGTGATACAGCGTTAATTATTCCAGCTGAAATGACAGAAGAAGAGTCTAATGTAATTAAGCGAGATGCAATTATCGCATTCCAATCATTAGATGGTTCGGGCTTAACACGAGCTGATTTCTTCTTAACGAAAGATGGAGAAGTATATATTAACGAAGTAAACACAATGCCAGGATTCACGCCGTTTAGTATGTTCCCTCTATTATGGCAACATACAGGGTTACCGTATCCGGAATTAATTGAAGAGCTAATTCGCTTAGCGATTGAGCGTCACGAAGAAAAACAAAAAATTAAATATACAATCTAACAAAAAAGGAGGAAGCACTATTCGAAGGAATAGTGCTTCCTCTATGTAAGGAGTGTTTTCATGATAAACCGAACGTTAAAACAAGTAGAGCAGATGATAAATGGTACTGGATTAGCAGAGCAGTATGAGGGAATTACTATACAAGGAGTGTCTATTGATACGAGGAAAATTGAAAATGGAAATTTATATGTTCCAATTCAAGGTGAACGTTTCGATGGACATGCTTTTGTAGACAAAGCTGTTGAAAATGGGGCGATTGCTACATTATGGATGAAAGATGTAGAAAACCCACCTGAAAATCTTCCGGTTATTTTTGTAGAAGATACACTAGCAGCATTGCAAATGTTAGCGAAAAACTATCGTGATCAATTGGATGTAAAAGTTATTGGCGTAACGGGTAGTAATGGTAAAACATCTACGAAAGATATTGTAACAAGTATTCTTGGGACTAAATTTAAAGTTCAAAAAACAGAAGGTAATTTCAACAACCACATCGGTTTACCTCTTACTATTTTAAATTTAGAGGAAAATACAGAAGTAGCTGTATTAGAAATGGGCATGTCAAGCCGAGGAGAAATTGAATTTCTATCTAAGTTAGCTCGTCCTAATGCAGCTATTATTACGAACATTGGTGAGGCGCACTTAATGGATTTAGGCTCTCGTGAGGCGATTGCTGAAGCGAAGTTAGAAATTGTTACAGGTTTACAAAAGGGTGGCGTGTTCGTATATAATGGAGATGAGCCGCTATTAACGAATCGTGTTCCAGAAATGAATTTAGCAGCTGAAAAAGTTACATTTGGTGATGCGAGAGCAAATGATTACTATCCAACTACTGTAACATTGCAGGCTACTGGGACACACTTTAAGATGAACAGGGATGAAACTTTGTCATTCTATTTGCCAGTACTAGGAAAGCATAATGTATATAATACGCTTGCTTCAATGGCAATTGCAAAACATTTTGGTGTAACGTGGGAAGAAATGAAACAAGGTTTAGTAACACTTCAAATGACAGGTATGCGTATGGAAATTGTAAAAACAGATAGTGGTTTAACAATTATCAATGATGCTTATAATGCTAGTCCAACAGCTATGGAAGCTGCGTTCCACCTAATGAATGGTTTAGATGGATTTGCTAAAAAAATTGTTGTGCTTGGTGATATGTTAGAACTTGGAAATCAAGAAGTGCAATTTCATTATGAAGTAGGTAAATTAATTGATCCAGCAAAAATTTCATATGTATTCACATATGGTAAATTAGGGGCTCAAATTGCTGAAGGTGCAAAAATTAATTTCCCTAAAGACCGTGTAAAAGCGTATGATAGTAAAGAAGAGTTAATAAAAGAGTTGCAAGCAGTAGTCGGTACGAAAGATGTTGTATTAGTAAAAGCATCTCGCGGCATGAAATTAGAAGAAGTAATTACGATGTTGAAATAATTGGTGTATATAAATAGGGATGATAGCCACGAAAATAGTGGAAACTTATAATAAGCGCTTACAGTAAACGATAAAAAAATAAAAGTAAAGAAAAAAGCTCTGAATATGAAATAAGGTAACAGTTGGGGTTTGCTTTTTACACCTACAAAACTTATAATTGATAAAGTGTAATAACGTTTAGAAGTATTTTCGTGAAGAATATACGCCCGGTTATATACGTAAGTATTCAGGAAAATGGCTTTTCCGCAAGTTCGGAAAACGCCTTTTTTTAAATGATAAGTATAGGATAGAAAAGGAGAAGTAACATTGACAACATTTCGAGAACTAGGATTAAGTGAGTCTTTACTACAATCTGTTGAAAGTATGGGCTTTGAAGAGGCTACGCCGATTCAAGCTGAAACAATTCCACATGCATTGCAAGGTAAGGATATTATTGGGCAAGCGCAAACAGGTACAGGGAAAACAGCAGCATTCGGATTACCACTATTAGATAAAGTGGATACAAATAAAGAAGCAGTTCAAGGTATTGTTATCGCGCCAACGCGTGAATTAGCAATTCAAGTTGGAGAAGAGCTATACAAAATTGGTAAACATAAACGTGTTCGTATTCTACCAATTTATGGTGGTCAAGATATTAACCGCCAAATTCGTGCTCTAAAAAAACACCCACACATTATTGTAGGTACGCCGGGTCGTATTTTAGATCATATCAACCGTAAAACACTTCGCTTACAAAACGTAGAGACTGTTGTTCTTGACGAAGCGGATGAAATGTTAAACATGGGCTTCATTGAAGATATTGAAGCGATTTTAACAGATGTGCCAGAAACACATCAAACATTATTATTCTCAGCGACAATGCCAGATCCAATCCGTCGTATTGCTGAGCGTTTCATGACTGAGCCTCAACACATTAAAGTAAAAGCAAAAGAAGTAACAATGCCAAACATTCAGCAGTTCTATTTAGAAGTGCAAGAAAAGAAAAAGTTTGACGTGTTAACACGCTTACTAGATATTCAATCTCCAGAGCTTGCAATCATATTCGGTCGTACAAAGCGTCGTGTTGATGAATTATCAGAAGCATTAAACTTACGTGGTTATGCAGCAGAAGGTATTCACGGTGACTTAACACAAGCGAAGCGTATGTCTGTATTACGTAAATTTAAAGAAGGTACTATTGAAGTTCTTGTTGCAACAGACGTTGCTGCACGTGGTCTTGATATTTCAGGCGTAACACACGTATACAACTTCGATATCCCACAAGATCCAGAATCATACGTTCACCGTATCGGTCGTACTGGCCGTGCTGGTAAAAAAGGTATTGCAATGTTATTTGTAACACCACGTGAATCAGGACAATTAAAAAATATCGAGCGTACAACAAAACGTAAAGTTGATCGTATGGACGCACCGACACTTGACGAGGCGTTAGAAGGTCAACAACGTTTAATCGCTGAAAAACTTCAAAGCACAATTGAAAATGATAACTTATCATACTACAAGCGTATTGCAGAAGAAATGTTAGAAGAGAATGATTCTGTAACAGTAGTAGCTGCTGCTTTGAAAATGATGACAAAAGAGCCGGATACAACTCCGATCGCTTTAACATCAGAACCACCAGTTGTTTCAAGAGGTGGCGGTGGCGGTTCTAAAAAACGCGGTGGTAACGGAAGTGGATACCGTGATGGTAACCGTGATCGTAATCGTAGTCGTGATGGACGCGGCGGTGGCGATGGTCGTAACCGTGATCGCAATCGTGATGGACGTGGAAGCGGAAGTGGCGATGGTCGTAACCGTGATCGTAATCGTGATGGCGGTAGCCGTGATGCTGGTAGCCGTGATGGCAACCGTGGTCGTAAAGGTGAAGGTCGCCCTGGATCTTCAAATGGACGCGGCGAAAGAAAACATCATAGCCGTCCACAAGCTTAATAAAAAAGAGAATGCCCTTTGCTGGCATTCTCTTTTTTTATTTCTGTAATTGTGCATACTACATAGTAACTCGTATAGAAATGAGGTGCTATATGCTTGTAAGACTTGGGTATGTTGCGATGAGTGTACATTTGAAGAATGCTTCTCCATCTCAAACGATGACGTATGCACAGTTTCAGCGGATTGATGATCGAGAGGCTGCGATTCGTAAACTTGAAAGAATCGCTAATTCGAATTTGGAAAATTGCTTACGGTTATTAAAACATAATAAAGGGCATGATATATCTTTCTTTCGACTTAGTTCCAAGCTTATTCCTTTAGCGAATCATGAGGAGTTGTTAGATTGGAACTATATTCGTCCGTTAAAAGAAAATCTGAAAGAATTAGGTGAATATGCAATTCGTATGAATATGCGAATTGACTTCCATCCAGATCACTTTGTTGTACTAAATTCACCTGAGGAGAGTGTTCTCAAACAATCTGTAAAGACATTGCAGATGCACAAAAAATTGTTAAAGGGTATGGGAATTGAACATAAGCAACGATGTGTATTACATGTGGGAGGAGGTTATAAAGATAAGGAGCTTGCATTAGAACGCTTTATAGAAAATTGGTCAACTGTTCCAAGAGGTATTCAAGAGATGATTATATTAGAAAATGATGACACGACCTTTTCTTTAGAAGAAACATTGTATTTAGGTGAGAAATTAGACATTCCAGTCGTGTTTGATTTGCACCATCATATGATGAATAATGACCAGGAAGATTGGCATGAAGATTGGGCGCGTGTTGTACATACGTGGGAATCGTCTTTGTTACCGGTTAAAATGCACATCTCCAGTCCTAGAGATGGAAAAAACCCGAGAGCACATGCAGATTTTATTGATGTAGATACTTTCTTATCTTTTTTGAAAAAGATAAAGGGGAGTGTTCCGCGAATTGATTGTATGATTGAGGCGAAGAAAAAGGACGAGTCTTTATTTCAACTAATGAGAGAGTTAAGTAAACAAACAGATGTGGAAATTATCGATGGTGCGAGCTTCTATATTAAATAAGCTCTGCGCCATCGTTTTTTTTTGTCCCGCATTAACGGGCAGTAAGACTCCCGCCTCAAAATTCGGCGAATGCGAGGGAGTTAGGTGGGAGATCAACTGCCCGTAAAAGCCCGATTGGTTCAACTAATAATCAGTGGGGGATGGAACCCCCCACTGATTAAAGTTTCACTTTATTAAAAAAGGGGTGCACATGCCGCCGATGATCAGTCCTGTTAAATGGCTTATAGGATTGGCAGAGGGATTAAAGAAAGTAAATAGTAGTAATATAAGTATCATTATTGAAAAAATAGCGATGTCTCTTGGTTTTGAAGAACGATATCGACTATACAATAAAAATAATTGGGCGCCTAGTAATCCGAAAATACCACCAGATGCTCCGGCGTGAATATATTCAAGAGGCATAATAATATAAGAAGAAATATTCCCGAGAATGCCAGAAAGGAAAAAAATAATGATGAAAGAAAAGTGTCCTAGTTGTTTTTCGATGGAAGAACCAAATACGAATAAACAAATACTATTAGAAAGGAAATGTTGTAAGTCTACGTGTACAAGTAAGGAAGTTATGACACGCCACCATTCTCCTTTAGCGATATATTCATTGTAGGCTGCCAGGTGAAAGAGGGAAAAGTCGCTCAATATAATCATGACTAATTGTATAAGAAGTAAAGAAATGATAATCGGTTGTAAGGAAATGCGAGTGGATGGTATTAGCATGTTGTTAGTATCACTCCTTTTGCATCAGAAAGATTCCTGTTATTCTTACAATATGAATGAAGAAAGCTAAATAGAAGAAGGGGATTTTGAAATGATTGTAGGGATTGGAATCGATATTATTGAGTTAAATCGAATTGAAAAAATGCTAGATGGAAAGCTTAAATTTATGGAACGTATTTTAACTGAAAGAGAACGTGGTGTTGCCGAGGGGCTGAAAGGAAGTCGTCTTACAGAATTTGTAGCTGGAAGATTTGCAGCAAAAGAGGCGTATTCTAAAGCGGTAGGGACCGGTATCGGGAAAGAAGTGAGTTTTTTAGATATTGAAGTAAGGAATGATGATAGAGGTAAGCCGATTATCATTACAAATACAGAGCATATTGTTCATTTATCAATTAGTCATAGTAAAGAATTTGCCGTTGCTCAAGTTGTTTTGGAAAGCTCGTCACGCTAGTCTGCATATTTTATATCTTTGTCTCATATATTTGAGGTAGCGATAAGGAAGGCATATCTTCCATTCATTTATAGGGGCAAAGGGGCTGAAGTGATGAAAAGGCGTCTGTTTTTAGTTCTTGTCGGTTTATTGACCGTTTTTGTGTTGGCGGGTTGTATGGAAAAGAAACAGGAAGATGTTGTGAGAGATTTAGAAACGAAAGTTAAAAGTATGAAGAGTTATCAAGCTGAAGCGAAATTATCTATTAAAACAGGAAATGAACCTCAAGAGTACAATGTAGAAATTTGGCATAAAGAACCTTCGTATTATCGTGTGAATTTGCAGAATGCGAAAAAGGATCAGAGTCAAATTATTTTAAGGAATGATGAAGGTGTATTTGTATTAACACCGGCACTTAATAAGAGTTTCCGTTTTCAAAGTGATTGGCCGCAAAATAGTAGCCAGGCTTATTTATATGAATCACTTGTAAGAGATATTTTGCAAGATAAGAAAAATCTCTCTTTCGAGAAAACGGATAAGTATTATGTGTTTAAAACAAAAACAAATTATCAACATCAAAATATGTTACCGAAACAAGAAATTAAGCTGAATAAAAGTGATTTAACACCAGTTTCTGTGAAACTGATGGATAATGATCAAAATGTCCTTGTAAAAGTAGATTTCACTAAAGTAAAGTTTGATGCAAAGTTTGATAAAGGTGCATTTGATACGAAACAAAATATGTCTAGAGCACAAGTGGATGTTCAGACGGCAGCGAAAGAAGACAAACCGTTTGCTATTTTGTATCCACGTGATACACCGCAAGGTATGACTTTGAAAGAGGAAGAAGAGTTGAAGACAGACAGTGGCAAGCGTGCAATACTCACATACACTGGAGGTAAGAAATCCTTTACTTTAATACAAGAAAAGTCAAAAGTTGCAGAGGCCTCATCGGCGGTAAGTGTAAGTGGAGAGCCGGTTGATCTTGGTTTCACGATTGGTGCATTGACGAAAGACTCTGTAACGTGGTCACATAACGGAGTAGAATATATGCTCGTGTCTAAAGGTTTAGAGCCGAATGAGTTGTTGATGGTTGCTCGTTCGGTTACAGCGAAGCAGGTGAAGTAAACTTCTTAGACGTGGTGATATATGTGCACCACGTCTTTTCTTAGTTTGAAGGTGGATTTCATAAAAGAAGCATATAAAAGAATAAGCTTCGCATATCGTGTATAAGGAAGTGTATTTATGGAAGAAGCACCGTTTTACCGTGACACGTGGGTGGAAGTGGATTTAGATGCGATCTATAACAATGTTACGCATATTAAAGAGTTCATTCCAAGTGATGTAGAAATTTTTGCTGTAGTTAAAGCGAATGCATATGGGCACGATTATGTACCAGTGGCTAAAACCGCATTAGAAGCAGGGGCAACAAGATTAGCAGTTGCTTTTTTAGATGAAGCTTTAGTGCTTCGGAGGGCTGGTATTACTGCACCGATTTTAGTATTAGGTCCTTCCCCTCCTCGTGATGTAAATGTTGCTGCTGAAAATGATGTAGCATTAACTGTTTTTCAAAAAGAATGGGTAGAAGACGCGATAAAGCTCTGGGATGGTTCATCAATAATGAAATTCCATATTAATTTTGATAGTGGTATGGGGAGAATTGGAATACGCGAACGCAAAGAATTAAAGGGGTTCTTAAAGAGTTTAGAAGGCGCGCCATTTTTGGAGTTAGAAGGAGTATATACACATTTTGCAACATCCGATGAGGTTGAGACTTCTTACTTTGATAAGCAATATAATACGTTCTTGCAGCAGTTACGTTGGTTGAAAGAATTTGGAGTGAACCCTAAATTTGTCCATACAGCCAATAGTGCTGCAACGTTAAGATTTCAAGGGATTACATTTAATGCAGTGCGAATTGGTATTGCGATGTATGGACTATCCCCATCTGTAGAAATACGTCCTTTTTTACCGTTTAAATTGGAACCGGCGTTGTCACTTCATACGAAAGTTGCTCATATTAAGCAAGTGATTAAAGGGGATGGGATTAGTTATAATGTCACATACCGAACGAGAACCGAAGAATGGATTGCGACAGTTGCGATTGGGTATGCAGATGGCTGGCTTAGAAGATTGCAAGGGTTTAAGGTACTTGTAAACGGTGAAAGAGTACCGATTGTAGGGCGAGTGACAATGGATCAATTCATGATACATCTTCCTTGTGAAGTGCCACTTGGTACGAAAGTTACACTCATTGGGAGACAAGGTGATGAGTATATTAGTGCTACCGAGGTTGCTGAATATTCCGGGACTATTAATTATGAAATTATTGCAACGATAAGCTTCCGTGTACCGAGAATATTTATACGACACGGTAAAGTTGTAGAAGTAATCAATTATTTGAACGATATATAGAAGAAGGTATTATTACTCAGCATCTCGTGATTTGGAGGAGTTTCACTAATAAAGAATAGGCTCTTTTTCGCTGGGGAGCTTCTTTTTATACTTGTTATTAATATAAGTTGCAATGAAATATTACTGAAGGATTGCTTTATTTCTTGTTTGAAAGAGATAAAAAGTAAAAGAAGATGAATGTTTTATTTATGAATTGGAAAACATAAGCAAGGAATAAGGAAGTCTTTGCAACAGGCTCCATACAATGGTATTATTACAATAGGTGTCATATATATATTTGGGTGTGTAGTTGACGGTGGAGGTGTATTTTTGTGTCCGAATCAAGTGTAACTACTGAAATCGTGGTTCGGTTACCAAAGCAAATGGTAACGGAATTGGACGGAATTGGAAAACAAGAGAATAAGAATCGCCATGAACTAATTTGCCAGGCAACACAACTGTTATTGCGTCAACATAAGACGAAGAAACGCTACCAACATGAATCAATGCGACGTGGGTACATTGAAATGGGAAAAATTAATCTTGGTATTGCATCTGAAGCTTTCTTAGCAGAGTATGAAGCAGCTCATACAGTAGAACGCTTAGTTAGCGGGGGGTAATATTTTGATTGTAAAACGCGGCGACGTGTATTTTGCAGACCTTTCCCCAGTTGTTGGTTCTGAGCAAGGAGGCGTTCGTCCGGTTCTTGTCATTCAAAATGACATCGGAAATCGTTTTAGTCCGACTGTGATTGTAGCGGCTATTACTGCACAGATTCAAAAAGCGAAATTACCCACTCATGTGGAAATTGATGCGAAAAAGTACGGTTTTGAGAGGGATTCTGTTATTTTACTTGAGCAGATTCGAACAATCGATAAGCAACGCTTAACGGACAAAATCACTCATTTGGATGAAGTGATGATGAGTCGTGTAGATGAAGCGTTACAAATTAGTTTAGGACTAATAGATTTTTAAATCGGCAGTTTAAGTTGCTCTCTTTACAGGGCAACTTTTTTTATTATAGAGGAGGTTACGGTTGGATATGGAAATGGTAGATAATCGACAAGGGTTAATGAAAATGTTAGTGAAAGAATTAGGCTTTACAGAAAAGCAAGTTCGTCATGTTATTCAATTAACAGAAGAAGGTAACACAGTTCCATTTATCGCTCGTTACCGAAAAGAATGGACAGGGTCTCTTGATGAGGTGCAAATTCGTGCAATCTTAGAAAGATGGCAATATATGATGCAACTAGAAGATAGGAAAGAAGAGGTTCTTCGTCTTATTGGTGAAAAGGGTAAACTAACCGAAGAGTTGCGTTGTCATATTGTTGCTGCAACAAAACTTCAAGAAGTAGAAGACTTATATCGTCCATATAAAGAAAAAAGAAGAACGAAAGCTACAATTGCTAAAGAAAAGGGATTAGAACCGTTAGCTGAGTGGCTATTATTATATAAAAAAGAAAATCCAGCAGAGAAGGCTATGGAATTTGTTAATGCAGAAAAGGAAGTGGCGTCTGCAGAAGATGCGTTGCAAGGTGCGCAAGATATTATTGCGGAACTTGTTTCGGATAATGCGGCATATCGTAGTTGGATTCGCAATACTACTTTCCGAAAAGGGATTATGTCTTCATCTGTAAAAGATAAAGAAAAAGATGAAAAGAATATATATGAAATGTATTATGGCTATGAAGAACCGTTGCAAAAAGTAGTGCCGCATCGTGTACTAGCTATGAATCGTGGTGAAAAGGAAGACGTATTAAGAGTTTCTGTTATCACGCCAATTGAAGAAATTCTTCAGTTTTTACATAAAAAAATGATTCTTGATGAAGCTTCTAAAAGTGCGCATTATGTACAATTAGCGATGGAAGATGGATATAAGCGATTAATTCAACCTTCAATAGAAAGAGAAATTCGTAAAGAATTAATGGAAACGGCCGAAGAACAAGCGATTCATATTTTCTCTGAGAATTTACGTAATTTATTATTACAACCTCCGATGAAAGGGAAAGTTGTGTTAGCGGTAGATCCAGCATATAGAACCGGTTGTAAATTAGCTGTAGTAGATGATACAGGAAAAGTTCTTCACATAGATGTTATTTATCCGCATCCGCCTGCTCGTAAATATGAGGATGCAAAAACGAAAATTATTTCAATTATAGATAAATATGAAGTTGAAATGATAGCGATTGGAAATGGTACAGCTTCGAGGGAAACGGAAGAATTTATAGTAGATGTATTACAAAATGTAGAGCGAGATGTATTTTACATTATTGTAAATGAAGCGGGTGCTAGTGTGTACTCAGCATCTGATGTAGCTCGCGAGGAGTTTCCAAATTTACAGGTTGAAGAAAGAAGTGCTGTTTCAATTGGGAGACGTCTACAAGATCCGCTTGCAGAGCTTGTGAAAATTGACCCTAAATCTGTTGGAGTGGGGCAATATCAACATGATGTATCTCAAAAGCGATTAAATGAATCATTAACATTCGTAGTAGAGACGGCAGTTAACCGAGTTGGTGTTAATGTAAATACAGCTTCAGTTGCATTGTTGCAATATGTTTCGGGGTTATCAAAAACAGTTGCGAAAAATATTGTAGCTAAGCGTGAGGAAGATGGGAAATTCACGAAGCGTACTGAATTAAAGAAAATCCCACGTTTAGGTGCAAAAACATATGAACAATGTATCGGGTTTTTACGTATATTAGAAGGAGCGAATCCGTTAGATCGCACAGGGATTCATCCAGAACAATATAAAAATGTTGAATTGCTATTGAAGAGCTTAGGGTTATCAAAGAATGATGTGGGGAAACCAAACTTGCAAAAGAGTTTCGAAGGAGTAGATATTTCTAAATTATCTCAAGAGACGGAGATTGGTGAGCCGACATTAGTTGATATTATGGATGCTTTAATTAGCCCGGAGCGAGATATGAGGGATGAGTTGCCAAAGCCACTTTTGAAAAAGGGGATTTTAAAATTAGAAGATTTAAAGCGTGGTATGGAATTAGAGGGAACGATCCGCAATGTTGTTGATTTCGGTGCCTTTGTTGATATTGGTGTGAAGCAAGATGGTTTAGTGCATATTTCTAAACTAAGCAAACAATTTGTAAAGCATCCATTAGATATTGTATCCGTGGGACAAATTGTAAAGGTATGGGTAGATGATATTGATACGAAAAAAGGTCGTGTTGCATTATCAATGTTACCGATTGAATAGTAAGAAAAGAGAGCAGATGAAATGAAGTGACCCCTAAAAGTTAGACACGGTTATTTCATTAGGCTACTTGATCCAAATGAGTCCGGTATTGTACCGGGCTCATTTTTAATTTTGCCTTAATCCGTTTCTTATTATAATAATCTATATATTTTTCTAATTCTATTTTAAAATGCTCTATGCATTCAAATTCTTTTATATAGAGGAACTCCGACTTCATAATCCCAAAGAAATTCTCTATTACTGCGTTGTCGTAACAGTTTCCTTTTCGAGACATACTCTGTACGATAGCTCTTGATTCAAGTGTACGGACGTACTGTCTCATTTGATAATGCCATCCTTGATCCGAATGCATCAGTAGCTGGTGGTTTTCAGGTAAACGTTCTAATGCTTTCTCTAACATCTCTGAAACAAGTGAATACGCCGGTCTAGAACCAATTGTATAGGTAATAATCTCACCATTATACAAGTCTAATACAGGTGATACATACAGTTTTTCTCCAAATAATTTAAACTCTGTGATGTCTGTTACCCATTTTTGATTCGGTGCATCTGCATAAAAATTACGCTCTAAAATATTGGGTGCAATTTTACCGACTTTCCCTTTGTAGGATTTATATTTCTTCATACGCACAACACACTTTAATCCAAGCTCTTTCATAATACGTTGCACCTTTTTATGATTCACTTTCTGACCACGATTCGCTAACTCATCACGAATGCGACGGTAGCCATAACGACCTTCATTCTCCTCATAAATCACTTTAATCTCAGCTTTCAAATCGGCATCTACATCTGGGCGATTCATTTTCTTTACTAAATCATAATACGTGCTTCGTGGAATAGTAGCTAACTCGACGAGTGCCTTCACCGAATATTTATGCCTTAATTCATAGACTACTTGCGCTTTGTCTTGTTTAGTGACTTTTCCTTGTTTTGAACTAAGGCATTCAACTTTTTTAAGTACTCATTTTCCATTTCAAGCTGTTTAATACGTGCTTCAAGTGCTTCGACTGACCCTTCAGCTAAAGCTTGTTTTACTTGTTTATTTGACTCTTTTTTCATGGATGGACGCCCCTTTTTTTTAGATTGAAGGGCATCAATTCCTTGTGTTTCGAGTTGTTTTTTCCAAACAGAAATCGTTGAAGGGGCAGGAATGTTAAAGATAGCTGCCGTCTCAAATAAGGACATACCGTTTTCAATCATAAAGTTTAGTACGTCTAGTTTAAATTGTTGTGTGTAATTTGTACATCGTTTTAGAAAAGCTTCCACACCATTCTGCTTATATTGGTTTACCCAATTCAAAATGATTGTGCCACTTATACCGATCGCTCTACCCATTTCTCGATAACTTTCATTTCCGTTCAAATAACGTAGAACGATTTGTATTTTTTCATCAGCTGTAAATTTAGCCATAGAAAAACTGCACCTCCAATTGTTAGACTGTGTCTAACAATTGGGGTGCAGTTCAGTTTAATTGATTATGAGCTTTGATGTATTTTACTATAATAAAACCAGCATTCATTTAGTAACTTGATTTGATACCGGTTTTTCTCAAAATATGCACGTTGCATTTGTTTCTTTAGCCACGTGGGCATAGGAATCCCTCCTTGTTTAATCCTGCTCTCAAAAAAAGTAGCTCCTTTTAGCTAAAGTAACTTTGATGAGAGGTTGGTGAGTGGATTTCTAGCGATGCTGCATTTTTAGAAATCACGCTTCTTGAATGAGGATGGGTATATGTACTATTTACTATATGTATAAGAAGGGAGAAAAGTGTGGAAATATTTTTTAGTTTAGGAGGAATGAGAATGGATGAGCAAGAAATTCAGCGGTTAGTGGAAGAGGTATCGTTACAATGCTTTGGAATGCCGTTTTTACATAAAGCGATGTTTAATAGTAGGTTACGTACAACTGGTGGGCGTTATCTATTGAAGAATCATAATATAGAATTGAATTATCGATATTACGAAGTATATGGAAAAGAAGAGTTAGTCGGGATTGTTAAACATGAACTTTGTCATTATCACTTACATATCACAGGAAAAGGGTATAAGCATCGAGATAGAGATTTTCGTGAGTTATTAAAGAAAGTAGGTGCACCACGTTTTTGTAAACGAATGATTAGTGAGGAGGAAACGAGAGTTTCTATGTATGAATGTATGGGGTGTTCTTTTCAATATGTAAGAAGACGTCAAATAAATACACAAAGATATGTATGTGGAAAGTGTAAAGGACAACTAAAACTGGTAGTGAAAACATCTTGACAGTGAAAACGCAATCCAGTATATTATAAACATGTCACGTTTGCGCAAGATGTTGTGAAAAAACTTCTTGACTTACGATGAGAATTTTTATAAGATACAAATTGTCTTCATTATTCCGCAGTAGCTCAGTGGTAGAGCTATCGGCTGTTAACCGATCGGTCGTAGGTTCGAGTCCTACCTGCGGAGCCATACAGAGAAGTACCCAAGTGGCTCAAGGGGCTCCCCTGCTAAGGGAGTAGATCGCTAACGCGGTGCGAGGGTTCGAATCCCTTCTTCTCTGCCATACATATTGGCCCGTTGGTCAAGTGGTTAAGACACCGCCCTTTCACGGCGGTAACACGGGTTCGAATCCCGTACGGGTCACCACTTCGGAGGATTAGCTCAGCTGGGAGAGCACCTGCCTTACAAGCAGGGGGTCGGCGGTTCGATCCCGTCATCCTCCACCATATAAATTATATAAATAATATTATCGCGGGGTGGAGCAGTACGGTAGCTCGTCGGGCTCATAACCCGAAGGTCGCAGGTTCAAATCCTGTCCCCGCAACCAAATGGTCCCGTGGTGTAGTGGTTAACATGCCTGCCTGTCACGCAGGAGATCGCCGGTTCGACCCCGGTCGGGACCGCCATTTTAACTTCTGCTATATAGCAGTTGTTTTTTATTGGACATTATGGTAAAATAACATTTGTCTTTGAAAAGAAGATAACTATTTCGATGGGCTATAGCCAAGCGGTAAGGCAACGGACTTTGACTCCGTCATGCGCTGGTTCGAATCCAGCTAGCCCAGCCATTTACGAGCCATTAGCTCAGTTGGTAGAGCATCTGACTTTTAATCAGAGGGTCGAAGGTTCGAATCCTTCATGGCTCACTTTTGTTTTTTCCGCGCGGTCGTGGCGGAACGGCAGACGCGCTAGGTTGAGGGCCTAGTGGGGGAAACCCCGTGGAGGTTCAAGTCCTCTCGGCCGCATCAAAAAATCTTTTAAAAAGTACTTGCATTTGAAAATGTAGTATGGTAAGATAATTGAGTCGCCAAAATACAACGACGAAAAAACATCATGAATAAGCGCCCGTAGCTCAATTGGATAGAGCGTTTGACTACGGATCAAGAGGTTAGGGGTTCGACTCCTCTCGGGCGCGCCATAACGGGAAGTGGCTCAGCTTGGTAGAGCACCTGGTTTGGGACCAGGGGGTCGCAGGTTCAAATCCTGTCTTCCCGACCACGCGGGTGTAGTTTAGTGGTAAAACAAGAGCCTTCCAAGCTCTGGTCGAGAGTTCGATTCTCTTCACCCGCTTTTAGTTCTTTGAAAACTGAACGAAACAAACAACGTGAACGTCAATTTTTATTTTTAGATGCTAGACAAACTAACTTTATTGGAGAGTTTGATCCTGGCTCAGGATGAACGCTGGCGGCGTGCCTAATACATGCAAGTCGAGCGAATGGATTAAGAGCTTGCTCTTATGAAGTTAGCGGCGGACGGGTGAGTAACACGTGGGTAACCTACCCATAAGACTGGGATAACTCCGGGAAACCGGGGCTAATACCGGATAATATTTTGAACTGCATAGTTCGAAATTGAAAGGCGGCTTCGGCTGTCACTTATGGATGGACCCGCGTCGCATTAGCTAGTTGGTGAGGTAACGGCTCACCAAGGCGACGATGCGTAGCCGACCTGAGAGGGTGATCGGCCACACTGGGACTGAGACACGGCCCAGACTCCTACGGGAGGCAGCAGTAGGGAATCTTCCGCAATGGACGAAAGTCTGACGGAGCAACGCCGCGTGAGTGATGAAGGCTTTCGGGTCGTAAAACTCTGTTGTTAGGGAAGAACAAGTGCTAGTTGAATAAGCTGGCACCTTGACGGTACCTAACCAGAAAGCCACGGCTAACTACGTGCCAGCAGCCGCGGTAATACGTAGGTGGCAAGCGTTATCCGGAATTATTGGGCGTAAAGCGCGCGCAGGTGGTTTCTTAAGTCTGATGTGAAAGCCCACGGCTCAACCGTGGAGGGTCATTGGAAACTGGGAGACTTGAGTGCAGAAGAGGAAAGTGGAATTCCATGTGTAGCGGTGAAATGCGTAGAGATATGGAGGAACACCAGTGGCGAAGGCGACTTTCTGGTCTGTAACTGACACTGAGGCGCGAAAGCGTGGGGAGCAAACAGGATTAGATACCCTGGTAGTCCACGCCGTAAACGATGAGTGCTAAGTGTTAGAGGGTTTCCGCCCTTTAGTGCTGAAGTTAACGCATTAAGCACTCCGCCTGGGGAGTACGGCCGCAAGGCTGAAACTCAAAGGAATTGACGGGGGCCCGCACAAGCGGTGGAGCATGTGGTTTAATTCGAAGCAACGCGAAGAACCTTACCAGGTCTTGACATCCTCTGAAAACTCTAGAGATAGAGCTTCTCCTTCGGGAGCAGAGTGACAGGTGGTGCATGGTTGTCGTCAGCTCGTGTCGTGAGATGTTGGGTTAAGTCCCGCAACGAGCGCAACCCTTGATCTTAGTTGCCATCATTAAGTTGGGCACTCTAAGGTGACTGCCGGTGACAAACCGGAGGAAGGTGGGGATGACGTCAAATCATCATGCCCCTTATGACCTGGGCTACACACGTGCTACAATGGACGGTACAAAGAGCTGCAAGACCGCGAGGTGGAGCTAATCTCATAAAACCGTTCTCAGTTCGGATTGTAGGCTGCAACTCGCCTACATGAAGCTGGAATCGCTAGTAATCGCGGATCAGCATGCCGCGGTGAATACGTTCCCGGGCCTTGTACACACCGCCCGTCACACCACGAGAGTTTGTAACACCCGAAGTCGGTGGGGTAACCTTTATGGAGCCAGCCGCCTAAGGTGGGACAGATGATTGGGGTGAAGTCGTAACAAGGTAGCCGTATCGGAAGGTGCGGCTGGATCACCTCCTTTCTATGGAGAATTGATGAACGCAGTTCATCAATAAACGTTGACTTGTTTTGTTTCGTTCAGTTTTGAGAGAACTATCTCTCAAGTTTAAATGTATGTTCTTTGAAAACTAGATAACAGTGTAGCTCATATTTTTTTAATTTTAGTTTGGTTAAGTTAGAAAGGGCGCACGGTGGATGCCTTGACACTAGGAGTCGATGAAGGACGGGACTAACGCCGATATGCTTCGGGGAGCTGTAAGTAAGCTTTGATCCGAAGATTTCCGAATGGGGAAACCCACTATACGTAATGGTATGGTATCCTTACCTGAATACATAGGGTATGGAAGACAGACCCAGGGAACTGAAACATCTAAGTACCTGGAGGAAGAGAAAGCAAATGCGATTTCCTGAGTAGCGGCGAGCGAAACGGAATCTAGCCCAAACCAAGAGGCTTGCCTCTTGGGGTTGTAGGACATTCTATACGGAGTTACAAAGGAACGAGGTAGACGAAGCGACCTGGAAAGGTCCGTCACAGAGGGTAATAACCCCGTAGTCGAAACTTCGTTCTCTCTTGAATGTATCCTGAGTACGGCGGAACACGTGAAATTCCGTCGGAATCTGGGAGGACCATCTCCCAAGGCTAAATACTCCCTAGTGATCGATAGTGAACCAGTACCGTGAGGGAAAGGTGAAAAGCACCCCGGAAGGGGAGTGAAAGAGATCCTGAAACCGTGTGCCTACAAATAGTCAGAGCCCGTTAATGGGTGATGGCGTGCCTTTTGTAGAATGAACCGGCGAGTTACGATCCCGTGCGAGGTTAAGTTGAAGAGACGGAGCCGCAGCGAAAGCGAGTCTGAATAGGGCGTTTAGTACGTGGTCGTAGACCCGAAACCAGGTGATCTACCCATGTCCAGGGTGAAGTTCAGGTAACACTGAATGGAGGCCCGAACCCACGCACGTTGAAAAGTGCGGGGATGAGGTGTGGGTAGCGGAGAAATTCCAATCGAACCTGGAGATAGCTGGTTCTCCCCGAAATAGCTTTAGGGCTAGCCTTAAGTGTAAGAGTCTTGGAGGTAGAGCACTGATTGAACTAGGGGTCCTCATCGGATTACCGAATTCAGTCAAACTCCGAATGCCAATGACTTATCCTTAGGAGTCAGACTGCGAGTGATAAGATCCGTAGTCAAGAGGGAAACAGCCCAGATCGCCAGCTAAGGTCCCAAAGTGTGTATTAAGTGGAAAAGGATGTGGAGTTGCTTAGACAACTAGGATGTTGGCTCAGAAGCAGCCACCATTTAAAGAGTGCGTAATAGCTCACTAGTCGAGTGACTCTGCGCCGAAAATGTACCGGGGCTAAATACACCACCGAAGCTGCGAATTGATACCAATGGTATCAGTGGTAGGGGAGCGTTCTAAGTGCAGTGAAGTCAGACCGGAAGGACTGGTGGAGCGCTTAGAAGTGAGAATGCCGGTATGAGTAGCGAAAGACGGGTGAGAATCCCGTCCACCGAATGCCTAAGGTTTCCTGAGGAAGGCTCGTCCGCTCAGGGTTAGTCAGGACCTAAGCCGAGGCCGACAGGCGTAGGCGATGGACAACAGGTTGATATTCCTGTACCACCTCTTTATCGTTTGAGCAATGGAGGGACGCAGAAGGATAGAAGAAGCGTGCGATTGGTTGTGCACGTCCAAGCAGTTAGGCTGATAAGTAGGCAAATCCGCTTATCGTGAAGGCTGAGCTGTGATGGGGAAGCTCCTTATGGAGCGAAGTCTTTGATTCCCCGCTGCCAAGAAAAGCTTCTAGCGAGATAAAAGGTGCCTGTACCGCAAACCGACACAGGTAGGCGAGGAGAGAATCCTAAGGTGTGCGAGAGAACTCTGGTTAAGGAACTCGGCAAAATGACCCCGTAACTTCGGGAGAAGGGGTGCTTTCTTAACGGAAAGCCGCAGTGAATAGGCCCAAGCGACTGTTTAGCAAAAACACAGGTCTCTGCGAAGCCGTAAGGCGAAGTATAGGGGCTGACACCTGCCCGGTGCTGGAAGGTTAAGGAGAGGGGTTAGCGTAAGCGAAGCTCTGAACTGAAGCCCCAGTAAACGGCGGCCGTAACTATAACGGTCCTAAGGTAGCGAAATTCCTTGTCGGGTAAGTTCCGACCCGCACGAAAGGTGTAACGATTTGGGCACTGTCTCAACCAGAGACTCGGTGAAATTATAGTACCTGTGAAGATGCAGGTTACCCGCGACAGGACGGAAAGACCCCGTGGAGCTTTACTGTAGCCTGATATTGAATTTTGGTACAGTTTGTACAGGATAGGCGGGAGCCATTGAAACCGGAGCGCTAGCTTCGGTGGAGGCGCTGGTGGGATACCGCCCTGACTGTATTGAAATTCTAACCTACGGGTCTTATCGACCCGGGAGACAGTGTCAGGTGGGCAGTTTGACTGGGGCGGTCGCCTCCTAAAGTGTAACGGAGGCGCCCAAAGGTTCCCTCAGAATGGTTGGAAATCATTCGTAGAGTGCAAAGGCATAAGGGAGCTTGACTGCGAGACCTACAAGTCGAGCAGGGACGAAAGTCGGGCTTAGTGATCCGGTGGTTCCGCATGGAAGGGCCATCGCTCAACGGATAAAAGCTACCCCGGGGATAACAGGCTTATCTCCCCCAAGAGTCCACATCGACGGGGAGGTTTGGCACCTCGATGTCGGCTCATCGCATCCTGGGGCTGTAGTCGGTCCCAAGGGTTGGGCTGTTCGCCCATTAAAGCGGTACGCGAGCTGGGTTCAGAACGTCGTGAGACAGTTCGGTCCCTATCCGTCGTGGGCGCAGGAAATTTGAGAGGAGCTGTCCTTAGTACGAGAGGACCGGGATGGACGCACCGCTGGTGTACCAGTTGTTCTGCCAAGGGCATAGCTGGGTAGCTATGTGCGGAAGGGATAAGTGCTGAAAGCATCTAAGCATGAAGCCCCCCTCAAGATGAGATTTCCCATAGCGTAAGCTAGTAAGATCCCTGAAAGATGATCAGGTTGATAGGTTCGAGGTGGAAGCATGGTGACATGTGGAGCTGACGAATACTAATAGATCGAGGACTTAACCATATAATATGAAGCTAATGTTATCTAGTTTTGAGAGAATATAAAAAACTTATTGACTTTAAATGTCGAATGAGTTATGATGATTCTTGTCTTAAATGAATATAGTCTGGTAATGATGGCAGAGAGGTCACACCCGTTCCCATACCGAACACGGAAGTTAAGCTCTCTAGCGCCGATGGTAGTTGGGACCTTGTCCCTGTGAGAGTAGGACGTTGCCAGGCTATTTATATCATCGCGGGGTGGAGCAGTACGGTAGCTCGTCGGGCTCATAACCCGAAGGTCGCAGGTTCAAATCCTGTCCCCGCAACCAAATGGTCCCGTGGTGTAGTGGTTAACATGCCTGCCTGTCACGCAGGAGATCGCCGGTTCGACCCCGGTCGGGACCGCCATTTTATATAAAGAAAAGAACGAAACAAGTTGTTTCGTATTTTTTTATTTGTTTTAACAAAAAACTAATAAAGACAGTCAAACTATCCTTAGGAAAACTCCTAAGGACTTTTTTATATATTTAAAACCTGTATAATAAAGAGCAGAGAACATTGTGAGTAAAGTAGGTGAAGTCTGTGAGTAAATATGAAATGACAACAAAATCTTCCGAAGAAACCCAGCGATTATCAGAAAAATTAGGGAGACTTGTAAAAGAAAAAGATGTAATTATTTTAGAAGGTGATCTTGGAGCTGGCAAAACGACTTTTACGAAAGGACTAGCAAAAGGTCTTGGAGTGAAAAGAGTCGTAAATAGTCCTACCTTCAATATTATTAAAGAATATAAAGGAAGATTACCGCTATATCATATGGATGTGTATCGTTTAGCGGAAAGTGAAGAAGATTTAGGATTTGATGAGTATTTCTATGGTGAAGGGATCACAGTAGTAGAATGGGCTCATTTAATAGAAGCATATTTACCGAATGAGAAGTTGCAAATTAGTTTATTCCATGCTGGAGATGATACAAGAAAAATTGTACTTGAGCCAATTGGAGATCGCTATATTAGATTATGTGAGGAGCTATTACAAGATGAAAGTACTAGCAATTGATACTTCAAATTACGTAATGGGTGTATCCCTTATTGAGGAAGGGAACGTGATTGGGGAAATCATTACAAATTTAACAAAAAACCATTCTGTACGTCTTATGCCAGCTGTAGAGAAACTGTTAAAAGAATGTGGTGTAAAACCGAAAGAATTGACTAAAATTGTTGTAGCAGCTGGACCGGGATCATATACAGGTGTTCGTATAGGTGTGACAGCGGCAAAAACATTAGCTTGGTCACTTCAAATACCAATTGTAGGTGTATCAAGTTTGGAAGTGGTGGCTGCAAATGGTACTAATTTTAATGGACTAATTTGTCCTTTATTTGATGGCCGACGTGGTCAAATTTACACGGGGTTATATACATATGAAGGAGAGCGTATAACTTCAATAGAAGAAGACCGAATTATTCTTATTGTTGACTGGTTGCAAATGTTAAAAGATAAAGAACGGCCTGTTTTATTTATTGGTAACGATGTTAAATTGCATAAAGAAACAATTGTAGAATATTTAGGTGATCAAGCTGTATTTGCTCCGTTCACTAAGAATAACCCAAGACCAAGTGAATTAGCATTTTTAGGATTACAAAAAGAAGAACAAGACGTGCATACGTTTGTTCCTAGCTATCTTCGTTTAGCTGAAGCTGAAACAAAATGGTTAGAAAGTCAAAAACAATAGGGGCCTACAGAAGATGGATATGATATTTAGAAAGATGGCACTTGATGATATTGCTCAAATTGTAGCTATTGAAGAAGCATCTTTTTCAACCCCTTGGACTGCAGATGCCTTTCACCGTGAATTAGAGGTGAATGAGCATGCACATTATGTCGTGCTAGAAAAAGATGGTCTCGTAATTGGATACTGTGGATTGTGGATAATTATTGATGAATCACATGTAACAAATATAGCTATCCTACCGGAATACAGAGGTCAAAAGCTAGGGGATGCCTTATTGAAAGAAGTCATTTCCGAAGCGAAAGGGTTAGGAGTAAAAACAATGACACTTGAAGTACGCATGTCAAATGAAGTAGCAAAGCAGTTATACAGAAAATATGGATTTCAAAATGGTGGGATTCGTAAACGATACTATGCAGACAATCAGGAAGATGGTCTTGTAATGTGGGTGAATATATAATGGAAAAAAATATAATTATACTTGGTATTGAAACAAGCTGTGATGAAACAGCTGTAGCAGTTGTTAAAAATGGAACGGAAATCATTGCGAATGTCGTTGCATCACAAATTGAAAGTCATAAGCGTTTTGGCGGAGTTGTACCAGAGATTGCATCCCGTCATCATGTAGAAGAAATTACAGTTGTGTTAGAAGAAGCTTTAAAAGAAGCGAATATCACTTTTGAGGATATTGATGCAATTGCTGTAACAGAAGGCCCAGGTTTAGTCGGAGCACTTTTAATAGGTGTAAATGCAGCGAAAGCTGTGGCTTTTGCTCATGATATCCCTCTAGTTGGTGTTCATCATATTGCTGGTCATATTTATGCGAATCGTTTAATAAAAGAAGTACAATTCCCGTTACTATCGCTTGTTGTATCCGGTGGACATACGGAGCTTGTTTATATGAAAGAACATGGTTCATTTGAAGTGATTGGTGAAACGCGAGATGATGCGGCAGGAGAAGCTTACGATAAAGTAGCTCGTACATTATCAATGCCTTATCCAGGTGGTCCTCATATTGATCGCCTTGCGCATGAAGGAAAACCAACAATTGATTTGCCTCGTGCGTGGCTAGAACCTGATTCGTATGATTTCAGCTTTAGTGGATTGAAATCAGCAGTTATCAACACTGTGCATAACGCAAAACAGCGCGGTATAGAAATTGCACCAGAAGATTTAGCAGCAAGTTTCCAAGAAAGTGTAATAGATGTACTTGTAACGAAAGCGTCTCGTGCAGCAGATGCTTACAATGTAAAACAAGTGCTTCTTGCTGGTGGAGTAGCTGCTAATAAAGGGCTTCGTGCACGTTTAGCAGCAGAATTTGCACAAAAAGAAAATATAGAGCTAATTATTCCTCCTCTATCTTTATGCACAGATAATGCAGCGATGATTGCGGCTGCAGGTACAATTGCATACGAACAAGGAAAACGCGCTACATTAGCTTTAAATGCAAATCCAGGATTAGATATTGAAGCATAGTTATACACAAAATTAACCACAGCCTGTGGATAAGACCCATATTATCTGTTGATAATATGGGTTTTTTTGTGTACATAAAATGTGTATAACTTTTTATTCAGTTGTGGATAATGTGGAAAAGTTATTTGGAAGTTTATATTATAAAGGTGGATATGTGTATAACCTTGTGGATAACATAGAGGAAGTCTGACCTTTGAAGAAATTCTTTTTTGGGAAATAAAAAACAAGGAGATGCCAAAAAAAAATTTAAAACATCCTCCACTTATTATATAAGGTGCTACTATTGTCAATCCTTGTCGAATTGTTTGTATAATTTCATTTACTATGGTATTGATTCTAAAACAGAAAATAAAAAGGAGGTCATCTCGTCAAAAAGCCCGACTTATGAGACAGCCTCCTCTTTTAAATTCTCTTATATATGCAGTTCTTCCCATTCTGCCATACAAGCTTCAAGCTGTTCTTGCAGTGTTTGCTTTTTAGTTGTAATTTCACTAGCCTTTTCATAATCTGCATATATTTCTGGTAAGCAAAGCTGATCTTCTAACGTAGTAATTTCTTCTTCTAAGCCTACGATATTTTGTTCCAGTTCTTCAATTTTTCGAGTACGTTGACGCTCTAGCTGTTTACGTTCTTTTTCTTCGAGATAATTTAATTTTTCTTGTGCTACCACTTTTTGAACAGGTACTTCATCTTCTTGCTCTAGTTCCGCACGTTCAATCATTTCATTTTTCTTTTCAACGTAATAATCGTAATCACCTAAATATTCTTGTGCACCTTCTGTTGATAACTCAACAACGGTTGTCGTTACGCGATTAATAAAGTAGCGGTCATGTGAGACGAATAGAAGAGTACCTGGGTAATCAATTAAAGCATTCTCCAAAATCTCTTTACTATTTAAATCAAGATGGTTTGTTGGCTCATCGAGAATTAATAAATTGGATTTTTGCATCATAAGTTTTGCAAGAGCTAGTCGAGCCTTTTGTCCACCACTAAGAGAAGATACTGGTTTGAGTACATCATCCCCTGTGAATAAAAAGTTGCCTAGTATAGTGCGAATTTCTTTTTCAGGCTGCAGGGGATATTCATCCCATAATTCATTTAAAACTCGCTTCGAAGATGTTAAGTTGGCTTGTTCTTGATCATAATAACCAACAGATACACTTGAGCCGAAAGCAACGTTTCCATGTAATAGCTGTAACTTATTCACAATGGATTTTAATAATGTAGATTTTCCAATTCCGTTTGGCCCAACTAAGGCAACACTGTCACCGCGAGTTAAGCGCATATTTACATGTTCAATAATCGGTTCCTGATAATAGCCAATAGTTGCATCTTTCACTTGTAAAACATCATTTCCACTTTGTTTTTCAATATCGAAGTGGAAGGAAGCTGATTTAGAATCGCCTAATGGTCTAGTTAATACTTCCATTCTGTCTAATTGTTTACGGCGACTTTGAGCGCGTTTTGTCGTAGATGCACGAGCTATATTTTTTTGTACAAAGTCTTCCAGTTTAGAAATTTCATCTTGTTGTTTTTCATAACGCTTCATTTCTTGCTCGTATAGAGCTGATTTTGAGTCTAAATATTTACTGTAGTTACCAACAAATCGTCGGCTTTCCTTATTAGAAATTTCGTATACTTGTGTAACAAGTTTATCTAAGAAATAACGGTCATGGGAAACGATTAAAATAGCGCCAGGATAGCCTTGTAAATATTGTTCAAGCCATGTTAGTGTCTCAATATCCAAATGGTTTGTAGGTTCGTCTAAAATAAGTAAGTCTGGTCTAGTTAATAATAATTTCCCGAGAGCTAATCGAGTCTTTTGTCCACCACTTAATGTGGAAATTTTCGTCTGATGCGTTTCAACTGGGAAGCCAAGACCGCTTAAAATTGAGCGTATATCCGCTTCGTACTGATAGCCGCCTTGATCTTTATAATCTAATTGTAATTGGTCATAATCAGCTAATAATTTCTCATATATAGCCGCATTTGAAAAGTTTTCTTCTTTTCCCATCTCTTGCTCTAGCCTTCGAAGTTTTGTCTCCATCTGCTGCAAGTGTGTAAAGACGGTTAACATTTCATCCCAAATTGTTAAAGATGTTTCTAATCCGGTATTTTGAGCTAAATACCCCATTGAGACATCTTTCGGTTTTATAATTTCACCACCATCATGAGATAACTCGCCAGCTATTATTTTTAATAATGTAGATTTTCCAGCTCCATTTCGTCCGACTAATGCGATACGATCTTTTGTTTGTACTTCCAATTTTATGTTTGCAAGAATCGTTTCTGCACCGTATAATTTCGAAAGCCCATTCACTTGTAATAATATCAATGTTTTCACCTCAAATAATTTCTTAACTTTGCCATGTTTATATTTCTCAATCATACTAAAAATAGTGTATAGTTTAAAATAAAGAGAGAATACTTCTTCTCTTTATTATACAAGGAAATTCATGAGTACTAAACTTCTGTATTTGATTCAAGTATAAGAATAAAGATAGGAAGAGAGGAGAGGTTATATGGATCAGCAAAAAATTCCACAGGCCACTGCCAAACGATTGCCTCTATACTATCGATTTATCCAAAACTTATCTCTTTCTGGTAAGCAACGTGTTTCATCAGCCGAATTGAGTGAAGCGGTAAAGGTTGATTCCGCAACTATTCGAAGAGATTTTTCGTATTTTGGAGCGTTAGGGAAAAAAGGATATGGATATAACGTAAATTATTTATTATCATTTTTCCGTGAAACACTCGACCAAGATGATATAACACGCGTGGCACTTATTGGAGTAGGTAATTTAGGGACCGCTTTCTTACATTATAATTTCACGAAAAACAATAATACAAAAATTGAAATGGCGTTTGATGTTAGTGAAGAGAAAGTTGGAACAGAAATCGGAGGCATTCCTGTATATCATTTGGATGAATTAGAAGAACGTTTATCAACTGATATACAAGTGGCAATATTAACGGTACCCGCTACAGTAGCGCAATCTGTGGCAGATAGATTGGCAGAAACGAACGTGCATGGTATTTTAAATTTCACACCAGCACGCTTAAATGTGTCAGAGAATATAAGGATTCATCACATTGATTTAGCTGTAGAGTTACAAACACTTGTTTACTTTTTGAAGAATTATCCACAATAAAACGCAGAGGAGATGACCTCTGCGTTTTATTATTGTTTTTTCTTTGTGAATTTAACTAAGATAAGGCGAAGTGCCAAATTAAAATCAATTGTTGCCATAACTGCAAATAGTATTGTCCACATATTCCAGATTGTATCTGTTACGTTCGTAATGGCGAAGCGTGTAAAGATACATCCAAGAAGAAAGTACAATGCAGCCATGAACAATGGTGAGTTTCTCATACTAAAAATCCTCCGATAAAGCCTTGCATTTTTTCAGCTTCTTTAATCATTTCTTGAATTTGCTCATTACTTACTACAACTTGAGCAACTGCAACTAATGTATTCATTGCAACATGAGCTGCAATAGGAACTATAATTCGTTTCGTTTTTACGTATAAAAAGGCGAATACGAGCCCCATAGAAGTGTATACCAATAAGTGAGTAAAATCAAAATGAATCGCCGCGAATACAAGTGAACTAATAATAGCGGCAATAAAGAAGTTAAACTTCTTATAAAGTGTACCGAATAAAATTTTTCTAAATACGATTTCTTCCAAAATAGGTCCTATTATAGATATGACAATAAGGAACCAAGGTGTCGTTCTTGCGATGTCCATAAGTCTTGCTGTATTTTCAGATCCCGGTGTAATCCCTAATAAACGCATTTCAATCATACCGGCAATGCTTTGTGAGAACAGCGCTAAGAAGAAACCAATAAAAATCCACCCAATTGTAGCTGGAACAGTAGAGCGCATTTTATCTAAATGCCTGTCACGAATGTCTGTTCTGAGTAACCAAAGTACAACGCATAATGCAATGAAAAAGCTAATGATAGCCCAATGACCAGTTATGAGCTGAAGTTTTTCATCTCTAGTAAATCCCCTATTATCGTATAGTCCAGTTTTCAGGAGAAGCGGTAACCCGGCAATGCCTGATAACTGCATTAAAATGTATGTAACGATAATCCACCAATATTGTTTCTTCAAATGGTTTAACCATCCTTTCTAACGCTAGTGTATGAGATAAGGTAGGATAACATGTAAATATGCTACCTACGATATAAACTTTCATTTGAATTATATTTTTTTTGTAAATAAGTATTTGAAAATAAAATAGGAGACAGGAAAAAGTTGTACGTTTAACGAAAACAACTTAGGGTGTCTTTCATATTGTAACATACAAGAAGTGGGAACAACGATTCATATAGTAAAGGCAGTAGAAGAAGTAATGATATATAGGAAAGTGCATAAAGTAATTTGCGAAAAAATTATGATTTTTTTACTTGCAAAAGAAATTGAGATTATTTATTATTAGAAGTGTGTTAGCACTCGTGTGACTTGAGTGCTAATAAATAAAATTTACATAACAAAATGAGGAGGTTATTGTTCATGCTAAAGCCATTAGGTGATCGCGTTGTAATTGAACTTGTTCAAGCAGAAGAAAAAACAGCAAGTGGTATTGTATTACCAGAAACTGCAAAAGAAAAACCACAAGAGGGTAAAGTTATTGCAGTAGGTACAGGCCGAGTGCTTGAAAATGGTGAGCGTGTTGCTTTAGAGGTAGCAGCAGGTGATCTTATCATCTTCTCAAAATATGCAGGTACTGAAGTGAAATACGAAGGTACAGACTACTTGATTTTACGTGAAAGTGACATTTTAGCAATTATCGGTTAATTATATACATTTTAAAAATCCAAGGGGGTCAATTATTATGGCAAAAGATATTAAATTTAGTGAAGAAGCACGTCGTTCGATGCTTCGCGGTGTCGACACTCTTGCAAACGCAGTAAAAGTAACGCTTGGACCAAAAGGTCGTAACGTTGTACTTGAGAAAAAATTCGGTTCACCACTTATTACAAATGACGGTGTAACAATCGCAAAAGAAATCGAATTAGAAGATGCATTCGAAAACATGGGTGCGAAATTAGTAGCAGAAGTTGCTAGCAAAACAAACGATGTAGCTGGTGACGGAACGACAACTGCAACTGTATTAGCGCAAGCTATGATTCGTGAAGGTCTTAAAAACGTAACAGCTGGTGCAAACCCAATGGGTCTTCGTAAAGGTATCGAAAAAGCTGTTACTGCTGCAATTGAAGAATTAAAAGCGATTTCTAAACCAATCGAAGGTAAATCTTCTATCGCACAAGTAGCTGCTATTTCTTCGGCTGACGAAGAAGTAGGTCAATTAATCGCTGAAGCAATGGAGCGCGTTGGTAACGACGGCGTTATTACTTTAGAAGAATCTAAAGGATTCACAACAGAATTAGACGTAGTAGAAGGTATGCAATTTGATCGTGGATATGCATCTCCTTACATGATTACTGATTCTGACAAAATGGAAGCAGTTCTTGATAACCCATACATTTTAATTACTGACAAAAAGATTTCTAACATCCAAGAAATCTTGCCAGTATTAGAGCAAGTGGTACAACAAGGTAAACCACTTCTTATCATTGCTGAAGATGTAGAAGGCGAAGCGTTAGCTACATTAGTAGTGAACAAACTTCGTGGTACATTCAATGTAGTTGCTGTTAAAGCTCCTGGATTTGGTGACCGTCGTAAAGCAATGCTAGAAGATATCGCAATCTTAACTGGTGGCGAAGTAATCACTGAAGAATTAGGACGTGACTTAAAATCTGCTACAGTTGAATCTTTAGGACGTGCTGGTAAAATTGTTGTAACGAAAGAAAACACAACTGTAGTTGAAGGTATTGGAAATTCACAACAAATCGAAGCTCGCATCGGTCAAATCCGCGCGCAATTAGAAGAAACTACTTCTGAATTCGATCGTGAAAAATTACAAGAGCGTCTTGCTAAACTTGCGGGCGGTGTAGCAGTAATTAAAGTAGGTGCAGCAACTGAAACTGAGTTAAAAGAGCGCAAACTTCGCATTGAAGATGCACTTAACTCAACTCGTGCAGCAGTAGAAGAAGGTATCGTTGCAGGTGGTGGTACTTCACTTATGAACGTATACACAAAAGTAGCTTCTATCGTAGCTGAGGGCGACGAAGCAACAGGTATCAACATCGTACTTCGTGCACTAGAAGAGCCAGTTCGTCAAATCGCAATCAACGCTGGTCTAGAAGGATCTGTAGTTGTAGAGCGTCTAAAAGGCGAAAAAGTAGGCGTTGGTTTCAACGCAGCTACTGGCGAATGGGTTAACATGCTTGAGTCTGGTATCGTAGATCCAGCTAAAGTAACTCGTTCTGCACTTCAAAACGCAGCATCTGTTGCAGCTATGTTCTTAACAACTGAAGCTGTAGTTGCTGACAAGCCAGAACCAAATGCACCAGCAATGCCTGACATGGGCGGCATGGGCATGGGTGGTATGGGCGGAATGATGTAATTCCGTTCTCCCGAAAAACATCCACTTCTATATAGAAGTGGATGTTTTTTTATGTTTTTGAGCGCAGGAAAATAATTTCTGTAGAATTTTGTCGCTTTCTCTCTTGACCATATCGATACTTCATTGTTAGAATCTAGGAAGATAATATAAAACAATCCTTCATATATCCTCGATGATATGGTTTGAGAGTCTCTACCGGGTTACCGTAAACAACCTGACTATGAAGGCAGTGCGTCTTATATTTATAAAGAGCGGAAGACTATCTTTCTTTATAAAGCCAGACCCCTGCCTTTTCTTTGTCATGAGACTAGAGGCGGAGGACTGGCTTTTTTTATTATATTAGTAATGCTTTTCGCCAAATTGGTGAAAATATTTATATACGAGAACTAACGTTGGGGTGATTATTTTGAAGAAGCAGCATGATACAATTATCGTTTTAGATTTTGGGAGTCAGTACAATCAGTTAATAGCACGTCGAATTCGTGAGTTCGGTGTATACAGTGAACTTCATCCACATACAATTACTGCAGAAGAAATTAAAGCAATGAATCCAAAAGGGATTATCTTCTCTGGTGGACCAAATAGTGTATACGGTGAAGGCGCATTACATTGTGATGAAAAAATCTTTGAACTAGGATTACCGATCTTCGGTATTTGTTACGGTATGCAGCTTATGACACAACACTTCGGTGGTAAAGTAGAACGTGCAAACCACCGTGAGTATGGAAAAGCTGTTCTTAAAGTAGAGAACGAATCAAAATTATATGCGAACCTTCCAGAAGAGCAAGTTGTATGGATGAGCCATGGTGACTTAGTAACTGGTTTACCTGAAGGATTCGTAGTAGATGCAACAAGTGAGTCTTGTCCAATTGCTGGTATGAGCAATGAAGGGGAAAACTTATACGGTGTACAATTCCACCCAGAAGTACGTCACTCTGAGCACGGAAACGATTTAATTAAAAACTTCGTATTCGGCGTATGTGGTTGCTCTGAAGGATGGAACATGGAGAACTTTATCGAAGTAGAATTAGAGAAGATCCGTGAAACTGTTGGAGACAAAAAAGTATTATGCGCACTTAGTGGCGGTGTAGACTCTTCTGTTGTAGCAGTATTAATTCATAAAGCGATTGGTGACCAATTAACATGTATTTTCGTGGACCACGGTTTACTTCGTAAAGATGAAGCAGAAGGTGTTATGAAAACATTTAGCGAAGGCTTCCATATGAACGTTATTAAAGTGGATGCACAAGAGCGCTTCATGAACAAGTTAAAAGGTGTAGAAGATCCAGAGCAAAAACGTAAAATCATCGGTAATGAATTCATTTACGTATTTGATGATGAAGCTTCTAAATTACAAGGAATGGACTTCCTAGCGCAAGGTACACTTTACACGGACATCGTTGAAAGTGGTACAGCAACTGCACAAACAATTAAATCTCACCATAACGTTGGTGGACTTCCAGAAGACATGCAGTTCAAATTAATTGAGCCTTTAAATACTTTATTTAAAGACGAAGTACGTGTATTAGGATCAGAACTAGGAATTCCTGATGAAATCGTATGGCGTCAACCGTTCCCAGGTCCAGGACTTGGTATTCGTGTATTAGGTGAAATTACAGAAGAGAAATTAGAAATCGTTCGTGAATCTGATGCAATTTTACGTGAAGAAATTATAAAAGCAGGATTAGACCGCGAAGTTTGGCAATACTTCACTGCGCTTCCTGGTATGCGTAGTGTAGGTGTTATGGGTGACGAGCGTACTTACGACTACACAGTAGGTATCCGTGCAGTAACATCTATCGACGGTATGACAGCTGATTGGGCACGTATCCCTTGGGACGTATTAGAGAAAATCTCTGTACGTATCGTAAACGAAGTAAAACACGTTAACCGTATCGTGTATGATATAACGAGTAAGCCACCAGCAACTATTGAGTGGGAATAGAACATAAATATAATTTGAAATGAGAAAGCCCATTTTACAGTATTTATTTTGATTAATAACCTGTAAAATGGGCTTAATTTTATATAGTTCCCCACCAATCTCACCACCAAAAAACTAGTTGCTCTTTTTGATGTTTAGTTTAAATAAACAGAGAGTGATTTAATCTTTTTAATTTATAAAGTGGTAAGATGTGATTTTAAGCGGTCCTGAATGTAAAATGTTTATAATTACATGAAAAGGAATGTGAACGTTAAAAATGAGTCAATTAGCAATCGTGGTAAGAAAATTAACTGATGACTTGAATAAAATAGTGGAAAACATTGATGGTTCAGGTGACGATGATAAAATGACATTGCTTTTTAGTGCAGGTGTCATTTTGGAAGATATACGTAAATTAATTAAAGGGCATCCCGTAGCACGGTATGATTCTAAAATCAAGCAACCTTATCTTTTGTATCCAGATGGAAGAAGGGAATATTAATTGGAATTTCCTTTCTAATCAATTTATTCAGTTTAGTAATTATAAATGGGCAGTATTAAAAAACATGATTTTTCAATAATTCATCAAGATATTCATGGGAATAAAGTGATTAAATAAATTGATTGGTGCAGGGCTACGTTTTTTATTTGCCATGATATTCATATGCGATTTCAATTACTTGCGTATTCGTGATAAAATGTTACTTAGAATGTAATAAAAAGAGATTCAGCAATGTCTGTACGCTACAATAAATTGTACAAATTGCTTATTAGTGCGGACATTTTTACAAGCCTAATAAGAAATGGATATTCTTCACATAAAAGTATAGAGAAAATCTGTTAAGTACTTAATTGTGGATTGGGATGTGTTTAGTAAAACTAGGTGAGTTAATATGGAGAAGGAGTAAGAAATAAATGGCAAAGTCAATAGAACCCAACATTGCAGATATAGCAAACAGTTGGCTTAAATCTTACAAATTGGATTATAAATTAGAACAAGAAACTTTAAATACTGAAATAGACAAAGCACTTTCTGATTACTTTACTAAAAATGGCGGAGCAGGTGCAAATCGTCCTGATGCAAAATTACTTTTACAAGACAAGAATTTAGATTTTTATCCTGTTCTTATTGAATATAAGGGCTATAAAGATAAACTTGTAAAACTCGATAATAATGGAAAAGTTGAAAATAAAACTACCAAGAATGAGCCGCATTTTAAAAATATTAATTCTTTTGCAGTAAATGGAGCCGTGCATTATGCAAATGCTTTACTACATCATACTAGTTATACTGATATTATCGCCATCGGTATGACAGGTCATAAAGATGAAGATGGGGAAATTAGACATGAAATAGGAGTCTACTATGTTTCAAAGAGCAATTTAGGAGTAGGGCAAAAAGTAGGGGAGTTTTCAGATCTTTCATTTTTAGCACCTGGAAATTTTGATGGTTTTATTGACAAAGTAAAGACATTACATTTATCACAAGAGGAAATTGACAAATTAAAAGAACAACGAGAAAAAGAGATTAACGCTAGTTTAGTAAAACTTAATAACGATATTTATCATAATGAAAAAGGTTTAGGTGAAAATGATCGTGTGTATCTCGTTGCAGCTTCTATTATTGCAACTCTCGGAATACCTGGAAAAGTTACACCACTCGAAAAATCCGATTTGAAATCTTCTACTGAAAAAGGAAATACTGACGGTGAAATAATAGTAAGAAAAATAAGGGCATTTTTGAATGAAAAAGAACTACCAAATGAGAAAAAAGAACTTATCATTAGGACTTTGCAAAACACACTTTTAACTGATAATATCAACAAGGTTGAAAATGGCGAAAGTCAACTAAAAAGGGTTTTTACTAAAATTGTAGATGATTTAGGCATATACTATAAGATTGGACTAACAACTGATTTCACAGGTAAGCTATTTAATGAGATGTATGGATGGCTTGGTTTTTCCCAAGACAAACTTAACGATGTAGTTCTTACTCCATCTTATGTTGCTACTCTCTTGGTTAAATTAGCACGAGTAAATAAAGATTCATATGTGTGGGACTTTGCTACGGGATCTGCTGGATTGTTGGTTGCTGCTATGAATGAAATGCTTAATGATGCCAAAGATAATATTACGTCACCTGAAGAACTTACTCAAAAAGAGATTAAAATAAAAGCTGAACAATTGCTAGGTTTAGAGTTGCTATCAAGCGTGTATATGTTGGCAATCCTAAATATGATTTTAATGGGAGATGGAAGCTCAAATATTTTAAACAAAGACTCTTTGAAAGATTTTAACGGAAATTATGGCTTTGGTAAAACTGAAGGTAAATTCCCTGCAGATGCTTTTGTCCTAAATCCTCCATATTCTGCTAAAGGGAATGGTATGAATTTTGTTGAAAAAGCCCTTGGGATGATGAATAAAGGCTATGCTGCTATTATTATACAAAATTCAGCAGGATCTGGCAGAGCCACAGAATATAACAAGAGAATATTGAAAAAACACACACTTTTGGCAAGTATTAAAATGCCTGTTGATATATTTATCGGTAAATCAAGCGTACAAACGAATATATATGTTTTTAAAGTAAACGAAAAACATCATAAAGATGATATGGTAAAGTTTATTAATTTTTCCAATGATGGATATACAAGATCTAATCGTAAAAAGTCCACTAACAACTTAAAAGACACAGATCGTGCTAAAGAACGGTATGAAGAACTAGTAAACTTGGTGCGTTTTGGAAAAAACAAACTTAACATCTTTACTGAAAAAGAGTATTACGAAGATACTATTGACCCTAATAATGGTGCTGATTGGAATAAAAGCGCACCTATAAACACTAAACCTACTTTGCAAGATTTCAAAAAAACTGTAAGCAACTACTTAGCTTGGGAAGTTTCTAATATCTTAAAACAGCAAAATAAAGAGGACGAAAGCCTGGGAAAATAGATGCCTCACTTAACAAGAAATTAGAGGAAGTTAAGTGGGGCGAGTATAAAATTGAAGACGTATTACAATGGCAATCCCAAAAAGAAATTGACCCTCTAAAACTTAAAGAATTGAAAGATGAAACAGAAATGTTTTATCCTTTTTACGGACAAGCTACCATAAATAATGGAATAATTTCTTATCATCAGCTAACGAATAAGGTTTTAAATAATAAAAATGGAAAGCCAACAATTTTAATACATTCGAACAATCAAAATATTGTTTATCTAGAAACACCTTTTTACTTAAAAGATGGTCACGGTGCAACAAGTGTTTTGCAAAGTATAAAATTAAATAAATTAAATCAAATGTTTATTATTGCTTCAATTGATAAAGTCATAAAAAGTAAATATTCTTATAATACTAAAGCGACAAAAATAGAATTAAAAAATACAGTTATAAGCCTTCCTACTAAAAACGGCAAAGTAGATTTTGATTTTATGACAAGCTTTATAGCAGAGCTTAAAGCAGAACACATATCGAAATTAGACGCTTATTTATTAGCAACAGGGCTAAACGATTATTCTTTAACAGCTAAAGAACAACAGGTGTTGCAGGAATTTGAGAACATAAATTGGGGAACATTTAATCTTGAAAAATTATTTGGAAAATCTACTCGTGGCAAAAGACTAAAAAGTGCAGATAGAATTTCAGGGAAGTTGCCTTTTGTAACAGCAGGTGAGTCAGATGAGGGCGTGTCTGCATTTATTGGAAATGATGTTACTATATTTTCAGAAAATACAACTACCATTGATATGTTTGGTTCTGCAAAATACAGAAATTATAAATATGGAGCTGATGACCATATTGCAGTTGTCCATACCGAGAATTTGCCTAAATATGCATCAATATTTATAACATCTGCAATACATCAATCGTCTCATACAGGAAAGTTTAATTATGGAAGAAATTTTTACCCAAAAGATGCAGATGAATTAAACATTTCACTCCCGATAAAAAACAAGGAACCAGATTATGAAATCATGGAAACTTTTGTATCTGCTATTCATAAGCTTGTTATAAAAGATGTTGTCTTGTATGCCGATAAAAATTAGAAGCTACAAAAAGTATTGTAAACAGAAAAGCATAGAAGAAGTAATTAAAAGCAGCCCTCAGCTCCTTCCTGCGGGCTGCGGGCAACACGCGAAAAACCGCATAAAGACGAAAAATTTGTTGTGCAGTACAACGATACTGTTCAGTAGGAAATTAAAAAGGACGATATCCATAAATTGGTTATCGTCCTTCTTCAACTATAGCATGCATTAGTTGAATAGGGTTATAAAAGAATAAGTAAATTGAAGGGAATTGACAATCTAAAATAGGGATATTATCATAAGAATAGTTAAGTTGTCATTAGTAGTCAACAGAGGTCACAAGTAATCTATATAAATCTAAGGGTAGGCTATAATAATGAGAGTTCCGATGAAATTAAACAGAATAACGGTTTTAGCACTAAATAAATTTAAGCAGATAAAGTATGATGATCCTGATATAAATGTAACTACAGGTCATGTATTGTCAGTTGCATATGAATTGATAGAGCCGAGCATTCAAGAAATAGATTGGAAAACGGTCAACAAGATGAACATCCCAAATGTTACAAATAATAATGATGAAAGCATTATGAAAGTAAATACTACACTTAATCTTGCTGAATCTGTTGTTAAAGGTATAGAAGCGTTACAGCAACATTTTCGGAAAGTTTATGATACAGATAGAGTATTTAAAACATTTGTAGTAAAATTGATACTTTTTGCGGCTATATTGCAGAATGAAGAGAATTTACCACTGCTGGAAAAAAATGATGAAGACTGATACTTATCCTCAAAAAAGGGGGTAAGTATTTTTTTATAAAAATATTGACGACCAATAACGACCGTGGTAAATTATAGTTACAGAGACGACCGAAGACGACTTTGGGTGACTTAGATAAATGGAGGTATCTATTATGAGAATCGAGAAAAAACGGGCTTTTGTGGATTATGAAGAGTTTATCAATAGCTTTTATGACGAAATTTTTACAACCATTATGGCTTCATCTACAATCTCGGCAGATGCTAAGGTCCAATTGTTAAAAGAATTAGATACAAATCTAGAAACAGTGAGATTTGAAGCTTTTATCATTGAAGAGGAGGAATGATATACAGGGAGGGGATTTCCTTTCCTGCTCTATCCAAGTGTATAAATTTCAATTGGAATTTAAAGGGGGATAATATATATGCAATCAAGAAAGGTAACATCAAATGATGGGTGTGATGATTTGAAAGTATTGCTTTGGAATATCCAATGCACAGCAGGGTTTGAATATGGTAATAATGCTTTACTACCTATCCTTGAGGGAATTGAACTTAGGAATAAGAAATTAAGGCCAGATATTATTGTTCTTAACGAATATTACCAGCATAACGATTATTGGAATTTTAAGAATAAACTTGAGAGTGCGGGCTATTCCGTCTTTGAAGATAGAAGAGACAGGAAAAAAGGTGTAAACCAAGTTCTAATTTGTGTTAATTCAGACAAATTCGAAGGGATTGAAAAGGCAGAGATCAATAATCCTAATAGTGATAAAATGCCAAATTTCTTATCTGTGACACTCCAGTACAAAGGTAGTCCATTTGTTATCATAGGAACGCGTATTAGGACAGAGAAAGACTTTAATGAAAGAAAAAATCAGTTTAATGAATTAGTGAAGCTGGTAGATGACCTTAAGGAGAGAGGTTTTGAAAATATACTAATTGCTGGAGACTTCAACCACGCTCGAATTCTTGGTGATGAAAATGCATATTTGACTAGGGATGAAATTAATGAAGCGTATACAGGTAAATTACAAAAGGTGTTCAACTACCATTCAATTAAGCTCAAATTAAAAGAGATGGGGTTTAATTTGTGTACGCCTAGCGGTAATTCTATTGGTTTCCTTAAATTAGACCATTTGTTTCTCCCTAATTTGATGACCGTAGAAGACGAGATTTATGTTTTTAAAAAGGGTCTTTCTGATCATGCACAGCTGAGAGCTACAATTAAGATTTAATGATGAAAGTAATGGAAATGGGGCTACAAACTTTGAGCCAAGAACGATTTTGAGAATTTTTCTGAGTGAAGATAAGGTTGGAAAAAGAGTGTTTCGAACGGAAGAAGAGGTAATCAATGAGGTTGAAAATTGGCTATCCTCTTTTGAGAGTTATAGAGCGTTTGTAGAAAAATACCATAAAAGATCGTGGTATTAAAAATTGTTCAATTACTCACAAACTATAGAGGTGATTGTTTTGTTTAAAAATCAAGGATTTATACATGTTGAATAAAAGAAATAGCGATTGGCATGAGGTTGTATATCCGCAAAGGAAAAATAAATTATTAAAATATTTCCTTGTAATATTCATCCTTGTGCTGACGATTTTCTTTGTGAAAGTATCAAACGCTATTCCCCCACTAATAATTGAAATTCCTGTGATTCATGGTTATATGAGTTTCAATGGTTTCGTTGATTTGCTAATAACAGTTTTTTTGGCGGTATCTATTTACAAAAGTATTAGATTCTACTTTAACTTTGTTAAGGACCATAAGTCATGGATTGCTAATAATCTAGCTTATATGATAGACACGCTGAAATTATATGATGAAGATTACTTTGAGACTATTAGAGAAGATAAGGTCGTCAGAGAAAAACGTATTGTAAGGGTTATTCGTATTTATTACAAAGAAGCGGAAAAATACATTTATGTGAGGATAAGGAGAGATGGTGACCGATTTACAAAAGAAGCTACCAATCTTGGCGAAAACCTCGAAGCTACTTTAGGAATGGAACTAGAATCAACAAATATAACTGTTAATTATGTTGATTATACTTTCTTAAAATACAAAGACGAACGAATTAACCTAGCTTCAGCAATAAGTAAATCAAATGATTCAGATAAAATTAGAATTACTGGAAATATATCTTACCAACTCCACAAGGTCGTCCACTCCCTTATCGTTGGGGGAACTGGATCTGGAAAGTCATTCTTCATTTTGGGGAAAATAGTTTCTTACTTGAACTTATCTCCTCAAGCAGATTTGAGAATTATTGACCCCAAAAAAGCAGATTTAAGCCTATTGCGTTTCGTTACGGGGTTTGAAGGGAAAGTTGCTACAGAAGCCAATCAAATATGCAAAATGCTCAGAGAAGTCGTTGAATTGATGGAGCAAAGATATTCTAACTATTTCAATGATATATCCGCCTTTGGCAAGACATACAAGGACTTTAATTTACCTGTAGTTATAGTTGTCTTTGATGAATTTTCAGCCTTTATGCATTCAGTAGATAAGAAAATTGCTAAAGAGGCATTAGATTACGTTTTTACTCTAGTAATGAAAGGCAGACAAGCAGGCGTCATGATAGAGATACTTATGCAACGTCCTTCAGCAGATGACCTGCCTACGAATATAAGGGCGCAGATGGGGTTTAAAGCAGGTTTAGGTGCTATGGACTCAATTGGCTATAACATGATATTTGATACCAATAACGTTGAATATAAGACGGTTACAGAGAAAGGTGGAGGGTATATTCAACTGGATGGCGTTCATGCTGCTCCAGTCTATTTTGAAACTCCATATATAGACAAAGACTTTGACTTCATAGCAGAAATAGAAAAATTGATGGGAAATCAACAAATGGCGGATACCTCTAAATAAAGTGATTTCATCAATCTAAAAAATTGAGCGTAACTTTTTGCGAGTTTTTCGGTGGCGAAGTTAGTCGCCAAACGGAGTGGCAAGAAATGCTCGTGAAAAGTTATGCCTTGTTGGGCGTTCTTTGCCCAACACTTATAAATAACCAAAATTAGCGAAGCAACCCGTTATGTAACACGGGTGTAATACCCTCAATGGAAATGGTTCAATCGGTTGGGGCCCTAGGGTTAGAAGGTTACTCGAAATCCCGAGAGTTCGGGATTTGAAAATGGTAAAAAGGGGTTGTAAACATGGGAAAATTAATTTTAAAATCGTCAAGATTACATTCTTTAAATGACTCGGAAAATGTCGAATTAGGTGATTTTCATTTTGATATTAAACAATTTAAAGTTCCTACAGCAATGTTAGTACAAAAAGATGGTTTTGCTACTCGAATTGAAAAAGAAAAGAATCTAAATGGAGAGTTAGTTGAAACAGGTAAGTATGCAATAACTTTTAAAGTTTATGATAGACCATTTATTGAGCTTGTATTACAAAATGGTGGTACTGAAATTGGCTCGCCTATTACTGTAGTTATTGAAAAACAAGATAGTCTACCTATCTTTGATGATTATGAAGATGGTGAATTTATTCCAATTTCATTTACGGGTCTTAAAGTAAAACCTAAAAAAGTGCAAAAGAAAACATTTGTCGGACAAGGTAAGCCAATGATCGATACATGGCAGTATTCAGAACTCAAAATTGAGGCTGATAGTTACACTATTGGTGAAGTACATGAATCAAAAGCGAAGTAATCAGTGCTTAATTGATTACCTTCGTTGTTCGATTCCAAATAGTGAGTTACCGGCAGTCGCTGATGAAATTTTAGGAATCCCTATCTCTGAATTTTCTTCAGAGATTAAGGGGTCTCCATATCCTACTTATGATATGTGCATTAGCTTTGCAAATATAAAGCTTCATTCTTCACGAAGTCATAGTAGTGTTCTTATAGATATGTCTGGGCAAGCGTGTAGACAATATGAAGAATACATGTCGAGGGTTGATGGTTGGCATTGGTACAAATTTATATCAGTTATTTTAGAAATACAAGGTAAGGTATCAAGAATAGATTTGGCTTTAGATATTTTTGATGATGCTACTCCATCTGTAAAAGCGTTGCAGGATTATGTGAAACGAGGACAATTAAGTACGAAAAGTCATAAATTTATTGAAATAAATAGTGGTAGGATTCTTGATGGGAAATTGACCGGTTTTACATTGTATATTGGTGCATCTCCGCAAATATTACGAATCTATGATAAAAAACAAGAAAGAAGAGATAATGCAGATGAAGTTGTAAATGTTGAAAAGTGGGTCAGATGGGAACTAGAGCTGACTGGAAATAAAGCGAAGCAAGTTGCTCTTCAAATATTGAATGGGAAACCACTTAATACTATAGTTAAAGGTATTTTATCAGCTCATTATTGTTTCAAGACACAACCTAAGGGTGCCAGTAATTTACATAATAAAAATAGACTTCCTACAATGAGATGGTGGAAAAAATTTGTAGACGGTATTGAAGCAATTCCCTTAAAAGTAAAGCGTGAAAAGCTCACTTTAAAGAAAAAGAAAAATTGGGTTGAAAATGCTACAGTAAAATCAATCAGTATGCTCTATGAGTCATTTAGGCGTGTATATGGTGAAAAATATGCTGAGCTTTATTTGAAAGAGTTAATACATATGGGGAAAGAAAAAATCACTGAGTCCGACCAAACATTAATTGAGCAACGTGTTTTAGAACTTATGAGTGAGGATGAATATTAGCGTGGGAAGGGGTTGTTGTGATGGGTACAACAATATGTAAAGATGATTTAATTAAACTAGGATATAAGAAATATCAAGCTATTTCACTAATTAGGCAAGCAAAATCAATCATGGTGCAAAAAGGTTGTCCGTATTATAACAACAAAAGACTAGGAAGAGTACCGAGGGATGTGGTTGAATCCATTTTAGGAGTTTCTCTTATAACAGAAATGAGTAATTCCCAATGAAGGATAGAACGCAGCAAACAACGAAATACCCTGGTGTATATGTTGATGATAAAGGGAATTTCTTTTATCAATCAGAATTTGGCATTGATCGGATTACAGGAAAACGAATACGAAAAAAAGGAAGGAAAGACGTTAATGGAAAGCCCTTTTCTTCCGCGTTCGAGGCTAACAAAGAGTTAACTCGATTAAAGAGAGAATATCATAAAGTCAATAGTTATGCTAACTATAAAATGACTTACGAGCAATTTATGAATACTGTGTATATACCGTATTATCAAACAGACGTTGAAGAAAGTACCTTTTCTATTAAGCAAAGAATATTGGAAAAGGTAAGAGATAGGTTCGCTTCTATTCCTCTCCGTTCTATTTCAGTGGAGGACGTACAAAATTTTCGTACATGGTTATTAACAAGTCAAGAAAATGGGGGAGCTGGGTATGCTCAATCCTATGCGAGTCTAGTTTTTGGAACATTTCGTAAAAGCTTGGATAAAGCTGTGGAAATGCAATATTTAGAATACAATATTTCAAAAAAGGTTAGGGCAATCAACAAAGGAAAAGCTATTGTACCCTATTGGACGAAACAAGAATTTGAAAAAGTGATAAACCAAATTTATATTGGTGATTTTTATGAACACTTAAATTTCGTTATGTTGTGGGTCTATTATATGACAGGGATTCGTGTGAATGAGGGAACAGCTTTATATTGGAATGACATTGATTTAATAAAGAAACGTATACGGATTCATCATATGCTTATTTTGAAAAACAGAACGGATTGGAAACGGAATTCATATACGAAAACAGAAGATGGAAAGAGAATAGTAGCACTGGATGATGACACCATCAAAATTTTAAATGACTGGAAAAGTAGGCAAACAGAGATTGGATTAGGTAAGGAAAATGATTTTGTGTTTAGTTATGATGGTCTACCGATGATTAAATCAACGATATCAAGAATTATTGAGCGATATTCTAAATTCGCAGGAGTGAAAAAGATACAAGCAAAGGGATTGCGTCATTCTCATGCTTCATATCTTATTAATGAATTTAATGTGTCGGTGCTGGTTTTATCTCAACGTATGGGTCATTCAAGTCCCGAAATTACTTTAAAACATTATGCTCATATGTGGAGTGGTGCTGATACGGCAATTGCTGAGGAGATGTCAGGGAATATAAAAATAGAGACTGCCGAATATACGAAGATAATCTTCAATGGAAATCAAGTTATAAGAAAAAGAAGGGATAAATAAATGGCTACCATATATTCTATTAGCGATATACACGGTTATTACAATCAAATGATTGATTCGTTGAAAAATATTGATTTAAAGAATAAAGAAAATAAAATTATCTTCCTAGGTGATTACGTGGATGGAGGAAATGATTCATGTAGGGTTTTATATTACATAAAAGAATTACATGAAAATCATGTGGATCAAGTTATTGTTTTGGTAGGAAATCATGATGAAGTATTCCTACATTGGTTATATTCCCAAGAGGATGATTTTAAATTGTTATTTCAGGAGCCAGATATATGTACACTTAAAAGTTTCCTTACTGTTGAGGAGTATAGAGAGATTTTTGATACTTTTCAGCCTTTAACCTATTCATATGAAAAAGTAAGTGAGGTATTAAAGGAAGCTATTAAGAAGAAACATGGTGATTTGTTGAAATGGTTACTGAATATTTCTAAACAGCTTCGTTACTTTGAAACAGACCAACAAATATTTGTCCATGCTGGTATTTTAGAAGAAGCCGAAGATTTGTGGAAACATGGTACTCCTAAAGAGTATTTCACACAAAAGTACCCAGCTGAGACAGGATATTTTTATAAAGATATTATTGCAGGGCATATTTCAAGTGTGGAGATAGCCAATAAAAAAGAATATCTTGGAAAGGTTTATTGGGATGGAGAAAGTCATTTTTATATTGATGGTACTGTTGAAAAAAGCGGCAATATTCCGGTCTTAAAATATGATACTGAAAAGAAAAGATATTCAACCTTTGAAAAGGATACTATACATGGGGAATGGAGAGAGGTTTATGTTGACGTATAAAACATATTTAGAAGAAAAAGATAGTTTAACTTTTCAAGAAGCTGAAGAAATTTACTCTCAAATATTACAGTCTGCTAATACCAGCGATAGTGATTTTAAGGAGTTTTGGGAAGATATGATTAAATCTGCTATCGTTTATGCGAATACTCGTGCTGAATGGAGTATACAGACGTTAGAAGAGCGTAGAGACATTGATGATTCCCGAACACATCAACACAATACATTTATGATAAATCTAAAAGTAATTGCAAATTATATGAAACAACAAAATTGGAGTTCGGTGTGGTTTGACGAGTTGGGGACTATTGAAAGTGATAGAAAGAGATTTGGGGATTTTGCTTGTTATTTAGTTTGCATAAATTCGTTGAATGCTCGATAATATGTTTATTCACCACCAATTGCCCCACCAAATAATTAAAAATTAGATGAAGTAGCTATATATCAATACTTATCCCATACCTATTACTATTGAGTGGGAATAGTATTGTAATAAAAAAGATCCATCTATCGTTCATGTATAGATGGATCTTTTTGTTTTTACCCTTAATACGAACGAAAATATAAAAGTTTATAAAAATGTTCGTTTTTAAATTGACAAAACCACCTCCTCGAGTTAATATGAGTATGTAATTCAAACGAAAAGTGAATATTATGCCGTCGTATAATATCGGGGATATGGCCCGAAAGTTTCTACCTAGCTACCGTAAATGGCTTGACTACGAGGCGTTTTGATAAAGATGAGGGGAAACTTGTCTTTATTCATAGAACGCTTCCATGTATATGCAATGGAAGCCTTTTTTATTTTTATAGATAAAAGAGGGCTAGGGTGAAATACGGCGAGTAATCATATAACGGGGGAAACGTAAGATGAAACGCTATTTTCAGTTTGATGAACTCGGCACAAATTATAAAACAGAGTTCATAGCAGGTTTAACGACATTTCTATCTATGGCTTACGTACTATTTGTCAATCCTGCTACGCTGTCGCTTGGAAATGTTAAAGGATTACCGGCAGGTACAGGAATGGATCCAGGTGCGGTATTCGTTGCTACAGCATTAGCAGCGGCGATTGGTTCGTTAATTATGGGGATATTTGCGAAGTATCCGATTGCTTTAGCGCCAGGTATGGGAATAAATGCGTTCTTTGCTTATACAGCAGTGTTAACGATGGGAATTCCGTGGCAAACGGCGATTGCTGGAACATTAATGTCAGGTATTATCTTTATTATTCTTACTGCTTCAGGTATTCGGGAAAAAATCATTAATGCAATTCCAGTAGAGTTAAAGTTTGCAGTAGCGGCGGGTATCGGATTATTCATTGCCTTCCTTGGATTCCAAAATGCCGGAATTATCGTAAAGAATGATGCTGTCCTTGTTGGATTGGGGGATTTAACGAAGGGCACAACGTTATTAGCAATTTTCGGAGTTGTTATTACAATCATCTTCATGATTAAGAAAATAAATGGTGCTGTTTTCTACGGCATGATTCTTACGGCAATTTTAGGAGTAGCAACAGGATTAATTGATACTCCGAAAGCTGTGGTGGGAGCAATACCGAGTCTAGAACCGACGTTCGGTATGGCGTTAACTCACTTTGGAGACATTTTTACTGTTCAAATGGCGATTGTTATTATAACGTTCTTCTTTATCGATTTCTTTGATACAGCAGGTACGCTTGTAGCCGTTGCAAATCAAGCGGGATTAATGAAGAACAATAAATTACCACGTGCAGGAAAAGCATTATTTGCAGATGCGATTGCAACTGTAATTGGTGCAATTCTAGGTACATCAACAACAACGTCTTATATTGAATCTTCTGCAGGGGTAGCAGCGGGTGGACGTTCTGGATTTACAGCAGTTGTAACAGCAGGGTTCTTCTTACTGGCACTATTCTTCTCACCACTATTAAGTGTTGTGACACCAGCTGTAACAGCGCCAGCATTAATTATTGTAGGGATCTTGATGGTTTCATCTTTAGGCGAAATTGATTGGAAGAAATTCGAGATTGCAGTACCAGCATTCTTTACTATCATTTCAATGCCACTTACGTATAGTATCGCAACAGGAATTGCAATCGGGTTTATCTTCTATCCAATTACAATGGTTGTGAGTGGTCGTCGTAAAGAGATTCATCCAATTATGTATGTTATGGGAGTTTTATTCGTACTATATTTCATCTACGTTCGTAAATAAAATGGGTTTTTTGAAAGGTCTAGACTTGAGGGGAGTCTAGACCTTTTTTGCGTCTTCAGAAAATCTTAAGGATTTCCGAGCGTTTTTCTTCAGAAGTTTTCTTATAATAGAAGTTAGGGATTAAAAAAGTGATGGGGGAGATAGTATGGCTGGGGAAACAATACTTGTCGTAGATGATGAAAAAGAAATTAGGAACCTTATTACAATTTATTTAAAGAACGAAGGATATAAAGTACTGCAAGCAGGGGACGGAGAAGAAGGGTTACGTATATTAGAAGAAAATGAAGTGCACTTAGTCGTATTAGATATTATGATGCCGAAAGTAGATGGTATTCATATGTGTATGAAAGTAAGGGAAGCGAAGGAAATGCCGATTATTATGCTTTCGGCAAAAACGCAAGATATGGATAAAATTTTAGGATTAACAACAGGTGCAGATGATTACGTAACGAAACCATTTAATCCGTTAGAGTTAATCGCAAGAATTAAATCTCAGTTACGTCGTTATATGAAGATGAATGGTTTTGCTATTCAAAATGAGGATGAGTTAGAAATTGGAGAGATGAAAATAAACATCTCCACTCATACAGTCATTGTGGATGGAGAAGAAGTGAAACTGACCCCGAGGGAATTTTCAATTTTAGAATTACTAGTTCGTAATCCGGGGATGGTCTTTAGTGCGGAACAAATTTATGAAAAGGTTTGGAACGAAAGATCTTTCCAGTCGGATAACACGGTAATGGTTCATATTCGGAAAGTGCGTGAAAAGATTGAGGAGAATCCAAGGAAGCCAATATATATAAAAACAGTATGGGGAGTGGGGTATAAGATTGAAAAAGATATTTAATCCATTTACTTATGTTAGGAAAATTCGAGAATTAATTGGAAAGATAGTGAAGAGTGTGAAACGGAGTATACGAATTCAACTTATTACTGCGTTTACTGCTTGTGCGTTGTTAGGGATTTTGTCAGCGAAGGCAGCGGCGCCGTTTTTTGAGAATGCGAATCGAGAGGCGACGATCGATTATCGGGTTGGTATGGAACAAATTAATCAACAAGCTCAAAGCGTGGCAAATAGTTCAGTTCATGAAAATAAATTAGAAGCTATATCAACTATGATTGAAATAGAGAATCAAAATTTAGAACAAAACTCTAGAGCTTTAAAAGTATTGGTCACTGACGAGAGCGGTAAAGTTTTATATAAAACGAAGCAGGCGCAAGAAGAGCAAATTGATTTGCATAATACAATTCGTAATGCATCATCGTTTGCGATTAATTATATGAATGGTAGAAAAGAATTTGAAAGTACGAGAAAAGAATTTATAGCTTTTGCACCCATTACAATAGAAGATAAGAATTTATACATGTTTGTTAGTGGGATTCCAGAAGGTGAAGTAATATATGATACGCAAGAAGGACCGTTTCCGTTTTTCATAGGTGTACTTGTATTTATTTTCTCTTTCTTCTATATAACAAAGAGAAAGATGAAGCAAATTGAAGCGATGGCACAAGGTGTAAAGGAAATAGAAAAAGGAAACTTAGCGTACCGTATTGAGAAAAAAGGTGAAGATGAGATTGCGTCTTTAACTGAGAATATTAATAATATGGCGGAAGAGCTTATGAATAATATAGAAAAGGAACGTAAATTAGAGAAGCAAAAGAATGAGCTTATTACGAATGTATCACACGATTTACGTACACCACTGACTTCTATAATGGGTTACTTGCGATTACTTCGAGATTCTAAATATGAAAATAAAGAACAACATGATGAGTATACGAGAATTGCTTTTGCAAAGTCGGAGCAGTTAAAGAATTTAATAGAAGATTTATTTGAGTATACGAAGTTAACGAATGAACAAGTTGTATTAGAAAAACAGGAAGTGTGTGTAAATGAGTTACTTGATCAATTAATAGAAGAGTTAGTACCACAAGCGGAAGAGCATGGCCTTATGTTTGTTAAGAAGTTTCCTGAGGAACGTGCATATGCGATGATTGATTCGGAAAAGATGGTTCGTGTATTCGACAACTTACTAATGAATGCAATTAAGTATAGTAAAGATGACGGAGAGATAAAAGTTTCTCTTCAAAGGCAGCGCAGGAATATACAAATTGTTATTGCGAATCATAGTGAAGAGTTTACGAGAGAAGAGTTAGGGAACTTGTTTGAACGGTTTTATAAGAAAGATCAATCTAGAAGTAGAGTAACAGAAGGTTCGGGGCTCGGATTAGCTATTGCGAAAAGTATTGTTGAGTTGCAAGGTGGTAGTATTCGAGCTGAGTATGAGGACGGGATCGTTCAGTTCATCGTTTCATTACCAATTATAGAAAAATAATAAATGAATAGAATGTTATAGGATAAAAAGGCTTATTTTAAAAGGAATAAGCCTTTTTATATTTTTTTAGAAAAACATATTGACGATTAGAGTTTAGAGGTGTAATATAGAACAAGTCGCCGATAGCAACAACGCAGAAAGCGACAAAACAAAATGAAAAACTTAGTTGACATTGAAATATGAAAATGTTAACATAAGGGAGTCGCAAATGAGCGGCAAACAAGTTCTTTGAAAACTGAACGAAACAAACAACGTGAACGTCAATTTTTATTTTTAGATGCTAGACAAACTAACTTTATTGGAGAGTTTGATCCTGGCTCAGGATGAACGCTGGCGGCGTGCCTAATACATGCAAGTCGAGCGAATGGATTAAGAGCTTGCTCTTATGAAGTTAGCGGCGGACGGGTGAGTAACACGTGGGTAACCTACCCATAAGACTGGGATAACTCCGGGAAACCGGGGCTAATACCGGATAATATTTTGAACTGCATAGTTCGAAATTGAAAGGCGGCTTCGGCTGTCACTTATGGATGGACCCGCGTCGCATTAGCTAGTTGGTGAGGTAACGGCTCACCAAGGCGACGATGCGTAGCCGACCTGAGAGGGTGATCGGCCACACTGGGACTGAGACACGGCCCAGACTCCTACGGGAGGCAGCAGTAGGGAATCTTCCGCAATGGACGAAAGTCTGACGGAGCAACGCCGCGTGAGTGATGAAGGCTTTCGGGTCGTAAAACTCTGTTGTTAGGGAAGAACAAGTGCTAGTTGAATAAGCTGGCACCTTGACGGTACCTAACCAGAAAGCCACGGCTAACTACGTGCCAGCAGCCGCGGTAATACGTAGGTGGCAAGCGTTATCCGGAATTATTGGGCGTAAAGCGCGCGCAGGTGGTTTCTTAAGTCTGATGTGAAAGCCCACGGCTCAACCGTGGAGGGTCATTGGAAACTGGGAGACTTGAGTGCAGAAGAGGAAAGTGGAATTCCATGTGTAGCGGTGAAATGCGTAGAGATATGGAGGAACACCAGTGGCGAAGGCGACTTTCTGGTCTGTAACTGACACTGAGGCGCGAAAGCGTGGGGAGCAAACAGGATTAGATACCCTGGTAGTCCACGCCGTAAACGATGAGTGCTAAGTGTTAGAGGGTTTCCGCCCTTTAGTGCTGAAGTTAACGCATTAAGCACTCCGCCTGGGGAGTACGGCCGCAAGGCTGAAACTCAAAGGAATTGACGGGGGCCCGCACAAGCGGTGGAGCATGTGGTTTAATTCGAAGCAACGCGAAGAACCTTACCAGGTCTTGACATCCTCTGAAAACTCTAGAGATAGAGCTTCTCCTTCGGGAGCAGAGTGACAGGTGGTGCATGGTTGTCGTCAGCTCGTGTCGTGAGATGTTGGGTTAAGTCCCGCAACGAGCGCAACCCTTGATCTTAGTTGCCATCATTAAGTTGGGCACTCTAAGGTGACTGCCGGTGACAAACCGGAGGAAGGTGGGGATGACGTCAAATCATCATGCCCCTTATGACCTGGGCTACACACGTGCTACAATGGACGGTACAAAGAGCTGCAAGACCGCGAGGTGGAGCTAATCTCATAAAACCGTTCTCAGTTCGGATTGTAGGCTGCAACTCGCCTACATGAAGCTGGAATCGCTAGTAATCGCGGATCAGCATGCCGCGGTGAATACGTTCCCGGGCCTTGTACACACCGCCCGTCACACCACGAGAGTTTGTAACACCCGAAGTCGGTGGGGTAACCTTTATGGAGCCAGCCGCCTAAGGTGGGACAGATGATTGGGGTGAAGTCGTAACAAGGTAGCCGTATCGGAAGGTGCGGCTGGATCACCTCCTTTCTATGGAGAATTGATGAACGCAGTTCATCAATAAACGTTGACTTGTTTTGTTTCGTTCAGTTTTGAGAGAACTATCTCTCAAGTTTAAATGTATGTTCTTTGAAAACTAGATAACAGTGTAGCTCATATTTTTTTAATTTTAGTTTGGTTAAGTTAGAAAGGGCGCACGGTGGATGCCTTGACACTAGGAGTCGATGAAGGACGGGACTAACGCCGATATGCTTCGGGGAGCTGTAAGTAAGCTTTGATCCGAAGATTTCCGAATGGGGAAACCCACTATACGTAATGGTATGGTATCCTTACCTGAATACATAGGGTATGGAAGACAGACCCAGGGAACTGAAACATCTAAGTACCTGGAGGAAGAGAAAGCAAATGCGATTTCCTGAGTAGCGGCGAGCGAAACGGAATCTAGCCCAAACCAAGAGGCTTGCCTCTTGGGGTTGTAGGACATTCTATACGGAGTTACAAAGGAACGAGGTAGACGAAGCGACCTGGAAAGGTCCGTCACAGAGGGTAATAACCCCGTAGTCGAAACTTCGTTCTCTCTTGAATGTATCCTGAGTACGGCGGAACACGTGAAATTCCGTCGGAATCTGGGAGGACCATCTCCCAAGGCTAAATACTCCCTAGTGATCGATAGTGAACCAGTACCGTGAGGGAAAGGTGAAAAGCACCCCGGAAGGGGAGTGAAAGAGATCCTGAAACCGTGTGCCTACAAATAGTCAGAGCCCGTTAATGGGTGATGGCGTGCCTTTTGTAGAATGAACCGGCGAGTTACGATCCCGTGCGAGGTTAAGTTGAAGAGACGGAGCCGCAGCGAAAGCGAGTCTGAATAGGGCGTTTAGTACGTGGTCGTAGACCCGAAACCAGGTGATCTACCCATGTCCAGGGTGAAGTTCAGGTAACACTGAATGGAGGCCCGAACCCACGCACGTTGAAAAGTGCGGGGATGAGGTGTGGGTAGCGGAGAAATTCCAATCGAACCTGGAGATAGCTGGTTCTCCCCGAAATAGCTTTAGGGCTAGCCTTAAGTGTAAGAGTCTTGGAGGTAGAGCACTGATTGAACTAGGGGTCCTCATCGGATTACCGAATTCAGTCAAACTCCGAATGCCAATGACTTATCCTTAGGAGTCAGACTGCGAGTGATAAGATCCGTAGTCAAGAGGGAAACAGCCCAGATCGCCAGCTAAGGTCCCAAAGTGTGTATTAAGTGGAAAAGGATGTGGAGTTGCTTAGACAACTAGGATGTTGGCTCAGAAGCAGCCACCATTTAAAGAGTGCGTAATAGCTCACTAGTCGAGTGACTCTGCGCCGAAAATGTACCGGGGCTAAATACACCACCGAAGCTGCGAATTGATACCAATGGTATCAGTGGTAGGGGAGCGTTCTAAGTGCAGTGAAGTCAGACCGGAAGGACTGGTGGAGCGCTTAGAAGTGAGAATGCCGGTATGAGTAGCGAAAGACGGGTGAGAATCCCGTCCACCGAATGCCTAAGGTTTCCTGAGGAAGGCTCGTCCGCTCAGGGTTAGTCAGGACCTAAGCCGAGGCCGACAGGCGTAGGCGATGGACAACAGGTTGATATTCCTGTACCACCTCTTTATCGTTTGAGCAATGGAGGGACGCAGAAGGATAGAAGAAGCGTGCGATTGGTTGTGCACGTCCAAGCAGTTAGGCTGATAAGTAGGCAAATCCGCTTATCGTGAAGGCTGAGCTGTGATGGGGAAGCTCCTTATGGAGCGAAGTCTTTGATTCCCCGCTGCCAAGAAAAGCTTCTAGCGAGATAAAAGGTGCCTGTACCGCAAACCGACACAGGTAGGCGAGGAGAGAATCCTAAGGTGTGCGAGAGAACTCTGGTTAAGGAACTCGGCAAAATGACCCCGTAACTTCGGGAGAAGGGGTGCTTTCTTAACGGAAAGCCGCAGTGAATAGGCCCAAGCGACTGTTTAGCAAAAACACAGGTCTCTGCGAAGCCGTAAGGCGAAGTATAGGGGCTGACACCTGCCCGGTGCTGGAAGGTTAAGGAGAGGGGTTAGCGTAAGCGAAGCTCTGAACTGAAGCCCCAGTAAACGGCGGCCGTAACTATAACGGTCCTAAGGTAGCGAAATTCCTTGTCGGGTAAGTTCCGACCCGCACGAAAGGTGTAACGATTTGGGCACTGTCTCAACCAGAGACTCGGTGAAATTATAGTACCTGTGAAGATGCAGGTTACCCGCGACAGGACGGAAAGACCCCGTGGAGCTTTACTGTAGCCTGATATTGAATTTTGGTACAGTTTGTACAGGATAGGCGGGAGCCATTGAAACCGGAGCGCTAGCTTCGGTGGAGGCGCTGGTGGGATACCGCCCTGACTGTATTGAAATTCTAACCTACGGGTCTCATCGACCCGGGAGACAGTGTCAGGTGGGCAGTTTGACTGGGGCGGTCGCCTCCTAAAGTGTAACGGAGGCGCCCAAAGGTTCCCTCAGAATGGTTGGAAATCATTCGTAGAGTGCAAAGGCATAAGGGAGCTTGACTGCGAGACCTACAAGTCGAGCAGGGACGAAAGTCGGGCTTAGTGATCCGGTGGTTCCGCATGGAAGGGCCATCGCTCAACGGATAAAAGCTACCCCGGGGATAACAGGCTTATCTCCCCCAAGAGTCCACATCGACGGGGAGGTTTGGCACCTCGATGTCGGCTCATCGCATCCTGGGGCTGTAGTCGGTCCCAAGGGTTGGGCTGTTCGCCCATTAAAGCGGTACGCGAGCTGGGTTCAGAACGTCGTGAGACAGTTCGGTCCCTATCCGTCGTGGGCGCAGGAAATTTGAGAGGAGCTGTCCTTAGTACGAGAGGACCGGGATGGACGCACCGCTGGTGTACCAGTTGTTCTGCCAAGGGCATAGCTGGGTAGCTATGTGCGGAAGGGATAAGTGCTGAAAGCATCTAAGCATGAAGCCCCCCTCAAGATGAGATTTCCCATAGCGTAAGCTAGTAAGATCCCTGAAAGATGATCAGGTTGATAGGTTCGAGGTGGAAGCATGGTGACATGTGGAGCTGACGAATACTAATAGATCGAGGACTTAACCATATAATATGAAGCAATGTTATCTAGTTTTGAAGGAATATACCTTCATCAGTTTGGTGATGATGGCAGAGAGGTCACACCCGTTCCCATACCGAACACGGAAGTTAAGCTCTCTAGCGCCGATGGTAGTTGGGACCTTGTCCCTGTGAGAGTAGGACGTCGCCAAGCAACTTTAAGACGAGTCAGAATGACTCGTCTTTTTTGTGTTTTAAACTTCTTATCAGCCTCAAGTAAGTAATCCTTATTATTTTGATCCTCTCATATTCATTTTCTTTCATCATTTTTGATGTGTAGTTTAAGATTTTCTATTCTATTTTTTGTAGAAGCAATCTATCGGTGTGTTAAAATAGTACAGTTGTTTTTCGAGGTACTTTAATATAGGAAGATTTAAATTTTTTAAGGAGATAATATGAAGAAGATAGGTGTAATTACTATAGTGGTTTTAGTCCTTCTAGCAATTACTTATATGTTAGTCGGCAATTATTTTTATAATTATGCGTTGAATGCGAAACAAGAGAAAGAGTTTTTAGAGGATAATCCTCACTTAGTAGAAACTGTGAATGCATCGGGAGGTGTGTTTGCTACAAATGAAGAAAAGGATGCGAACTTTGTATCAAATCATAAACCTAATATACGAAACATAAATTCTTTCGATAAGTTGAAATTAACAGGTTATGAATATATGAATGAACAATCTAGCCATAAATGGGCAATTGTAGTTCATGGATATGATAGTAGGGCATCGAAAATGACGAAATATATCCGGAATTTTTATGAAGAAGGATATAACGTCATAGCGCCAGATCTTCGTGGGCATGGAAATAGTGAAGGTGATTATATAGGGATGGGCTGGCACGATCGTAAAGATATTTTGATTTGGATTCAACAAATTGTAAAGAAAGACCCTAATGCTGAAATAGCACTCTTTGGAGTTTCAATGGGGGGAGCAACTGTAATGATGACTTCAGGTGAAGAGTTACCCTCTAACGTTAAAGTTATTATTGAAGATTGTGGATACTCAACTGTTATTGATGAATTTACTTATCAATTAAACGATTTATTCCACTTGCCGAAGTTTCCTGTTATGAATGCGGCAAATACAGTTACAAAATTAAGAGCTGGATATGATTTAGAAGAAGCTTCAGCTGTAAAACAAGTAGCGAAAAGTAAAACACCGATGCTATTTATTCATGGGGACGCTGATACATTCGTTCCTTATGAAATGTTAGATGAAGTATATAATGCTGCAAAAGTAGAAAAAGAGAAATTAATTGTTCCAGGTGCTGGACATGGAGAAGCCGAGAAGGTAGATTCGAATAAATATTGGAATACCATATGGGAGTTCGTGGGGAGATACATTCCAGCGTAATTAGATTGTTTTAGATTTGTATTTTGTATATACGATAATCAGAAGGAAATGTTTTTATACTTTTGATTATCGTTTTTTCTATTTAAAAACTCATTTTAGTTTGTAGTATATAAGGTTTGAAGCATAAATTTTTGAATTCCTTATTGCCAGTGCTACAATAATTGAAAACTACATGTTAATGAGGTGTTTCTATGAAAATTGAAGTATGGTCAGATTTTGTATGCCCATTTTGTTATATTGGGAAACGCAGATTAGAAATGGCTTTAGAGCAATTTCCGCATAAGAAAGATGTTGAAGTTGAGTTTAAAAGTTTTGAATTAGACCAAAATGCTCCAATCTATTCTGGAACAAGTATTAATGAAGTACTTGCATCAAAGTATGGGATTAGTATTGAAGAAGCTAAGCGTAATAATATACAACTAGGCAATCATGCAGCTAGTATGGGGTTAAGTTTTAATTTTGAAGAGATGAAGCCGACGAACACTTTTGATGCGCATCGTCTTGCCAAATTTGCAAAGGATCAAGGGAAAGAAAAAGAGATTACGGAAAATCTACTTTGTGCATATTTCACTGAATCGAAAAATTTAAGTGATGTGGATACGCTTGCTACTATTGCTGAAGCTTCAGGTTTAGATAAGCAAGAAGCTCTACATGTTATTAATGATAAAAGCGCATATGCAAATGATGTTAGAATTGATGAAGCGATTGCTCAGCAATATCAAATTTCGGGAGTTCCTTATTTTATTATTAATCAAAAGTATGCTATTTCAGGTGCGCAACCACTTGAAACTTTTGTTGGTGCACTTCAGCAAGTTTGGGAAGAAGAGAATCCTGCACCTAAGTTACAAGAGCTTTCTTCAGAGGGTGGAAGCGATATGTCTTGTACGGATGAAAGTTGTTCTGTACCTTCAAAAGAACAATAGTTTTTATGATGGAATAGCAACCCATAGAGTGTTTCATGGGTTGCTATTCTATTCTTATAGAAGAGGTATATAAATAGATAAATTAATAACGTAAATAGGATTTATAAAAAAATGAAGTTTTTTATAAAAACATATTGACGATTGTAGGTTAGAGGTGTAATATAGAACAAGTCGCCGATAGCAACAACGCAGAAAGCGACAAAAGAAAATGAAAAACTTAGTTGACATTGAAATATGAAAATGTTAACATAAGGGAGTCGCAAATGAGCGGCAAACAAGTTCTTTGAAAACTGAACGAAACAAACAACGTGAACGTCAATTTTTATTTTTAGATGCTAGACAAACTAACTTTATTGGAGAGTTTGATCCTGGCTCAGGATGAACGCTGGCGGCGTGCCTAATACATGCAAGTCGAGCGAATGGATTAAGAGCTTGCTCTTATGAAGTTAGCGGCGGACGGGTGAGTAACACGTGGGTAACCTACCCATAAGACTGGGATAACTCCGGGAAACCGGGGCTAATACCGGATAATATTTTGAACTGCATAGTTCGAAATTGAAAGGCGGCTTCGGCTGTCACTTATGGATGGACCCGCGTCGCATTAGCTAGTTGGTGAGGTAACGGCTCACCAAGGCGACGATGCGTAGCCGACCTGAGAGGGTGATCGGCCACACTGGGACTGAGACACGGCCCAGACTCCTACGGGAGGCAGCAGTAGGGAATCTTCCGCAATGGACGAAAGTCTGACGGAGCAACGCCGCGTGAGTGATGAAGGCTTTCGGGTCGTAAAACTCTGTTGTTAGGGAAGAACAAGTGCTAGTTGAATAAGCTGGCACCTTGACGGTACCTAACCAGAAAGCCACGGCTAACTACGTGCCAGCAGCCGCGGTAATACGTAGGTGGCAAGCGTTATCCGGAATTATTGGGCGTAAAGCGCGCGCAGGTGGTTTCTTAAGTCTGATGTGAAAGCCCACGGCTCAACCGTGGAGGGTCATTGGAAACTGGGAGACTTGAGTGCAGAAGAGGAAAGTGGAATTCCATGTGTAGCGGTGAAATGCGTAGAGATATGGAGGAACACCAGTGGCGAAGGCGACTTTCTGGTCTGTAACTGACACTGAGGCGCGAAAGCGTGGGGAGCAAACAGGATTAGATACCCTGGTAGTCCACGCCGTAAACGATGAGTGCTAAGTGTTAGAGGGTTTCCGCCCTTTAGTGCTGAAGTTAACGCATTAAGCACTCCGCCTGGGGAGTACGGCCGCAAGGCTGAAACTCAAAGGAATTGACGGGGGCCCGCACAAGCGGTGGAGCATGTGGTTTAATTCGAAGCAACGCGAAGAACCTTACCAGGTCTTGACATCCTCTGAAAACTCTAGAGATAGAGCTTCTCCTTCGGGAGCAGAGTGACAGGTGGTGCATGGTTGTCGTCAGCTCGTGTCGTGAGATGTTGGGTTAAGTCCCGCAACGAGCGCAACCCTTGATCTTAGTTGCCATCATTAAGTTGGGCACTCTAAGGTGACTGCCGGTGACAAACCGGAGGAAGGTGGGGATGACGTCAAATCATCATGCCCCTTATGACCTGGGCTACACACGTGCTACAATGGACGGTACAAAGAGCTGCAAGACCGCGAGGTGGAGCTAATCTCATAAAACCGTTCTCAGTTCGGATTGTAGGCTGCAACTCGCCTACATGAAGCTGGAATCGCTAGTAATCGCGGATCAGCATGCCGCGGTGAATACGTTCCCGGGCCTTGTACACACCGCCCGTCACACCACGAGAGTTTGTAACACCCGAAGTCGGTGGGGTAACCTTTATGGAGCCAGCCGCCTAAGGTGGGACAGATGATTGGGGTGAAGTCGTAACAAGGTAGCCGTATCGGAAGGTGCGGCTGGATCACCTCCTTTCTATGGAGAATTGATGAACGCAGTTCATCAATAAACGTTGACTTGTTTTGTTTCGTTCAGTTTTGAGAGAACTATCTCTCAAGTTTAAATGTATGTTCTTTGAAAACTAGATAACAGTGTAGCTCATATTTTTTTAATTTTAGTTTGGTTAAGTTAGAAAGGGCGCACGGTGGATGCCTTGACACTAGGAGTCGATGAAGGACGGGACTAACGCCGATATGCTTCGGGGAGCTGTAAGTAAGCTTTGATCCGAAGATTTCCGAATGGGGAAACCCACTATACGTAATGGTATGGTATCCTTACCTGAATACATAGGGTATGGAAGACAGACCCAGGGAACTGAAACATCTAAGTACCTGGAGGAAGAGAAAGCAAATGCGATTTCCTGAGTAGCGGCGAGCGAAACGGAATCTAGCCCAAACCAAGAGGCTTGCCTCTTGGGGTTGTAGGACATTCTATACGGAGTTACAAAGGAACGAGGTAGACGAAGCGACCTGGAAAGGTCCGTCACAGAGGGTAATAACCCCGTAGTCGAAACTTCGTTCTCTCTTGAATGTATCCTGAGTACGGCGGAACACGTGAAATTCCGTCGGAATCTGGGAGGACCATCTCCCAAGGCTAAATACTCCCTAGTGATCGATAGTGAACCAGTACCGTGAGGGAAAGGTGAAAAGCACCCCGGAAGGGGAGTGAAAGAGATCCTGAAACCGTGTGCCTACAAATAGTCAGAGCCCGTTAATGGGTGATGGCGTGCCTTTTGTAGAATGAACCGGCGAGTTACGATCCCGTGCGAGGTTAAGCTGAAGAGGCGGAGCCGCAGCGAAAGCGAGTCTGAATAGGGCGTTTAGTACGTGGTCGTAGACCCGAAACCAGGTGATCTACCCATGTCCAGGGTGAAGTTCAGGTAACACTGAATGGAGGCCCGAACCCACGCACGTTGAAAAGTGCGGGGATGAGGTGTGGGTAGCGGAGAAATTCCAATCGAACCTGGAGATAGCTGGTTCTCCCCGAAATAGCTTTAGGGCTAGCCTTAAGTGTAAGAGTCTTGGAGGTAGAGCACTGATTGAACTAGGGGTCCTCATCGGATTACCGAATTCAGTCAAACTCCGAATGCCAATGACTTATCCTTAGGAGTCAGACTGCGAGTGATAAGATCCGTAGTCAAGAGGGAAACAGCCCAGATCGCCAGCTAAGGTCCCAAAGTGTGTATTAAGTGGAAAAGGATGTGGAGTTGCTTAGACAACTAGGATGTTGGCTCAGAAGCAGCCACCATTTAAAGAGTGCGTAATAGCTCACTAGTCGAGTGACTCTGCGCCGAAAATGTACCGGGGCTAAATACACCACCGAAGCTGCGAATTGATACCAATGGTATCAGTGGTAGGGGAGCGTTCTAAGTGCAGTGAAGTCAGACCGGAAGGACTGGTGGAGCGCTTAGAAGTGAGAATGCCGGTATGAGTAGCGAAAGACGGGTGAGAATCCCGTCCACCGAATGCCTAAGGTTTCCTGAGGAAGGCTCGTCCGCTCAGGGTTAGTCAGGACCTAAGCCGAGGCCGACAGGCGTAGGCGATGGACAACAGGTTGATATTCCTGTACCACCTCTTTATCGTTTGAGCAATGGAGGGACGCAGAAGGATAGAAGAAGCGTGCGATTGGTTGTGCACGTCCAAGCAGTTAGGCTGATAAGTAGGCAAATCCGCTTATCGTGAAGGCTGAGCTGTGATGGGGAAGCTCCTTATGGAGCGAAGTCTTTGATTCCCCGCTGCCAAGAAAAGCTTCTAGCGAGATAAAAGGTGCCTGTACCGCAAACCGACACAGGTAGGCGAGGAGAGAATCCTAAGGTGTGCGAGAGAACTCTGGTTAAGGAACTCGGCAAAATGACCCCGTAACTTCGGGAGAAGGGGTGCTTTCTTAACGGAAAGCCGCAGTGAATAGGCCCAAGCGACTGTTTAGCAAAAACACAGGTCTCTGCGAAGCCGTAAGGCGAAGTATAGGGGCTGACACCTGCCCGGTGCTGGAAGGTTAAGGAGAGGGGTTAGCGTAAGCGAAGCTCTGAACTGAAGCCCCAGTAAACGGCGGCCGTAACTATAACGGTCCTAAGGTAGCGAAATTCCTTGTCGGGTAAGTTCCGACCCGCACGAAAGGTGTAACGATTTGGGCACTGTCTCAACCAGAGACTCGGTGAAATTATAGTACCTGTGAAGATGCAGGTTACCCGCGACAGGACGGAAAGACCCCGTGGAGCTTTACTGTAGCCTGATATTGAATTTTGGTACAGTTTGTACAGGATAGGCGGGAGCCATTGAAACCGGAGCGCTAGCTTCGGTGGAGGCGCTGGTGGGATACCGCCCTGACTGTATTGAAATTCTAACCTACGGGTCTTATCGACCCGGGAGACAGTGTCAGGTGGGCAGTTTGACTGGGGCGGTCGCCTCCTAAAGTGTAACGGAGGCGCCCAAAGGTTCCCTCAGAATGGTTGGAAATCATTCGTAGAGTGCAAAGGCATAAGGGAGCTTGACTGCGAGACCTACAAGTCGAGCAGGGACGAAAGTCGGGCTTAGTGATCCGGTGGTTCCGCATGGAAGGGCCATCGCTCAACGGATAAAAGCTACCCCGGGGATAACAGGCTTATCTCCCCCAAGAGTCCACATCGACGGGGAGGTTTGGCACCTCGATGTCGGCTCATCGCATCCTGGGGCTGTAGTCGGTCCCAAGGGTTGGGCTGTTCGCCCATTAAAGCGGTACGCGAGCTGGGTTCAGAACGTCGTGAGACAGTTCGGTCCCTATCCGTCGTGGGCGCAGGAAATTTGAGAGGAGCTGTCCTTAGTACGAGAGGACCGGGATGGACGCACCGCTGGTGTACCAGTTGTTCTGCCAAGGGCATAGCTGGGTAGCTATGTGCGGAAGGGATAAGTGCTGAAAGCATCTAAGCATGAAGCCCCCCTCAAGATGAGATTTCCCATAGCGTAAGCTAGTAAGATCCCTGAAAGATGATCAGGTTGATAGGTTCGAGGTGGAAGCATGGTGACATGTGGAGCTGACGAATACTAATAGATCGAGGACTTAACCATATAATATGAAGCAATGTTATCTAGTTTTGAGAGAATATAAAAAACTTATTGACTTTCAAAGTGAATCAAGTTATAATAATGTTTGTCTCAAATCGAATATAGTCTGGTAATGATGGCAGAGAGGTCACACCCGTTCCCATACCGAACACGGAAGTTAAGCTCTCTAGCGCCGATGGTAGTTGGGACCTTGTCCCTG
>NZ_JAEKEN010000002.1:0-15992 GCF_016651125.1 Bacillus sp. TH17
ATAGTCATCACAGCAAGAAGTTACCAAAGGATCTCAACAATATCATTGGTTAGATTTTTTTCAGACATTCAACAACTGATAAAATTAGATATTTTCGAGTTATTTTTTACTTAATGTGATTTTGTTCTGGTTTTTTGGTTTGAAATTTGCTTTTTGGCTAGAGTGCTGGCTCGTCGTGTGGGGACGAAACCCCACGTATTACGTATCTATTTTTAGAATAAGAATTATCTTGGGACGAATGATCTAAGCGGTTCGGCTCGTATACTTGCTAGTCCAAGTCGAGAACCATTACTTTGCTTTTTGTCTGTCGGCTTGGCGAGAAAAGCACACGAGCCGAAAAAAGTTTTGCAAGGACAGAATTAAAAAGAAAGGCAATAGCCTTTAGGTGAGAATTAACGAACCGACTTTTTAATTCTGAGGGTGGAGATTTTTGAGTGAAATTCTCAAAAATACTACCCGTTCCTTGCGGAACTTTTAGCCCTATATATAAGAGTGAGAAGAGGAAAGTAAAGAAAGTCAGTAATAACAAGGGTTTATAAGATATAGGGTGTACCCAAAAAGGAACACCTGTGTACCCAAAAAGGAACACCTAAAAAATGTAAAAAACAATAAAAAAAAAGATGTCAATATAAAATGACATCTAAAATAAATAAATTGGCAATTTATGTTTTTTACCATTTTCAGTTACAAAATTTTTAAGTGATTTTTTAAAAATTTTTTGAGTTGCTTTATCTACTCCGTCTTTTGGAGAACAACACATAATATTTGGATTTACAAACCATGTACGACTTGTACAAATACGACCATCTTCGGTAGTTGTTCCAGTTTCTGCAACCGCTAATAATCCTTTTTTCATTAAACCATTCATTAACTCTGAAACTTTTCCTCTAGTTCTATTTAACTTTCTTGCAAGATAACTAGGCGTTGCACTATCAGAATCAAATTCATCTTCTTTACTTATTCTTTCAACCAAAATATTTGTTTTAAATTCTACATAAGGTATTAAATCCATTAAAAGCGCTTTTTCAGCTGTAGATAAATAATTAATTTCACTCAAATAATTGTAATTATCCATAATTATTTGCACAAACCTCACCCGATCTGTAGGTTTTTTCTTTTTCCCTATAAAATATTCATCTCCACCAGTTGTTTTACTTATTAACTGTAAGAGCATTGCTTTCTCTTCTTCTGAATAACCACCGGTTTGCAACTGATTATAAATGCTATCAATCTTACTATCTCTTATTTTCGCTTTTTTTTCAGCTTGTCCAAAATCTACAACTTTTGTCATAAAATAATTCTCTCCCTTAGTGGAAGGAATCAACTTTTATATGTTAGAATGTATATAGAATATATATTGGCTGATTCCAACCTTATTATGAAAAACCGCCTCGCCGACCAAAGCTTGGGCGGTTTTTCTCGTTTGTATGTCTTTCTCTATAATAACATGAAACACCTTGTTAAAGCTTTCCATCTCTTGCAAAAACACAACATTCAATCCTATCTTTCTCTATCAAAATCTCGATGTCTTCTTATTTCTCTCTTATGTTCACGTTCAAATTGATTATCTACTCCCTTGTTATCCAATTCTTTTTTAACAATCTCTCTAAACGCCTTAAATTGCTCCTTAAAAACTTTTTTCGTTTGTACATACAAAACTCTTATATTCGTCTGCAAAACCTTTATATGAGCTTTTAATGAGCTAATTTCTATATTTAATACACCAACTTCTTTTTGCAACTTACTTTTTTCTTGTTTCAACGTTCGATTTTCTTTCATCCATCCCTCTGCATGCGCTTTTAAACTCTCATTCTCTTTCACAAAATCTGTTTTTTTCAAACGCTCATAATCCTTTTTGATAGTAACCGCTGCATTCACTTGCTTTGTTAATTCTTGATATTGTTCTGGTGATAACACATAATTTCTTGTCTGTTTCTTCGTGATTTCAGCTTTTCCAAACATTTTATCATGTACTTCTACTACTACTTCTTTACGTAAAAATGGAATTTTAACAGGTTCATTGGGTACTTGATCCGTAACACTATCTAATTCTTTTTGCATTTGTTCTACTCTTTTTTCTAACTCTATATGACACTGGCCAATTAGCTGTAGCTTTTCACTTTCACTCTCTACTTGTTGTTTCACTACCTCTAATTCTTTGTACTTATCAACGACATCGCTTTCCAAACTCTTTTTCACTACTTGTAATTCGTTTGTTTTCTCTTCAACATTTTTTAAGTTATGGTCAATCGTTTGTAACTGCATCTCTTTTTCTTGTACTTGATTCTCAACAATTGATTTTGTTTCTGCATATTCCTTGTATTGACGGACTTTCATGTATTTATGTGAACCTACATTAGCACGTTCAAAATTCGGAATGTGTTCTTTCGCTAATTGCTCAATATAGGCCGTTTCTAATTCTCTCCAATGTGCAATTAACTTTATTCCCGTTCCTTCTACACCTTGTTGTTGCAAGGCTCTATCCATTCCGACACGCCTCGTTAATCCTCGACTACTTTCGAAATTCGGTACATAGTTAATATGTAAATGCGGATTTGCTTCATCATCATGTAAAACCATGTTATAAACCGCTAGGTTTGGATTTCGCTCTTGAAAAGCTTCAGCATAACGCTTCAGTACTTCTTTTTTCGCCCCTCTATACATTGGGTCATCTTTACCTTCCCCAATCGCTACAACCAATTCTCGTTGCTCATGTGTCTTATCATCTTTATGTATTTTGTCATAGTAATCATCAATCTTACGGTCATTCCGTTTTTGTTTCTCGTTATACTTGTCCACCGCTTCCTGAAAAATATCCTTGTATACACTTCCGATGTCCTTTTGAACAAAGTAAATATTCTCCTCTAACCTGGATAGATCTATACCAGGATTTCCATGAATATTTTCTCTGTTATTATGGCTCAATGAACTTTGGTGAGATTGATTAAATGAGATAGAACCCAACATAAAATGCCACCACTTTCCCTAGATTAATTGATACCATAAGTCTAGCAAAGTGACGAAATGGAGTCAATTAACGTAACCCTATACGTATTTTGACGCTTTCGCATCAAAATCGATAGGGGTCTGCGACGCTTTTCGGCTTTGCCGAGCCATGCCTAGCATGGCAAAAACAAATCTTGGGCTTTGCCCAAACCCACTGGGGAACTCTTCCCCAGACCCCCTCAATCGAACTCCCCAACCCCTCAATCCTTGAGGGGATCCCTCGCCAGTTGGCAGGCCAAAACGATGGACGTTTTGGTTCTGCAAGAAGGGTTGCATAGTGAGTATATCAACTCCTTATCCTCCCGCTCCCTTTCGGGTTCGGTCCGGTACCGTTGACATACCCCAAGTAACTACCTCTTATCTATGTCTTCACTTGCCTTTTTTAATTCTTTCACAAAATCCTGTAGATTTTGTCCGTATGTGCCTAAAAACCATTCGATTTTCTCTTGATCCATTAAGAAAAAGAGTTCAGCAACACTCACTTCATCCAATATAGTTACAAATGTTAGATCTAGATCTTTTACAGTGAAATAAAAAAAGAAAACTAGTAAAATGCTAGTTTTCTTTTTTTATCATTTCCTCAATATATGAATCTATCTCAAATTGACTTAAAAGATTATTTTCAATACATAATTTAGCTGTATACTGTAAAGAATCTATAGTATCTTCGATATTATATGGATATTCATCTACATTTCCTTCTGTTATTACCTCGTCTTTAGCTAAATCTAGTAATATTTTTAATGATATTTCCTTTGTTTTTGCATTAATAACATGCGCTATAAAAAATTCATTAGTTATATCTATGGTAACGAATTTATATTTATATGCTAATTCAATTTTTGCATAACTTGTAATCCCTTTCTTTTCCATATGCTCTCTCCTTAAAATTCTTTATATATTTGCCTATTCTTCAAAAAAGAAAAAACTCCTACAAAGCTCAGTTGCCTTGTTCTTGGGTGAAAGTAAACTTTTGAATATTTGTTTACATTAGAAATTGAAATATATTATATATATACTGAAATCATGAAATTAAGATATAGTATATACACAGATACAATTATTAATTTTGTTCACCAATATTCCGTCTAAGTAAACCAGGGTAAAAATTTAGTTTATAGAATATATAGGAAATAACAATGTTTTATCTGTATGATTTTTTTATGAGGAGGAAACATTTTTGTCTTTATATAAACAATTATCAGATGCTCTTTTAGTAGGTTTTTTTATAGAAATTAATAAAAACATAGCAAAAGGAATTCTTTCAACAGCTATGTATCAAGAAATAGATCTCATTAAAACTGAAATGAAAAAACGAAACATTTCAGAAATAGATTCACAAAAGATTTATCAAGAATATATACAATCTGGATGTTTTTGCCCATCCCCCGAAAAAGGGAATTAAGACAAAATATTCCAAATTAGACTTAGATTAAACTTTAAAATATGCATTTCAAATCTTCTACAATTGAATTAACATGTTTCAAATATAGATAAGTTGTATTTTTGAAATGAAAAATACAATTGTTAGATTTTCAGTTATTTGTTAGAAAAATATAAGGAATACGAGTTTTTTATGATAAAATTAGATTGAAAATGGAAGTGGGTTCAAGTTGTTGTTTGAATGAACTGTAAACCAAAAAACCAATTCCATTACACGGGAATTGGTTTTTTGGTTTTGGGTGTGTTTCGTTAGCATAATTATTGACAGCCTAAGAGAGATTTGTCTCTTTATTGTTTAGTATAACTAAAATAAAAAGAAAATTCAAAATAAAATAACGAATTTTTACATATTTTCAAATTAATACGCAAAAATGTAAAAATATAGGTTATAATAAGTGTTGAAACACTCTCCTATGTTTCGAGTGATTGTATCTGTTATCTGTTATCTGTTTTTTGGTGCGAAATCTGTAGATAGATTTTGCACTTTTTTATTTGTGGTTTTATAGGATTAGTATAATTTTTGGCTTATTATATTAGGACTAATGACAGGATAGCGAGGTTTTATCTAGATTAAACATACTTATAGGTGTACTTGTAAGTATACTTATAAGTGCGCCTATAGAATGAAAGTAAACCTTTAGATATTAGTTTACATTCAAATCCCCTTAACCATTGACTTCATCTCAATCCTCCTGATAACCTCAAAATACATACCAAAAGTATATATTCAAAACGCTATAAGTAAAGAAGATATTGAATCATAAATCAATATCTTCTTTACTTTCAAAAGGACCTGCTCAATTAATACGTAAAAACATAAAGTAAAGTGAATCCGTTAAAATACATGAGTGACTCCGTGTTTAATCCTCTTATCTAAAGGAGGAAATATTATGGGCTTTGGTGGTAGTTGTGGAGGCGGCGGCTTTGCTGGAGGATTTGCTTTATTAGTTGTATTATTTATTTTATTAATCATAGTTGGAGCTTCTTGTTTCTGCTAAAAAAACTATCAGAAAGGACACTCTTATAAGAGTGTCCTTTCTTTATGGGCAAAAAACCCAATATATATTCTCTACACAACCAAAGTTATCATAACACCACTTATCAGCAGTCAATCGATCTAAAAACCTAGAAAAGTCCCTGCAGAAGATCTGAAGGGACTTTTCTTTCACATAATTTATATTATCAGTAGTGTTTATTTATCTATTTTTAAACACCCCTAATGTTCTAATTTAATAGATAAAACGGCACAACACTCCATACAAACATCAATAATTACTCTAGAAAATTGATTAAAGAGATTATTTGTACTAATAGACTTTAAATATACTTGAGAATCTAATGAACCTTGCTTAATTTCTCTAGAACCACAATTAAGACATATCTTATTCATTTTCAGTGCCTTCTTTCTAAAATTTAGTTTACATAAAATTCGTTAGCGGTAATAAACAAGAAGGATCATCCCTTATCATAAAGAATGATCCTTCTCCTTATTTATCCAACCATGTCGTAGGAACATCTTTTTCCTCTAATATTTCGAATTTAATCTCTCCATTTTCATAATATATCCGCTTTATAATTGGTATAGTTTCCATTTCATTTTCTTTTTCACTTTTATAGTGATTTTTTGTTTCTATATGAATGATATTCATCAGATATACCTCCTTTTTATCTACAACAAAAAACAAATAACACATTTTTCTCACAGTTGTATATGTATTCTCATATTTCTCTTTTATTCTTCTCATTTTATATTAGGGATAGCGTCAGGATTTTACGCTTTTACAACGTTAAGGATAAGAAGTCTTAACATTCTCTGTGCATGATTTAAGATCTATCCTTCATACACCATTTCATACATTCCTGTAATAATGCAAATCTTTCTATGTTGCTTGTTCAGATGACTGTTTAGATGTTCAGGTGTTAAACTAGTTGTATATTACCTAAACAGCCATCTGAACAAAAAAACAAGGAAACCCTTGTCAGCTATAGAATTGTTTAATTGTTTGAATAGTGTTTAGTTCAGATGTTTAGAAGGATGGTGACCTGAACAATGCAACAAAAAGATTGGTTATCAGCTGAAGAAGTAGCCCAAGAAATAAAAGTATCAGCTATGACTATAAAACGAAACTGTCAAGCCTACGGTGGCTTTTTAAAATTCCAACAAGGTGAAAAGAACAAGTATTTAATCCATCAAGAATGTATACCTATTTTTCAATTTATAGCTAAAATGAGAAGTAAAAGAAACCTCCAAACAAAACAAATTATTGATCTCCTCAGTAAAGAAGGATTCTCTAAATATATAGATATTGAACCTATCCAAACAACTAAACAACAAACTGAACAAATCCAAGTGGGACAAGAGGTTGTATCTGTTCAAGAGTTAGATAGAATTGTTGCTGAAAGAGTATCTGAACAACTTGAAAAACATGAAGAAAATTTAAAAGAATGGTTAACTGAACAGCAAAAACAACAACAAAATTTTCAAAAGCTATGGTTCAAAGAATGGATGAACGTGATCAAAACTTAATGGCTATGATCCGTGAAAACCAGGAAACTAAAAAATTGATTGCAGCCACCCAACAAAAAAAGTGGTGGCAATTCTGGAAATAGAAAAAGCCTTGCTTATATGCAGAGCCTTTTTATACAGAATTCTATACAGATTTTTGTACTAATACAGAACATTTGTAGACCTAAAATTCTTGCTATATCAAGAATGTATAAAATCATGCATAGAGTATAAGCAAATAAAAAAGCAAAATCCTTTTAATATAAAGGGTTTTGCTTTTTTATTTGCTACCGATAATGAGACGTTATGTTAACTAGACGTGTATGAAATATACAATCAAACAAAGTTATTTTCCATTTTCATTCTTATTTTGAAATAGATGCACAATCAAAAGTCCACCAACAAATAAGATTGGAAATCCTACGACTATATATAATCCGTTTTTTGGTATTCCTAATATAGTTGCAAGATAACTAAAAGAAAAAGCCCATAATGCTAAAATTATGATTTCTAACGTCTTCTTTTTCATTAAAAGTTAAGCACCCCAAATCCCCTTAAAAAAGTTGTATTCGGAATATTGTAACAAAATCAAAAAAAGACCCTACAAGAGGGTCTTTCATCAGCTAATATTAAGCTATTTGAACATTAGTAGCTTGTGCGCCACGTTGTCCTTGTTCTACTCCAAACGTTACACGTTGTCCTTCGTCTAAAGATTTGAAACCGTCGATTTGGATAGCTGAGAAATGTACGAATACGTCTTCTCCACCTTCACGCTCGATGAATCCAAAACCTTTGTCTGCATTAAACCATTTTACTTTACCTTGTTCCATAATTGTTGCCTCCTAGTATGGATACCCACACATGTGTTACTACCCTTGCTCAAATACCTTAGACGAAAAACAAAATTTATTCTTAATCTCAAACCGAACAAAAATAGGTCATTCTTAGATTAACATAATTTCTAAAAAATAGCAAATTTCAAAAATAATTCCTTATGGTAACTAGCCACTAATAGTGGTTGCTGGAGAAAAAGTCACTATGATAGTCATCACAGCAAGAAGTTACCAAAGGATCTCAACAATATCATTGGTTAGATTTTTTTCAGACATTCAACAACTGATAAAATTAGATATTTTCGAGTTATTTTTTACTTAATGTGATTTTGTTCTGGTTTTTTGGTTTGAAATTTGCTTTTTGGCTAGAGTGCTGGCTCGTCGTGTGGGGACGAAACCCCACGTATTACGTATCTATTTTTAGAATAAGAATTATCTTGGGACGAATGATCTAAGCGGTTCGGCTCGTATACTTGCTAGTCCAAGTCGAGAACCATTACTTTGCTTTTTGTCTGTCGGCTTGGCGAGAAAAGCACACGAGCCGAAAAAAGTTTTGCAAGGACAGAATTAAAAAGAAAGGCAATAGCCTTTAGGTGAGAATTAACGAACCGACTTTTTAATTCTGAGGGTGGAGATTTTTGAGTGAAATTCTCAAAAATACTACCCGTTCCTTGCGGAACTTTTAGCCCTATATATAAGAGTGAGAAGAGGAAAGTAAAGAAAGTCAGTAATAACAAGGGTTTATAAGATATAGGGTGTACCCAAAAAGGAACACCTGTGTACCCAAAAAGGAACACCTAAAAAATGTAAAAAACAATAAAAAAAAGATGTCAATATAAAATGACATCTAAAATAAATAAATTGGCAATTTATGTTTTTTACCATTTTCAGTTACAAAATTTTTAAGTGATTTTTTAAAAATTTTTTGAGTTGCTTTATCTACTCCGTCTTTTGGAGAACAACACATAATATTTGGATTTACAAACCATGTACGACTTGTACAAATACGACCATCTTCGGTAGTTGTTCCAGTTTCTGCAACCGCTAATAATCCTTTTTTCATTAAACCATTCATTAACTCTGAAACTTTTCCTCTAGTTCTATTTAACTTTCTTGCAAGATAACTAGGCGTTGCACTATCAGAATCAAATTCATCTTCTTTACTTATTCTTTCAACCAAAATATTTGTTTTAAATTCTACATAAGGTATTAAATCCATTAAAAGCGCTTTTTCAGCTGTAGATAAATAATTAATTTCACTCAAATAATTGTAATTATCCATAATTATTTGCACAAACCTCACCCGATCTGTAGGTTTTTTCTTTTTCCCTATAAAATATTCATCTCCACCAGTTGTTTTACTTATTAACTGTAAGAGCATTGCTTTCTCTTCTTCTGAATAACCACCGGTTTGCAACTGATTATAAATGCTATCAATCTTACTATCTCTTATTTTCGCTTTTTTTTCAGCTTGTCCAAAATCTACAACTTTTGTCATAAAATAATTCTCTCCCTTAGTGGAAGGAATCAACTTTTATATGTTAGAATGTATATAGAATATATATTGGCTGATTCCAACCTTATTATGAAAAACCGCCTCGCCGACCAAAGCTTGGGCGGTTTTTCTCGTTTGTATGTCTTTCTCTATAATAACATGAAACACCTTGTTAAAGCTTTCCATCTCTTGCAAAAACACAACATTCAATCCTATCTTTCTCTATCAAAATCTCGATGTCTTCTTATTTCTCTCTTATGTTCACGTTCAAATTGATTATCTACTCCCTTGTTATCCAATTCTTTTTTAACAATCTCTCTAAACGCCTTAAATTGCTCCTTAAAAACTTTTTTCGTTTGTACATACAAAACTCTTATATTCGTCTGCAAAACCTTTATATGAGCTTTTAATGAGCTAATTTCTATATTTAATACACCAACTTCTTTTTGCAACTTACTTTTTTCTTGTTTCAACGTTCGATTTTCTTTCATCCATCCCTCTGCATGCGCTTTTAAACTCTCATTCTCTTTCACAAAATCTGTTTTTTTCAAACGCTCATAATCCTTTTTGATAGTAACCGCTGCATTCACTTGCTTTGTTAATTCTTGATATTGTTCTGGTGATAACACATAATTTCTTGTCTGTTTCTTCGTGATTTCAGCTTTTCCAAACATTTTATCATGTACTTCTACTACTACTTCTTTACGTAAAAATGGAATTTTAACAGGTTCATTGGGTACTTGATCCGTAACACTATCTAATTCTTTTTGCATTTGTTCTACTCTTTTTTCTAACTCTATATGACACTGGCCAATTAGCTGTAGCTTTTCACTTTCACTCTCTACTTGTTGTTTCACTACCTCTAATTCTTTGTACTTATCAACGACATCGCTTTCCAAACTCTTTTTCACTACTTGTAATTCGTTTGTTTTCTCTTCAACATTTTTTAAGTTATGGTCAATCGTTTGTAACTGCATCTCTTTTTCTTGTACTTGATTCTCAACAATTGATTTTGTTTCTGCATATTCCTTGTATTGACGGACTTTCATGTATTTATGTGAACCTACATTAGCACGTTCAAAATTCGGAATGTGTTCTTTCGCTAATTGCTCAATATAGGCCGTTTCTAATTCTCTCCAATGTGCAATTAACTTTATTCCCGTTCCTTCTACACCTTGTTGTTGCAAGGCTCTATCCATTCCGACACGCCTCGTTAATCCTCGACTACTTTCGAAATTCGGTACATAGTTAATATGTAAATGCGGATTTGCTTCATCATCATGTAAAACCATGTTATAAACCGCTAGGTTTGGATTTCGCTCTTGAAAAGCTTCAGCATAACGCTTCAGTACTTCTTTTTTCGCCCCTCTATACATTGGGTCATCTTTACCTTCCCCAATCGCTACAACCAATTCTCGTTGCTCATGTGTCTTATCATCTTTATGTATTTTGTCATAGTAATCATCAATCTTACGGTCATTCCGTTTTTGTTTCTCGTTATACTTGTCCACCGCTTCCTGAAAAATATCCTTGTATACACTTCCGATGTCCTTTTGAACAAAGTAAATATTCTCCTCTAACCTGGATAGATCTATACCAGGATTTCCATGAATATTTTCTCTGTTATTATGGCTCAATGAACTTTGGTGAGATTGATTAAATGAGATAGAACCCAACATAAAATGCCACCACTTTCCCTAGATTAATTGATACCATAAGTCTAGCAAAGTGACGAAATGGAGTCAATTAACGTAACCCTATACGTATTTTGACGCTTTCGCATCAAAATCGATAGGGGTCTGCGACGCTTTTCGGCTTTGCCGAGCCATGCCTAGCATGGCAAAAACAAATCTTGGGCTTTGCCCAAACCCACTGGGGAACTCTTCCCCAGACCCCCTCAATCGAACTCCCCAACCCCTCAATCCTTGAGGGGATCCCTCGCCAGTTGGCAGGCCAAAACGATGGACGTTTTGGTTCTGCAAGAGGGTTGCATAGTGAGTATATCAACTCCTTATCCTCCCGCTCCCTTTCGGGTTCGGTCCGGTACCGTTGACATACCCCAAGTAACTACCTCTTATCTATGTCTTCACTTGCCTTTTTTAATTCTTTCACAAAATCCTGTAGATTTTGTCCGTATGTGCCTAAAAACCATTCGATTTTCTCTTGATCCATTAAGAAAAAGAGTTCAGCAACACTCACTTCATCCAATATAGTTACAAATGTTAGATCTAGATCTTTTACAGTGAAATAAAAAAAGAAAACTAGTAAAATGCTAGTTTTCTTTTTTTATCATTTCCTCAATATATGAATCTATCTCAAATTGACTTAAAAGATTATTTTCAATACATAATTTAGCTGTATACTGTAAAGAATCTATAGTATCTTCGATATTATATGGATATTCATCTACATTTCCTTCTGTTATTACCTCGTCTTTAGCTAAATCTAGTAATATTTTTAATGATATTTCCTTTGTTTTTGCATTAATAACATGCGCTATAAAAAATTCATTAGTTATATCTATGGTAACGAATTTATATTTATATGCTAATTCAATTTTTGCATAACTTGTAATCCCTTTCTTTTCCATATGCTCTCTCCTTAAAATTCTTTATATATTTGCCTATTCTTCAAAAAAGAAAAAACTCCTACAAAGCTCAGTTGCCTTGTTCTTGGGTGAAAGTAAACTTTTGAATATTTGTTTACATTAGAAATTGAAATATATTATATATATACTGAAATCATGAAATTAAGATATAGTATATACACAGATACAATTATTAATTTTGTTCACCAATATTCCGTCTAAGTAAACCAGGGTAAAAATTTAGTTTATAGAATATATAGGAAATAACAATGTTTTATCTGTATGATTTTTTTATGAGGAGGAAACATTTTTGTCTTTATATAAACAATTATCAGATGCTCTTTTAGTAGGTTTTTTTATAGAAATTAATAAAAACATAGCAAAAGGAATTCTTTCAACAGCTATGTATCAAGAAATAGATCTCATTAAAACTGAAATGAAAAAACGAAACATTTCAGAAATAGATTCACAAAAGATTTATCAAGAATATATACAATCTGGATGTTTTTGCCCATCCCCCGAAAAAGGGAATTAAGACAAAATATTCCAAATTAGACTTAGATTAAACTTTAAAATATGCATTTCAAATCTTCTACAATTGAATTAACATGTTTCAAATATAGATAAGTTGTATTTTTGAAATGAAAAATACAATTGTTAGATTTTCAGTTATTTGTTAGAAAAATATAAGGAATACGAGTTTTTTATGATAAAATTAGATTGAAAATGGAAGTGGGTTCAAGTTGTTGTTTGAATGAACTGTAAACCAAAAAACCAATTCCATTACACGGGAATTGGTTTTTTGGTTTTGGGTGTGTTTCGTTAGCATAATTATTGACAGCCTAAGAGAGATTTGTCTCTTTATTGTTTAGTATAACTAAAATAAAAAGAAAATTCAAAATAAAATAACGAATTTTTACATATTTTCAAATTAATACGCAAAAATGTAAAAATATAGGTTATAATAAGTGTTGAAACACTCTCCTATGTTTCGAGTGATTGTATCTGTTATCTGTTATCTGTTTTTTGGTGCGAAATCTGTAGATAGATTTTGCACTTTTTTATTTGTGGTTTTATAGGATTAGTATAATTTTTGGCTTATTATATTAGGACTAATGACAGGATAGCGAGGTTTTATCTAGATTAAACATACTTATAGGTGTACTTGTAAGTATACTTATAAGTGCGCCTATAGAATGAAAGTAAACCTTTAGATATTAGTTTACATTCAAATCCCCTTAACCATTGACTTCATCTCAATCCTCCTGATAACCTCAAAATACATACCAAAAGTATATATTCAAAACGCTATAAGTAAAGAAGATATTGAATCATAAATCAATATCTTCTTTACTTTCAAAAGGACCTGCTCAATTAATACGTAAAAACATAAAGTAAAGTGAATCCGTTAAAATACATGAGTGACTCCGTGTTTAATCCTCTTATCTAAAGGAGGAAATATTATGGGCTTTGGTGGTAGTTGTGGAGGCGGCGGCTTTGCTGGAGGATTTGCTTTATTAGTTGTATTATTTATTTTATTAATCATAGTTGGAGCTTCTTGTTTCTGCTAAAAAAACTATCAGAAAGGACACTCTTATAAGAGTGTCCTTTCTTTATGGGCAAAAAAACCCAATATATATTCTCTACACAACCAAAGTTATCATAACACCACTTATCAGCAGTCAATCGATCTAAAAACCTAGAAAAGTCCCTGCAGAAGATCTGAAGGGACTTTTCTTTCACATAATTTATATTATCAGTAGTGTTTATTTATCTATTTTTAAACACCCCTAATGTTCTAATTTAATAGATAAAACGGCACAACACTCCATACAAACATCAATAATTACTCTAGAAAATTGATTAAAGAGATTATTTGTACTAATAGACTTTAAATATACTTGAGAATCTAATGAACCTTGCTTAATTTCTCTAGAACCACAATTAAGACATATCTTATTCATTTTCAGTGCCTTCTTTCTAAAATTTAGTTTACATAAAATTCGTTAGCGGTAATAAACAAGAAGGATCATCCCTTATCATAAAGAATGATCCTTCTCCTTATTTATCCAACCATGTCGTAGGAACATCTTTTTCCTCTAATATTTCGAATTTAATCTCTCCATTTTCATAATATATCCGCTTTATAATTGGTATAGTTTCCATTTCATTTTCTTTTTCACTTTTATAGTGATTTTTTGTTTCTATATGAATGATATTCATCAGATATACCTCCTTTTTATCTACAACAAAAAACAAATAACACATTTTTCTCACAGTTGTATATGTATTCTCATATTTCTCTTTTATTCTTCTCATTTTATATTAGGGATAGCGTCAGGATTTTACGCTTTTACAACGTTAAGGATAAGAAGTCTTAACATTCTCTGTGCATGATTTAAGATCTATCCTTCATACACCATTTCATACATTCCTGTAATAATGCAAATCTTTCTATGTTGCTTGTTCAGATGACTGTTTAGATGTTCAGGTGTTAAACTAGTTGTATATTACCTAAACAGCCATCTGAACAAAAAAACAAGGAAACCCTTGTCAGCTATAGAATTGTTTAATTGTTTGAATAGTGTTTAGTTCAGATGTTTAGAAGGATGGTGACCTGAACAATGCAACAAAAAGATTGGTTATCAGCTGAAGAAGTAGCCCAAGAAATAAAAGTATCAGCTATGACTATAAAACGAAACTGTCAAGCCTACGGTGGCTTTTTAAAATTCCAACAAGGTGAAAAGAACAAGTATTTAATCCATCAAGAATGTATACCTATTTTTCAATTTATAGCTAAAATGAGAAGTAAAAGAAACCTCCAAACAAAACAAATTATTGATCTCCTCAGTAAAGAAGGATTCTCTAAATATATAGATATTGAACCTATCCAAACAACTAAACAACAAACTGAACAAATCCAAGTGGGACAAGAGGTTGTATCTGTTCAAGAGTTAGATAGAATTGTTGCTGAAAGAGTATCTGAACAACTTGAAAAACATGAAGAAAATTTAAAAGAATGGTTAACTGAACAGCAAAAACAACAACAAAATTTTCAAAAAGCTATGGTTCAAAGAATGGATGAACGTGATCAAAACTTAATGGCTATGATCCGTGAAAACCAGGAAACTAAAAAATTGATTGCAGCCACCCAACAAAAAAAGTGGTGGCAATTCTGGAAATAGAAAAAGCCTTGCTTATATGCAGAGCCTTTTTATACAGAATTCTATACAGATTTTTGTACTAATACAGAACATTTGTAGACCTAAAATTCTTGCTATATCAAGAATGTATAAAATCATGCATAGAGTATAAGCAAATAAAAAAGCAAAATCCTTTTAATATAAAGGGTTTTGCTTTTTTATTTGCTACCGATAATGAGACGTTATGTTAACTAGACGTGTATGAAATATACAATCAAACAAAGTTATTTTCCATTTTCATTCTTATTTTGAAATAGATGCACAATCAAAAGTCCACCAACAAATAAGATTGGAAATCCTACGACTATATATAATCCGTTTTTTGGTATTCCTAATATAGTTGCAAGATAACTAAAAGAAAAAGCCCATAATGCTAAAATTATGATTTCTAACGTCTTCTTTTTCATTAAAAGTTAAGCACCCCAAATCCCCTTAAAAAAGTTGTATTCGGAATATTGTAACAAAATCAAAAAAAGACCCTACAAGAGGGTCTTTCATCAGCTAATATTAAGCTATTTGAACATTAGTAGCTTGTGCGCCACGTTGTCCTTGTTCTACTCCAAACGTTACACGTTGTCCTTCGTCTAAAGATTTGAAACCGTCGATTTGGATAGCTGAGAAATGTACGAATACGTCTTCTCCACCTTCACGCTCGATGAATCCAAAACCTTTGTCTGCATTAAACCATTTTACTTTACCTTGTTCCATAATTGTTGCCTCCTAGTATGGATACCCACACATGTGTTACTACCCTTGCTCAAATACCTTAGACGAAAAACAAAATTTATTCTTAATCTCAAACCGAACAAAAATAGGTCATTCTTAGATTAACATAATTTCTAAAAAATAGCAAATTTCAAAAATAATTCCTTATGGTAACTAGCCACTAATAGTGGTTGCTGGAGAAAAAGTCACTATG
>NZ_JAEKEN010000003.1:0-471985 GCF_016651125.1 Bacillus sp. TH17
ATATACAACGACTATAATACGTTATGGTTATTATTATAACATGAACGAATAGTATTTTGAATGAAAAATATTTGAATGAGTTTTTGAGCTTTTTGTTAGCAATGTTCAAAAATAAACTTTTTGTAAAGGTTTTCTTTGAATATAATTATTTATTTTAAAAATATAATCATGGTTATTGTATTTCAATGGTTTCCTTATAAACCTTAGCTATATATTTTACAAAATCAATAACGGGATAGTGTATGAGTGAACGGTGCTGCGCAAAACGAATCCCTTCTTTTTCTATTTCCGAAATAATTTGTTCGATTTCCAACTCTTTTTGTTGTATTCTATTATAATTTTGATATACAATGTTTTTCCATTGATAGGAAGAACCATGAAAATAACTCTCTCCTTTTACCGTGTGGCTGAATATTATTTCTATTTTTTCTCTACGTTGTTTTTCCTTCATATGCGCTTCCGTTGACTGCATGTTTATCGCCTCTTCCCTGTGTGTTGTATACTGTTTCACAAAATACGGTCTAAATTATCATAGTCAATGTACATTGTTCTTGTTGGGAATTGTCGTTTAAGGCTATCTCATCAACTGTATTTGTTTTTCAAGCGCTTAATCTAATAAATTGGATCTTATGTCTAAATAAGTTGATAGTGTGTATAAAATATTATCAATCTTTATTATAAAACGATTCTTTATAGGCATGCACCTTTTTACACTCACCAAGATTTACAACATGACGAGTATCTTCATCTATGAATGTTATTCTCTATTTACTGAAGATAGTTTTTTTATTTAGGCTAAGTAACATATCGCATGCCTCAGAACCCCTTTTTATATTATAAAATCATATAAAAATATAGCGCTCTTAAAAAGTTTTGTTACAAATTTGTTATGTTTGACTTAAAAAAAGGAAAGTAATATTTATTTGTAGAAAATTTTTAAGGGTAAAAATAGAATGACTATTTATGATAAGAAAAGGGGGCACTTATATATGCTAACAAATGATTTAGATTTCCGATTAGAACCACGTTTAAAAGAACTGTATGAACAACATAAAATAAGAGCGCAGAAGATAGACTGGGGTTATCATGAGTTTTTACCATGGGATAAGGGAATGGACTTTAAAAGAGTTCCTTGGGATGAAAGTCAAGTTACTCTTCCTTCTGGTGTAATTACGGCCATTGAAACAGCTTTATTAACAGAAGTGAATTTACCATGGTTTACAACGTATTTATCTGCGACTTTTAAAGGGGCCCTTTCTGTTATTACAGACTTTATTCATACTTGGACTTCAGAAGAGGATCAACATTCGAATTTATTGGAGACATATTTACTACTCACTCGAAGTGTGAACCCTAAACGATTACATGAATTAAGAAAGTCAGTCGTTGAGGGTGGATTTGAGCCCGATTTTCACACACCAATCGAAGCAATGACATATACGACGCTACAAGAACTTGCAACGATGGTGTTTTACAGTAATGTAGCTAAGGTTGCAAGTAAGCATGATCCAGATCTTGCTACATTATTACGCCGTCTTGCAAAAGATGAAACTCTTCATTATGCGTTTTATCGAGACGTCATTCGAACACATTTGGAATTGGAACCTAATTATTGCTATCATATTGCCAATGTGATTAGGAATTTTAAAATGCCAGGTGCTGTCATGCCTGATTTTGAAAATAGAATGACTGTAATTGCAAAAGAAGCTAACTATGGGCCGCTGCAATATTTTGATCAAGTACTTGATGTAGTAGTTGATTATTGGGGGTTAAAAGACTTACGACCCATTGCACCTCTAGCTGAAAAAGCAAGAATTGAGATTTTGGAGTACCACATAAGATTGAAAAAAATACGGGATCGATTTGGTCGTTTTCAAGGGAAAACTGATCTATGTTAATTAATCGATATTTTAGGATGTATATGGGCAAATTGACCGTCCCTTTATTGAGAATCTGACACACTCCCTATTGTTTTGGGGGTGTTCTTTACTTAATTTAATTTTTAACAAAAAAGTAGTTGACTCCAAAAATAAATTTGTGATATTATAAAATATTTGATAAAAAATCACATATATGTTAAGGTTAAGAAGGTTACCATATATGGAGGTGGATTATATGTTTCAAATTGGCGATAACATTGTTTATCCAATGCACGGAGCAGGTATAATTGAAGCCATAGAAGAAAAAGAATTCTCAGGGAAAAAACAACAGTATTTTGTTATAAAAATGTCAATCAGTAATATGCAAGTCATGATTCCTATGGGTAAAATATTAAGTTCGAGTATACGCCCAGTTACTGATATACTTGCATTAAAACACATTATACACATTTTTCAGCATGGAGAATCAGATAAATTATTGCCGTGGAAACAAAGGTATAAAGTGAACACGGACAAAATAAAAACGGGTGAAATACAAGAAGGTGCTGAAGTTGTACGTGATTTAATGCGTATGAAGAAAGAAAAGGCACTTAATACAAGCGAAAAAAAAATGTTGGATAACGCACATGAATTTTTGATTAGTGAACTGGGTTTAATTAAAGGGATCACTGAAAATCAATTAAAAAGTTTCTGTTAAGGTTCATTATAGATAATGTATTACATCCCCCGAAAATATCCTGAATTTTTCGGGAATATGATTATTATTAAAAGTAAATCATTTCAAAGACATTCAACTTCTTCAACTCACTTTTAGAGTAGGAACCTCTTTTGTTATTACTTCAATCTAATCCATTTTTATTTTTACATTTCTTTTACGAACGTTCGAAGTTTCATCAAATAACTCGATTAAATAGTCACTTGATTTTTGCAATCCTGATTCACACTGGCACGGACAAGGAGCCGTAAGGATGAAAGAGAGGTAGGGCTTTCATTGTTTTAGGTAATATACTATCTAAGTCATTATTTCTAGAAGAAAATACAATCAATCTCACCGCTATCTTTCAGAGTTCCTTACATCTACTGAGACAGTGAATAGTAATTGTTTATCTTCTTTACGTAAAATTGATAAACGAACTGGTAACACCATATGGTCAACTACAAAAAATGGTTTCCAGACCAGGAAACCATTTTTAATTTTATTTACATAACAATAGTAAATTAAGCAGTAAGAAGGAGTGCACACATGAAAAAAATGTTAACAAAATAATTAAGTAATGAATTAAAGAAGCGGGAAGGGATCATTTCTATTACAGTTGAGCCTTATGAAAAAATCGAAGTTGGTGGAATTCGTGTAGATGGACCAGCTGTTATTCTAATTAATCAAGAATAGTTGAATGCACGAAGAAAAGGATCAGCCTTTACGAGAAGGGAAGATCCTTTTTGTTTGCTGCAGCTAATATGGGATATACATAACTTTTATCTAATGTATTGGGGTTAAAAGGAAGGAGAGGGTCGGGATTATCATAGTGGTAAGCTTAATATTGGTAGGATTTCTTTTTATGTTATATAAATTAGTTGCTTAAAAAAACTAATTATTTGAACCGATAGATTGTTTTCTTTTTAAGGGCGAGATTTATTTTATAGGAAAATTGATAATTTTAAGGAGGAATTTAGATGGATGCAAGGAAACAACGCATAAAATACGAGAAGATGTCAAAGAACTATGAACGTATTTCTTTAGTTTCGTTACTCCTATTAATTGTACTTGTTTGTAGTAGTGTGATTATCATAGGAGCTACAGGGGGGAATATGGAGTGTTTTTGTTGTTAGCAATTTTACTTAACGCACGTATTACTAAAGAATCTCAAAAAAAGTATGAGCAGTATTCTAATAAAGGGCGTATTTAAAATGATACATATCTTGAAAGGAACAACCTGGATGTACATGCAAAGTATCCCGATATCATCACCTATTAACTAGAAAAAGTGACCTTATATAAATAATTTTTTAGCAATTTAGAAATAGAAAACGTACCTTATTAAAATGTTATTTTCGTTCACATAATGATTTATCCTTTTAGCATATTTATAAGATTTATATCATATATTAAGAGAAAGAATGTAAGTTAGAAAGGAGTCTTATAGAATGAGTTATTTGGAGGGAAATGACTTTAGTGAACAAAATATGGTAAGTGTACCTAATCCCTACGTATATCAGACATTACAATAGGTAATTGGTAAACATGTGGTTATTGAAACTGTAAGAGGTAATGTAAGAGGAAAGTTAAAGGATGTGAAACCCGATCATTTGCTCATTGAAGATACGGTACCGTATATTGTACGCATTCAACAAATTGTATGGATTATGCCAAAACAATAATCAAATTACATCTAATTAGATTTATAACAGATTAGCGTCATAGACGATCAAGTAAAAACACAGGGTTTTATCTCTGTGTTTCTTCAAATTTTCGTTTTTGAATATATGCTTGAGCATGAATAATTTCTTCCTGAAGCTCTTTTAATTCTTTCATAGATTCTGATTCAATAGCCATGTAAGTAGTAACTAAACTGATCATCATATCCATTTTCTCTACTATATTTTGAATGACCTGTTCAGATTGCTCTTTTTTAGGGTGTTGTATTGCCTTTAATACATTTTCCATATAATTGTTCTTTCTTTGCTGGATATCATAAATAAACTGTTTTGTGTTTGAGTTCATTTGTTGTTCCTCCGTTTTGGATATATTTCCATTCTATCATATTTGAATAGAAAATATTGGATTCCCCTAAATTCACACATGTCTTGTACATCTCCTCAAATATACAAACTAATTCCTTAACGTACAGCAAACACCTTAAAATGTGTCCAAGTTGTGTCTAAACGTACAATTTTCTTTTTTTGTATGGTGACCCCATACCTATCAAGCTAAGAAAAGTAAATACCCCAAAATGAGAAAATTGGCATCCTCAGGTGAAAATGTACATTTTTTGTTTTGGGGGTACTTCAAAATTTTAGGTTGATGGGCATTCAAAAACATCCTGCATGTTTGAAGCATGCAGGATGTTTTCTAGTCTTTGTTTTTCATAATGTAAGAAACCAGACGAAGGATCTCCAAGTATAACCATACTAATGTCATCATAAGCCCTACTGCGCTGTACCATTCCATATACTTTGGCGCTCCACTATGAGTACCATTTTCAATTGAATCAAAATCTAGTAATAAATCTAATGCAGCAACAACAATTACAATTGCATTTATGATGATACTAATTGTCCCACCCTGGTGAATATATGGAACAGTCACCCCTAAGATGCCCAATAAGAAAACGATTAAATACATAATAAAAATTCCAAGTGTTGCAACCATTACAACCGCGCGAAACTTTTTAGTTACTTTTACTATTCGAGTTGCGTATAACACTAACATGGCAAATAAAATTGAAATCGTTAGTAATACGGCAGTTAAAGCGATAGAATTACCAAAACGCATTGTATAATATGCTGAAATACTTCCTAATAAAATCCCTTGTAATACTGCATAAATCGGTGCGCAAATTGGGGATATGCGCGGAATGAATATAACTACAAATGCGACAACTAGAGTAACTATTATAATTCCAACTAACACAGGTATTTTCATTGTTCCTTGTGTCATCTGTACGTATGAATAGACAGACGCTGCAAGAAGTAAGATAAGCAAAATGAATGTTTTTGCTATCGTTCCGCCAATAGTCATCGTAGAAGCATTTGTATTCTCTTTATGAAATTTTTCTTTTTTTAATATTGGATTAGTTGTTCTCATTTTTTCCTCCTAAATACACTCTACCTTTGAAGCAGATCTTTATATTTCTAATTTTTTATCAATGATACGACCTGTAATAGCTGTTAGGACAATTATGAATAAGCAAGTGAAACAAATATCTAAAATAGTGACCCCTTCACTCGGATACAGTGATGTGTCAATAAAACCATTGTTATCTATGAACCCCGTACTCTTTATGGTGATTACATATTTCTCTAATTTACTTAAAACGTTCAGTATGAATGTTTGGATTATTAAGAATAAAGAAAGGGAAATAACTGATAAAACCATCTTACTCATTGATGACTTTATAGGAATCAGCTTTGTAATTACCATGGTGAAATAGCAGAAGATTAATATACTCATGAAATCGATTCCCCATAATAAAACAGAAAGTATGTGATGAAGAAATCCATATGCAAATAACTTATGAAATTCTTGTTGGTATCCCCCGACCACTTTTCCTCCGTAGGTACTTTGGGAGAAATAGTATAGAAAAATTAAGCCTATTACTAGTAAAAGAATAAACATTAACGTGAAAAAGAATAAATTTGCATATATATATTTTTTTCCTGAGATGGCTGTATAACGTATCATAGTATTTTTTAGCATTTTATTAAAAGAAGGCAAAGCTATTAAAAGCAATAAAAATGCAGTGATACCTATAATTAATACATATATACCTAATGTTATATCCTTTGTAAGCTGATTTGTTAGCTTTGATAGTCCCTTCATATTAAATAAAAAAAGTAATGAAATAGTCATAAATCCAAAATAAAGGATGGCTATCTTTTTTCTATTACAATTAAATAAATAGCGAAAAAGTGGATTCATTTCTCAAAAACCTCCTTAAATAACTCATGTACTGCTTTTCCATGGTGAAAACGAATTTCTTCTACATTTTCATGCAATACAATACTCCCGTCTTTTAAAAAGATTACCTCATCAAATATATTTTCAATTTCCTCTATTAAATGAGTCGAAATAAGAATGGTACTATCTTCACGATAAAAGCTAAGAATTAAATCTACTATATGCTTTCTAGAAACAAGATCAATTCCAACTAATGGCTCGTCTAATACATATACCGTTGCTTTTCTTGAAAAAGTTAATATTAGCTGTAATATCCCTGTTTTCCCTTTTGATAAGATGCTTATATTCTCCTCTAGCGGGATCTTAAAGTTAGCTATTAAATCTATTGCTTGTTGTAGATTAAAATCAGCATACATATCTCGATAGAACAACAAAGCATCTTTTACGGTCATCCATTTTTCAAAAACAGGACTAACAGGCATAAATGAAACGATTTTTTTCGTTTCTAATCCCACCTTTTTATCTTTAATTGTAATACTTCCTTTAGAAGGAAAACGTAAACCCGAAATCATTTTTAATAATGTCGTTTTCCCACTACCATTTTCACCAACAAGACCGATAATTTTTCCTTCTGAGATTGTTAGGCTTACATCTTGAATCACTGTTTTTAAATCATATCTTTTCGACAGATTTTCAACTTTCAATAATTCTTTCATTCATTTCCCTCCTTTTTCTTTTCCAAAGAAGAACGGAGTATTGAGAGAACCTCTTCTTCCATAAATCCTAAGTTATTCATTCCATTTATAAAATTATCAAGTAACTCTTTTGCCATTTCTTTGCGTAGCTCTGTAATTTTTTCTTCATTCATTGTTACAAATCTTCCTGTTCCTCTACGTGTCTCAGCAATACCTTCCCGTTCTAGCTCTTGAAACGTACGTTGAATTGTATTTGGATTAACTTGTAATTCACCCGCTAATTCACGTACAGCAGGAATTTTTTCACCTGGCGCCAAACGTCCTGTTACAATTTTTTTTTTGATATATTCCATTACCTGAACATAAATAGGGGTATTAGGAGAAAACTCAGTTTTCATTTCTTTCCTCCTCTGTATTAGTGTACTAGACAAATAGTACACTAATGTAAATTATATGTAAATAGTTATTTTGAAAACCATAACAAATGGAAGGTGATATATTTAGTGAATTCATGTAAACACCCAGGTGCCAAAAATGACCGTTTATGGGACTTTATTTATTTCTATCCAAATAGAGAAATCTACTAGTCAAATTCAGTTTCAAAAACCCTTACCAAATATTTTTTCATTTTAATATTTAAAACTTATGTATACATGTTACAATATAGTCCTCCAATTTATTTTATTCTTCTATTTAGAATTTATGGTTCAGTAATCCAATAAAAAAGCGGCTGTAGTAACTAAATTTGTTAATGAAGTGAAGAATTTAGAGTAGTTTAAAAAGCCATTGAGTAGAATTATCCAGGGGATATATTCACTTAGTTAAGTTTTAGAGAATTTCTTATGGTAAGGATTTCATACATTTTAATTAGGACTAAATTAAACCTTTTATCCAATCAAAACTAAAAACCATTTTAATAGAGTGAAGTATATATTTAATACGGTTTATTTGGAATAATTCTTATTTTTATATTTGCTTAAAATAGAAAAATAACATACTTGAAAGGGGGATAAATAAAACCCCGCTTGTGAAAGCTAAATTGCTATCTCTGAAGATGTATGTAAAAGGATATAGTAGTAATTTCATTTCAAATGATACCATAAATAATTGTAGAAAAAGATAAAGGAGTAAACATTTAAATAAATAATATGAGTTGTAAGAATGAAAAGGAGAAGAAAATCGTGTTTAATATAAAAAAAGATTGGAACAAATAAAGCTCAAAACGAAGTTGTCTATGGCATTTATTGCAATATTAATTATACCTAGTCTTATCGTAGGAATAATATCTTATGATGAGGCGAAAACAGATCTTAATGCAACAATTCTACAAACAGCAAAAGATAATGTAAGTATTTTAGATAAGATTGTTGATGATGAATTAGAAAACAAATATATAGATGTAACTTATTTTGCAAAATTACTCACACAAGGCAATTATAATCCTGATCAATTACAAAATGTACAGAGTAAATTTGAACAATATATACAGTTACATCCAGAGATAGAAACAATTTATTCTGCATCCAGTAACAATCAATTTATTCATGCGCCTGTTGGAGAAATACCAGAAGGATTTAATCCGTTAGAAAGTAGTTGGTATAAGGATGCTGTAAAAGCAAATGGTGAAATTATTGTTTCATCTCCGTATAAATCAAAGGCTACTGGAAATATGGTAATAGCAGTTGCTAAACAAAATGAAGATAAAAGTGGTGTCATTGGTATGGACTTGAATATTGATGATATCGTAAAAACATCTAAAATGATAAAAATAGGAAAGCAAGGTTTTGTATCTATAGTGGGGCAAGATAAAACTATAGTCGTTCATCCAACATTAAAACCTGGTGAAAAATTAGAGAAATCTTTAGCAGATGAACTTTATAAGAAAGAAGATGGAGAGATTACGTATAGCCTCAATGGTGAGGATCGAAGCATAAGCTTTAAGACAAATAAAAAAACAGGTTGGAAAATAGCTGGTGTAATGCCTACGAAAGAAATTGAAGAAGCTACCAATCCTATTTTTTATAAAACATTTGCTATAATAGGAGCTTCTTTATTATTAGGTGGAATTATAATTTTCTTCATTCTTAGATCTATTATTAATCCACTAAGACAATTAGTTATTTCAGCTCAAAGAATTAGTCGAGGAGATTTAACGGAGAAAATTGATATTCGTTCAAAGGATGAACTTGGTCAATTGGGTGATAGTTTCAATGCAATGGCAGAGTCTTTACGCAATATTATTTCACAAATTAACACATCTGCAGGACATGTAGCAGCTTCTTCTGAGGAACTAACTGCTAGTGTAGAGCAAGCAAGTGTTGCAACAGAACAAATTACAAAAGAAATGGAAGAAATCTCACATAGTGCAGAAGTTCAAAATAATGAAGTTGAGTCTGGAGCTAAATTAATAGGTGAGGTAACACGAAATATTCAATGTGTAGCTGATAATGCTTCTGAAGTATCGACCTCATCTTTATACACAAAACAAAAAGCAAATGAGGGGGAACAATTAGTAGAACAAACTGTAACACAAATGCAGTCTATACATCATTCTGTCTCCCAGTCAGATAATGTAATAAAATTATTAGATAAAAAATCACAGCAAATTGGCACTATATTAGAAGCGATTCAAAATATTGCTGAACAAACAAATCTATTAGCACTAAATGCGGCGATTGAGGCGGCTAGGGCAGGAGAACAGGGACGTGGATTTGCAATTGTTGCGGATGAAGTTGGGAAATTAGCGGAACAATCAGGACAATCTTCAATGGAAATTGGAAAATTAATTAAGGAAATACAATTAGATGTACATGAGACTGTTAAAGCTATGAATGAAGTAGGAATAGAAGTACAGTCGGGAATTAAGGTAGCGAATGATACAAAACAAAGTTTTTATGAGATTTCAAATTCAGCGAATGATATCGTTTCTAAAATACATGGTATGGTGGACCTATCAAATAAGATGACATCTGATGCAATGCAAGTCGATACATCTATTAATCAAATAGCAGTAGCTGTAAAAGAGAACACCACAAGTATGCAAACTATAGCTGGTTCATCCGAAGAACAACATGCTTCCATGGAAGAGATAAATTCTTCAGCAACTCAATTGGCACAAATGGCAGAAGAACTTCAAGAGTTGATTGGAGGGTTTAAGGTATAAGTGAGCATTTTAAAATATAATTGTGTGAAGTGTTATAAGTCATAGCAAGTAAATGCTAATTATGACACTTGTAAATGAGGACCAACTACTTTAAAGGGTAGTTGGCCTCTTTTCTTGGAGGGGAATTTATTAAATCTATTTAAATGAAAAGTTTAAATAGATTTAATAAAAATTGAGAAAATGAGAATATATCCTTTTTTAAAAAGATACAAAGAAAGAGGACGGAAAATCCGTCTTCTTCATCTAATTCCAAATAATATCTGATGATTTGTAAGCCCAGTCAAGGTATGCAGGTTTACCGCCACTACTAAATGATAGTTCAAAATCACCATTATCAATTGCTTCGATAAACCATTCACGTACATCACTTGGAATTGTTCGTTTTTTATGGCCACGAACTTTTAATTTTTCACGCATTTCAATCTTCTTCAACGTACCATCTGTTACATCTAAGCATATCTAAACATCACTAATATCATTTACATATACTATACCTCTTGTATAATATCAATCTGATAGAAATAATAATATATAAATATACATATTATTAACTATTTTTGTAATTTATTGCTATAATGAAAAAGTAATTTTTAGAATTTTTTTACATATTTGTATTGTTTTTATAAAAAGAATATAACAACAAAACGGTTCAGACCGTGAAATTTTATTGGAGGTAAAGTTATGTATACAGAAATTATTAGCAATAAGCTACAATCTTTAAAAGAAAGTGGACAATATCGCGAGTTTGTTACAATTAATCGAATTCGAGGTCAATATCCATTAGCACACTTAAATGGTCAGAACGATACAGAACCTGTTGTCGTTTGGTGCAGTAATGACTATTTAGGAATGTCACAACACCCAGTGGTTACTGAAGCAATGCACGATGCTATTCGAGCATTTGGTGCGGGTTCAGGTGGATCCCGTAACATAGGTGGTACACATTATCATTATGCTGCACTTGAATCATCACTTGCTGAATGGCATGGTAAGGAAGCTGCTTTAGTTTTCCCTACAGGATATGGTTCTAATGATGCGACATTACAATGTTTACTTCGTTTATTTCCAAATTGTATGGTATTCTCTGACGAACGCAATCACGCTTCAATTATTAATGGGATACGTAGTACAAAAGTCGAACGAGCGGTATTCAGACATAATGATGTTGAACACTTGGAGGAATTGCTTGCAGCTCAACCACATGATCGAGCTAAAATTATTGTTTTTGAATCCGTTTACTCAATGGATGGCGATATTTCACCAATTGAAAAAATTATAGATCTTGCTGAACAATATAATGCTTTAACTTTTATTGATGAAGTGCATGCAATCGGAATGTATGGCCCACGCGGTGCAGGAATAGCTGCTGAACTAGGTCTTGTGGATCGTTTAGACTTTATTCAAGGAACGATGGCAAAGGGGATTGGAGTAATAGGAGGATATATTGCAGCCTCATCATTATTAATTGATGCTGTACGTTCTTTTGCATCTGGTTTCATTTTTACGACTTCATTACCACCAGCAATTGTCGCAGCTTGCCATGCTAGTATTGAACACTTAAAATCTTCAGACAGTGAACGAAATGCTCTACATCAAAAGACTAGTATGTTAAGAGAATCGCTGGCTCAAGCAAATATTCCTATCATGGATTCAAGTGAGACACATATTCTTCCAGTACTGATTGGTGATGCTAAAAAATGTAAAGCTGCTGCTCAACGTTTACTTGAACAACATCATGTCTATTTACAACCTATTAACTCACCAACTGTTGCTGTGGGTACGGAACGTTTCCGAGTTAACGTCACACCAAATCATACGGAGGAACAAATCATGCAACTAGCTGGTGCACTAACAGAAGTATTTAATTATTTTGATATTCCTTTTGCACAGGTTACTGAGGTAGCATTTGCATGACAGTTTTAATGTACATATTTTGCTTAATAGTATGGGGTTTGAACTTTATTGTAGTAAAAATCCAAGGTACACCAGTAAGTCTTGAACTATCATTAACTTATCGCTTGGTGGGGGCTGCACTCATGTTTATTGTTCTTGCATGCGTGTTACGTCCAAATGGTAAGCCTTCTCGTGAAGACGCTTTACCTCTCATTACTTTTGGGGTATGCAACTTAGCTATTAGTTATTTGTGTTTATACTATGCTACGATTTGGATTTCTGCTGCATTAGTAACGCTACTGTTTTCGCTGAAAACAGTTTTGACACCGATTGCACTTCGTGTATTTTTAGGTGAGCGTCTTCATTCCCGAATTCTAGTTGGTGGAATAGTTGGTATTGCAGGGGTTTCTATATTAGTTTATCCATTACTAACGACTGGATTTTCTAATACAAGTGATTTAAAAGGGATAGGACTTGCATTGTTAGGAACAGTCCTTACAGCTATTGGGGATGCTGCTTCTGCCCGAAATGCACGACGTGGTATTAATGCTGTTTATTCAAATAGTGTTGGTTTTATTGTAGCTTCTATACTTTTACTTGCTGTTTGTGTTTTCCAGCAACAAACCTTTACAATACCAACATCCGTTTCTTACCTAGGAGCTTTAGCATTTTTAACTGTATTTGCTTCCTTTGGTGCATGGATGTTTTACCTTAAGTTAGTAGAGCGTATTGGTGCATCAGTAAGTAGTTATATGGTTGCACTTTTCCCTGCAATTGGAGGCGTTGCTTCTGTTGCAATTGGAGAATCATCACCCACGCTCTACTTATTATTTGGCTGTTTATTTAGTTGTGCCGGAGCCGCAATCGCACTAGGATTCCGTTTACCATATAGAAACCGAATTACCATGAAAAATGAAAGCCCAGGGAATTAAAAATTCCTGTGGGCTTTACTCATAGTAAAGTCTATCTATACTTTACACATATTTGAAGGAAGCATTTTATAACTGTAGTTCACATAATGTATGTTTTCTTAACTTTTTAAACAGAATTTCCCGAATTATCAAGTGGGATGTACATTAACTGATTCTTCTATTATGAACATATGTTAAACATCTCAATAATTCTTGTTTTATTTAATAATATTTCGAAAAAGAAATCTGATCGTCTATAACTTTCATTAACAATGTTAAGGGGAACCAACTTTTATGAACTATAGATCTGTATTTGATATCATCGGTCCTATTACAATTGGAACATCCAATACTTTTGGGACAGACGCTGTAAAAATAGGATACATTATCCGAAAGCTATTTTCACATGAACCAGACAGAATTGATATTTCTTTATATGGAGGATTTAAAAAGACGAATCATCATTTTGGTGCAGATGTAGCAATTATTGGTGGGATTTTAGGTTTCAAAATAGATGATTCACTAATTATTAATGCACTTACAATCGCAAAAGAACGAGGAATTACAATTAATTGTATAGAAGAGGTTGCAAAACCAGTACATTCTCATACAGCAAAAATTTGCTTATATAAAGGTAAAGATAAAATTGAAATGATTGCTTGCTCTCTCAGAGGGGGAAGAGTAAAAATCATTGAAGTTAATGGTTTTGAACTAAAATTATGCAAGACAAACCCTGCTCTTCTTATTATGAATAATAATCACTTTAGCACGATTTCCTCTGTAATCGCTATCTTATCAAGATGTAAAATCACTATTAATAAAGTAAGAATTTCACGAAAAGAAACCGGGAAATTATCTATATTAATAATTGAAACTGAGAAATCAGTAGTTCCAGAATTAATTGGGGAAATTAAAAAATTATCAGGAATTCATCAAGCATTGATTTTAGATTAAAATCTCCCATTTACCTGGGACGATCATAAAATTATCTCTATCTATATTTCAATCATGTGAACGGGTAAATACTATAAATCAGAATACCTTAAACATATTAGATGGAATTCCAATATGTTTAAGATATTTATTAAATCGAGAAAGGGCACTCAATTGAGTGTCTTTTTTTAACAGGATTCAGGTTCATATAAGCCATATAACTGTCCATTTCTTATAACAGTCCCTTTTAAATAATGTTTTATACCATTCTTTATTACTACCATAGGCATGTCATCTTTGTGTTTATACGGTCAAGAATATTTCTGGAATACATGTAATATTCAATACGTCATCAAAGGGACATTTTCAATTTGTATGTCGCGTGAAGGAATTCGAAAAATGTTACATCGGATGAATTTCTCCTATACAAAGGCTACTTATGTATTAAAAAAAGTAAATAAAGAAAAGCAAATTCAGTTTCAAAAGCAATTAGATATGATAAAAAAACTAATCGATGAAAATACCGTACTTTTATATCAAAATGAATGCCACTTTAGAGGGAGTCAAACTGTACATGCTACATGGTTTGCAAAAGGAAAACAAAAGAAAATTGCAGTGTTAGGAAAACGTATTACAGCGTCTTTATTCGGTACAATTGATGTAATCACTGGTAAATTTATTTGTACAAAAGCAGATACATGTAATGCCGAAACGTTTCAGCAATTCTTAAACTATGTATTAAAAGAATATGAAAATAAGCACGTTGTGCTTGTGTTAGATAACGCAAGATATCATCATGCCAAAATATTGAAATCTTTTTACGAAAAAATAACCGCCATTTAACTTTACTATTTTACCTCCATATCCCCCAAACTTAAATATGATTGAACGTGTATGGAAGATAATGAAAGAAAATGTGTTAGCAAATTGTTATCATGAAACGATGGAGCATTTGCTGGATTCAATCTATCAATTTACAGAATCTATTAATAAAATTCCTGAGACGATCCTTAGTCGTATTCAACGGGCAGATATGTCGATTTTTTAAAGAGGACATATATATATAATAGAGAAAATAGAATCCACATTAGAAAAATCTCATTTTTAGCTTCCTTCATTTGTTTGAACATAATCGTAAACATCTCCTTTAATTTTCTACTAGTAAAGAACTAGGGAATTAATAAAAATCCCTTACAGCGGACATTATATTGATAGTTATGATATATTCTAAGGGTTTTTGATAAATTGGAATATATGATTTTAGGGATAAAAAAACATCTTGCTACCATAATCTTAATTGTGTAATATATAAGTATATTGTTATTTTATTTGATTCCGTTTATTCCCACACCTTTTTTGTGTTGTGGTTGAGTTGTAGAAGCAAGTTGCGTCTTGTTTCATTTGTGAAAGGGCTTCTTTGAGCCGATTAGTGTATATATAGCTTGTTTTGCTATGCACATTTTTAATCGACTTGAAGAAGCCCTTTTTGTGTTGTTTTCAAGTAGGCGGGGTTATTTATGATTCATAAAATAACAAATTAAACAGTAGAGGAGATAAAAAAATGAAAAAAGATTGTAGACACTTAAGACTAGTACCAACTTAAGACTAGTACCAACAGTAGAGGAACATAAAACACGAATGGAAAATAACCAGAAGTCATATGCTACACCAGCAATGTCATCTGAATCCAGAGCACGATTAAATCAAATGAGAGGATGTTTTGAAGCTGAAATTATATTGCCAGATGGTAAATTTCATGTTTTAAACCAGACACTCTTAATGAAAAAGTGGCCATTCAAGAACTAGCTTTATACATTGAAGGCATACAGGAAGCGAAAGAAGGCTATGTTATCTTATGGCGCTTTGTCGGGCAACAAAGTTTTTACCATGGTACAAAGATTGTAGCTGAACCGAAGTTTCGTAAATTCATGCGTAAGATGAAAGATTATTTTTTCGATTATGTAGAAGTGGTTTATGAAACTGAAAAATAAGAAGGATAGAGGGATATAGATATGAAAAAAGATAACATTTGGACAGTATTAGATGATCCAAAAGAGCAGGAAACAAAAGAGCAATCCCAAGAGCCGGATGATATTTTTGCTGGTATGGATGAGCTAACGGAGATTACAGATGAAGAACTACCATTTTAAACAAGGCGAGGTAGTTTATAGAGGGTAAAAGGAAGAACTAAGTGATGTATATACTTAGATCTTCCTTTTTTTATTGTAAATGATGGACAATTCGAGTTCGATTTATTTGGTTAAATGAGAGGAGAAAATCATGTTTACAATACTTCTTATCGCACTAATTTGCTATATGTGTTTTGTTGTTTACAAAACAAGAAAAAATATGTTGATAGAAGAAAAGAAAAAAGAAAAAGGATCAGAACCGGTGGAACGACCTGTTTATTGGTGTCCGAGAAAAAATAGACCCATTGGCAGGGAACAAGAACGCATTACTGTTCCAACGAAAGAAATCACCTTAGAAAAAGATGTAGCAAATATATATGATTTAGTTGCTTCGTCGATTCAAATGAATTTAGGTGAAGAAGAAAAAACGTTAGAACAGGACAAGGAAGTTGCAAAAGAAGTGGAGTATGCTGAAGATTTTCACCATGCTCCTGCTTCTGAAGCAGTATACGATATCCTTTTTCCTAGCGATGAGGATATACCAGAGGAATTATTAGAATATGAGGAGACATTTCTCGAACTAGAACAGTTGCCGATCCCACTAGAAACAGAGCATATCGTTCCTATTCAACAAGGAGTATCAGGGGTAGATGATATGAATTTGGTAAAGTGGACTGTAAAAGTAATAGGACGAGAACAAGGACTGACACGCGTACTTAATATGTCTGATAATAAGCGTTATTGGATACATACAGAGGGAGAGATATTACCAGAAAATAAACTAATGTATATAGAATTAGAGGTCGATTCACCTTATTCCTATACATTAGTTGGGTGGAGTGATAGACAACTAGGGAGTATATAAATCTATTTCCTAGTTGGTATTTTCTTAGTTATATAGCATTAAACACACTAGGTTCTCACTCATTTGTACAAGGACAAAATTTTTTTGTTTTTGTACAAATGAGTGGGACAGAACGATTCACCATATAAGGATATTCGACTATAATGAGAAATTGTACATCATTGTAATATTAAAATATTCTAAGGTTAAAGTGATTATTAATCTTAAAATATGCGATTTGAGAACTCGTTGTAATATTACAATGCTTCATATACATGAGATTGTATTTAAGATTATTATATTAAAATTACTGGAGGCTGATGAAATATGATAATAGATCATATGAGCAACAATGTAGTGGAAAAATTAGAACAGACGGTGCGCTACGAAAAGAAACAAGTAAAGGTATTGCGTGTAAGTAAAAGTAGTTCAAATATACACGCTTACATGATTTTCCCGGAATTCTCAGAGGTTAAAATTTCAAATACCGAACTAGATGAGTATATAGAAAACCTATCAATAAGCGTGAAATATGTCATTGATCGCAAGTTGAGTCAACAAGAAATTGAAAAACAAAATCATTCTTTCATTATGACGTGTGCAGTTGAGGAAGATGGTGTGATAGATGATGAAACTCTTCATTTTAATACGACTTATGTCAAACCACCAACGATTGCAAATAAAGTATTTAAGTTAGTGTGTGGATTAGGAAATCGTTTAGATAGCTTAAAAGAGTTATATATTACAGTATTAAATAATAATATTAATCGAATTGAAATTGAATTTTATAATGAAAATGAAACATACATGGCAGTAGAGAAGGAAGAAATCGCGAATGCAATTATGGGAGCATATACAAAAGCAAATATCTATTACTCAGCAGATCTCTATTATGTTGCAGAAGGAAATCAAATCAAATTAAAGAGCGTTAAACCAAAATTAGCGGGTGATGTGTGATGAAACAAGAAAAAGGGATGATAGGAGTCTTATGTACGCTTGTTTTGATGGTTTTACTTCTTATCCCCTTACAAGCAGCTCATGCATCTGTAAAAGTGGACTTTAATGAATTAAAAGGGAATGATGTTTCGTCATCCTTTAAAGAGGGATTAAACAATCGAACCAAAACACCAGAGAAGGATGATTCATTCGGTTCATCATTAATACAAAAAATTGAGGGTATGTATGCACCTGCCTTTAAAGTAGGGGTAAATATCTTTTCTATCTCTTTTGTATTAGGCGTTATTGTCATGGTTATGGCATTAATTACGAAGAATGGTCAATGGATGAAGTGGGCGACAGGGAGTATGATTTTTTCATTCGTTAGTATGATGGCGATGAGACTAAGTGTGTACTTCTTATTCAGTTCCGATGTAGTTTCGTTTATGAACATCTTTACGGATTTTTTAGACCTGTTTAAATCAACAGCACTTATTTTTACACCATTTATGTTAATTGCAGGTATTCGTTTACGAAAAATTCATGAGAGTACGAAACAACCTGAGTATTATCGTTGGTCCAATCGTGTCATAACGGGATCTTGTTTACTTTGTATGTTAGCCGTACTCGCTCCATGGCTATTTGCGAATATGTAAAGAAATACATATAAGAGGAATGAAAAAGGTACTGAATCTATATTCAGTACCTTTTATCTACCCATATGATTTCTTCGTTCGTATTCTTCAAATACTTCCGGTGATATAGGGGATAATATGCCACTTAGATATACAGCTGTAAATAAAAAGTATTGTTCATCTTTTGTTTGAACTGTAAGAGTGCCGTGTTCCTCGTTATTGGGGATAATTCGTTCAATTTTCAGTTTTTTTTGTCGCAAATAATTGCCTTGATTTTATAGACGTTATGTATTGGTAATCTTTCGATATACAGACAACTACGCTCTAACAGATAGAAAATGAGTGCCATTTGTAGAATGAACACAATTTGTAGTAGAGCTGGTATGCCTGCAAAACAGACAAGGAAAATAGAAACTAAAATAATATTTAACTTCGAAAACCATTTCTCGTATTGCTTCATAGAAAGAATACTTTTTTTCGTTTGAAAGACTTGGAATCTTGTTATGAGGAACAGGATCGTAAAGATTCCTTCATAAATAAGCCAAGTATGCCATTCCGACTTAGAAAGATCTAGTACTAAGTATATGATGCCGGTAAAGATAAGGATTGGTACCAGATGTACCAGGCTAAATAATATCGTATGTTCTAACATTCTTTTCTTGTAGATGTGATTAGTAATTGAATCCAAGTTTCTTAACTCCTTCTGCAATTTTCATGATGACACCACCAATAAGTAGATGGTATTCGCCTATTCCTTTTTCGTTTACATACCAGCACATATAGTGCCTAATACCTTCTTTTGCTCCATGATCATGTAAAGGGAAAGGAGATGCGTATTTTTCAGATGACATATTATTATCACCGAAAGGAACCTGTCCTGCAAGAGCAAAACGTTTCTTTGCATCGTTTACAATCCAACAACCATAATCTGCTGTTCCATACCATAATGCTTCTTTATGAATCGGATCAATAGAAGGCTGTGCTGGATAATTTTCAGCTAGTATTTGTGCTTTTTCTTCACGAAGTTGTTGATGAATATGTGAATTCAATGGATCTTCCGTTCCGATTTCATAGGTTTCCTCAAAATCCCCACACTCATAAGGGATAAGGGGATTATTTGAATCAGCTGCTAATTGTAGACTGCAAGAATCCGATTTTGAAAGATAGTATACACAGTCTTTGCAGGTGAAAAGGTTTGAAAAAGCTGAATCTGTTTCTTGTTCTGTTACCGTATTATCTACTACAAGTTTTAACATGTCTATCACAATCCTTTTTAGGCTAGTTCGTAAATTAATATAGACGTATCATATCATGCTTATAATTAAATGTAAATATTTTCCATTTAAAAATACCCTAATTTATTTTGAAAGGAATGTTTGTTTTGAAAAGAAATCGAGAATATATTGTTTTGCGAAATTCTATTTTAATAGGTTGGCTGCTTACAATTATCGTTATAGGTCTATCTATCTATTTTTCTTCTATTGTGTATTTACTAATTGGATGTTTCATTCTGTCGCTTAAATATGGATTAATGGGTACCGTAAAGAATGTGGAAAAGCGTTTACCTACCTGGGCTAATTTTGGCGTCATTGAAAAGCCAGTGAATCGAAGGGTGACAAGACCCTTTCAATTTCGGGGTGGGCTTATTGCTTCATTAGCATTGGGATTTGTAGAGATGGTGATAAAAGGCCTATGTATCTCATATTTTATTTTAGGATTAGAAACTCATGTGTATCGTTTAATGCGCAGAAACGCAAGAGTGTGAAAGGGAGGCTTATATTATGAAAGTATTAATATTTGAATTAGTTCTCATTGCGATTCTGATTCCGTTGAATATCATTGTAAAAAGACATGTACCAAAATGGAAAGGAAAAGCCGGAGAAAAAATGGTGAAACGCATCTTAAGCAAATTAGAACCCGAAAGTTATTATGTGTTACATGATGTGACAGTTAATACTGAGTATGGTGATACAACGCAAATTGACCATATTGTAATAGCGGAAACAGGTGTATTCATTATTGAAACAAAAAATTATGAAGGTTGGATCTATGGGAGCGAGAAAGCGGCAAGATGGACACAAGGTATTTTTAGAAAAAAACACTCCTTCCAAAATCCGTTTAGACAAAACTATAAACATATTAAAGCGGTTGAATGGATTATGGAGCAGCAGCTGCCGTACATATCCATTGCAACATTCCATCCAAAATGTAGCCTGAAAAGGGTAGACGTTCATTCTAAAGCTAAACACGTCTTATATTATAACAATCTGAAGAAATGCATTGAATCTTATACTGACGTTCAATTAACAAAAGAAGAGGTCCAGTGTATCTATCAAACTATATTGCGGGCAAATATTACTGATAAGGATATTGAAAAGAAACATTTGAAATATTTACATAATAAGTTCGCTAAACAATAAGAAAATGAGGAAAGAGACATGTTATATATAATAGGGTTTGTCGTAATATCTGTAATAGCTATTCGCCTTAACATGAAGTATTACAAACTAAAAGGAAACTCAGAAGATTTAATAATGAAGAAAAATGATTAGAGGTTTTCTTAAATAATGTTTTAAAGTCCATTTCAATTGAAATGGACTTTAGTATTCGCGCATGGTTATTATAAATCATTTTTATTTTTGTTTTGATAATGTCTTAGAATGGTACCTTTATATATGGTGACCTCCATAAGGTGCCCTCCTCCGACTTGAACCAATTTACTGGATATTAAGTAAACACGTCCTATAAAACAGAATCATTTATTTTTAACAGATTGTTAGTGTACAAATACAAGAGAATCGAGATCGTTTGTTTGGCTAGATTAAAGCAACGCCACATCTATATGGTTGAGATGTGTTACGCCTTCTAATCGGAGAATCTGCTTTATAGAACGTGTCCACAATTTATATTTTATTACATGTAATATTTATTTAGTGTAATTATTACGAATATGTATAATTACATAAAGTTTATGAGAAAAAGAGAGTATACTTTGGTATTGTGTAATAAAGATAAGGCCCACCTACGGAAATAGGTGGGCTTTTTAACGCATAAAGAAAAGACACTCATATAAGAGTGTCTTTTCCGATAGTTTTTTTAGCAGAAGCAAGAAGCTCCAACGATGATTAATAAAATAAATAATACAACTAATAAAGCAAAGCCTCCAGCAAAGCCGCCGCCGCCACAACTACCGCAACTACCACCAAATCCCATTTTAATCTCTCCTTTGAGTAGGAGGGGAAAATTAAGGTCATTCATGTATTTTAACGGGTTCACTTTACCTTATGTTTTTACGGATTAATTGAGCAGGTCCTTTTGAAAATAAAGAAAAGACACCCTAAGGCGCCTTCCTCCGACTTGAACCACTTTAATTTTAATAATATGTATTGGACTCCCATCCAAATAATATTTTACCACGTTAAGTTATTCTGTTCATTGAGAAATATGATTCAAATCTATATTTGGGGTTAATAGTTTTTATATCGAAAATAGTGGATGGATTATCCTGTATGTCAATCGATATGCTAAATTTCATATCGAAAAAAGTAGAATTTGTTAACGTTTTCAAAATAAGGAATATTCTTATAAATTGCTGCTAATATCAAACTTGTACTTATTATAAAACAAGGGGATGTTTATATGTTTAAAAAAGTTACATTAGGGATATCATCATTAGCGGTGGCAGCGGTAGTTGGGTTAGGAATGGCATCGGAGGCATCAGCAGGACCAGCAGCACCTCTAACTTCTTTAAGTGTAGTAAAAGTGGAATCACAATTGGGTGGAGTTGAATACATTACTCCTAATAGTTTTAGTACAACTAAAGATCATGGGGGAAGTTACTTATATGTTTACACAAAAGAAATAGGATATGGCCAGTTTCCTTTTGCCAAAATGAATGGATTTGATGTAAAAAGTATTGGTTCACAAATAATTGGTGGTAATCCTATTGTAGGTTGGGAATATAAATGGGACGCATCAAATCATCAAGAAGGGACTTTTGAATATCAAAAGACTTCAATAAATTATCCAGGAGATACGTGGCGCACTTCGTTATATATTAAATAATCAGTTTTATATATTCGTAGCATGAAAAAAAGAAAGGAATGAAGTATCCTCCTCGTAGTAAACGACTCAGCGGTATTAATGTATATATGACAAGCACCCCTACAGATATTGTCCCGATGGGACAGGTACATGACTGGTATTCTTTGCGTTGGCAAATCGAAATTTTATTTAAAACGTGGAAGTCATTCTTTCAAATTCATCATTGTAAAAAGATAAAACCAGAACGATTAGAGTGCCATTTATATGGTCAATTGATTGCCATTCTACTCTGTTCTTCTATCATGTGTTTCAAATGCGCCAATTGCTCCTCATGAAGAAAAAACGAGAGCTTAGTGAGTATAAAGCCATATATATGATTAAAGACTATTTTCTTCTTCTATTCCAAACTATACAGAAAAACACCCAAGAGCTATCAAAGGTGTTACTTCGTCTGTTTAATCTTCTACAGCAAAACGGACGGAAATCTCATCGATATGAGAAAAAAACGGTCTGATATATTAGGTGTTGTTTACAATTGTACCATGTCTGATAATCAAGCCGCTTAATTCAAAAAAGTGAAACCCGTTAGGGTTTATTTCGTATGCAAATCTTTCAATCACCTACACTTGCCCTTTAGAAAAAAGAAACAATCTCGCCTAAAATTGACTTTGCATAAGCTTAGCTTGATAGAAGTAACGGGGGAACTTTAATATAATAAGAATTAAAGATAGTTTAAAGGGCCAAAAATTAAATATATTAAAGGTGGAAAATGAAATGGAAAGAAAGTACCGATTATATCAAATTGATTCATTTACGAAGAAAAAATTATCAGGTAATCCGGCTGGTGTAATAACAAATGCAGATGGTTTATCCTCGGGTGAGATGCAGAGGATTGCTAGAGAGCTTAACAATTCGGAAACGGCATTTATCTTTAAATCAGACAATAGCGAATCTGATGTACATATTCGTTTTTTTACGCCTACTCATGAGGTCCCTATCTGTGGACATGCGACGATTGCTGCCCACTATGCTCGTGCAGTTGAAAATAGTTTAAATACAGTTAAAGTTTATCATAAAACTGGTGCCGGCATTTTACCAGTCGATGTGATTAATGAAGATAATGATTACAAAATTATTATGACGCAGGGTAGTATAAGTTTTGAAACTGTGATTGAAGGTGTAGCTTTAGAGAATATATTTACAGCTTTCAATATTAGTGAAAATGATTTATTAGAAGATTGTCCAGTACAAATCGTTTCAACCGGGCATTCTAAGGTGATGATTGGAATTAAAAATTCGGAACTTCTTAACCAATTAAACCCTAATATGGATTTACTCACAAAAGTCAGTGGATTAATTAATTGCAATGGTTTCTATGTGTTTACGATGAATGCTCCCGACTCTGATATTTTAATTCATGGAAGAATGTTTGCTCCTGCAATTGGTATTAACGAAGACCCTGTTACAGGTAATGCGAACGGTCCTTTAGGCGCATACTTGATACATCATAGACTTGTCAAACATGATAATACTTTATTTAGTTTTAAAGCAGTGCAGGGCGAAGCTATAAAACGGGAGGGTATCATTGATGTTCAAGTGAAAATTTGTAATCAGGAGCCAGAGGAAGTAAGAATTGCAGGAAATGCTGTAATCGTATTTAAGTCCGATTTATTACTTGATTAGCAATTCATATGCAAAGTTCGAATCGTAAATGGAGGTCTTTATTAATATGAATTTCAATCATTGTAAACTGTAAATCATAATAAAGTTATTTCTATGACGGGGAATTTGTGAAATAATACATTCAAACAAAAAGGTGCTTTTGTTAAATAGAATAAATAAGAAAAGTAAACACCCCCAAAACAAAAAAATGAGCTGACCTCTCAAAATAACTAACTGTAGAGAAAGAAAATTTTCATTTAGGGGGTACTTCAAAATCTTAGCTTGATAGCGATGGGGTACCGTCAGGAAAATGCGGATTTACAACGTTAAGGAAATTTCAATATTAAAAAGCCTAATTTCTCAGCATAAAAATGAAAAATTAGGCTTTTCATTGCTCCATTAAAGCGCCCTATTGTGGTATTAGTGCTCTTACAATGTAGTAATAATCGGTCCTTCCTTGGTAAGGATAATCGTATGTTCGTATTGAGCCACAAAGCTTTCATCGGTTAGGCAGGTCCATCCATCTTCGGATTGGAAAACTTCCTCTTCAAATGTAGAGATCATAGGCTCAAAGGCAATTACCATACCATCCTTTAAAATTTCGTCATCATAGTGAGAGAAGTAATTGAAAATGTGTTTTGGTTCTTCATGAATCGAACGCCCAACACCGTGTCCAGTAAGATTTTTTATGACTGTTAAGCCATGCTGTTTTGCTACATTGTGTGCAGCTTTTCCGAGCGCGCTTTTTTTTGAACCTGGCTTTGCCTTCTTAAGTCCAGCATCGAATGCTTCTTTAGCAACGTCACATATTTTCTGTAAAATTGTCTCTCCTTCCCCTACTACAAAGGAAATTCCGGTATCTGCGAAATATCCGTTTTTTGAACCTGAAACATCAATATTTACAATGTCCCCTTCTTGAATGGTCCGTCTCCCTGGAATCCCGTGCGCTACTTCTTCATTTATGCTAATGCACGTATATCCAGGAAAATCGTATTCACTTTTTGGGGCAGATTGAGCTCCTGCTTTTTCAAACATCTCTCTCGCAATTTCATCGAGTTCTTTTGTGGTAATTCCAGGTTTCGTACTATGGACTAATTCATCTCGAATCGCGCCACAAATTTCACCAATTACTTTTAATCCATTAAAATCCTCTTCAGTCTTTGCAACCATTGTATATCCTCCCTTTTTAAAGTATTTTATGATTAGTATACCATTTAGTTTCTAGCAGGAACGGGGTTTTCTTCAACAATCTGGCTCTTTAATGAGGGAAGAAAACACTATTTGTTCTTTTCCGATAGCTTTCTATATAATGAGGCTCTGGATACATTTGTAATTTAACAAATTTAACGTTGTTAAAAACAGGGGAATCGTCTTGAAAATGGGCTTAGCGTTGTAAATCCGCATTTTCCTGACGCTACCCCATCACTATCAAGCTAACAAAACAAAATACCCCCTAAAATGAAAAATACGCTATGCTTTCTGTAGAATCATAGGAAAGGATGGCGTTTTTGTATGTCTATTTCTGTATCTGATGAATTACAACTATTTGCTCAAGAAATTCAAAGCTTCTTATCCCCAAATATCTTACGAGATTTTGCTAGAGATGTTGGTTTTGTTCAACGAACCAGTAAGTACCAAGCAAAAGATTTAGTCGCTTTATGTGTATGGATGAATCAAAATGTCGCTACGACGTCTTTAACTCAGTTATCTAGCTGTTTAGAAGCATCGACAGAAGTGCTCATCAGTCCCGAGGGACTGAATCAACGATTTAATAAAGCAGCCGTCCAATTTTTACAACACACACTATCCGAACTACTAAACCAAAAATTGTCCTCATCTATACCGATTTCTTCTCCATATACTTCTGTTTTCAAGCGTATTCATATTTTAGATTCAACTGCATTTCAACTTCCAGATCTTTTTTCGTTTGTTTATCCAGGTGCAGGAGGATGCAGCCATACAGCGGGAGTAAAGATTCAGCTTGAGTATGATTTATTAAGTGGACAGTTCCTTCATATTCATACAGGTCCAGGTAAACAACATGATCGAACCTACGGTTCCCTGTGTGCCCCAACTGTAACAGCGAATGATTTATGTATCCGAGATTTAGGTTATTTCCATTTGAAAGATCTTCAACATATACAAGATAAAAAGGCTTATTATATCTCACGTATCAAATCGAATACACGTATGTATCAAAAAAATCCTAATCTTGATTATTTTCAAGATGGCAGAATCAAGAAAGCTACAGAGTATATCCAGATAGATATGGAGGTTTTAATGAACTCTCTTCAGCCAGGACAAACATATGAAATATCCAACGCTTATGTAGGAATGACGGATAAAGTCCCAACTCGTGTGATTATTCATCGACTAACAAAAGAACAAAAACGATTACAAGATCAAACTGTAAGAGAAAAAAAGAAAGGAATGAAGTATTCTGCTCGTAGTAAACGACTTAGCGGTATCAATGTATATATGACAAATACCCCTACAGATATTGTCCCGATGGGGCAGGTGCATGATTGGTATTCTTTACGTTGGCAAATCGAGATTTTATTTAAAACGTGGAAATCATTCTTTCATATTCATCATTGTAAAAAGATAAAATGAGAACGATTGGAATGCCATTTGTATGGAAAACTGAATGCCATTCTACTCTGTTCTTCTACCATGTTTCAAATGCGGCAATTACTTCTTATGAAAAAGAAACGAGAACTGAGTGAATATAAGGCCATATATATGATTAAAGATTACTTTCTTCTTCTTTTCCAAGCTATACAGAAAGACACCCAAGAGCTATCAAAGATTCTAATTCGCCTGTTCAACCTCCTACAGCAAAACGGGAGAAAATCTCATCGATATGAGAAGAAAACAGTCTTTGATATATTAGGTGTCGTTTACAATTGTACCATGTCTGATAATCAAGCGGCTTAATTCAAAAAAATGAAACCCGTTAGGGTTTATTTCGTATGCAAATCTTTAAATTCCTTACACATAACCTTTAGAAAAAAGAAACACTCTCTACTATAATTGACGTTGTATGAGCTTAGCTTGATAGCGATGTGGCGGTACCCCATAAAGAAAAAAGGAAAGCAAATAGCCTTCTTTAGAAATAATATGATGAACCAAACGGAATTGTTGAAAAACCAGTTGGATGTATAACATGGTGTATAACATGATGATGTATGACATGTGAAAAAAAGGGATCATGTATCATCACATGGTGAATTGCCTGCTGTGTCTCTTGTCCAGAGTGTAATGTAAGTGCGAATTGCCGTGCATCGTTAGAATATGAAATTCCCATAATAACTTATTTCTCTCCTTTCGTAGCTATCAGTTATGAACTTTTTACATGATATGAACTCTTTACATGTTATGTCTTTGTACATAACAAAGATCTTATGTTATTGAAAGTGTATTCATAAAAATATTTAGAAGTGGTTTCTAATATTAATTTTAAACTAAGGGAGCATTTCTTTATTAAGGGATGCCCTGTATTTTTTATCAATAGGCACAGTAACCATTTGAAGCCCAAGTCATATACTATGAAAAAGAATTTTCCCTTAATAATCTCATTAACGAGGGGTGTTATGATGGATAAACGAACTGTTAATCAAGTGGGTGGGAACGTGCCTCAACCTATCCGAAGTGATGGAGCTGGAGGGATTGACTCAGGCCCGCGTAATATTATGCGAGATATTCAAAATCCGAATATGCTCGTCCCACCTATTACAGATGCAGGATTAGTTCCTAACTTGAAATTCTCATTCTCAGACACTTCTATGACATTAAATCACGGGGGATGGTCACGGGAGATTACTGTTAGAGAACTTCCGGTTTCGACTACGATTGCTGGGGTAAATATGAGTTTAACGGCCGGAGGAGTACGTGAACTCCATTGGCATAAACAAGCAGAATGGGCATATATGCTTTTAGGAAAGGCACGCATAACAGCCGTTGACCAAGAAGGGAGAAATTTCATTGCTGACGTTGGGCCAGGTGATCTTTGGTACTTTCCACCTGGTATCCCGCATTCGATTCAAGGATTGGAGCATTGCGAATTTCTGCTTGTCTTCGATGATGGACATTTTTCTGATCTATCTACTTTATCTATTTCCGACTGGTTTGCACATACGCCAAAAGAAGTTCTATCGGCTAATTTCGGAGTGCCAGAAAGTGCTTTTAGCTCTATTCCTTCAGAGCAAATCTATATTTATCAAGGAGAGGTACCGGGTTCGCTTGAGAGTCAGGAAGTCCAGTCACCTGAAGGAGAAATTCCTTTAACCTTCAAGCACGAATTGTTAAAACAAACACCTATCAAGACCCCTGGTGGTAGCGTTCGAATTGTAGACTCTACAAACTTTCCCATCTCAAAAACAATCGCAGCCGCACTCGTTGAGATTGAACCAGGTGCAATGAGAGAACTTCATTGGCATCCCAATAACGACGAGTGGCAGTATTACCTTACCGGACAAGGGCGAATGACTGTATTTACTGGAAACGGTGCAGCACGTACATTTGATTATAGAGCCGGTGATGTCGGATATGTACCCTTTGCAACTGGACACTATATTCAAAACACCGGTACAGAAACATTATGGTTTTTAGAAATGTTCAAAAGCGACCGCTTTGAAGATGTGTCGCTGAACCAATGGATGGCACTGACTCCTAAAGAATTAGTTCAAAGCAACTTAAATGTTGGATCAGAATTGCTCGATTCTCTACGCAAGGAGAAATGGCCAGTTGTGAAATATCCCGGGTTTTCCTACTACCCAAAAAACAGGTAAATAAGAGTAGATTTGTTTATCCATATAGTTATGGAGCTGATTACTATGTACAAGACAATCTACGACCACTCAGCTGAGATTACACAAGCAGTTATAAAAGCAAGAGGGGAAGCAATTAATGGCGAAAAAGAATTGATAGAAACTTACCTAAGTGATGAAGCTGTTACCAACTTATATAAAAAAACATTTAGAGTTCTATCTAACCAATTAATTTTCTATGAGGTTGTCGTGGGGGAGAATTATTTCCTCCAACCATCGAAATATTGTCAATCAGGGGTCGTTTATTGAAATTCCTTAGATGCTTTTTAAAATTAGTTGAAAATTGCGTAAAATCATTTTAAAAAGTTTGTTCTTAAGGAGTCCTATAAGAATTATCTTGAAGGACCTTTCTTTATTAAACTTTTTGTGAAAATTTGAACTTAAACTAACGGGTGCTTTAATTGAGCAAGAAACCAAAATCTTTTAACTTCCGAGAACGGAAATTATGTAAATACGAAACCCCTTTAGCCAAGTAAACTGAAGGGTTTTTTTCTAGATACATTGAATACCGATAAGTGCAGTTATGTAATCTAGATGTGTATATGGGATATATTTTTGAGAACAAAATAAGAGTTAATCAGTCTTATAATTTAATCATAATTCAGTTGATTGTAATTATCATGTTGCGTTGGTTTGGAAAACCTTTTTAGTTTAAATTATAAGGAGTAAGGTGAAGATGGTTATAAGGAAAGGAAGGTAGAGTCAAGATGCTATTTAATATTCTAATTGCATTTGTGTTACCTTGGACTGTTGGAATTCTTCACCTTTACAAAAAAGAGAGAAGAATTATACCTCTGATCGGCTCATTTTTTTGTGTCGTTGCTTTTGTCGTAAATGAATTCGGCCTTTATTTTGGTTTTTGGAGGATTGCTCCTTTCCTTGATCAAAAAACCTTGTCTGCTTTACCCTTTAATATAGGACTTTATCCGATTTTGGCAAGTTACTTGATATTCTTTATAAAGAAAACCCAAAGACCTTACTTGATGGTCTTTTTCATATCCCTATTTACTACTCTTCTTGAAATGACATTAGTTTCAAGTGGGAAAGTCGTATATGGTAACGGCTGGAATATTATTTGGACATTTTTCTCCTATATCATCCCTTATATGTGGGTGTACTGGTATTACCTCTATTTAAGAAAGTTACAAGTCATGAGCTAAATCCTGAAGGCAACATAATAGAATTCGAATGTTTTTGATTGTCGATAACGAGATTTATGTGAACTAGTAGTATGCATCCTTACCTTGTTTATTTGCAGTTTTTTGAATGTATACTCTTGTTAGCGATTTTGGAGAAAATGAGTAATTTGCTATAAAATCAAGAAAACGAATGTAAACTAATGGTTAAACGTTTACATTTGGGTTTTTAAACTTTTACAACTAATTTTGTAATAAAATTCTCAAAATAGATGCAACTTCTATTTGTAGTTTTAATATTAAAAATTAACAAAAAATACAATGCAATATAAATAAGATAGTTTTTTCCGTTTTCGTTCTTGTTGCCTACATGCTTGATACTTTTTGGGTATTTTTTTGTATAGCTTCATAAACTAGGTATAGATGATCTTGAATCATATAAATCGCTTTATATTCACTTAATTCTTTTTGTTTTTTCTGTTGTAACAGTTATCTCATTTTGAACATAGTGGAAGAATGAAGAAAAATAGTAGCATCTAAAATACGTATACGTTGAAAATAGGACGTGTATTAGTCTGTCCAACATCAGAGAGAGTTCATCCACCGAGTGTTTGGACTTATAGCATAAAATACGATTCCGTTAGGAATCTACTATCATCCATGTTCTTCATATATTTGCACCAGAACCCTTTTTTCTGTGCTCATAATACTTTTCTAGGTTTCTAGATACATAGAATACGGATAAGTGGGGTTATGTTAACTTGATGGGCATGTATGGTAACTCCCAATAGCAATTCTCGTAGGCGCTGCCGTGATCGGTTTAGCGTCTTATTTGTTGTTAATGAAAATAGGTAAAGAAGATAGACTAGTAAACAAGCTGTTTTCTACTTTTAAACATAGAATATGATGAATCCTATTAAAATAAGGGGGGGACTTATATTCATGAGAGATGATTGTCGTTTCGAGAACTTCAGAGATTGTGATAGATTTTGGGATGATTTAATGTTCGGTAGACGCAGACATAGAGATTTTGATGACCGTCGTTGTAGACGTGACCGTGACTGCGATTGTGATGAATGTCGTCGCAGACGTAACAATGATCGTGACCGCGATTTTGATGACCGTCGGGATTGGTAAATCCCTTTGGAAGAGTGCTTTGAAGAAAAGCGCTCTTTTTTTTGTTCAAGAATTTTCTGGTCTTATTTGTTAAGGGAAGATAAGGATAAATAAAAAAAGAGAGCCGAAGCCCTCTTTTGGAATCGGTTAATTAAGAACAAATTGGAATTCCTAATGCTATTAAAGTCAATGCTACTTCAAGAGAAATCTCAAGTCTAGCAACTTCGATTCCAGCTACTGAGACAACTAAAAAAGGTTGGTCATTTACGAATAGAATACAGCTTGTCAGGTTCTGGTGCAAACATTTTTTGAAGATATAAAGAAGTGAAGAGATTCCTAACGGAATCCGCTTTTATGCTGAAATACCGAATAGTTGATGAATGAGGTTCACTTGATTTTGGACAGACTTCCCCCCTGAGAGGTTTGTCCTTTTTTCATCATATGCATGGCTTCAACACCTCTCAATATAGAAGTTGCTGTTTTAAATGACTTGAATCCCAACATAGAACGCACGCGTTTCTTAATAAAACGATGATCTTGTTCCACTATATTATTGAGAAATCTAACTTGCATATGTTTCTCTTCTTTTAACTCTTGAATCGCTACAGGGTAGGCAGGGTTCTTATCTACTGTTATCACACGAGTTTAGACACGTACGAAAAAGCCAAGGCTTTCTTGAAAAAGCGCTTGGCTGCTTGTTTATCTCTTGATTTACTTAGATAAAAATCAATGGTGTTCTCTTCGGAATCTACAGCACGATATAAATACATCCATTGACCCTTTACTTTGATATAGGTTTCATCGACCCTCCATGAGTCATTTGTTGATGTAAGATGATAGCGTACTTTCTCTTCTAATTGAGGTCCATATTGATGAACCCAGCGCATAATTATTGTGTGAGCGATTGATAACCCTCGTTCTTCCATCATTTCCACCAGGTTACGAAAGCTCAAATTGTACCGCAGGTACCATCTTACTGTTAATAAGATCAGTTCAGGCTGATAATGTTTCCACTTGAATAGGTTTTGCTTTTCCATACTGATCACATCCTTTTTAGAGTACTAGTATCAGTATGTCCAAGTTTAAGAGATTTTTTGCACCAGAACCCAAATTGTAAGCACATTAAAAGATTAATAGACAATCCTGTCTTTAGAGAGTATGAAAAGAACATCTGAAATTTTAAAATTTATTGAGGATGGTATAAAAGGCAGCGATAGGTACGGATTATAAACTTTGGCTAAAGATTCGAGAATACAATCAAATTAATCGCTACATTTCTTGGCCAAACCTCTTGTCAAGATTCTCCTATAAAAATAGTGGGAAATATAAAATCAGACGAATGTTGAACATGTTTTTTGGAATCTATTATTTTTTATCTATGTATTTCTTTTATCTGGGAATCATAAAAGGATATTACTATTACATTATAGTTTTTCATATACATAAAACTATTTCTCAATTAATTCCTAGAAAATATGTATAGTTACCCTCACTTCATATTAATATTTAATTAATCTGTATAAATATCAAGATAATTAACGAATAATGACTTTAATTCTCTTATGTATTCCTTCTCATTTATGTTGAGTTTCGTGAGTATCAGTTACTGTAATCTTCGAAAATTATTTTTATAAAATATCCTATGTTATAAAAATATAAAAAACATATCAGGTCAGACTTCTTTTGAAAAATATTTAAAAGTATTACGAAACTAAAAAAAAGAGTACGTTTGTTATGTAAATAAATTTTAAGGAGTGGTAATGTTGAAACGTTCACTAGGTTTATTATCAACTGCTGTTGTAACAGCATCAATGTTATTCGGTGTAAGTGGTCACAGTGCATATGCTGATTCACTTTCAGAAGAAAAAGATATGTATCAAGTAGCGGCAAAAGAATCAGCTGAATGTAAGAAACAAGGACAGTATAAAGTGTGTGAAACGCCAGAACAAGCAAAAAAATGGGGAGAAAAACAATACAATAAATGGAAACCAAACAAAAATGAACAGACTGTTTTAAATAGCTATACAAAATATGCTGGGAAATTTAATACACCACTTAGAGATAACAAAGGAGACATAACAAAGATTAAAAATCCAAACGACAAAAATAATATTCTAGCTTTAGACAGCGTATTAAATAGGGGGGAGATACCTGAGGACGTAATTTTATTCAGAGGAGATGACCCTATTGCATTTATGGATGACCCTAATAAATTAATAAAAAATGGCAAAATCGATAAAGAAGAATTTAATAAATTGAAAGAAAAATATAAAGGGAAATCTAAAACGGAATATGGATATATAAGTACTTCTTTGCTATCTAATACTCCAATAGTTAGCACAAAAGTTTTCCAAATAGAATTTAAAACATTAGCTGGAACACACGGAGGATATATAGAAAAACATAGTTCTTATCCAGGACAATATGAGTTTTTACTACCTAGAAATACAACTTATATTATAAGTAAAATGGAATTAAGTAATGATGAAAAGCATATAAAGATTGAGGCATTAGTAAAAAGGTAATAACAAAATCACCTTCGTATTATTCAAAGCTTTCTTCTAATATAAGTTTTGAAACTTATATAAATAGACAGTAACGTGACTTAAATTGATAGAATAGTATGAATATATAAGTTGACGGATGTACAGCAGCACTACATATCTTACGTTAACATGTTATGAAATTTGATAGAGTTGTTATATTGAAAGTACATTTGGTCTATTAGTGGCTGTTGTGATAGCGGGAACACATGAGAGTATATAAACTTACGTGGGTTATTATCCATGATAACTTGAATTTCTATTACAGGAACCATAACTTACATCATAAGTAAAATGGAATGGAAACATTAGTAGAGTAGTGTTCATAGGATCGTGTCTGTATTTAAAAATATTTTTTTAAGGAGCAGAAAAAATGAGCCGAAAAAAACAGATATTCACCGTTATATGTGCATTTGGGATAGGATTAGCAAGTTATACTAATTGTACTTCTGCAGAGGTTTTAGACAGTACTTCATTAAGAAATACTTCAACTATATCAAATTTTTCCCAAGTATCAGCTGTTGCTAAAGAGATGAAACCCTTTCCACAGCAAGTAAACTACTCTGGTGTTATTAAACCAAATCATGTTTCGCAAGAAAGTTTGAATACCTCAGTTATAAATTATTATAACAATTGGAAAAAGAAGTATCTAAAGAATGATCTTTCTTCACTACCAGGTGGCTACTATGTCAAAGGAGAGATTACTGGGAATGCGGATGGTTTTAAACCGTTAGGAACTTCAGAAGGCCAAGGTTATGGTATGATAATCACGGTCTTAATGGCAGGTTATGATTCAAACGCCCAAACTATTTATAATGGCTTATTTAAGACAGCGAGAGCTTTTAAAAGTTCCGAAAACCCAAATTTAATGGGTTGGGTTGTAGCCGATAGCAAAAAAGCGCAAGGGCATTTTGATTCTGCGACAGATGGGGATTTAGACATTGCTTACTCACTTCTTCTTGCTCATAAGCAATGGGGATCAAATGGCACAATCAACTATTTGAAAGAAGCTCAAAATATGATTACAAAAGGTATTAAGGCTAGTAATGTGACCAAAAATAATAGTTTGAATTTAGGTGATTGGGGTTCGAAAAGTACATTTGATACTAGACCTTCTGATTGGATGATGTCTCATTTAAGAGCGTTCTACGAATTTACAGGGGATAAAACTTGGCTTCATGTCGTTGACAATCTCTACAATACTTATACGCAGTTTACAAATAAATACTCGCCAACTACAGGATTGATTTCTGATTTTGTTGTAAAAAATCCACCACAACCTGCACCTAAAAACTTTTTAGATGAATCAAAACATACCGATGCATATTACTATAATGCGAGTCGTGTACCACTCCGAATTGTTATGGACTATGCAATGTATGGAGAAAAGAGAAGTAAGGTGATTTCTGAGAAGGTTACTACATGGATAAAAAATAAAACAAAGGGTAATCCATCTAAAATTGTAGACGGTTATAGCCTAGATGGAACAAATATTGGTGATTATCCAACAGCTGTATTCGTTTCACCATTTATTGCCGCTGGTACAACCAATAGTAACAATCAAGCTTGGGTGAATAGCGGTTGGGATTGGATGAAGAATAAGAAAGAAAGCTATTTCAGTGATAGTTATAATCTATTGACCATGTTATTTTTAACTGGGAATTGGTGGAAGCCAATTCCTGATGAAAAGAATATACAAAGCCCAATAAATTCAGAAGTTCAGTCTGAATTTAAGGAATAGCTTATAAAAAAACGTAGGACTACATACTCCTACGTTTTTTGTTCACACATTTTCTTGTTTATATGAGAGGGAGTACTCATCACTAACAACTTAGCATTTCTGATTCTGGTGCAAAAAATCTATCAAACTTGGACATTCTGATACTGGCATGCTAAAAAGGGCGTTATCAGTATGAATATGCACTATTTATTCAAATGGACACAAACAAATTTTTTTAATTGAAGATATTAATCCTAGAAATTCAGGGGAAACATTTTTGATTGTTGAACAAGAGATTCTTAGAAATAACAGAAAAGTATTGAAACGTTTTTATGGGTTCTGGTGCAAAAACTTTGAAGTATACGAAAATGGTCTATCAAACTTGGACATACTGATAGTACTACTCTATAAAAGGTACGTGATCAGTATGGAAAAGGAGAATATATTTAAGTGGAAACATTATCAACCGGACATCATCTTGTTAACTGTACGTTGGTACCTACGGTACAACTTAAGCTTTCGTGATTTGGTGGAAATGCTGGAGGAAAGAGGATTATCCATTGTTCACACAACGATTATGCGCTAGGTTCAATTAGAAGAGAAAGTATGATATCACCTTACATCAACAAATGACTCATGGGGAGTCGATGAAACCTATATTAAAGTAAAAGGGCAATGGACGTATTTATATCGTGCCGTTGGTTCAGAAGGGAATACCATTGATTTTTATCTAAGTAAATCAATGAATAAACAGGCAGCCAAGCGCTTTTTCGTACATTTCTAAACCTCACGTGATAACAGTAGATAAAAAACCCTGCCTATCCTGTAGCGATTCAAGAGTTGAAAAAAGAGAAATATATGCCTGAAGGCATATAACTAAGGCAAGTTAGATATCTCGATAATATAGTGGAACAAGATTATCATTTTATTAAGAAACGTGTGCGCTCTATGTTAGGGTTCAAGTCATTTAAAACAGCAGCCTCTATATTGAGTGGTGTTGAAGCCATGCATATGATAAAAAAGGACAGATTGATTTACGGAATCAGTATGTTCACAATCAAAAAGAATTCATCAATTATTTGGATTAACAGCGTAAAGAGCAATTCCGGTAGGAATCCTAATTGTTCCTTGAAATGTGTCCTATATTTGAAACAGAACCGGTTAAAATTAAGATGGTTCAAGTTGGAGGAAGGAACCTTATGGTGTCTTTTTAGTAGACAAAATTATATAATTTGTATTATATAAATAAACGGATAACAGAAAGGTAAGTGAATATTATAATTAATTTTGAACCATTTAATCCAACAATAAATGACATAGCGATCAAACTTGCTATGGTACTGTTTATACCATTATTCTTAGCATTGCTTGTCAAAGTCATACTTATGAAATTTATGAGAGAATCGCTTGCTGGCAGACTAGCATATCTATCTTGTCTATTTTTTATGTACTATGTATTTAAATTTGTTACAGAGTAGAAAGGCATCTTAGGGTGTCTTTTCTTTATAAATAAAAGTAACGTAGTATTTAAATCTATACGTTCACACAAGATTACATAGATTTAGTTCTGTAAATCTATAAAATTTTAGTTTGGATTTTCTTGTCCCAATCAAGTTCCAAAAATGAAAGTTTAGAGTTTCATGTCTTTGTACAACAACAGCTGTAGAAAGACATAAAAGTCTAAACTAAAATCTCATGAACAATCGTTGATAAATAGCCATTATCATAAATTTTGTAGGTACTTTCATGTCTCAATAACGGGACATGAAAGTCTAAACCTTTTGAACATAGGACAAGAAACTCCAAACTACTTAGCCAGTAATAATAAAATAAACTGAAAGTAAACTTTTACATAGAAGTTTTCTTATTAACCGACCAAAGTTATATTGTAAATGTTCATAGCATTGTATGTTGAATTTCAATTGTAAGTTCTAATGTAAACTTTTATTCAAAAGTTTACATTCATTTCCCCTAAAACATTGACTTTTATCTAATTCCATTGATATTATAAAAAAAGACAAAAAAGTATACATTCAAATCATTGAAAATAAAGGGATTGAAAAACAGATGGATAAAGAGCAACATTTAATTGATGTACAACCAATTCGGAGCATAGAACAGCTTAATGATATGAAATGGTCGCTCAAACGTCATTGTTCTGATCGTGATTACATTTTATTTCTAATTGGTATTAATACAGGGTTACGTGTAAGTGATTTACTTAAAATGGAAACAGGTGAAATTTTAAAACTGAAGCGAAAAAAACGGAAAGAATTTAAAGTAAAAGAAGGAAAGACAAAAAAGGAACGTATCATAAATATTACATCCATTTTTGATGAAGTATTGCCATATGCTGAAGAGCTAAAAAGTACCTGGCTATTTCCTTCTAGAAAAGGAGATAAACCCATTAGTAAAATTCAAGCCTATCGACAATTACAAAAAGCCGGAGATTTTGCCGGTGTAGAATCCATTGGTACTCACACCATGCGCAAAACCTTCGGCTATTGGTTCTATAAACAAACAAAGGATATCGCTATGCTTCAAGAAATATTGAATCATAGTACACCACAAATTACCCTAAGATACATCGGTATTAATAAAGAAGAGAAAGATAATGTGCTTGATACATTCCGAATCTAATTTTAATTTTTTCTTATAAAATAACGTGTTTAATATAAGGGGGCACTTAACTTTTTTAACCCCTTATATTAGATTATTAATTAGACATTATCTTTTATTTAATTACTCTAGTGTCAGTCGAAAGTGTTTTAAACTCAACTGGGACATTTTTCGTCTCTAGTTTTACTGGATTTCTAGAATCAGTAATGTCTGTAAGAGTTCTAGTTAGACGTGTTCCAAACTCAGTGCTAAACTGGCCAATACCTGTAGTCTTAATTCCAAATCTATCGTTCCCTACAGCTGAATCTCTTATGACTTGTTCAAATCCTTGCTTATCGGCTGCAAGTCCTTGTACTGAATATAAAAGCTGTGGTGACATCGGCTGATTATTATAAAAATAAGTAACATCACCGTAGAGATTTGCATCAATTTTATTTTTTCCTGAAACCTTAACTTTTTCAAACACATATTCAACTTTATATTTTTTTCCAGCAGGAACTGGAACTTCTATTGAAGGAACAGTAAATTTTCTTTTCTCCTTTGTTTCATGAGTGTCTGAAGTAGACATGTTATATTCAACACTAAAACTTTGTGAAGCTGAAACCATCAATACCGAAAAACTTGCGTTATAATTATATCCAAATTTCCATCCGCTTGTATTAGTTGTACTAGTCGTTTCTTCAAACTCATGTTCATACCCAGTGCTAGGCATATTTACTGTATGTCCTAAATTATTTTCTAAAATATCTGACGAAACAGTTAATACTTGTGAATTTTCAACCATAGAACCATCGATAAGATTTCCCTTTAATTCAATATCTTTTATAGTATGACTTCTGTACTCTTGCCCCCCCCAAGCAGCACTCTGCGCCATTTTCTTAACTCTCTCGTCAATATCCTGATATGCACTGTTCCTGCTACTTACATCTGCTTTTGCGGGTGCGGATCCAAAAATTAATCCCATACTCATAGTTGTTGCTACCAATGAAAACATTAATTTTCTCATGAATTTCCCCCTTATTTCTATTTTATATAACTTCAATTACAATACTAGCCATTGTAACATTTTTACGCAATTTACTATGAAAAGCCCCATTTCTCAGACTCACTGACTACATTTTTTACATTTTATAATAGAATTAACTATAGAAAACAATCAATCGTTTCAATAATTAGAAATAAACAAATTTTTAGAATCTAATTTCTGTATTATTTTTCATTATTTAGACACAAATAAGGATTCTAAAATTAAGCAATATGTTCTAATTGGGGTCATTATACATGCCATCAACTTAAGAAATTGGTAGTTCCCCAAAACGAAGAAAAATTCCGTTTTGGGGACACTCAAAATATTAGCTTGATAGGCATGTGGCGAGACCCCATATAAATCTAAAAATAAAGAATGACTGTTAAAACAGTCATTCTTTATTTTTAAGATTTAAGTATGAAAAAGTGTTCCTTGTAAAGCTTTTACATAGCGATCAGCAGATCTTTGAACAGCTTCATTTGCATCCTCGATTATTACTCTATGAAATGCATTATACAAACGATTAAAAGGTAAGTCTTTAATCTTATCTACCATTTCTTTTACTTTATCAGCTGGTAACGGAATCAAATTTGGATAACTATACATAAAACTTACCCACTGATGATCTGCAACGACTTGAATGATATCACCTGTCAGAAGAAGACCCTTTTTATCACTGCCATCTTTCCAATGTAAAATAGCTCCACCTTTAAAATGTCCTCCCAAAAGATAAATTGTGATCTCATCAGTTAATACCAAAGATTCTCCCGACCAGAAAATAATTTGTTTACTTGAACGATTTACCCACTCTTTATCATCTTCATGAATATAAATTGGAACATTAAATGTTTCTGCCCATTCTACTTGTGTAGAATAATAGTGAGGGTGGGAAAGTACAATTGCTTGTATACCTCCCAATTTATGTATCTCTTGTATTGTATTTTCATCTAAATAAGTAATACAATCCCACAAAACTTTAAAATTTTGACTTTGTATTAAATAAGCTGTCTGCCCAATTGCAAATTCAGGTTTTGTAGTAATGCTATATAAACCAGTTTCTTCTTTTAAAATTTCATTTTTATATAATTTACTTTTTTACATTTATTTAATATCGATTTATCATAATTTATATAATGTAGAATGGAATCGAAATGCTATTAGGTAGCCCACATAGATATAGGTTCTATAGGGGCGCTTTATTTGTATAGAATTACCATGGATTTTCAATTATTTTGTTTTTCAAATTTAGTTAAAGCTTGTTACAATAACAAAGAATACACATGGGTACATTAGATTATGAAGAGGGGAAATGAACAAAATGAAATCAACAGGGATAAATCGAAAAGTAGATGAATTAGGGCGTGTGGTAATCCCAAAAGAACTTAGAAATACGTTAGGTATTAAAGAAAAATCACCATTAGAGATCTTTGTGGAAGACGAAAACATTGTCTTACAGAAATATCAACCTGGTGGCGTTTGCGCCATAACAGGAGAAATTTCAAAAGATAACATATCTCTAGCGAACGGAAAGATTACATTAAGTCCAGAAGGTGCAGAGCTATTAATAAAACAAGTACAACAGTACATTGCAAAGTAATTGGCTCCTTAATAGGGGCTTTTTCATTTTAATGTAATAACTTTATTTATAATAATTAGAATAAATAAATAAATAAGACAACAAGTAATTAGTCTACATTTATATTTTTTTACATTTGTTGTTTCCTGTTCAAGAATTCTTATGTTAATAAATATGGATATGAAATAAAGTCACGATATTTATAAGAAAGATGCGATGCTATATCTTTTCAATTAAAGGATTCTAAATGTATTTTGATTAAAATTTTTTATAAAAATTGAACATCCAGTCACAAAGAAAGACTCTATTTTGATCAAATTTTTTTCAAAATGGAGTCTTTTTGTGTAACACAGAATGTGGATTTGTAAAAGGTTATTAATCATGCTTTATTCCAAAGCTACATTAAGGTTTTTTTGCTATAGTGGATACTTTTTTTGTATCCACTATTTTTAAAATTGGATTTTCCGCTAAATTGGATAATAATTCATATTTTTTAAAATTTTCTCGTACTGTATATATTCCTGCCTCGTATTGAGTTCATGACTGTTTTTCAATGTTGATAAAGCACTCTCGATTAAAAATCCCCTCGGATTTCCTTTATTATACATAATTTCTTCTTGGATAAAATGCAACAGACTTAAATAGGTAGTGATTCTCTGTTCTTTAACATTTAATGTCTTCTCAATTGTTTTTTTTAAGTTTAGCGTAGCAATTGAGAATTCAGTATTAAAAAAGTCATTGTAACTTGATTGAGGTAATAATTCATTTATGTGATCGGGTGTAAATAGTTGAATGTTTTTTTTGCTAATATCTTCTAAAATGGTAATTACTCGATCCATGCAATACGTAACAATCTGCTTTGTTGTAATTGTTTCATTCCAGACATTATTCGTATGAAGGATATTCTGCATAATACCAGTGAAAATAACTGCACAATCCATTAAATAAATTGCTTTATCCTCGGGGAAAATACTTAAGAATCGTCTATATACCCAATTTAAAAATAGATATTTAGACTGTTTTATGAATGTAATCAACTCTGGATCATTAGATACAATCACGTCTTCGATTAATTGCATCAATTTATTTTTTTTATTAAGCTCCATTATAAGAATAACTTGTTCTATATAGACAGTGATATCTGTATAATCTTCTCCAATGAGTAGTTTATCCCGTTCTATTTCTATCTCTTCTAGAATGGAACTAAATACAGTTTTAAACAGTTCGCCTTTGGAAGAAAAATAATTATAAAAAGAACCCTTTGAAATCCCACTATGATTTAAAATATCTTGAATAGATGTAGCATGATATCCTTTTTCAATAAATAATTCATGTGCCTTATCTATAACATATTTTTTTTTCTTATTCATTATCTGCACTCCTTTATAAGTTATGCTTCCATATTTATAATAAGATTATAACAAAAATATACCATCTGTACAATTTTGTACAGATGGTATATTTTTTGTTGATAATAGACCGCTAATGATGTATCATAGGTTTCATTAAACCGAAAGTATATAAATGTACACAAAGTACAAAAATGAAGGGAGTGTATATACATGTCCGAAAAACAATCAAAAACTTCTTTTGGATTATTGTTTATATTAATGACTGGGGCATTCGTTGCTTTATTAAGTAACACTTTACTTAACATAGCTCTACCAGCTATTATGAAGGATTTTGATGTGAGTGCTTCAACCGTACAATGGTTGTCGACGGGATACATGTTAATCAATGGGATTTTAATCCCGACAACTGCATTTTTAATCAAAAAATATACAGCTAGACGTCTATTCTTAACCGCTATGGGATTATTTACAGTTGGTACATTAATCGGTGGATTTGCACCAAGCTTTCCAATATTATTATCTGCTCGTATGATTCAAGCTTCAGGAGCAGCACTTATTATGCCGCTACTAATGAACGTATTATACACAACATTTCCACCCGAAAAACGTGGTTCTGCGATGGGAATGTTTGGTTTAGTAATGATTTTCGCACCAGCTATTGGGCCAACATTATCTGGATGGGTTATTCAACATTATGATTGGCCAATTTTATTCTTAATGATGGTACCAATTATGTTCTTAGTCTGGATTTTAGGTTACTTTAAATTACAGGATTATAAAGAAAAAACTAATGATACCATTGATGTTTTATCCGTCGTGTTATCTGCGTTAGCCTTTGGTGGTATTTTATATGGATTTAGTTCTGCTGGTAACAGTGGCTGGGATTCGCCAAATGTTTATTTAACAATTGTCATAGGATTGGCATCATTAGTAGGGTTAATTGTCCGTCAATTTAGGCTTGATGAGCCAATGCTTGATTTTAGGGTATATAAATATCCAATGTTCGCTCTATCATCAGTCATTTCTGTCGCGTTAAATATGGCAATGTTCTCTGCCATGTTGTTGTTACCGATTTATCTACAAAACATTCGTGGCATTTCGGCTATGGATTCTGGTTTACTCATGTTACCAGGAGCGTTAATTATGGGGATTATGATGCCGATTACAGGGAAATTATTTGATAAGTTTGGGCCGAAAATGTTGGCATTTATTGGCTTAGCTATCGTGATTGTTACCACATTCTTATTTAGTCAGCTAACAGGTTCAACAGGGTATACGCATTTAGTCGTCTTATATGCAGCACGTATGCTCGGTATTTCAATGGTTATGATGCCGATTATGACGAACGGTTTAAATCAATTACCACCAAAATTCACACCACATGGTACAGCAATGAATAGTACGATTCAACAAGTATCTGGAGCAATTGGTGGCAGCCTACTTGTTACAATTATGTCTAATCGTACGGCGATACATGTAGAAGAAATGATGACGGATACTATGGGCAAGCTAACAAGTGCACCTACAGGTGATGCTTTATTAAAAATACAGCAGCATATTTCTATGGAAGCCACTATTTCAGGAATCAATGATGCATTTTTAGTCTCAGCTGTTATTGCTGGTTTTGCATTTATTCTCTCATTTTTCCTTAAGCGGACAACAGTTCCAATTTCGGATCAATCAGATGTGCTGAATGAAAAAATAAGTTAGTCGATTCAAAGATGATTCTCTTTTTTACCAAAAAGAATGTAAACCAGAAAGGATAGAAAGATTCTCTGGTTTACATTCTTCTATATCTATGTGAAAGTTTGTCAAACTTGTTTCTTTCGTTAATATATTAAAATTCTAGATGAAATGAAAATAAAATTTGAGATAGCTGATATCATTTCTATGAATGCTGGTAAACAAATCATTTTAGAGAAACACGAACAAGGAATTAAGAAAATGGAAATGAAACTGAAAAAGCTTGGGAAAGAAGACGTGTAGAAGTTTGTAGAGCTTTCAAAGCGTTTGTTCTTATAATCATATATAAAATCCCTTATAGGATTCGGAAAAATGGGCAGTTTTCATGCGTATTGCTAAGTTTGTAGTTCAGCACTGGACTGCATAATAATTTTTCGAATATCTTACACTATAAGGTAAAAGGGGAATCGATATGTTGAAAATATTTAAGTATTTAAAAAAGAATGAATGGATACTTGTTCTATTAAGTATAGCATTCATTACAGTACAGGTTTGGCTTGATTTAAAGCTACCGGACTATATGGCTGAAATCACGACATTAATCCAAATGGAGGGTACGAACTTTTCTCAAATTATTGGACCTGGAGCATATATGCTACTCTGTGCAGTAGGAAGTATGGTTACTGCTGTTATTGTAGGATACTTTGCTGCTAAGGTCGCGGCGGGATTATCCAAACGTCTACGTGGATTAGTTTTTGATAAAACTTTATCTTTTTCACTTGAAGAAATTAATCGTTTTTCAATAGCAAGCTTGATTACTCGTTCAACTAATGATGTAACTCAAATCCAATTTATTGTGGCAATGGGATTACAGGTAATTGTAAAAGCACCAATTTTAGCTGTTTGGGCAATCATGAAAATTTCAGGGAAGAGCTGGCAATTGACAACAGCTACAGGTATAGCAGTTGTAGTTTTATGTATGATGTTAGCTGTGATTATTCTATTTGCGCTACCAAAGTTCAAAATCATCCAAACGCTTACTGATAATTTAAACCGTGTAACTCGTGAAAACTTAACTGGGATGCGGGTTGTACGTGCTTATAACGCTAAGAGTTATGAAGAAAATAAATTCGAAAAGGCTAATATTGAATTAACCAAAACAAATCTTTTTACTAATCGTTTAATGGCAATTATTGGACCAGGGATGACTGTAATTATGTCTGGTTTAAGTGTTGCGATTTATTGGATTGGTGCTTATTTAATTAACGAAGCACAGATGATAGATCGAATTACAGTTTTCTCGGATATAGTTGTTTTCTCATCGTATGCCATGCAAGTTGTAATGGCTTTTATGATGGTAAGTATGATTTTCATTATGTTACCTCGTGCTACGGTATCAGCAAAACGTATTATGGAAGTACTTGAAACAGAAGCAAAAATTAAAGATGGCACAGTTACAGAAGGAAAACCAGGTATTGTGGGAGAGATTGAGTTCCGCAATGTTAGCTTTAAATATCCAGATTCAGAGAACCATATTCTTCGTAATATTAGCTTTACTGCAAAAAAAGGAGAAACGGTAGCTTTTATTGGATCTACGGGGAGTGGAAAAACAAGTTTGGTAAATTTAATTCCTCGTTTCAATGATGTTTCTGAAGGTGAAGTATTGGTTGATGGTATAAATGTAAAGAATTACAGACAAGAAACTCTACACGATAAAATTGGCTACGTTTCACAATCGTCTGTGTTATTCAGTGGTACTGTAACTTCGAACGTTTCCTATGGAGAATCAGGACATATGCATTCGTCACTAAATGCTGTCAAAGAAGCATTGGAAATTGCACAAGGGAAAGAATTCGTGGAAAAACTTGAAGGACAATATGAAGGGCAGATATCACAAGGTGGTACAAACGTATCTGGGGGACAAAAACAGCGTATATCGATTGCTCGTGCAATTTATCGAAAACCTGAAATATATATATTCGATGACTCGTTTTCGGCATTAGACTACAAAACAGACAGGGTTCTACGTTCTGCTTTAAGAAAAGAAACGAAGGATGCCACTACCTTAATTGTTGCACAGCGCATCGGAACAATTAAAGATGCAGACCGCATTATTGTTCTTGAAGAGGGAGAAGTAGTTGGGAATGGAACACATGAACAATTAATGGATAACTGCGAGACGTATCAAGAGATTGCATATTCTCAGCTTTCGAAGGAGGAATTGACTGATGGCCAAAAATGATTATACCATTGGAGATCATGAAAAAAACTCAAAAAATGAGAGACAGATGGGCGGAGGGCATAGTCCAATGGGTGGCAGGGCCCAAGGACAAAAAGTAAACAATTTCAAAAAAACGATTCAACAGCTGATTTCCTACTGTAAGTCTTATGTACCCATTGTTATTTTCGCCTTAATATTAGCTTTTGTGGGTTCTGCATTTAATGTATATGGCCCAGAAAAATTAAGTGAAATGACCGACATTATCCAAGAAGGGATTAGGGGTGACATTGATTTAGGTGCAATCAAAAATATTGGAATCATTTTAGTGGTTCTCTACGGATTAGGTTTGGTATTTAATTATATACAAGGGTTTATAATGGCAACGGTAACACAAAAAATCACAAAAAAAATGCGTACAGAATTATCGCAAAAAATGAATCGAATCCCTTTAAGTTACTTTGATAAAACGAGTTATGGAAATATATTAAGCCGTGTAACAAATGATGTTGATACAATTGGCCAAACGCTAAATAACAGCCTAGGACAATTAGTAACGGCAATCGCAACTTTTGTTGGCGCATTGATAATGATGTTCTATACCAACTGGATTATGGCTATAACAGGAATTGTTGCATCCTTAATTGGATTTATTCTAATGACATTGATTATGAAGCGTTCTCAAAAATACTTCGTACAGCAGCAGGCTGAACTTGGGGAAATCAATGGACATATTGAAGAAATGTATGCAGGTCACCATATCGTAAAAGCATATAACGGCGAAAAGGAAGCAAAAGAATTATTCCATACAATCAATGATCGTCTTTTTGATAATGCTTGGAAATCACAGTTTATGTCTGGGATTATGATGCCTATCATGCAATTTATCGGGAACTTTGGGTATGTAGCAGTTTGTATTGTTGGTGCATTACTTGTGACAAATGGTGTAATTACAATTGGAACAATCGTTGCCTTTATGGTCTATATTCGTTTGTTCACACAGCCTTTATCACAATTAGCACAAGCTGCAACGAATCTGCAATCTACAGCAGCAGCAAGTGAACGCGTATTTGAATTTTTAGCAGAAGAAGAATTGTCAGATGAAAGTGAAAAAACAATGAGATTAGACAATGTCAAAGGGGATGTGGAATTTAATCATGTTAAATTTGGCTATGATAAAGATCGTCTAATCATAAAAGACTTCTCTGCTAAAGTGAATGCAGGACAAAAAGTAGCTATCGTAGGTCCAACGGGCGCTGGAAAAACGACATTAGTCAATTTATTAATGCGATTCTATGAACTCAACAGTGGAGAAATTACTATTGATGGTGTTCCTATAAATCAATTAACTCGTGAATATGTGCATGATCTATTCTGTATGGTACTTCAGGACACATGGCTATTCGAAGGGACGATTCGCGACAATATTGTCTATTCCAAGGAAAATGTTTCAGATGAAGAAATCATAGCAACATGTAAAGCAGTTGGGCTGCATAATACGATTAAAAACTTATCTAAAGGTTATGATACCTTATTAAATGATAAAGCGAATTTATCAGCTGGACAAAAACAATTAATTACGATTGCCCGTGCGATGATTGAAAATGCCCCATTATTAATTCTAGATGAGGCTACAAGCTCAGTTGATACACGTACGGAATTATTAATTCAAAAAGCAATGGATCGTTTAACAGTTGGGAAAACATCTTTTGTCATTGCACACCGTCTTTCGACTATAAAAAATGCTGACTTGATCTTAGTGATGAAAGAGGGAGACATTTTAGAAACTGGAAACCATGAGGAATTACTAGCTAAAGGTGGATTCTATGCGGATCTGTATAATAGTCAATTTGAATCAGTCTCTTAAGTATTAATTACTAACTTCTTTCTCAGGATCCTTGTGGCTAAAAGCTGGTGAATGAAGTACGAAGGTATAGTAGGTAGGGCTAGAAATAGATATTGACTCTTTCCAGACCATAAAATTAATTTACTGGATGAGGTTGGTTGAACAAAGACAAGTTTTGAGATTATTGCTGATGTAATTTAAATACCTTATGTTTGGCATACTATTCGGTTGTGTCATAGGTCAAAAAATTTAGCAAATAAAAGTAAGCTCCATTAAATTAAAAATGGAGCTTACTTTTATTTATACATTAAATCTTAAAAGTGTCAGGTGCCACATTTTTCGGATGGATATCATCTTCATTCAGTACTCCATGCATCTAGAAGTCCAAAAATTGATTCAATTCCTAATAAATTTTGGTTAAATGATTATGACAACGTGTCATATTTTCCCTTTGACGTATGACACGTTGTCATGTAATATGGATTTATACCCAGTTGTGACACGTTGTCATATGTTGGTTGGATTGGAGGGGAATAGTATTCTTAAACAAGGATTTGTTGATTTATCAGTATTTTGATTACAGATATTTTTCTCATTTTATTAGAAGAATATCTCAAGCGGAAAAAAAGAGTTTTTCTAAATTATAAAAAAATCAACTTTATTAGGAGGAGCATAAATGAAATTATTAGAAGTAAAAAATATTAATAAATCATATACCATATATAAAAAAGAAAAGTCAACGATCCTCCATGATATAAATTTAACCTTTAATAAGGGGGAGTTCGTGTCTATACTTGGTGAATCAGGATGTGGAAAATCAACATTAATGAATATCATTGGCGGTATGGACTCTGACTTTAATGGAGAGGTCCTTGTAGAAGGAAAGAACCTAAAGACTATGAAGGAATATGAACTTGATGATTATAGAAAAAATAAAATTGGATTTGTTTTTCAAAGCTTCAATTTAATTCCTCACTTAAGTGTGTTAGAGAACGTAACGATTGCGATGCAAATGGCAAGTAAAAGCGAAAAAGAACGAAATGAAAGGGCGAAAGAACTTTTAGCTGAAGTTGGCTTAAAAGAACATATGATGAAAAAGCCAAATCAACTTTCTGGGGGGCAAAAACAACGTGTAGCAATCGCACGCGCATTAGCAAACGAACCAGACATTCTCTTGGCTGATGAGCCAACAGGCGCTTTGGATAAAGAAACAAGTCAACAAATACTAGAACTATTAGATAACATTGCAAAGAAAGGAAGGCTTGTAATTACTGTAACTCACTCTCAAAAGGTTGCCGATTCTGGTAGTAGGATTGTGAAAATCGATGACGGTAGAATTATTGAAGATATACATTTGAAGGAAAGTTATCCATCTAACAAAAAAACGAAACAAGTGAAATCCAAAAGTCTGAGCCTAACTTCTTCACTCAAACTTGCGTTAAAAAATATGAAGTTGAATGCAAAAAGAAATATACTAGTTGCTTTAGGTGGTTCCATCGGTATATTAAGTGTTATTTTGATGTTGTCTTTAGGTAGCGGTGTTACAAAGTATATGAATGATGAAATCAACTCCAGCATGAACCCTTTAATGGTTGAAATTACAAAAGGGAAAGAAGATAAGGCCGACAATTCCATGTCCATGCTAGCGGCAAAAGATCCTTTAAAGGAAGAAGATATTGAAAAAATTAAAAATATTGAACACGTTAAGAGTATAGAAAAAGTAACATCTTTTGACATGAAAAGTAGTGCATTATATGGAGATAAGCGTTCAGATATTATGAAATTTTCAACAATGACCGATTCTGTAAAGAAAGAAATTTTAGAAAAAGGAAATCTTCCTAGCAAAAATGAAGTTCTTTTAACACCGGCACTAGCTAAATCATTAAGCAATGGAGAAGACTACAATTCATTAATTGGCAAAGAAATAAGTGTCTATGTGAACGAAATAGGACAGGGCAATAAACCTGTTACTATCGAGAATAAATTAAAAGTATCCGGTGTATATAAAGCTGAAAATATGGGGCCGCAAGGGATAACTATGGCATATGTACAATATGAAACATTAGAGAAAACATATGCAGAGCAGGGGTTGACTTTAAGCCCTACTCAAATCAATGCTTTTGCTGAAAAACAACAACAGGTAGAAGGAATTAAAACCGAATTAGACAAATATGGATTTGAAAGTTCCCAAATGGCTGAAATGCTAAAACAAGTTACATCTTATTTAGATATGGCAACTGCACTTCTAGCAGGAATTTCGGGAATCTCTCTAATTGTTTCAGGTATTATGATTTTAGTCGTTTTATATATCAGTGTAGTTGAAAGAACAAAAGAAATCGGAATATTGCGTGCTGTAGGAGCGAGAAAGAAAGATATAAAACGAATTTTCTTCTCAGAATCCGCTTTGCTTGGTTTATTTAGTGGTTTAATAGCTGTAACAGGTGCCAGTGTAATTAGTTTAATTGGGAATAGCCTGTTATCAAATAGCTTTGGTGCAGAGCTGATCAATCTAACAGCTCAAAATATGTTTTTAGGTATAGCGGTAAGTATAATTGTAAGTGTAATAGCTGGAATTATGCCAGCATCCAAAGCTGCAAAGTTGGATCCAATGGAATCACTGAGGTTTGAATAGAATAGTGATTTGTATCTAAGGTTAACACAAATCTAATTTGTGTTAACCTTAGGATAATGAAGAGTATTCATTAACAGGACTTAAATGAAATTTTTCGCTTTATAGAATATTAATAATGAAAAAGACCCATATTTATAAACGGGGATGACATATTGTCATTCGTATGATCGGAGGAAAAAATGCCCAAACAAACATTTTTTAATTTAGCAGGTGAAAAGAAAGAAGCATTAATTCAGGCAGCAATGAAAGAATTTTCAAGAGTTTCTTTATTTGAAGCATCAATTTCCAACATCATCAAAGATGCTGGAATACCTAGGGGAAGTTTTTATCAATACTTTGAGAATAAAGAAGATGTTTTCTTCTTTTTATTAGATGAATATTCCAAAAAGAACAATGAAAAATTTATTTCGATATTAAAAGAAAAGAATGGTGATTTATTTGACGCTCATATTGAATTATACCAATATATGCTAACAAAATTTCAGAACCTAGAAAATCGAAAATTTTTTAGAAATGCCTTTTTGAATATGAATTATAAAGTTGAAAATACATTGATCCGAAATGTGAACGAGGAAAACAATAAAAGTCGATTATCAGAAATCATGGTGTTAATAAATAAAGAAAAATTGAACATTGTAGAAGAACGAGAAATATTTCATATCATGAAGATTGTCATGGCGGTGACATTTCAAAATCTTATTCAAAATTTCGCAAAGGAAATACCTTTCGATGAATCAGTGAAAAACTATGCTTTAGAACTTTCTTTGCTTAAAAAAGGGCTTTATAAAGGTTCGAATAAATGAAAGTTTTAGAAGTCAAAGAAATGAGGAAGCTCCAAATGGAAGATATGAAAAAATGGGGTCAGTTCTTATTACCTTATAAGTTTGCCTTGGACGAAATGAAAACAAAAATCAATATTATAGCTGAGGAAGCAAAATATTTAAATAATCACAATCAAATTGAACATATTAAGATACGACTCAAGTCTTTAGAAAGTATTCAATCAAAACTTGATCGAAAGAAAATTAGTCCTTCCCTGTTAAATACGAAAGAACATTTGTATGATATTGCTGGGATGAGAATTATTTGTTCTTTTGTAAGCGATATCTATGATATCTATTCACAATTATCTAACCGAAATGATATCAAAATTGTACAAGTGAAAGATTATATTACAAACCCAAAATCAAATGGATATCAAAGTTTACATGTAGTTGTTCAAATTCCTGTGACACTATCCAAAAATGTAGAGAAGGTTTATGTTGAAATTCAGCTTCGCACCTTAGCGATGGATTTTTGGGCTAGCCTAGAACATAAAATTTATTATAAGTATGATAAAAAAATCCCTTTCTATCTTGAAAAAGAACTTAAAGAGGCAGCAGAAACGGTAAAATCTTTGGATGAAAAAATGAAGGATATCCATAAAAAAGTAAATGATTTAAATTGTTAAACAATAATATGAGAGCAAGGAAAAAGAAAATTTATTAAGGGGGATGCATACGTTTGGCTGACACCGCACAAATAAAAGTAAAACATCACAGATTACCCATGCTTCAAATTATTAAGCGAACTATAGCTATAATCATTGGAGCGCTATTAATGGCCACAGGACTTGAGATTTTCTTAATTCCTAATCAAGTTATTGATGGAGGCATTACCGGAATTTCGATTATGCTTTCTCACCTCACAGGATTAAATTTAGGTGTGTTCCTATTTTTATTAAACCTTCCTTTTGTTTTTATGGGGCATAAACAAATTGGAAAAACATTTGCGTTTTCTACTATTTTTGGGATATTAACTTTATCAATTTTGACTACACTTTTTCACCCAATTCCAGCATTTACAGATGATATTCTTCTTGCTACTATTTTTGGTGGTATGGCACTTGGTGTTGGGGTTGGTCTAGTCATTAGATATGGAGGGGCATTAGATGGTACAGAAATTCTCGCAATTCTCGTTAATAAGAAAATCCCTTTTTCTGTAGGAGAAATTGTTATGTTTTTTAATGTTTTTATTTTAGGAGCCGCAGGATTTGTATTCAGTTGGGATCGAGCAATGTATTCCATTTTAGCTTATGTCATTGCATCGAAGGCAATTGATACCGTAGTTAATGGTTTTGAACAATCGAAATCTGTATGGATTATCAGTGAACAGCAAGAAGAACTTGGCGAAGCAATTAATTCACAATTAGGTCGTGGAGTCACATATCTTCACGGCGAAGGTGCTTATACGGGGGATAATAAAAAGGTTATTTTTTGCATTATTAACCGACTTGAAGAGGCTAAATTAAAATCTTTAATTGAAGAACTAGACCCAGCTGCTTTCTTAGCTGTAGCAGATATTACAGAAGTACGTGGAGGCCGATTTAAAAAACGAGATATACACTAGTGGTAAAAATATTACAGAATATGGAGGTTGCTATCTAAATTGGTTTAGGTGTTCCTCAATTGTTTGTAGCTAATATATAAAGATATGTTTCAGCGGTAAAATAAAAAATATCCCTTACCATACATCTCTAGATGACTCATTTATAATATATTTAATAATTTTCTCTCTGAAAATAATAATTACGCTTTAATATTTAATTAAGATAATTATAAATTAAGATATACAAATGAGGAGTGTTTATTATGTCAAAAGTACTTTTTATTAATTTCCCCGGAGAAGGTCATGTGAATCCGACAATTGGAATTGTAAGTGAGTTGATACAACGAGGCGAAAAAGTTGTTTATTATTGTATTGAAGATTATAGAGATAAAATTGAAAAGACAGGTGCCGAATTTCGAACATATGAAAACTTTCGGCCAAAAACAGATATCAATAAGGATGTTAAACAAAAAGTTAATCAGTTAGATATGTTATCTAACATGATCTCTGTCATGGATAGACTAGTAAAAGATATTTTATCCGAAATCGAAGGTGAACAATTTGATTATGTAATTTATGACCATCATTTTGCGGCGGGATATATTATAGCATCCGCTTTACAATTACCAAAGATTTCTTCATGTACAACATTTGCTTTTAATGATTCGATTTCGTTATTCGGAATCGATAATTCTAAATATTTAGATGAAAAATCTCCTTTAAATAAAAACTGTATAGACATTATTAACAAATGGAAAGAACAATACGGAGTCACGTACGATAGCTTCCGTGACGTAATAAACCATCCGGGAGATATTACAATTGTATATACTTCGAAGGAGTATCAACCGTATGCAAATGAATTTGATGATTCTTTTATATTTGTTGGGCCTTCTATCACACCGCGTCATGATGTGGAAGATTTTCCTATAGAAGATTTAAAAGGTAAAAAAGTGATTTTCATTTCCATGGGAACTATTCTCAATCAACAAACAACTTTATATGAAAAATGCTTTGAAGCCTTTAAAGACACACCTGCAACAATTGTATTGGCAATTGGTAAAAAAACAGATATAGAACAATTTAAAAATGTTCCTCCTAATTTTATTCTATATAAATATGTTCCACAATTAGAAGTATTACAGCATACAGATGTATTCATTACACATGGAGGAATGAATAGTTCGAGTGAAGCATTATATTACGGGGTACCATTAGTTGTAATACCTATTTCAGCGGATCAACCCTTAGTTGCTAAAAGAGTAACTGAATTAGGAGCGGGTGTTCATTTAGACAAAACGAGCTTAACTCCAGAAATATTACGAGAAGAGACAGAAGCAGTACTATATAGAAAAGAATTCAAAGGAAATAGTTGTAAAATTAGGGATTCTTTCCGAGCGGCAGGTGGATATAAAAAAGCAGTGGATGAAATTCTGCACGTGCTTTCAAAATCAAACTATAATAATGAATAATGAAACAAATCTAATGAATTGTATAAACTATAAGAGGTCCAGCCACATCGCCATCAACTTAAGAATTTTATAAAACCCCATCGCTATCAAGCTAAGATTTTGAAGTACCCCCGAAATGAAAATTTTCTTTCTCTACATTAGTTACTTTGAGAAGTCAGCTCTTTTTTCGTTTTGGGGTGATTAGTTACAACTGTTTAGAAGTTTTTATACCAAAGTATAATGTGTTAATATTTCGACATTTTAAAGAGTTTAATACGTTTTTTATAATAAACGTATTAAACTCTTTCTTTTTCTCATACATTCATTTGAATATTCTTCTTATCAAGTGAATTAAAATATATCCATTTTCTTATATAAATGAGTATATTTATATTGTAAGTATCTAGAAATTCAACAGAGGGATATTATGAAAAGGGGGTAGAAACAAAAAAATTAGTAATGATAACTGCCACATTATCTATGTTTGCTACTGGAATAACGCCTAAATTTGAAGTCTTTGCGGAAGAACAAGCACAGCAAAAGAAAGTATCTAAAATGTTACAGTATGAAAATTCTGTTAATGTGGAAAATCGAGTATTTGCAGTTTTAGGAAAAGGAGATGTCTACCAACTTCAAAATATTGAAAGAAGGGAATGAAATTTTAGTGTATACGAGTCAACAGGGTTATATGCTAAGCCAAATGAACAAATAACAATTCAGGTACAAGGAACGACGTTTACTGATAAAAACTTAACAGCTAACAAGGAATATAAATATGCAGTGAAGGCTGTAGATGCAGCTGGAAATACATCAAATCAAAGTATGGTTACTCTTTTTTATACGAAATATGACATACCGTAATGGATTATATAATAACAATTTCAGACATAAAGATAATTGAGAAGCATACACTTATATAGAACGGTTGCAAATATAATTACCGATATTCTTTGCGAGAGAGCACTTAAGGAGAGTGCTCTTTTTCATTTTCACACTTTAAAAGAGACAAGCATATAGTATAAAACAAGTTATATTTCATCTAATCCCTTTTTTACCAAAGTACTCGTGGAAACGGGTGCTGTTATTATGTCACCTTTTGATAAGGACAAGTATAGGAACAACCCTGCGTTGTTCCTTATTCACTCATATCTAACTCCTTATCACATTAAGAGCATCCTTGTGTAGGGTGCTTTTTATCATGTAATAAAACACTTTTTACACCAAAAAAGAAAGGTTTGATACATATGATGGATACAATTAAAGGATTTGTATCGAAGAAAACAGGAAAAATGTTTGGTGCGAAATTAACATATGACTCTGAACAGAAGAGGATTACTTTTGTATATGAGAAAAAGAAATAATATCATAAAATCTTAAATTCTGTATATAAAATTAATAAGAATTATGATATGATGAAAATAACAAAATACTTCTAAATCTACCTGCAAAAGGACACACCTACGCATACATATGCCATAGGTGTGTCCTTTTTTCGTTGTCTATAAATCCCTAAAAAAATAGAGAGGGGGAAGATATATTGCGTACGAGTGAAATACCATCTACAGATGTATCTTTTGAGAGTGTGGAGAGTTATAAGCGTAATAAGGGGAATGAAATATCAGCATGTCCCAAGTGTAAAAAGCAATCATTCAGGGCTACGTTTAACGAATATCCAAAGTGGGTTCGATTTTGCTTATGTTGTGATTATAAAGAAGTTAATCCAGCATATAGTCCATTTGTATATTGATACTAATAGGAAAGGATACTACGGTATGAAACCATGGATTAAGATTGTTTGTATAACATCATTAGTCTTTCAAATTACAGCATGTAGCAGTTCAACACAAACAAATGATTCGAGACCTGCACAAACGGCCCAGAAAGCAATCCAGCAAAATGTAGAAGGAAAGAGTAATGTTGATATTCCGGAAGTATACAGGGACAAATTAAAAGGCTTAGAAACGGGTAAAGGAAAAGTAATACATGTAAAAGACGGAGATACAGTAGATGTGAAAGTAAACGGGAAGAAGCAGACGGTAAGGTTACTTTTATTAGACACCCCTGAATCTGTTTCTCGAAAGATTCCGCCACAAAAGATGGGTAAAGAAGCATCTTCTTTTCTAAAGAAACAAATAAAAGGAAAAGATGTAACCCTGGTATATGATCATGGACAAAAAGAAGACAAGTATGGCAGAAAATTAGCGTATATATTTTGCGAGGGAATACATGTAAATGAATTAATGGTCAAATTAGGATACGGGATTGTAGCTTATATTACTAAGCCGAACACTACGCTGCTTCCACAAATGTTAGATGCAGAAAAGAAAGCAAAATCAACTAAAAGTGGAGTGTGGAGTATTAAAGGTTTTGTGGATGAAAAGAAACATCATTATAACCGAAATGATGCCGCTTAACGCATATCACTCAAGCATAGTAAGAATACTAATGCTTTGAGATTAAAATAAGGAGGTTTTTAAGTGTGAAAGAGAATAAAAGAAACATGATCTTATCGTTTGTTATTTCGATTGTCTTTATATTTTCGAGCATGATGCCTTTCAGTAGTAACGAATACATCTATGTTATTTCAAAAATTGGAGCTGCAGCTGGTGTAATAAACATTGTGATGATGAGTGTTTTTTTATATTTTCAAAGCAAAAAAATGAGATATTCATTGAATTAAACTGTAAGAGAGAAAGTTTTCCTTACTCACACTAAAAAGAGAGTGGTAAGGAAAACCGCGAAGGAGATGGAAGAGATGAGTCAGGTAGCGGGATTCTTGAAATTCGTTTTAGCGAAAGAAAAACGATACGTATATTTGGCTGTATCAGAAAAGAGAAACAAACGTGTAAACACGCACATTTTTTATAAATTTGGTCAAATGGAAAAAGCATTGGAAAGTATGTACGAAATGCGGGATGATTTCGAGAATAAGTTCCCGATAGAACTAAAAGAAAAAGGATATGACTGGGAAGATATCAACGATTGGATACTTTCCATTGAGACAGGATTCTCAAAGCATGGAAATAAGCTAATCACATACGGACGCTAAGTAGAGCAGAACATTAAATGAGGTGAATGAAGAATGGCGTTAATTCGAAAGTATCACATTGCAATTGCTTGGACGATAGCTACTAGTGCAATGCTTATAAGCTTGGTTTTTAGTGAATGGATGAAACTTCCCCCATGTGATTTGTGCTGGTATCAAAGGATGGCCATGTATCCCTTAGTGTTGATATTAGGTGTTGGTATGTATAGAAAAGACCCATTGGTAAGTACATATGCATTCCCATTTGCACTTTGTGGTTTATTGCTAGCTGTTTATCAAATAACGATTCAAACCTTCCCTGCGAGTGAGATGAAAATATGTTCTGTAGGAGTTTCTTGTACGGAAGATCGCTTAAATTTATTTGGTTTCATCTCAATACCTATGCTATCTTTTGTTGGATTTTTAGCCATTATAATACTTCTATATATTAAACCTGACAGAGAGACAAAAGACCAAATAAAACACTGATTATTATCTAAATACACTTGTACAAATATAAAATGCTCATAAATTGATATTAAAAATAAAAAAGGAATTTAGAAAAGGAGAAATTAAAAATGACAACAATGCAAGTAAGTAATGAAATGTACAAAATCCCAGAGGCGGATGTAGAATTATTAAAGATTATGGCTCATCCAGTTAGATTACAAATTGTGAAGGAACTAGAACGTCACAAAATCTGTAATGTAACACAGTTAACAGAGTTATTAGATGTGCCTCAATCTACCGTATCTCAGCATTTATCTAAAATGCGAGGGAAGATTTTGCGTTCAGAAAGAAGGGGATTAGAGATGTACTATCATATTGTAAATTCCAAAGCATGCCAGATTGTTAGTGTACTAGGTTTATAGGGTGAGAGAATAAATAATAATAGTATATAAAAGATAAAACAATCTAAAAAAGGGAAGAAATTTTTCTTCCCTTTTTATAATGCATTAACCATTCTAAATTCATTAAATCTAAATTTTAACCACCATGATTTCCGTGTGCGTATTGAACAACATCAATAGCTTTTTGCGTTTCCGTAGGGGATTGGGCACCAAACATTAAAGTTAAAGCAGTAATTACACCAACTAAACCAAAAAATGTTTTTTTCATTTTAATGCCTCCTTCTCAAAAGCTTTTTTTCCTGCCTGAGAACTTGAATAAAAATATTGACTTGCTTTAACATGATTATCTTCTTTATAGAGTGCAATAGCAAGATTTTCTTCATATTCTTTGATGTATTCAAAAAGTTCTTGCTCTTTAAAATATGATACGCCTTCTAGCACTGTTCTTTCAAGCGCTTCGGCAGGAAAATCTGCATTCATTGCGTTTAAGATTTTAAAATGGTGAAGATATTCTATATTATCAACCTCTTCACAAATAGAATATCCTTTTGCTATGAGATCTTTTGCAACGGAATGATCCCCATTCTTCATATGCTCTCTTGCCTCAATAAAAAGTGCCTTATAATTGTTAGGCATTTTTTGATTTACTTCTGAGAGATATCTAATAGCTAATGGTGAAAGGTTTTGAGTAGCATACATTAACCCTAAATTTTGACGCACCATTAAAATGAATTGCTCTTCATCTGTTTTTTGGAACATATCCATTGCTTTCGTGAAATATTCTTCGGCTAGTTCCCATTCTCTCAAATGAGTACAAGCTAAGCCTATAAGATTATCACAAAACGCTACATTAATCTCATACCCAGCATGTTGAGCAAAGATTTCTCGTGCCTCTGTTACCTTTTTGTAAGACAGGAGCCCTTGATATATATCATAATGAAAAGCTCCAACTTTATAATAAAATTCAGCTTTTTCTAATTCATCAGGAACGCAGTCTAAAAGTGTTTCCACTTTTTCATAACTCTCTTTTGCGATTTGATATTCGCCAATAGTAGAGGCATGAATCCCTTTGAAAAAGTGATAATAATAAGCTAAGAAATTATCTGTAGGCATATCAAAAGCCTCAACTTTGTCAAAACTTCTTTTTGAAACGCTTAAATTATCAATGACAAATTGATATCTAAAATCTAGTAGTGAGTAGTAGAGCAATAAATTCTGATCTTCTTCGATGCTATGAATCTTAGAATCAATTAATTCTTTCAATCGATGAGCATTTCCTATACGTCTTGAGCGGATTTCAATATACCACTCATTTAAAAGTTTTGTAATTTCATTATTCCCCTTTGTAGAAACAATCATTATATATTCCCCCATCCTATAGAAGTATCTTAATACTATTTATTACCATCATAGCAAACTAGCAACATTATTTGAGTGATTTCAATTTATTTTTCAACAAAATTCAGAAAAAATAGTTATTTTATATTTTTTCTTATATTAATATTTTGACCTATACCAATTCACGTTTGCTTGAAAAGAGAGTGTTTAAAAAATTATTAGAGATTTCAAAACAAAGTCCTAAAATATGAACTCCCCTAATTGTTAGACACAATCTGATAATTAGGGGGAGTTTTGTATGACTAGAATAAAATAAAGACAGTTATACGAACATCTTTAGCTCTAAAGTTATTATTTAACTATCTAACAAGCAACATTGAAGATAATAATGGAAAGTGTTACTTTTATAGAAATGTTAAGGCCAAAATGGAAATTCATAAAGAAAAAATTGACGCTGCAGCGAGAGCAAAAGAAATTTCATAAGTTATTTTCCGCAATATTGGTGACATTAAATTTATGCGCTTTTTTTCTAATTAATATGAGCAAATGCTGCAAGAAAACGCTTCTGGTAAGTTAAGAATCTTCAAACGCGATAGAGAACTTGGCGGTACCTTAATTATTGTTAGAATTATAAAAATAACTATTTATATATAAATGGTTTAAAATATACAAGTCTTATATACGGGATATAAAAAGTAAAGGTTGAATTTATTAGGTGTTATTAAGATCTTGTGCTCGTAATAGTAATAGTATTAGTAGTAGCAGTAGCAGTAGCAGTAGAAAATATTTCTCAATAGTAAAATGAAGAGAAATATATGAAGGAATAGAATAGATTGGTTTATAATAGATATTGATTAACATAATTAATTATTAATTTAACTATATTAAATGAAAGAGAGAGAGTGTAATGGCGAATGTACTCGTAATAAATTTTCCCGGAGAAGGTCATATTAATCCGACATTAGCAATTGTTAGTGAGTTAATTCAGCGTGGAGAAACAGTTGTTGCATATTGTATTGAGGATTATAGAAAGAAGATTGAAGCAACAGGTGCGGAATTTCGAGCATTTAAGAATTTTCTTTCACAAATCAATATTATGGAACGAGTGAATGAAGGCGGTAGTCCTTTAACGATGCTATCTCATATGATAGAAGCATCAGAACGTATTGTTACTCAAATTGTAGATGAAACAGAAGGAGAAAAGTACAATTATTTGATATATGATAATCATTTTCCAGTAGGACGTATTATAGCGAATATCTTACAATTACCAAGCGTTTCTTCCTGTACGACTTTTGCTTTTAATCAATACATTACATTTAATGATGAACAAGAATCGAGACAAATAGATGAAAATGATCCACTATACCAATCGTGTTTAGCTGGAATGGAACAATGGAAAGAGCGATATGGAATGGACTGTAATAGTCTATATGATATTATGAATCATCCTGGAGATATTACAATTGTATATACTTCTAAAGAGTATCAGCCGTATTCGGATGTATTTGATGAATCGTATAAATTTATCGGTCCATCAATTGCCACTCGTAAAGAGATAGGAAGTTTTCCTATTGAAGATTTAAAGAACAAAAAAGTTGTTTTCATTTCTATGGGAACAGTTTTTAATGAGCAGCCAGAGTTTTATGAGAAATGTTTTGAAGCTTTTAAAGGTATCGATGCGACTGTTATATTAGTTGTTGGGAAAAAAATAAATATAAACCAATTTAAGGATATTCCCTATAACTTTAAAGTGTATAATTATGTCCCGCAATTAGAAGTATTGAAACATACTGATGTATTTGTTACACATGGCGGTATGAATAGCTCAAGTGAAGCATTATATTATGGTGTTCCGTTAGTTGTAGTTCCAGTGACAGGAGATCAACCATTAGTTGCAAAACGAGTAGCCGAGGTAGGGGCTGGAATAAGACTGGATCGTAAAGAATTAACGCCGGAGTTGTTACGTGAAGCTGTAAAGAAAGTAATGGATGATGCAACATTTAAGGAGAAGAGTCGTAAAGTCGGAGAGACGCTTCGAGATGCTGGAGGATACAAAAAAGCTATTGAAGAAATTGAGAAATTTGTTTCTAATTACCAAATTTCGAAATAATATAAATTTCAATCTAAGATGACAACTAGAAATCTACTCTAACTAAAATATATAGAAATGGAGAGATTTTTTATGTCAAAAGCGATAGTTATAAATTTTCCAGCTGAAGGAACTAAGTATGTGTACTTCTTTATAGCAGTTATTTCGCTCATTGGACTTGTGTTGTCATTATTTGTAAAACGCGTGCGTATAGAAAAAATTGATTAGTAAAAGGGAATAAATAAGAATTTTAAACTGCTAATTAACTAACGCACCCTTTAGTTTAGTAAGAGACAGCGATTGCTGTCTCTTTTTTATGTTCTATGTATCAAAGTTTACTTCCATAACTTTATTATAAAATTTTCATATAATTTACTAGTTCTGTACTTACTGTTTTGCGTAATTTTTTGTTTTCATCTTCCAACTCTTCAATTCTTTCTTTAAATTTCTTAATTTTCCGTCTAAAAGAAGCGATCATAGCGTTTTGGTGAACAATTAATTACTTAAGTTGATGGCGATGGGGTATCGCCACATCGCTATCAAGCTAACAAAACAAGAGTCACTTTTGTTATAAGATATTTTTGACTTATGTTTCATTTATTATATCTTTAAAATATAGTTTCATATCCTTAGCTTCGAATTCATTTATTTCAAGGGGGAGCGCAATCATCACATTTAGTATTTATACTTTGCATTGAATGCTTTTATTTTGCATCAACAACATCCATAAATTTAAGAGTAATCCTGTTATAAAAAGCATCTGTACATAGTATAGAACAATTCAATGGATCAATATCAGTCACGGTCATGTAGTTAGTAAGCAGATAGCCATCTTCGTAATATGTAATCAACACCTCTTCTTCAGATAGTAATGAGCATAATAACATGTTCTCGATAAGTTCTATTTCTTCAGAAGTTAAGATTGGACGTGCTACTTTATTCTTTTCCTTAATAATCTCACGTATACCGTCAAATTGTTCTGTCATTGCAGCAAATGGCGTCCATTTCACCATTCCTCGTCCCTTTGGCATATTAGTGTTGTTCATGATTTGTGTCCTCCTAACAATGTGTTTCTGTATCTTGCTGTAGCACTATTTGTATAAGAAATTCCTCTTAATATGCTGTTCTTACCAAACTTAGTGCGTATTTCATCCATTACCTTCGTTAATTTCATTTCTTTTTCTCGTTGTATTACATTGTCAAAAAGAGATATTTGTTCTTCACCTTCATTGATTAAATTGGTTAAAGAAACATTGATAGATCTAATTGGTTCCCCGGTATAAAACTTATGTAAAAAATATGTACAAATATGATAGATATCCATTGTTAAATTAGTTGGTCGGTTCATAGTGTGAGTTTTTCTGAAACCACCAGCGTAATTTTTACTGTAACCAATGGAAAAATGGATTGTTTGAGCTAGTTTGTTTTGTCTTCTCATCCGATAACAAACTTCTTCGATATGTTCCAGAAGGATAATTGGAAATTCTTCTATTGTGTAATCACGCATGAGTATTTGGCTCTTACCCATTGAAGTTGTTGTTGGTATGTATTTTTCTGCAATACGGCTAAAATCAATGCCGTTGCTATGTAAGTGGTAGGATAAGCACCCAACGTCTTGACATATTGCTATGTTAGATTTTCGTGTGCTTTCCTCCAAACCGTACGTACATCTCTCGATGTATACGGCTTTCCACTTATCCATCCAGCTTTCCGCTGTGTAGGTCTTGGTGACACCTTGTACATAATGCTAAGGTTTTCCTTTTCCTTGCTATCATTTTCTTTTCCCACAGCTTTTTGCCTTCCAAGTCTTTCAATTTTTTAACATGATGCATTTCTAAAGGTGCATCACTTTTTCCACACCATTCACATTTGTTTGCGCACAATCTCTTGATTAAGCTATTACGCCACCATAGTTGTGAATTTGGTAGATTGTCTTGAACTATATTCATAATCTTGTCTTTTCTTCGAAATCCATCGTGGTAAAAGTAACTGATTCTTTTCTCGGATTTTGTTTGATATTGAATAGCTAAATCTCCCTTAACTTTATATTTTGTCATTACTTTAGCTACAGATGTTTTATGTTTTGCAGCTAGAGTTTTGACGAAACTATATTTCATAAAGTAGTGGAAGCTTTGGAGTGTACAAACGTTTTCTGCAAGACTGTAATAGTTATATAGTCCTCTTATCTCCGCATTGTACGTGTTTAATATTTCTAGTTCGTCATTATTTAGGAGATAAGTGCGATGCCATATTCTCCATTTCCCATCTGCCATGATGCGTAGAGCTCCATATTGTTTGAGCTTTTCAATCCATTTTTCCGAAGGAAGATACAGTTTACATCTCATAATTTGGTGTCTGGTTAGAAATCCATTTTTATCACGTTTAGTAACTGGCATTCTATTTACTGTGATGTTATATCCTAAGAATCTTGCTTTTTTGAGCTATGTGTGATTAGTGTTTTTTCTTGTGACAATTCAAGTTTTAGCTTGTCTCTTAAGAAGTTTGTTAGATCTTCTTTAACTTTTACCGCATCCGCTTTGTTACCAATTATCCCCACAAGAAAGTCATCCGCGTATCTGACATATTGAATTCTTTTGTATGAGTCATCCATGGGGTCTCCAAAAGGAGTTTTAAGCAACTCTTCTTTCAAGGATTTATATTTTATAATTCCTTGCTTCTTTTCTTGTTCCGTGAGCTGTCCCCAGTTTTCCTTTAGTTGTTTTCTGTGTTTGTATGTTAGGTATTCCTGACGTTTGTAGGCTTTTGTAGTTTTCCTTTTTGTTCCTTTAGAAAACTCTTTTTGGTACTCTTCCATAAAAGTATCTAATTCTGTTAGATACACGTTAGATAAAAGTGGGCTGATGATTCCCCCTTGTGGGGTGCCACTATAGCTACCTCGATACTTCCATTCTTCTAGGTATCCTGCTCGTAGAAATTTCCATATTAGGCGAATAAATTTCTCATCAGTTATCCGCCTTCTTAGTAATGCTATAAGTGTGTGGTGGTCGATATTGTCGAAAAAACCACTAATATCCCCTTCAACGAACCATTTCATCCCAGTGAAAGTTTTACGTACTTTGTGTAAAGCCGTATGACAGCTCCGTTTGGGACGAAAACCATGAGAGCTTTCCTTGAAACTCATTTCATATATCGCTTCGAGTATCATTCGAATAACTTCTTGTAGAAGTTTATCCTTGAATGTTGGTATACCTAATGGACGCTTTGAGCCATTCTTTTTAGGTATGAAGACCCGCTTGGAGGGGTGTGGTTGATAACTCTCATCTTTTAGCGATTCTATTAGGATATTTATTTTCTCCAAACTGAAACCATCGATGTTTTTTCCATCAGTCCCTTTTGTCATATTTCCTTGATTAGAGCTGATATTTGTGTAGGCTTTTAGATAAAAGGCTGGATTGTATAGATTTCTGTAAAGACGATTATATTTATAGTTTTTATTGTTAGACTTTGTTACTAGACTGCCTAATACATCATCTGGATTTCTCATGAGCCTCACGCTCCTTCCATCGTGTATATAGCTGGATAAGCTGTTCCCCTTTGCCTTGTAATAGGCTTTCCCTATCTCTGACTACTACGAGAACTCCGTTACCATGTCAGGTATTCAAGTTCCAGAAAACCATAGCCCTATGGGCTTCCTGATTTAGGTAATCCCCGTTTAGATGTATGTTGACATAGCTATTTGTAATGTCGGATGCGACTTTCACCTTTTATCCTTTACTAGGATTGCCTAATCTATCGTATTGCTGGAATTAGCAGAACTGCAATACTAATTCCCTGAGATTATACAGCGTTTATAAGTACTTTCCGCTGTAGCCGGCGATGGGACTACTCAGGTTATCGTTCAAGTAATGCAACCTTCATCCTTGTTTACAATTCTCATCTCGCCATTCAGTCGTGACTTAGTACTTAGTCAACTTATGACTTTCCTAACATGCTACACTCCCCGTTTAGTTTCCTTCCCGGATAAGTTAGGTGATGACAGGCGTTGCAATATATCCTGCTGTCTTGCTATCGACAGATTCAAACATACCCCTTACGGGCGCACTAATTCTTCGCCAATAACCCCAAAGCTTTGTTTTAAGTATTTGAGCGGGTATTGCGCTAAGTCTCCAATTGAATGTATTCCTTTTCGATTTAACTTTACTTCTGTTTTACTCGAAATCCCCCAAAACTTACTAAGTGGTCGTATCGGCCATAATTTTATGGGTACATCTTCGTACTTCCAATATGCGATGCAGTCTTTTGTCTTCTTCGCTTCCACATCTAAAGCAATCTTACTCATTAAAGGATTAGGCCCCATCCCAATTGTGCATTCAATTCTTGTTTTCTCATATATTTCACGTTTGAATTTCAACGCAAATTCATATGGCTCATTCGCAAACAGATGGATACTATTTGTAATATCCATAAAGAATTCATCGATGCTGTATTGGTGGAAATCCTCAATCGGAACGTATTGTAAAGCTAATTTTGTTATGTAATTTGAGCATTTTATATAAGTTCCCATGATTGGGTTTACTACAAGAATGTCTTTACGCCGTGGTATTTCGTACAACCTTGCCATTTTCTTAACACCTAATGCCTTTAATGGTGGTGTTGCAGCCAAAACAATGGAGCCACTCCTGTTCACATCTCCTACTACAGCTAATTTAGTATGCAGTGGGTCTAAGCCCATCTTGATACAGGACACGCTTGCATAAAAGCTGCGAAGATCTACACATAAAACAATTCGATTTGGCAAAATTGAGTAGTCATACACCGTTATGCCTCCTTAAATAAGAACGTCTGTTCTTATTATATACGAATATGCGTTCTATTATAAAGGTTTTTTAAAAAAAAATAAAACTGACTCTAGTTAGCCAGTTTTTACATATCCCAAAAATCGGTGGATTTAACGTTGGGTTTTATTTGCCTAATAACTTTTAAAATTTTTTTCATTACAGTTGGACTAGGTATGTATTCTTTATCATTGCACGCCTTTGAAACTGTAGGGCGACTTAATTTCGCGTTCTTTTCTAAATCATTTTGGGTGAAGCCATTCCGATCTAAAAAATTACCTAATTTCGTTCGGTTTTTACCTGCGAATTTCCAAAACACTTAAATCCCTCCTGAACCTATTTTCAACATTGTGGACATAAATGTAAAAAACTATTCGCATAGACGGAAAAAGTTTTTTACATAATGTACAAGCTGTCCACAATATGATGTATCAAAGCAGCTACCACGGTATTTATTAAGGTAGAAGAATAAGAGGTTACCAAAGTAAGTTGCGAATGATTACCACATTATTTATCAAGATTTCTACCAAGGTAAAACTACCAAGGTATTAAGTAGATGAAGCTATGTAATATCTATATTCTAAATTCTGTTTATAAAGGGGGCATTTAAATGCGTGCTAGGAAAGAAACAATTCCTTTTCGCGAGTTTATGGATCGGTCATACAAAGATAAAGAAAAGAAAATACGTAAATACAATTCATTAAGTCCTTTCGCATTCCTTCATATGTCGGATCAGGTATTACATACTTACATTGCATTAGGAGTTATGGGAACGATTTTAATCGGAGCAGTCATGTTAGAAAAATACTTGGTGCGACATGACTATATATCGGCAGCTAAATTTGTAAGTGAAGGTATTTATCACGGAACGCGAATTGGTGGAGTTTGCTTGATTGGATATGTATTTGTTCGTATCGTAATCATGTTTTAAGGAGGGAAGGGAGTAATGGGGATTATAAAGGAGTGGCTTCGTACGCAAAGGTTAAGGAATCAGCTTATGGAGGTGTTCGGAAAAGCAGGTTTATATACGGAACATCAAACACGCGGGGGAAAAGTGCCTATTTATCCAAAGGTACATAATGTTTCTTCTTCAGCAGAAAGCGTGAGGTATGTTTTTACCATACCAAACGGATTAGATCCACAGAAGATTGAAAAGAAGTGGTTTTGTTTTCAGCAAATATTAGGACGGAATATTACGATTGAAGGTGATGTGAAAAGATTTGTCCTACATGTATTCCGTTCAAATGCTGGGCTAAAATCGTACAATTATTATTATAAAGAGTGGCAGCCACTATTAAAAGGTTACCGTTTACCTGTTGTGGTTGGCAGGGACCAATTCGGAAAAATGATTGCGTACGATATGATTGACTCCGATTCACCGCACTTATTAATTGCAGGGGAAACGGGAAGCGGGAAAAGTAGTATGGTACGTGTTGTACTATCCACACTCATTCAATATATGTCTCCTGATACGTTGCATTTGTATCTTGGAGATTTAAAAAACTCTGAATTTCATTTCTTGCGAAGAGTGAAGCATGTAAAAGAAGTTTGTATGGAAGAAATTGAAATGAAAATAATGCTTCAAAAGGTGTGGAAGGAAATTAGAGAACGAAGAAAACTTATGGAAGAATATGAGGTTGATCATATTGATGCCTACAACAAATTAAATCCAGATCATCAAAAACCATATATTCTACTTGCTATCGATGAAGTGGCTATGCTTAAAGATGAAAAAGAGTGTATGACTACAATTGAAAAGATTTCAGCAGTCGGTCGATCACTTGGAGTTTTTCTTATGCTTAGTATGCAGCGGCCAGATGCGAAAGTGTTAGATGGTAAGTTAAAACTAAATATGACCGTTAGAATCGGCTTTAAATGTGATAGTGCAATTAATAGTAATATCATGGGTACTCCTGGTTCAGAGCACTTAGAGCAATCTGGCCAAATGATTTTAAAACGAAATGGATTAAAGAAAGTGCAAGCTCCTTATTTGGAATTAAGTAAGGCGAAACAAATTGTTAAACCATATTGCACGTCTAAAGAGGAGAAAATACTTCAGAATTCATCGCAAGAAGAAATTCCGTTATTTGGGGTGTTAGATGATGAAGAGTAGAGATAAAGGAATTTTGAATGATTTGAAGCGATTTAGATGCATGTCCCGTGACGATATTATTGACTTGCATTTTCAAGGCTTAAAGAATGCGGTAACTTGCTGTAATACGGTTATGAAACGATTAAGAAGAGATGGCTATGTTGATGCGAATGTTTGGCAGCACCCATACATTTATTTTCCGCAACCGAGTTCTATCAGAAAGACAAGTCAAAAAACCCCTCATTTCCTTGGTATTGTGGACGTATACAAACAACTCGTTCATTATGAAAATCCTAAAATATTCAAAGTTGAACCAAAGTATGGGAAAGAATATATGGAGCCGGATGCTTTTACTATATGGCGTAGATCGCCATTCTTTATTGAAGTTCAAAAGTCAGTGTATAGTAAAAAGATAATGCAAGAAAAGATAAAGAGATATGAGTTATACTTTCATAGCCAAGAATGGCATAATGAATCTTGGCAACCGAAAACTTCTAAATTCTTTCCTTCAATCCTTATCATTACTGACAAACATTACGACGTTCAATCTTCTTATTTCCGTGTATTCCAGGCGAATTCTATAGAGAGTTTTATAAAAAATTTAGCGGTAAAATCATAAAGAAAGCCTGCATAGTGTAGAACTGTTTCTTTTCAATAATGTATTAAGTCATGTGTGATGATGATTGTTAGACGGCAATAAATGCGATGAGTAAATTTGAAGCAAGTTATGAAATAGTAAAAAAATGAAGAAAGTAATCCTTTAAATAATTTTTAATGGTTAAACGAATATCTCATTGTATAGCGCTAAGGGTGATAATATCTCAAGTATGAAATAATTAGTTATTTGTGATGGCTGATTCTCTTACGTGGAGGGTTAGCCGTTTTTTATTATATTTTATCTCTTAATTTTCTATATAAAGTATATTAAAAAGATAGGGTAAATCTTCTTCTAAAATGATATCTCCAAAACTAATAACTTGTACGATAACCTCTCGCTTATCACTATATCCATTCATATCAACAAGTTGTCCCACATATTTGTTTGTACCAATACCTTTTTAAAGTACGCTAAAAAATGCCCTTTATCTTAACTTTATCTTATCTTTACCTTATCTTTAAATTTTTATATTAAACTTTAAACCTTAAAGAATTGATGTTTCAGTCTAAAAAGGAGCGGGGGATAGATGGTCACTACATATTTTATAAATAACCAATTGCCATTGAAAAATAGAATTTCTTATACGAGGAGGAATATATGAAGAATACGAGTAAAATACGAATTATTATATTATTATTTATTAGTATTTTAGGTTTAGGAACAATGCTTGGAATACTATATTTTAATCATAAAACCAATGTTCATAAAAATAAAGTGCTTGCTACCGAAAAACGTTTATTGCAATATGAGCCTACCTTGAAAAAAGAATTAGAAAAATATGATTTAGGAGGGAAAACTGCAGTTTTGTTAGGAATTATGTACCAAGAGAGTAGAGGTGAGGGCAACGACCCTATGCAGTCTTCTGAGTCACTTGGATTAAGGCCAAATGAACTTCAAGAGATAAGCCTGAGTATTAAACAAGGGGTAAAACACTTTGCTCAAATGTACAAATATGGAACGGAAAAAGATGTTAGCATGGATACAATTATTCAAAGCTATAATATGGGACCAGGGTATATTGATTTTATTGCCAGCCAAGAAGATAAACAACACTCGGAAGATTCGGCTAAAAAGTTTTCTAAGATGAAAGTTGATCAAAATCCAGAGATGTACACTTGTGGTGGAAATCAAAATAATTTTAGGTATCCATATTGTTATGGTGATTTCACATATGCATCAAAGGTGAATGAAAAAATAAAACTTATTCAAGAACGTCTTCGAAATGTACATGACTCTTCTAAATAAGCTGTAGAATTAAATATTATGATACCGTCAGTTATCAACATTGAACTACCCCCATTTTTACTTCGTTTAGAAGAGGGGGATTCCTAAGTAAAGAGTTCTATCGAACTCTAATTTATTAGGCTAGCTCTACAGTCCTTGCGGTTAGAAGCCTTATCGCTTCATTCTTTAGATGGATACTTGCGTTAATATCCCTATCATGATGTGTATGACAAGAAGGGCAACCCCATTTGCGTAGGTTTAGATTTTTAACGTCTTTGTTTTGATATCCACAACAAGAACATAATTGGCTTGAAGCAAATGTTTTCGATACGACAATGATTTGTTTGCCGTACCATTTCGCTTTATATTCCAACATGGTTCGAAACTGTGACCATGATACCTCACTAATCGCTTTTGCTAACTTATGATTCTTTAACATATTCGATACTTGCAAATCTTCTATACCGATAACATCGTGGTTTTTGATGATTTCAGTTGAGATTTTGTCCAAGTAATCTTATCTGGCATTTGCCATGTATTCATGAATTCTAGCTACCTTTACTCGTTGTTTATTCCAGCGAGAAGATCCATTCATTCTTCTAGAAAGAACACGCTGTGCTTTTACCAACTTCTCTTCTAACGATCGAAAAAACTTTGGATTTTTATAGATTGTTCCATCTGACAAAATGGCGAAATCTTTTAGTCCCACATCCATTCCAATGTAAGAATTTGTTTTCGGAAGTTCTTGCACTTCTGTTTCAACTAACAATGACACAAAGTATTTGCCAGAAGGGTTTCGTCTAACTGTAGCATTTAAAATACGTCCCTTTACTTCACGACTTTTGGCAAATCGAACAAGACCGAGTTTTGGCAATTTCATTTTGTTTCCTACAACGGCAATGTTTTCATTTGTTTGTTTTGTGGTGTAAGATTGTACGTTGTTTTTCTTAGATTTGAAATGCGGGGCACTGTTTTGTTTTTTGAAAAAGCGTGTATAAGCATCCGCAAGGTTGCGAACAGACGACTGAATCGCAATACTATCCACTTCTTTTAGCCAAACAAACTATTTCTTCATGGCAGGAAGTTTGGCAGAGCATGTACCATATGTCAAACCTTTTCCTGTTTCTTTGTATGCATTATCCCATAGAGATAGGAAATGATTGAATACAAAACGAGAACAGCCAATTGTTTTATTGATTAGGTTCGCTTGTGCTTTATTTGGATAGATACGAAATTTATATGCTTTATTGATTATCATTCGTTTCACCCCCCATTTCGATATGTGTCTATTATACAACAAACGTATATTCGATAGGTAGTGAAGTAACAGTTTATGTATGTCGAACAATTAAGATGGCTTCCTGCCATCCCTTGTCCGAAGCAAATTCATCTCCCACCTACTCACTTCGCATTCCTGGAGGAAGGAGTCTTCTTGGCTAAAATGATAAATACACATAAACTCCTTATATCTCCAGATAAACTATGGAATAGCTCCATACAAACTCCAGATAGCGTATATACAATAACAACTATCAAGGAGGTTAGGAAAAATGAATTTTATAAAACGCGCAATTCTCAGTATGAAAAAAAGAATAGGAACATCATTAATTTTGATGGCAGTCTTCCTGATTGTTACAAATTTAGTGCTGGCAGGATTCACAATCCAAAATGCATCAAAAAAAGCTGCTGATGCAGCAAGAAAAAAACTGGGTGCTGATGTTACTTTAGGTCTTGATTTTGATAAATTAGGAAAACAAGCAAGGGAAACTGGAGAAGCGCCTAATCCGCCGCAGCTCAATACAAAAGAAACAGATCAATTAGCGAAGTCCAAGCATGTAAAAGACTATAATTATATAACCCATAATTTCGGAATTGCAGATGGATTTAAATTAGTAGGAGTTTCAGAAGGCGAAGGAGAAGGAAAAGGAAATGCTAGAGTGGCAACGGCGGGAGGATCAGGTTCAGGTACAGAAATAGATATGAATTCTTCTCTTATGATAGAAGGAGTTCGCAAGACTTTATTACAAGAAAGCTTTGAAAATGGAAAAAATAAAATCGTTGATGGAAAACCAATTACAGAACAGATGCAAGATCAGAATGTAGCTTTAATGGAAAAACGATTAGCGGAACAAAACAATTTGAAAGTAGGAGATAAAGTTAAAGTTCAATCAGGGGATAAAAAGGAAACTCTTGAAATTGAAATTATTGGTATTTACGAAACGAATGAGCAACCAATGGGTCAAAATCCCCCTCCTATGATGAATCCAGCTAATAAACTATATATGCCTTACTCTACTTTAAAAAAATTAGAAGTAGATGAAGGTATGAGTAGTATTCAAGTTGTGTACTTATTGAACGACCCACAATACATTGATGCATTTAAAAAAGAAGCAAAAAAATCTGATATTGATTTTAATTATTTTAAGTTAGATGCACATGATTCATTGTACAAACAAATGATTGGTCCTATCGAAAATATCGCTTCTACGTCTCAAATGATTATCTATATGGTATCTATTGCAGGTGCGATTATCTTAGGATTAATCATTATGTTATCGATTAAAGCACGTCGTAAGGAAATGGGGATTTTATTGTCCATTGGAGAGAAAAAATGGAAACTGATGGCGCAGTTCGTAGTAGAAGTAGTATGTATTGCTATTTTAGCATTTGGATTATCCATAACAACAGGAGCTAAAGTTTCTCAATTCGTAGGGAATAACTTACTTTCGAGTGAAATTGCTACAGCAAGTGAAGAAACAGACACCTCACAAAATAGTACTGTAATGGTGGCTGGACCTGGTGGTAGTCTACAAGACCAAAAAAAGGAGCCAATTGATAAAATTGATGTAAGTGTAACGGGAGAGGATGTAGGGAAAATGGGGGGAATTGGACTAGCTATTGCTATATTAGCAACGCTTCTTCCAGCATTATCTATTCTACGCTTAAATCCAAAACAAATTCTTTTAAAAGATGAATAAGGAGGCTCGATATGGAGACGATTTTACAATTTAAAAACTTAGATTATTATTATGAAAGTAATGGGAAAAAAGTAACGATACTAGATAATGTTAATTTTTCTTTTCAAAAAGGGCATTTTTACACGATTTTAGGGCCCTCTGGATCTGGAAAAACCACAACTCTTAGCTTAGGTTGTGGGCTGGACATACCTAAAAACGGTTATGTACTATATAATGGCAAGGATATTCGAAAAATTGGTTTGGATCGATACCGTAATCAAAATGTATCTGTAATTTTCCAATCGTATAATTTGATTACCTATATGACCGCTCTTCAGAATGTACTAACGGCAATGGAAATTACAGGTGTGAAGGTACAAAATAAAAAAGCAAGAGCATTAGAATTATTAGAGAAGGTAGGACTCACAGAAGTAGAAGCGAAACGAAATGTCTTGCAACTAAGTGGCGGGCAACAACAGCGTGTAGCAATTGCTAGGGCACTATCTTGCAATGTCGATTTATTGATTGCTGATGAACCAACAGGAAACCTTGATGGAGAAACAGCAAAAGAGATTATTGAGTTGTTTCAAGAGCTTGCTCATCAAGAGAATAAATGTGTAATTGTTGTTACGCATTCACAAGAAGTTGCAAAAAAATCGGATCGAGCAGTGTATTTAAGTAAAAAGAAGTTAGTAGTAAACGAAATTAATAATAGCTAAGAAAAAAGCTACTTTCGTTCTTAATTCACATAATTTTCAAAATTAAAATCTATGGATGTTAATATTTGTTATATAATATATTTGTCAAAGCATTACCCCTGTAGTTTCTATGATGAATCTGTAAGATAGTTTGTTTGTCCCGTATATTCACCTGAAACTAAAAAGAACTTGTAGAGATTCCTACAAGTTCTTTTTGTTTTAAGGGTTAAATGTGGATTTGAAATAAAGTTACGATTTTTTGAAGAGGGAAAGTAAATGGGTTCTGTTGCAAAAGTTTAGCTTAGTTTTAAACACTGTGCAACAGAACATAGATAAGTATACTTTATGATTTTAATTAAACTACGATCAGTTGTCCCGTATGCTGTTCCAATTCGGAATACTTCTGCTTTTTCAACACCAGCATACGTATTATCTTCGGTTACCTCAATAATTTCACTCAATGGAATACAAACCTTTGCTAATTGCAATATAATTAGTAATTTTTCTTCTATGTTTTTACATCAATACCTAGCACTTTACCAAAACCTTACCATATTTAAATTACAAATTGATTATCTAGTTATATAAATTGATTAATTAAAAAACAAACTTTTTGCGCTCTTAAATTCAATTTTCAGGTTCTTTAAGCAACAAAGCATCCTTCGAAAAAGGGAAGAAAGATAGTACTGGGGCAATGGTAAACTGTAAGGGAAGAATCGTATAAGTGGGGGGAGTTCAAATGAATAGGAATTGGAGCGATTTTATCGATTTCTAACAAAAGACTCCTTTCTTAAAAATGTGAAGGTGTAAAACGTCAATTTTAAGTGGGGGATGCATGTCGGTTGGTGTAAGCCAAAATGTTTTTAACCATATACTTGTACAGATTGATCTTTGAAAACTGAAGATATGAGGTTGGTTGCAGAAAATTCGTTGCAATCGTAAAATTTTCAACGTCCTATCGTCCCGCGCTTGCCGAAATTGCGAAAATCAAGCTAAAGTAGGAAGCGTGGTGAGGCAACGTAAAAGACACTTCAGTTCCCACCATAGGAACTACGGACGGATCCTGCTAAGATAACTGGTGGATACACCGATGTTCACAGAAATCTCCCACTTCAAAAAGGCCGCAAAGTCGTTAAGTGGGAGTAGTTCAAAATCTTACAGTTATATTTGAGTATTCAGCCCATTTTTCAATTTTGCTGGTGATATATTGCTTAACTTAATGGCGATGGAGTTAGTTCTAAGAACCTAAGAAAGCTTTAGAATACTATTATAGTTGATCAAGCACATGAACTAGGCACCTAATTATTTCAGAAGATTTCTCGATTTGTTCTGCATCAAAATCTGAAAGGTTCGCATTAAGAATATGTTTTAGTTTTTCCTCCCTTTCTAAATGACAATTTAAACCACTAGGCGTAAGCCGGACTTTGACAACTCTCCGGTCGTTATTTGAACGAACACGCTCAACGTAGCCTACTTGTTGTAATCCATTGATTAATTGAGTAATACCAGCGGCGGTAGTTTCTGCTCGATCAGCTAATTCTTTGACTGATAATTCGCCTTCTTCAGCTAATACTTTAAGAGTTCGAGCATGGACCATTGAAACTGCTCCTAATGTACGAGTAGCTCGCCCTCTTAAACGTCCATCGGCTGCAGTCAGACTATATATAGCATGACTAAGTTCGTCTATTGCATTTATCTTATTTATAGAATTTGTCATAATATCACCATTTTCTTATTAACTAAGTACTTAATTATATGGAGTTAACAATAACATATGGAAAAGAGTAGAGTCAAATTAAGTATAGATTTGCTGTTCTTTTCCAAGCAATAGTATATCTACTTATTTTGAATCCTAAATAAAACGACTTAGTTTATAGACTTGACAAAAGTAGATAGTATACTTCATCATATTAATTAAGTACTTAATCATTAAGTACTTAATTATATTGTAAAGGATGATTATTATGACTCAACGTTCACAATCTCAAGGATGGGCTTTAGATATAGCTCTTGCACTTGGTGGGTTTGATGCTTTGCACCCTGAAGCAAAGGCAACTATGGAACAGTTAGGACACGACCACACTGATTTTGATAAAGTATTTTCTCAAGTAAAGAGTGGAGCAATGATACCAAAAGCATGGGCCACGGTTGCTGCTCAAGCTCAAGAACGAGCAAAACATTATGAACAAAAAGGATTTACAGTTACTGCCCGTGATTTGTATCAGCGAGCTGCTGTTATGTGGGGACGTGCACAATATTCATATTTTAATGATGATCCACGAAAGTTAGCGTTTCGAGAGCGTTGTAACGAATGTGTGGCAGCTATTTCGTCACTTGGAGGGGGAACGGTACAACGTATAGTATTAGAATTTGAAGGCAAACAGATATATGCACTACTTCATTTACCTTCAGGTGAAATTCGTAATGCACCAGCAGTAATATTAGGCCCAGGTATGGATATGATTAAGGAAGACTATATACAGATTGCGCAACGCTATTATACGTCTCGTGGTATCGTAGCTCTATCAATTGAAGGACCAGGTCAAGGTGAATCTGTATCAGGAGGTCTAAAAGTTGATTTGACTAATTACGAACGCGCCGTTAGTTGTTATATCGATTTTCTATCCAAACGACCTGAGGTTGATTCAAATCGGATTGGATTTTTTGGTATCAGTATGAGTGGGTATTGGGGGATGCGCGCTGCTGCGAGTGATAATCGTATAAACGCTATAGCAACCTTTGAAGGTGTATATGGCGAATTTGATACCATCTTCAACCGAGCACAGCCGAGTTTCAAAGCAAACTTTATGTACATGTCTGGCTACACTGATGAGGTTGCCTTTGAAAACGAGCTGAGTAGCCAGATGAACCTATGGAAATTGGCTCCAAAGATTACTTGTCCAGTCTTCATGGGTATAGGAGAATTTGATGAACTAACCCGTTTGGAAGAAGCATTAAGTCTTTATGAGCTTGTAGAAGCACCAAAGGAGCTGCGCGTCTACGAGAATGAATTCCATCCGCTTGGTGGAGTAGCTGCAGAAATTTTCCGTTTTGGTGCAGAATGGGTAGAACTTGCACTTGAAGGGAACTTTAAAAATGATTATGATGAACGTTATTACATGCATCGTGATGGCGGTGTCACCGAGGGGACTGCATTTCCAACTTATTGGCTTGGTGCTCAGCCGGCTGAAATTAAAGCACGTAAAAAATGTAACACATTAAACGCTTGTAAGAGTTAACAAATGTACACCGATTCAAAAAAGGATCTGCAGTAAGTAGCAGATCCTTTTTTGTTGTGTATCTATTATTTAATTGCTGTTTTAATTATTTTCCGGCTTTAAAAGCTGTTTTGAAAAATTAATCAAACAAATATAGATAATTATTAAGAGAAATCATTATTTATCACAATAACGATTCAATTAATTTCATAAGTCGTTGTTTTGTCTGGCTCAAATAATTGCTGTTTTTAGAAGAAATTAATAATCCTATAGGCATCTGGGGATCAAATCCTTTAACCTTAAATGATATATTACCTTTGTTTAAAATAGTTCCCTTAGGAATAATACCTATTGCATTTCCAAAAACCATTTGTGGAATAAGATGTAATGCACTACAATTGTAAACTCTTTTAAAAGATAAATTATTTTCTGATAAAAAGGCATTCACAGATTGATAATAATAACAACTATTCTCTCCAATTAAAATAGGATAATTAATGATATCGAATACTTCAATTGACTCTTTGTGTAATATTGGATGGTGAGGGTTATTGACAATAAATTCAATTTGTTCATTGTAAAGTGGAGTGAAGTTCATATTGGAACTATTTTTGTTGTTTCCGCAAACAGCAAAATCAATTTTATTTTGTTCTAATAGTTGTGATAAAAGTGCTGTATTCCCTACAACAAAATCACAATGTATATATGGTTTCTCATTGTCTAAATAGTTTAATATAGATGGCATTAACTTTTTTGCAACAGATTCTGTTAGCCCTATTCTTATTCTCCCTTTTTCCTCATTACTTATGCGCTGTGCTTGAGATATTGAATAATCCCAATGCATTAATAAGTTATCTACCTCCTTTGCAAATAAAGTACCTTCCTCTGTTAATCGCGCATCCCACCCCCGATCAAATAGAAGGAAGCCAAGTTCATTCTCCAGCTTTTTTATATGTGTTGTTACAGTTGATTGAGCATAGTTTAATTTTTTTGCTGCCAGTGAAAAAGTACCTTCTTCGACAATCATCTTAAATGTATTTAACTCTTTTATTTCCATCTTCACACCCCATCTTCATCGGTTTTATTGATAATTATACGATGTATTTTCAATTATACAAATCGAGGTAATGGAAGTAAAATAAGGTCATAAGAAAGGGAGTGAAAATATGCCGTTTGTTAATGTTTATTATCCAGATGGTCAATTGAATAAAGAAGAGCTAAAAACGGTAAGTAATAGTATTCATCATTCATTGATTGAACATTTTAAAATCCCAGAAAATGATTACTTTCAAATGTTTTTACCTTACCCCCCTAATCAATTTTTTTACGATCCACATTATCTCTTAGAAGGAGAGGAAAAGAGAACAGAAAAAATAATGCATGTTTCTATTACATGTGGGCCAGGAAGAACAATAAATCAGAAAACGAGTTTGTATCAATCCATAGCAAAAACTATTTCTAATCATTTAAACATCTCTACAACAGATATTTTTATTACATTAAACGAGACATCTGTTGAAAACTGGTCATTTGGTCAAGGTATAGCACAAATGGTTAATATAAGGGAGTGAAAAAATAGTGAATGATCGTATCGAGTCCAATATACGAAAGAAAATGAGAGATATGGCTCCCGATTTTGTTGATTATAGTGAAAACATATTATTCGAAAAAGTATGGAGAGATCCTATTTTAACATCCAGAGAAAGAAGTTTATGTACACTATCTGCTCTAATTAGTATCGGTAATACTGAGCAACTACCATTTCATCTACAATTAGCTGAAAAGAATGGAATTAACGAAACGGAAATTATTGCTTTGATAACACATATGGCCTTTTACGTTGGATGGCCTAAAGCGGCTGCAACGCTAAACATGATATTGAACAAAAATGAGAATACGGTATCTAAATAATCAATCTTCTATAAAAAACAAAAATGAAATCTGCTATATAAGAAACTAGTTTGACTAATCCAAATGCAAATAGCAGCTAATTCTGATCCAGAAAACTTACGTTTTCGCTTTATAAATCCTATTTCTCTTGCAAGTTCTTCTAAGAATACAGGTGTAACATATCGTTGTAATTCTTCTGCAAATGGTAATAATTCATCTTGAATCGAGAGATTCATAAGAAAACATCATCCTTTCTAATTTAGCTTGTTTAGAAAGGATAACGTTTTTTGATATTGGAGGGTATTAAAATCTCCTGAGTTGATGGTTATGTATGGTGACCCCATAGCCAAAGAAGTAAGAAGATATTTAGAAGTGCATTAAATTTTGAGGAAGTGCTTGTGAACCGTATCATAAATAAATGAGGTTTTGTATGTTCGATTTTTAAATAATACCCAAGAAGGAGTGGGTTGCAGTTATAGTAATACTCTATTTTTTGTATTTCTATAATAGATAATTTTTTTAAAAAACAGAATTATCTTGACAGTTATTGAATGGATTGATAAGGTTATAAAAAAATATTTCTTATCCAGAGAGGTGGAGGGACTGGCCTTATGAAACCTCAGCAACAGGTCTGCTTAAGTAGACACTGTGCTAATTCCAGCGGGTGATAATCCTGATAGATGAGAGCTTCCGTTTTTATTTGTCAGTAGCGCCCTCTTTTTTAGAGTGCGCTTTTATTTTTTTCTGGATAGTAACTAAAGGAGAGTAGAAATGGAGAACAAAAATGGGCGAGAATTTCAAAGGAAAATGCAAGCACGTCATTTAGTCATGCTATCACTTGGTGGGGTGATTGGAACTGGCTTATTCTTAAGCTCGGGTTACACTATTCAACAAGCTGGCCCGTTTGGAACAATTCTATCCTATCTGATTGGTGCGCTAGTGGTTTATCTAGTTATGCTATGTTTAGGAGAGCTTTCCGTACATATGCCTGAAACGGGCGCATTTCATAGTTATGCAGTTAAATACATTGGACCGGGTACAGGGTATACAGTAGCCTGGTTGTATTGGTTAACTTGGACTGTTGCTTTAGGTTCTGAATTTACAGCCGCAGGATTACTTATGAAGCGATGGTTTCCATCGGTTAATGTTTGGGTATGGAGTGCTCTTTTTGCCATTTTGATCTTTGTATTAAATGTCCTGACTGTTAAATTTTTCGCCGAATCCGAATTTTGGTTTTCATCGATAAAGGTTATAGCTATTGTGTTTTTTATTGTTTTAGGAGTAGCGGCAATGCTAGGGTTTCTTCCGATGACTCATTCAAAAGCAGCACCATTCTTTTCTAATTTTACAAGTGGAGGTTTATTTCCTCATGGTGCTACGGCCATTATGATGACCATGCTTGCGGTTAATTTTGCTTTTTCGGGAACAGAATTAATAGGCATTGCAGCTGGAGAAACAGCGAACCCGGAAAAAATGATACCGAAGGCCATTCGAATTACTCTGTGGAGATTAATCATCTTTTTTGTAGGAACGATTGTTGTTTTATCTGCGTTATTGCCTATTTCCGATGCAGGGGTATTAGAGAGCCCTTTTGTTGCAGTTCTAGAACGAATTGGGGTGCCATATTCAGCTGACATAATGAATTTCGTTATCTTAACAGCCATTTTATCTGCGGCAAACTCAGGCCTTTATGCCTCTTCTAGAATGCTTTGGTCGCTTGCTAATAAGAAAACGATATCCCCGATTTTTGGGAAAATGACGAAGCAAGGTGTTCCAATCAACGCCGTCATTTTCAGCATGGTGGGTGGAGCGTTGGCTTTGCTCTCAAGTATTGTGGCACCAGATACTGTCTATATCGTACTTGTTTCCATTTCCGGTCTAGCAGTAGTTATAGTTTGGATGAGTATTAGTGCTTCCCAGTTCCTATTTCGCAGACAATTTTTGAAAGAAGGAAATTCTGAAAAGGACTTGATTTATCGCACACCACTATATCCATTAGTACCAATTGCTTCTTTTATCCTTTGTCTGGCATCGTGTATTGGAATTGCATTCGATCCAACACAGAGAATTGCCTTATATTGCGGCATACCGTTTATTTTATTTTGCTATGGAAGTTATTATCTAACAAAAAATCTAAAAAAGAGGGGCGTAGATTATGTCGAACAAAATCAACCCAATTGATGCTATTTTATCCCAACATTCCATTATGCTTCTTGACGGAGCATTAGCTACTGAATTGGAGGCGCATGGATGTAATTTGGACGATCCCCTTTGGTCGGCACGTGTGTTACTAGAAAATCCGGAACTAATCTATCAGGTTCATTCGGACTATTTTCGTGCTGGAGCGGACTGTGCCATAACAGCAAGCTATCAAGCTACTATTAGTGGTTTTTCCGCGCGTGGAATACAAGAACAGGAAGCTTTGGAATTAATTAAGAAAACGGTGTTACTCGCAAGAAGGGCAAGAGATGATTTTTGGAAGGAAAATACGCGAACGAATAGGCCTAAACCATTGGTTGTTGCATCAGTTGGACCGTACGGGGCTTACCTTGCAGATGGTTCAGAGTATGTAGGCAACTATGGTGTGACAGATAAAACATTAGCAGACTTTCACCGTTCGAGAATGTCTGCGTTAATCGAAGCAGGTGCAGATCTATTGGCATTTGAAACGATCCCTTCCCTGCAAGAAGCAAGAGTATTAGATACATTATTGCGTGAATTTCCAGCAACATATGCGTGGCTTTCCTTTTCGCTAAAAAATGAGAAAGAGGTTAGTGAAGGTATGAAACTCGTGGAGTGTGCACGAGTTTTTGAGAAAAGTGAACAAATTGTAGCGATAGGCATCAATTGTGCGCCAGTAACCGTTGTGACTGGTGCAATCCAAGAGTTGAGGGCAAACACCAAAAAACCGATTATTGTTTATCCAAACTCTGGTGAAACTTATAATCCAGAAACAAAAACATGGCATGGTCATGAACAATGTAACGCGTTGGATATTCAATCTGAAGAATGGTACCAAGCAGGTGCACGTTTAATAGGTGGATGCTGCAGAACGACACCTTATCACATTGAGGAGATATCGAACAAGTGGCGTTCTTCCGAGTTTTTCTATTCGAACGAAGCAAAACAGTAATGTAATGGATGATAATCTAACTTTGTGTGTATTTTCGTGATTTTGCTTGTTCAGAAATCTACAGTTACGTCTAGTGGCACAAAATGTCTTTTCAGAGACACAAATGTGGATGGTAGCCTCGGGAATCCAGTGGACTTTTGGGTACCTTAGGTATGGAAAGGAATCAGGGAAAATAAAAACCGCTGGTTTAATAGATATGGTAGACAACACGCTGAATCTTTTAATGAAGATGTAGTTGATCCAATTGAAGGTGAAGGGGACCATTTATTCGTAATTAAAGTTAACGAAGAGGTTAATTTAGTTATTCAAAAAATAGTTCAGTAACTATATGAAAATTTGTTGTAGTAGTAAATGTGGTCATATTGTTGTAAAAAAGGATAGATGTAAACAGGTATACTCTCCTGTTCATCTATCCTTTCCTTTTACCTTATAAAATGTGTGACATTATATTCAATCGCATAAATATAGAATTTCATTACTATTTCCTTGACTTTTAATAAAACGATAGGGTTTATTTGGTATGCGTATTATTAAGAGTATGCTTCTATTTTAGGAATGCTTTACCCCACAAAATGAAAGTACACTTTGTTTCCATTCTTAAGTTGATGGGTATCACCACATTAACTTAAAAACTTTATAACGCCCCTAAAAAAAAATTGTACATTTTCATCTGGACATGTCAATTTTCTCGTTTGGGGGTATTTGCTTTTCTTATCTTGATAGCGATGTGGTGCTATCCCTATATATAAAAATTGAAGAGATTACTTCTTTGGTGGAAGAACGTATAACTTAATAAATATGTAGTTCTTTTCCTTTATTTAATCTAAAGAGCGGATAGTGAATTTATTTTCTCAACAGGACAAAAGGTATTTATATATGAGTACTATTTATAAGGATAATAGAAATAAATAATAAAGGAGAATATAAAATGATAGCATTAAAAAGTGATCGAGATGTAATAGGAATTCCAGAAGAGGATGTAGATTTATTAAAGGTAATGGCACATCCAGTACGATTACAAATTGTAAATGAGTTAATGCATCATAAAATGCGTAATGTTACACTGTTAGCAGAAATATTAAGACTTCCGCAATCCACTGTTTCACAGTATTTATCAAAATTGAGAGGAACCGTACTCCGTGCGGAAAGAAGAGGATTAGAGATGCATTATTATATTGATAATTCTAAAGCTCGTCAGATTGTAGGGATTTTAGATTTGTAGGTTAATAATATGCAAAAAAGTTCCCTGTTATAAAGCAGGGAACTTTTTGTATGTTTATTAGAGGGTTCTGGTGCAAAGATTGTATTTATTTGAAGAGGTATATAGATTCCTAATGGAATCTATTCTTATGCAGCCATTCCGAATAGTTGATGAATAAACTTCACTTCATTTTGGACAGACTTGCCCCGTAAAATAAGTTGGCCTTTTTTAATGATATGCATCGCTTCTATTCCTGAAAGAATAGATTTAGCTTTTCCATACCAATCAGATCCTTTTTTAGAATAATAGTATCAGTATGTCCAAGTCTGAAAGACTTTTTTTTGATATTTTGAAGCTTTTGCACCAGAACCAGATTTACAACTCTTGATAAACTACTGATTATCTCCATGTACACTCCAGATTTAGGGCTTATAGTGAAAATATTAAGTTGGGAATATCCAGGTGACATAAAAGGAGAAAGGAGTGTTCATAATGGGACACTATGATACAAAACAAACAGGAAAGAACATAAGTAGAGACGGTAAAAAAACTGGTTATTTTTTTATCGGAATAATTGGTGCAATGATCGGGTCAATTACTATTGGCTTGACCACTCCATATATAGATGAGATCAAAGGAGGTACAGGTCAATCCGCTAAAAATAACGAGGTGAATCAGGTTACTCCTGTCTCGCACAAACCAGAAGGTGTGAATAGTCTTCAAAATATGATTGAAGATGCAAAAGAAGTTGTAGTAGGTGTCATTAACTATCAAAAAAATGCAGATCCATTTGCAGTACAAGAACAATCAGAAGAAGCCGGTTCAGGATCAGGTGTCATATATAAAAAAACAGGAAATAAGGTTTTCATTGTCACAAATAATCATGTGATAGACGGTGCAAATAAAATAGAAGTAAAATTGAATAATGGTAAAAAGCTTACTGCTAAAGTAGTAGGGACAGACCCATTATTAGATCTAGCTATATTAGAAATTGACGGAACAGATGTGAAAAAAGTAGCAACTCTAGGAGATTCGGAAAAAATTCGTACAGGAGAATCTGTAATTGCTATTGGGAATCCATTAGGGTTAGAAGGAAGTGTAACAAAGGGGATTATTAGTAGTAAGGATCGAGTAATACCTGTTAGCACACTTGGAAATCAACAAGTGGATTGGCAGGCACAGGTGATTCAAACAGATGCAGCTATTAATCCTGGGAATAGCGGAGGGGCTTTATTTAATGAGCAAGGTGAGGTCATTGGAATTAATTCAAGTAAAATTGCACAACAAGCAGTTGAAGGAATCGGATTCGCAATTCCAATTAATATAGCTAAAACAGTTCTAGAATCATTGGAAAAAGATGGCGTGGTTAAACGTCCAATGATAGGTGTACAGTTATTTAATGTGGAGGAAATTACGAATTCTGCACGTGATCAATTAAAACTGCCAAAAGAGATAATACATGGTGTCGTGTTGGGGAGCATATCGAATCAATCACCAGCAGAAAAAGGAGGATTACAGCAGCATGATGTTGTGATTGCATTGGATGAACAAAAAATAGAAAACGTTGTTCAATTCCGCAAGTATTTATATGAAAAGAAAAAATCGGGGGATACAATTAAAGTGACAGTTTATCGCAATGGTGAAAAAATAACAAAAATGGTGAAATTAACAGAGCAAAAGTAGTCTGATTTTGAACAGATCACTCCTGTAAATTGATTTAACTTTTTTTGATCATATACATACGAATTCAATTCTAGTTCAAACTATTTTAGGCTCATCTGGAACTGGTAAAGTCAAAACTCTTAGCTTGGTTTGTAGGTTGGATACATCTAATACTGGGTAAGTATTGTATAAGGGTATTTTAAAAAGCAATAATAAACAACCTCCCCAATTGGTAGGGGAGGTTGTTTATTGTTCAGATATTGGAATACTAACAACAAATTGTACACCTTGTTCTACATTATTAATACAGTACTCTATACCTAGTGCTTCAAAAATTTGTTTTACAATATATAATCCTAAGCCACTCCCACCAGTATTTCGATTTCTTGACTTTTCAATTCGATAAAATGGTTCGAAGACATGTTGTATATCATTTTCTTTAATTTGTACACCTGTATTGATAATTTGAATTAAGATACATTTTTGTTTTGAGTCCTGAGTTAGCTGTATATATACATTCTCGCTATTAAGAGAATACATAATTGCATTATGAATAATATTTTTACAGGCTTTTTCTAAAAGAGCTCGATCTGTATAGACAGAAAGGTTAGAATCAATCTGTTTTATGATTTGAATGTCTTTTTGAGAAGCAAAAAAACTGAGATCTTTTGTGATTATATCCATTAACTCGGAGAGATTTATTTCTTTTAATTGTAGTTTAAATGTATGTTGTTCTAATTTAGACATACTTAAAATCTCACGAACTAGATCTTCCATCTTTTCGATAATTTGGTGGTTTTTCTTTAAGTATTGGTCACGATCTTGATAAGGACCAATATTATATATCATCCCCTCTAAGTATCCTTTCATAATAGTGAGAGGGGTTTTTAATTCATGTGATACAGTTGCAAAAAATTCTCTGCGTTTGGTTTCTATTTCTCTTTCTTTTTCAATATCACTTTTTAATTGCTGATTTGCTTTTTGTAAATCAAACATAGTTTGTTGTAAATTAATGGACATATCATTCAAGCTATTAGATAGTTCTCCTAATTCATCCATAGAACGAATCTCAATTTTTTCGGAAAAGTCTAAGTCCGCCATTTTTTGTGCCCCTCGATTAATATAAATGAGAGGCTTTGTAATGAACCTTGAAAATAAATAAGCACTTCCTATCCCAATAACAACTACAATAATACTGATATAGGGAAGGAAACGTACCAAAACTTTGGAAGCTTCATCAATAGGTTGAAATGTTGCGTATACTATGACGGTTTGGTTACCATCCTGAAATGGAATATCATATGATTTGTTCAGGCTATTTGAACTCCCTATTCGTGCTGCTTGAGTAACACTTCCTTGAATAAATGTATAAGGAGTAGAATAAACGTTTACTCTTTCGTAATCTGGAAATCTGAGTATTGCATTATTTTTTTGCATATACTCCTCAAAAAGCGGTTGTGCATTTTGAAAAGTAAGATTCTTAGATTTATCAATTATTTCTTCCATTCCGTTTTCAAGTTGCTCTGTTTTATATTGTTCATAAAATGTAGGAAGAAAAAAGTATAAAGTTAAATAAATCATGACTGCAAAGGCTAACAAAATGAGGGATGTAGTCATAAAAAGTTTATAAGTAATTCGCTTCATTTTCATGATTTTTACGATTCTATTCATCGATTTTATAACCAATTCCTTTTATTGTTTTAATGTATGGGATATCTAATTTTTTTCGTATGTTTTTCATATGTGTATCAATTATTCGTGATTCTCCAATATAATCGTATCCCCAAACTTTTTCTACGATGCTTTCTCTTGGGAGTACTCTTTTCTCATTTTGAAGTAGTAGTTGCAGAATTTCGAATTCTTTCGTTGTTAAGGAGATTTCAACTTCATTTACATATACTTTATAGGCGTCGACATCGACACGCAATTCTTTAAATACGAAATGATTATCTAAGCTTTTATCATTGCTTCTTCTTAGTACTGCTTCGACTCGTCTAATCAAAACATGAAAAGAGAATGGTTTTGTAATATAATCATCGATTCCAAGATCAAATCCTTTCATTTGATCTTGTTCTTCTTCTAACGCAGTCAGCATAATAACTGGCACATTTGATTGACTTCGAATCATTTTCGCAACTTCAAATCCGTTAAGGTTTGGCATCATCACATCCAAAAGAATCAAATCAAAGGATTGCTTATTAAATTGTATCATTCCTTCTAATCCATCTGATGCAACTTCAACTGTATACTGTTGTGTCAATAAAAATTGTTTAATTAATTCCTGAATTTCTTGGTCGTCTTCTATTACAAGAATATGATGGTTGATCATTATATCACCTCTAGTAGCCATTATAACTTTACTATCTGGAGTTTGTATGGAGAATTACTAGAAAACAATATAAAGACTTCACAGGAAAACTATATATATTTCAAATCAGCTCTAGATTTAAGAGATATTATGTATACATAACACTTAAGAAAGAAGGAGGTAAGCAAAATGTCACTTGAAACAGACATAATTCTTTCTATATTAGATATAAAAATGTGGATGATCCATCATTCGGAACATAGTCTTATAAAAATAAAAAAACAAAAAGTAAAATTATCACCGTATCTATATAAGTACGCAAGTGTAAATAAAAGAAACCTATATAAACCGAGTTAACAAAAATCCAGAAATTAGTTCCTTATCTCTATCAGATGTTAGTTAAACGTTAAAATATTTTTCAAGAGGAATGAAGCCAGAGTAAGAACAGATATCGTTTTTGTAAGATGGATAACTAAATTCAAATGGGTAAAGAAACTTTTGAAAGGTTAAAGAGGCATGTTAAGAATAAATAGGATCGCATGAAACAACTTGTTATATAAAAGGATGCATATGCTTAATTGCAGCTGAGGGAATAAAGATTCAACACCAATGATTATCAATAATTGAAATGCTAATGATTATAATAAAAAAGAACCTTCAATAGGTTCTTTTTTATAGTTGGTAAATATGTTATCAACAATAGATGGTAATAAAGATAGTAATTTAGACACTTTTTATTAATTGGCTAAGTTTTCTTAGGAAGAAATCTTTTTCTCATGACTGATCGCTAGATATAATAGGATATATCATGTATTGATTTGGGTGGGTGATTTAGCTTTTTGGGTTTACCACGCTAAAATGTAAATTTTGCTTAGGGACAAAATGTTAAAGTTCTACATTCTGAATTAACAGAAAATTTAGGTGGTAAAAATCCCGTTGAATATTTTATCAGGTAGTTCATATTTCTTTGACCATAATTTCATGTTGTTACCGAACGTTTATATGTGTCTAATGGAAAGAAATATTTTAAGTTTGTTACCATCTATTGTTTGATTAAGATGGTAACACGAAAATAAAACGTTTACAACAAAAAGATAAAGAAAAAACATGAAGATTCGACTTTTTTCGACAAAATGATTGAGAGAGAAAAAATCTAAATTAAGTAAATCTTATATGTAGAGAGATTCTTTATCTCATAAATAACAGTTATAACATATGTAAATGTTCTATAAGTAATTAAAACGTCGAAGATAAAATTATATTGTGACAATTATAAACAAAACATACTTAATAATTCATACTTAGACTAACAAATTAATTCATAATAAGTTAAATACGCTATATTTAATAGAGTATAATATGGAATATTTAACTATAATATTCCATATTATATATAATTATAAATCATTTAACATATTAGTTGCGGGAAATTTTGACATAAGATATTTTAAATATTAAGCACAGAAACATTTTAAAGAAAAAGAGCTATTTTAAAATGTACCCTAAAAACGTTTTTCCTAAAAAGTAGTAAGAATTTTTAAATTGTTTCTGTGCCTAATTAGATGAAAATAATACAATAAATTGTTTAAAAAAGATAAAAGCAAGTTACTTTTACGGAGAAATATACATTCCATACCATTAGAATTATGTCAGATCGTAGCATACAAATTACATTCTTCTATCTCACAAACTGCACAACTACCATTATAGGTAGCTTGTCTTAGTTTTAACATCACATTCATCATTTTTTTGTCCAATAAGATTAATATGGTTAGAAAAACGTGCCGCCATCTACTATGGAAATATTAGCAATTAGAAAGAATTATTTATAAAGTAATATAGAAATAAAATTATCCGGTTGTTTATAAGTGAATTTTTAATATTTTTGGCGTTTTTCAAAGGGCTTTCACTTATATTTCATATCATGAGGACAATTGTTGTGTTGTTTGAAGGGAAGGGTATAGGTGTTAACAGTTCATTTGTATATAAAAAATAAACAACCTGTTGAGTGTATAATAAAAGATTTTTTAAAATAATTTATGAATACACACAAGTGATGTTGAGTTATTTATTCAAAGTAGAACCTTTAACAATCTATAAATTGTTATATAAAGAAATAAGAATAGAGGTATTCATTATGAAATTTATAAAAGAGATATTCGTTTCTACGATTGCACTTACGGCCTTTACAGGATTAGAGCTAATTAAATTTCATGAAAATCCCAATGTAGTGTATGCAGATTCGAAAGGTCCTGTAAAAAATATAAGTCAATCCGAGGCAGATATTAAAGAAGAAGATCAAATTATTGTAAAGTTTAAAAGTGAAGTGAATTTCCCGTATAAGGATGGGCTCGAAAATCAAATAAAAGATGAAGGTAGCGATTCAGAATTAGTAAAAATCTTCTCTGAATTTCCGCAACTAACATTAAAGCGTTTATTTACATCTGTAAATCCGAAAGAGATTGAAAACATCGATAAACATACGAGGGAAACTGAAAATAATTCATCTTCTAATTTGCTAGATTATTATATTGTAGAAGTGCCTAATAAAGTAACAGCTGAAACATTGATGGACAAGTTTAAGAAATCTTATCTTGTTGAAGAAGTATATATGCAAGAAAAACCAACTCTTTTACCAGAAGTACAATTACCTACTGTATCGCTTAACCCTTACGACGATCCAAGATTTTTAAACCAGGGATATCTTAAGGAAGCACCATATGGGATTAATGCATCTTATGCATGGAGCATTAAAGGTGGAGATGGAAAAGGAACTACTTTTGTAGATATGGAGTATGGGTGGCTATTAGACCATGAAGATTTAGTAAATCAAAAAGTTGAGCTTATATCTGGTAGAAATATAGATCAACACGTTGGTCATGGAACATCTGTTCTCGGGATTGTTTCTGCTGAAGATAATAAGGTTGGTAATATAGGAATTGCACCAAAGGCTAAGGTCAAAGTAGTATCCCAAATAAGAGGTGATGGGTCGTATAATACGGCTGATGCGATAATAAATGCTGTACATAATTTACAAGCTGGGGATATTTTATTATTAGAGGCACAAGCTTCATATGATGGATATGGAGATAAATATTTACCTGTTGAAGTACAGCCAGATATCTTTGATGCAATACGAGCTGGAACGGATAAAGGAATTATTGTGATAGAAGCCGGGGCAAATGGTTCTAATGACCTTGATCAATTTAGAGATCGGAATGGAAAACAGGTATTAAATCGCAATAGTCCGGACTTTAAAGATTCAGGAGCTATAATGATTGGAGCCGCATCGTCAACTGTTCCTCATAAACGTTTATGGTTTTCAAATTATGGTAGTAGAATTGATGTTTATGGTTGGGGAGAAAACGTAGATACAACTCGTGCTGAGCCTAATAGGATTACTAAAAATCTCTATACAACAGGCTTTAGTGGTACATCTAGTGCTTCTCCAATTATTGCTGGAGCAGCGACTTCAATACAAGGTGTGGCTAAAGAACATTTAGGTCGTCCATATAAACCAGCTGAATTAAGAAATATACTAAGTAATCAAAATACAGGTACCAAATCCCAAAATCCGTTAACAGATAAAATCGGTGTTTTGCCAGATTTAAAGTCAATCCTGTCAAATTTGGGATATAGTCCAGATATATCAAATAATGTTTTAGAGGGAAACCAATTTGTATGGTCAATGAAAGGAATAGGAGATTTTGAGTTTGCAAAATTGGATTTTAATAAGACAAAAGAAGAAATGCAAATTCAATTAAAAGCAGGTGTACCACATCATTACTTTGATAGTACATATGCGAGTGTGAAAGTCCAAAATTCATCTGGAAAAGTGGTATATAATAAAGATATTTATGGAAACAGGCAACAAAATGCTGAAACACAAAAAATTTCGATGAAAGTCGGAGACTATATTGAGTTTACACATTTAGAGGGTGGAAACCGGGCGACTCTTATAAATGTGGATAAAAATATACAGGAGAGCTTTGGTAAGAAGATAGTGTATCAAGTTACAGTTAATGGTCTTAAGAAAGTTGATCAAATTATTAACCCTAGCCCAGATACGGAAGCTCCTACACGGCCTGAAGGATTACAAGCAGCCAACATTACTACAAATAGCGTAGAGTTAAAATGGAATTCATCAACAGATAACGTAGGTGTGAAAGAATATCAAGTATTACGTGACGGAAGATTCATTCAAACAGTACAGGGAACCACATTTACTGATAGTAAACTGACTGCTAACATGGAATACAAATATACTGTGAAGGCTATAGATGCAGCTGGAAATCAGTCTATTCAAAGTAGTGTTCTTAGTATAAAAACAAAAGAGAAAAATACCTCTTATGAAAAATGGGATCCGAGGAAAGCATATACAAAAGGGGATAGAGTAGAGTATCAAGGGAAAATCTATGAAGCTGTTCAAAGTTACCAAGGAAATGGAGATTCGAATTGGATATTCTCGTTATCCTTATGGAAACCAATTTCAATAAGTTGATGATATCGTCTATTTGAGAGAATAATTATTTCATAACTAGCTAAATAATTTTTATCTCATAAGAAGAAGGCGCCTTTTAGGTGCCTTTTTCTTATGAACTATATTATCCTTTAATAGTGAAATTTCTTGTTTTAAGTAGCTCTTTAAGATATTGAGTGGAAGGTATTTTAAAATGCTAAATAGTATCAATATCAACATTTATAATGTAAGTTTTTTGCCAAAATATCATATTTTGGCAAAAAACTTACATTATAGTATTAATATTTAGGATTTTACAATAACAAACTGGATATTCCATAAAATGTGATAAAATGGAATAAATTAAATGTTATTACATGAGAGCAAAGGAATTATTCTAAAAATAAAGATACATTTTTATTTTTAAACTGTGTAGAAAATTAATTTTCAGCCAGTATGTTAGTTAGGATTTTTAATATTGCTAGAAACAGAAATTTTATAGATTTGGAAGAAGATTCATTTGATACAGGGCTTGATAATAAAAGGGCAAGTGAATAGATCCCACTTATTAATTTTTAAGAAGTCTAAAGTTGTATCATTACTGAAGGTGTAAGGGACCTTTTTCTTAGTTTTGAAAAAAGTATTGTTTGTCAAGCGCATGTTGATAATCCCATCCCTAAAGGGGCAAGCACACTAATGTCTATTTGACTTCTTACTACTACCTTAAGAATAAGTAGAATTCAACCCTGTATGACAATCTTTATATACATAAAAAAAGATCTATGACCTGAACATGTCAGTAAACTGCTCGATAAATTACTTAAATCTGAAAGTAACACAAGTAAAGATTTTTTATCTTTCTCCGACAGAACGTTAAGTCGAGAGTAATTCAAGTTTTATTATCACGTTACAAAACACTACAAACCAAAGTAGTATGTGGAAGTGAATATTTACCACTAATTACACAAAAGAAAATTATGAAAATGTTTTAAAAATTAACGGCGAATATTTAATGATTAATAGGAGGAATTTTAAATGAAAACATTTGGAAAAATATTGTTAACAGGGACTTTAGCTTTTGGTGGATTAACAGTAATGAACGTGGAAACACCTAAAGCTCAAGCAGAGGGAGCGAGCGAATTTTGCCGATATATTTGTGGTCCTAAAGAAACATTGAACAATTTTACAATTCAACTTTCAGATACGGAATACAGAATGGGACAAAATATTATCCTACGCGCAACAAATGATAACGTATATGATGTAACATACAAAGCAACTGTAGAAAAACAATATGCTACTGGCTGGGGTTATGTTGAAACTGACTTTAATTATCAATCAATGTTGCCAGCTGGAACAAATGAAGATTTCAATGTTTGGACTTTTGACGGTAACAGCGCAGGTAATTTGAATGAGGCAGGAACATATCGCATGAAAATTGAAGTAACACATGCTGATGGGAAAACTGACACAGTTTACACTGCGCCAAATACATTATTAGCACAATAATAATGTATTTGGCAGGAATTTAAAGTGTAGTATTGATAGTGAAGCTATCGATTTTATAAAATGCTGGATTAATCCTAGTAGTAAATGTTCCTTTTATAAAAAGATGTTACCAAAGTTGATTAATCTTATTTACCTTATAAGAATTATAAGGTATGATAAATATAGGTGCAAAGATGCACTATTTGAAAAAGAGTGTAAGACAAAAAAGGAATCTATAAAAGATTTCTTTTTTTTATTGCGTGTAGGTTCGCTTCAAAAAAAGAACAGCTAGCAAAAGCTAACTGCTCCAATCATGGAAATGAGATTGTATAGATTATTGATGGAATATTCACTTTAAATTTAATTTCTTTAAAGTAAACATTTCAGCTGATATAATGGCTGCACCAACTACAGAACCTAATCAGTCTCTCCAACCTGAGGCAATAAAAGGTGTATCTGTTAAGTCTATAATTAAGAAGTTAGCAAACATCAATACACCGAATGCTAAGCATCCCAAAAATTTTTCATATAAATCATCCTTTCGAAAGGAAATACCATCGATTTTTACCTATGCAAAGCAAGAAACCACAAGGCTGCAAAGCGATTCTTCAAGAAAGCTTTGCAGTCTTTTCATATTTCTGAGCCTCGTGTCGTGACAGTTGATAAGAATCCAGCTTATCCTATAACAGTTGAAGAATTGAGAAAAGAAAAAAAGATGCCATTAGGCATCCAACTAAGGCATGTAAAATATCTCAATAATATAGTGGAACAAGATCATCGATTTATTAAAAAGCGAGTTCGTTCGATGATAGGATTGAAATCCTTTCGCACAGCTACAGCCATTATTTCTTGAATAGAAGCTATGCATATGGTAAAAAAAGGGCAACTTATTTTACTGGACAAGTCTGTCCAAAATCAAGTGGAGTTCATCCATCAACTATTTGGAATTGTTGCTTAAGACTAGATTCCACTAGGAAACTTTTCGCCTCTTTATATCTTTCCTAAGTATTTGCACCAGAACCGCTAACGTTAACGCAGCTTGAAGGAATCTTAATTGCAAGCTTGCACGTATTGGAGGGGAAAAGCAATGCCAAAGCAGTTAACAATCTTTGATGTTGAACCAGTTGTGTCATTTGATTTTAAGAAGGCTCATGATCATCGATTAAATTCTAAACTACGTTTTGCCGACGTTGTTGTACAAATACCACGTCAAGCCAAAGCGATTGATGAATTAAAACCAACGACAGCGCCTGATGAGCGTTATGAGTTATTTGAAGATTACACAATTGGAATTTGGCGTTATAAGCGAGTAGAGGGTAAACAATTTGATTGGGAAGAAGCAGAGGAAATGTGTAAGCGAGCACGGGATGAAAAAAAGCCTATTCCAATACGGCTTCATTTATCACTTGAACAATCATTTGTTCCAGAAAATGTTGTGCGATATTTGTAGACAAACAAAAAAGCCGAGATTGCTCTCGACATAATTATTCGAAAAAGTAATTATAACATATGGGAGTGATCTTGGTGGGAATTAGAAAAGAAAATCTTGTAGAAATGACAGCTGAAATAGACTTGAAAATAAACGGAATATATGTTGTTAAAAATGGTCAGGTCCAACTAATACAACCACCTCAAAGTGGAAAAGTAATCCGTATGGAAGAACGAAAAACACAGTTACTTTAATCAAATTTGAATTTTATTAAGAAATTGGACTGAAAGCATCGATAATTAGATGGGATAAAGAGCATCATCACTGAAATGAAAAAGCCCTGCACACAGGGCATCTAAAAAGATACCTTAGCTATAACAACGATTAGGGGGATGTATTAGCTAAGGTATCTGGATGGATGGTTGCATACTAAGTATGCAATCAAGAGCATTGTTGAATGTATTGGGTTATTCAACAATTTCAGAATAACACGAAATTTCCGCTAATTCACCCGGTAAATTTGTCCAAAAAAGGTGTTTCTATAAAAGTTTTTTACCTAAGAAATGGATTCATAGATTTTAATCAAAGCGTTATTTTAAAATTAAAGAGCGCCCAAGGGAGCGCTCTTCGATCAAGACAATATTGAAAAATACTCGGTAATATATGTAATCTTTTTAGCTTTGTGAGATTAATCAAAAGTTTTTCGACTTGTTTGTGGAGGGTATTACATTTTGTTCTATTTTTTCGTAAAGATTAAGTAATTGTTTGATGAATGTAATTTTCGGTGTTAACCAATATGAAAATAGTGCTGAAATAATTCCTATTAAAGCTCCTGTTATGACATCAAAAGGATAATGAACTCCTACCCAAATACGAGAAATAGCTACGCAGAATGCAAGTACAAGACATAACCATCTAGCCTTTTTACGAACAAGCCAGAATGAAAAACAAATTGAAAAAAATAGAATCGTATGGTCGCTAGGAAATGAATTATCTACTGCATGATCGACAAGTTTATTAACATTAGGTAATACTGCAAATGGTTGATAATTCAAATGCAAATTCCCTGCTAATTTTCCAATTATTTCAGCAGTTACGAAAGCAACTATTGCTTGAATAATCATCATTTTGTTTTTTCTAGATTGAGTAAACCAATAAGCAATAATAATTAAACCTAAAAAATACACCATATATTCCGCTAAAAATACCATAGTGGAGTTTAGGGATGAATATTGCTTCCCTAAATTATTGATAGCTCGAAAAGCATCAATATTTAATTGAGAAAAAAACATTTTTAAATCGCTCCTTATTGTTTGTGTATAAGGAAAATTATAGTAAAGAGTTTATAGTGAAAAAATTGATTTTAGTGACAGTAGTCTTACAAAACTGTAAGGATTAGCTCATTAAAGATTTTTAATAAAATAGTTATTTGAAACTATTCACGAAAAAAGAGCACTAAAGAAAGTGCTCTTAGGAAATACATTTTATATTCTGTTTTGAGCTACGATTTTAATATTCTCTGGTGGAATGATATCTTGAATTTTTTCTTTTAAATCTACTTGGACCATTTCTTCAAGATGTTCAAGTGAAACTTCAAAGTTTATGCATTCCGCAGTTGCGATGTTTAATAAAGAATAATTTTCATTCTTTTTAACAACAAGATATTGTGATTGATCTGTTATTACTATACATCCTTGTTGAATTCCTAATTTACGATTATCTTCAAAAGTCATAAATAAATCTTCTAACGTTTTTCTGATAGGAATTGTACTACATAAAAAAGTTAGTGTCTAGTCGGTTTTATGTAAGAACTAGAGTCAAACAAAATCCTTATTTAAAAACAAGAAGCCCTAGAGTTAGGGCTTCTTGTTTTGGTATATCTCACACGGTTTTATAAAAAGAATAGAACGTACTGAAGATAACATATGAATGTTTCATAAATGTATCGAAAAAGTGAACAAAATTGCTATTGCAGAAGAAGCAGAAATGAAGTTTCTAATAGTTAAGTGCGTGAAAGGTATTATTTCCAGTGGATAAAATGCGCGTGGGACACCTAATCATTATTTTATCGGAGGAAAAGAATATGTTATGAACTTGGTTGAATGAAAAAATGAAAATTTTACTTTAAGCGAAGTTAATGAAATATATTTTGGGGGTTATATCAATGATTGTTATCTCGAAGGACACTTTAACTTTATAAAAGTCCTAGAAGAAAAAAACAACTATGAGGAATAGTAAGTTATAAAAGTGAACAAAATCGTTATTTAAATAAAAGAAACCCCGATTGTCTGCGGGGCTTCTAAGGGTAATCGTCAAGTAATGATGTACTCGACTAAATAACCATATCATGAATTATTTGGTAAAAATACTGGTAAATGTGTCCAAATGAGTAAGGGCATCATTTTAAAAAAAACGCTATTTAAATAAAAAAAGAGCTTGCAAGGAAACAAGCTCTAACGTAATTGAGATGTCTATATATTACCATTCATTTCATTCTAATTCCATACGTTATGGTTGAGAAATAAAGTATAAGCAAAGCAATTTAATAAAAATTTCATTTTGTAGAAATAAAAACCCTAGTTTCCTAGGGGAATGGTATAACAGCTCAATATATTTTATTTTTTTATATTGTAACGTAATATTACGTTGAAAAAATAAGGTAAATGTAACCAATTAAAGAAAATAAGAGCAGCTAACAAAAGCTAACTGCTCATATAAGGAAAACAGAGAAAGGAGGTTCTGGTGCAAAAAATATATAAAACTTGAACATACTGATATTACTACTCTATAAAAGGTGTGTGATCAGTATGAAAAAGGAAAATTTGTTCAAATGGAAGCATTATCAACCTGATATAATTTTGTTAACGGTAAGATGGTACCTACGGTATAATCTCAGTTTTCGTGATTTGGTGGAAATGATGAAGGAACGGGGCTTATCTATTTCTCATACAACGATTATGCGTTGGGTTCATCAGTATGGCCCGGAATTGGACAAACGAATTCGTCGTCACCTCAAGCAAACCAATGACTCTTGGAGAGTTGATGAAACATATATAAAAGTTAAAGGGCCAATGGATGTACCTGTACCGTGCTGTTGATTCGAAAGGAAATACAATCGATTTTTGTCTAAGCAAAACAAGAGACCGAAAGGCTGCAAAGCGCTTTTTCAAGAAAGCTTTGCGGTCTTTTCATGTATCAAAGCCACGTGTGATAACAGTCGATAAGAATCCGGCTTATCCTATAGCAATTGAACTGTTGAAAAAAGAAAAAAGCATACCTGATGGTATGCAACTTAGACAACAAAAGTACTTGAATAATATAGTAGAACAAGATAATCGCTTTATAAAGAAGCGTATCCGTTCTATGCTAGGGCTCAAATCTTTTGACACAGCTATATCCATTCTTTCTGGAGTAGAAGCCATGCATATGATTAAAAAAGAACAGATTAATTTATGGAACCAGTCTATCCAAAATCAGAAAGAATTCGTCCATCAATTGTTTGGATTTGTAGCATAAGATACGATTCCGTTAGGCATATATATGCTTTATTCTCTTTTACTTTATTTTTGCACCAGAACCGCTTACACGTGATGTAGGAGACTCATTTTTCAATCCTGCAACTAAAGAAACAAGATATTATGAAATTATTAAGTCTTATAATGCAGATAGTATACAGTTAGGCTGTAAAAAAGCAATCTAGTTAAGAAGAACTAGAAATTGCATCTCCCATTTCTAGGTATTGAACTAAAAGTGGGAGATGCTTATTTTATTTAAAGAAATATTTTAGAATGAATTAATAACATTAGATTTTCATTTGGATAAACTAGTGAATTTGTGAACTTAGAGTAGAAAAACTATAGAACCATTATAAATTGTTATTGATACATACATAATGAACAAGGGGGGATATCTTTAAATGAATCAGTATTTCTCAATAGCAACGGCTGTATATTTTATTTACATTTATTGTATGTGAGGCGTATGCTAGATTTAGTTGTAATAAATGGAAGGGAGCTGTATTTTTGAAAAGAAAAGTTTTTTCATCAGTTTTGCTATCGTCACTTTTGTTTTTAGGAGTAAATGATTCAGGAGGGGTAGATGCTTCTACTATTACACAAGTAAAATATAACCAAGGCGGGGCAAAGTACATATATACAAATGCACCTGAAGTTGTATACGATAATCCAAATATGGGATCGAACTTTGACGCTGGTAAGTATGCTTACTACACAAACGAAAGAAAATTAGAAGCAAATCAAGAATATAGTGCTGAATTTTTTAATCGAAATTATACAGGGGCTAAGTTGAAATTTGGATATGCTGTACACAATGAAGATCGTCTACCACAAACTATAAGAATTAAAAATAGTGCTGTAAATGCCGCATATCCGGTTAATCCTGACGGTTCTTGGGATATAACGGGGATTACATCTAGTACTATAGTTAAATATGGAAATAGTAGCAATGATCAAGCTATTACTATTCCAGCAGGTGGACATGTATTTATATTAGAGAAAGATGTAGAAGACACTTTTGCAGTTAATGGAAAAATTAAATTCATTCCGAATACAAAATTAACCCTACGTCAATTTGTTTCAAAGAAAAAACCAGATGGACAGTTCCCTAGCCCTTCAGAGATCTTTGATTCTATAAAAACACCACAGGTTAAAAATTATAGTAAAAATACTTCAACTGCTAATTATAATTACGATGAAAGGTATGCTGTTATTGATAATGCAACAACAAGTAGCTTTTATGTAGGTTCAAAAACAAGTAAAGCCTATCCTCAATCCCGTGTTGGTATTAATGAATACGAAGCACCTATATGGTATCTAGAAAATTCTAACCCAACTCTTGAAGGGAATTATGGAATTGTTTACGACTTTCAATTTAAAAATGCGGCAGGAAAGAAAATTAGAATTAAACCTGAAATTATTTCAGAAAATGATAAGCCATCTGATCCAGAGAAATTCCCGCCACTAGCATTTTTTTCACAAGTAACTTATTGGACTTCAGGAACTTGGAAAAGTACTACTAAATTAACAAAACCCGATCAATATCATTATATAACTATTCCAGCAGATCAACATGTAAAATTCATTTTACCAAGTGGTAATAATGGTAATAACCTTTTTGAAATCATTGAATAATGATTTGGATTTGGGGTTAAGATTAAATAAGAAGGTGGAGCATATTGCAGATATCTTTTTTGTCACAAAGGTGTAGGAGAATAAAAAATCGTCAGTTGCTGTTTAAAAGCACTGACGATTTTTTTGTATAGTCTCATAGTTATACTTAAGTGTTTAAAGTTGTATAAATTTCTTTTGAGTGTAAAATCAAAGGAGCGTCAAATATTTAATAGAAATTCGGAACATAATTTATTTTAAAGAGATTCAGGTGGGTTTAACTTAATTGAATCTATCATAACTGTAATATTTTTCGAATTACCTTTAACTGATAGTTTTATCTTTTCAAGTTGTACTGTTTTTGAAAAATCTTCATTTCCAATTGACTCAATTAATTGATCTAATTCATTAGTCCATGTAACGTTAGTAGCTTGTATCATCGCTTTAATCGTAGGTTTATCTGCATGGCCATTATACATAATTCCATCAATCATTTTTCCACTTTCCCCTAACATGACACTTACCCATTTCGCATTTCTATCTGAATAATCTCCTGTTTTTGGATAATAAAATCTATATGTATTAGATTTTTTTTCTAGCTCAAGATTAAATGGGAGAATTTTGATACCCTGAGTAGATAATGTACTCTTTATATTATTATAGTTCTTCAAATATTCTTCTGTTGTCATATTATTAAATGAAATTTTTTCTTTTGCACCTTCAGGCTTTTTTTGAGATGTTTCCATTTTATTTAGAGTATCCTTGTGTTCTGTATCTTTGCAACCTAATAGGCTAGCTGCTAACAGAAAGGTTCCTAGTAGAAGTATTTTTTTTGTCATATGAATCTCTCCTTAAGTAGTATAGAAAAAATGCAGAAAGAGTGGGTATCCCTAACACTTTCTGCATTTTTCATGTTTAGATACTTACTGTGTTTTTGGTATATCGAAAGAATATTATTTATATGATCTAATTGATTTAAGAAAGAACAGCACAATTAGCCCTGAAATAAATAATAAGACTCCATTTATTAATAAGATTAATGGCGGACCATATATGTCAGCAAAAAATGAGGAAATAGCTAGAGCGACTGGTGATGCTATACTCGTAAGGGAACCAAGTGTTCCAAAGGTTCTACCTTGCAATTCTGGTGATACTTCAACCTTAATAATGACATTGACTAACAGTGTGCAGAACGAAAAAAGTATTCCCAAGAGTAGAATTAAAGGCACTGCATACAGTACTGATGGTGCAAAGGATATTCCTACAAAGATTGGAGCTAATAAAACCATACTAAGAATTATCCACCAACCACGACGATGTAATTTTTTATCAAAAAAGATGATAATCCCTGCACCTAACATGTAACCTATTGGAATACTGGATTCTATTATTCCAAATTCAATGGGATTTGCTTTCCATACTTTTACAGACATTACCTGGATAAGCATTAAAGAAGCGGTGAAAAATGTAATTAAAGTTGGTGAGAGAATAATAACAGACTTAGCAAATGGATTCTTCCATATATACTTAAAGCCTGCAATAAGGTCTTCATGAAATGAGTTTTTTACATCAGATTTTTTAATAGAATTAGGAAATTTTCCACTTAACAACACTAGAATGGCAGATAGCATAAAAGTAAATGCATCGACTGAAATAGCGATGCTGCCACCAAAGGCTGCAACGACAATTCCTCCTATAGCTAGCCCTGATATTCGGGAAACGTTATCTGCGACATTTAATACACCAGTTGCTTGTTGAACTTTTTCTTTTCCTACAATATCGATTAAGGAAGCATGGAAGGCGGGAGATTGAAATAGCCCTGCGCAAGAAGTGAGGGCAGTTAAGATAATAATGAGAATAAATGGTGTGCCAGGAAGTGCAATACAAAGCGCAATACCTAGTATCAAGAGACTTCGTATCATATCTGTTATCCACATTAATTTCCTGCGATCGACCCTATCAGCAACAGTACCTGCGATGGAAGAAAACAGCATGCTCATAACCATATGAGTTATGGCAATGGTAGACATTAATTTAGCACTCCCGGTTGCTTGCAGTACCCAGAGATTTAAAGCAATACTGTGAAATGAATTCCCAAACATTGACAAAGTATAACCTGTAAATACAAATGTAAATGTACGATTTTTCCATATTGTCTTTTTAGAAGAAACAGCAAGAGAAGGATCTAATTCGACTTGTTGTTGCATAGTATGGCCACCTCACAAATTTAAGTATTTAATTTTGAAAATTTGCTTACAAACTAAAAGTGGTGAATTTCAGTAATCAAGTTAATTAGAAGGCTAATGAAATAGAATCTTGCTGCATTAGAGTTATATTAATATAAAATATTGTTATTCTGAGGTAATAAAGGTAGGGATGAGATAGATTTGAGTACATAAATAACAAAAATAATCCCTATAAATTATTTTTAAATCGTAAAAATTTTAGGATATATTATTTTTAAAATTATTATGAAATCAAATTACATGAAAATAGCAACTAAGAGCATTATTACATTGGTAGAAGCAAGTCTATAATTTATAGAGAAATTGTTAATGAATATTTAAGGGAGAACATTTTAACTGTACAATAATGTTTAAACTTTTATATAAGATTTTTAAAAATAAAATATTTCTCCAGATTATTCTGAAATTTCCTTACAACTTTTTCCTGGTTTTTTAATATTTGTAAGGACAGAAACTATATTTGTATTTTATGGTTAATTTAGTCATATAAGATTGAAATTAGTAGTATAAATGGTGATTTTATTAAAAATCTAGCATTTATTATAAATACTCCTCTCTTCAGAAAATTTTACCAAATATTTTCAGGTGAATATTACCAAATTAAAAATGTTTTGTCTATATATTTTATTAGTTCTCTATTTTGTAAGCTGATTAAATGAAAATATTTTCTATATTTATCCTCCCTATATAATGACAATTTTTCCCTTACTTCGACATAAATCAAATGGTACAGTTTACAGGACAAATATAGAACCTACTTGTAGACGTTATTTTGTATAAAAATTAAAAAAACATTAGTTACTAGTTAGGAGGGAAAATATATTCTAACTATTTTTCAAATGGTACTTAAGGGTAGAGTGCTGAATGTTTGAAAATAGCTGATTAATACTTCTGTAGGATGGAGGTTGTCATTTGAAAGAAAAAGATAGGCTTAAATTTAGTAGGAGTAGTGTGAATTTTTCTAAAGATATAATATATCAAATTGTAACTGACAGATTTCTTAATGGATGTCCATCATATAACCCAAAAGGAGAGTTATACGATGAATCTAGGAGAAATAAAAAGAAATACTTTGGTGGGGATTGGATAGGGATTATTGAAAAATTAAATGCAAATTATTTTACTGAACTAGGTGTGACGTCTCTATGGATATCTCAACCGGTAGAAAATATCTTTACACCAATAAATGATTTGGTAGGAAGTACTTCATATCATGGGTATTGGGCTCGTGATTTTAAAAGAACAAATCCTTTTTTTGGGACATTTGAAGACTTTCAAACATTAATCAAAACTGCTCATGCAAAAGACATAAAAGTTATCATGGATTTTGCACCAAATCATACCTCACCTGCATTACATGATGATGCGACCTATGCTGAAAATGGTAGATTATATGATGATGGATTATTACTTGGTGGATACGATAATGATTACAATCATTATTTTCATCATAATGGTGGGACGGATTTTGAAGAATATGAAGATGGAGTTTATCGTAATTTATTTGATCTTGCAGATCTAAATCATCAAAATATCGTTATTGATTTGTATTTTAAAGAAGCTATTAAACTATGGTTAGATCAAGGAATAGATGGCATACGGGTTGATGCAGTGAAACACATGTCATACGGCTGGCAAAAAAGTTGGCTAAATTCAATCTATAATCATAGGCCAGTATTTATATTTGGTGAATGGTATATCAATCCGAATGAGTATGATCAAAGAAATTTTCATTTTGCAAATAATAGTGGTATGAGTTTGTTAGATTTTAGTTTCGCTCATAAAGTACGTGAAGTTTTTCGAGATGGAATTGATTCCATTTATGGTTTACACAAAATGATTGAAGAAACATATCAAACTTATAATGACGCGAACAATCTTATTACTTTTATTGACAATCATGATATGGATCGTTTTCACATGAAGGGAAAAAGTAAACGTGGAGTAGAACAATCATTAGTATTTTTATTAACTTCAAGGGGAATCCCTTCTATATACTACGGTACAGAACAGTATATGGTCGGGAATGGAGATCCGAATAATCGTGGTCAAATGGAATCTTTTAATGTAAATACAGACAATTTTAAGATAATACAAGCTTTATCCTCGCTACGTAGATTAAATAATGCACTTCCATATGGAACTACCAAAGAAAGGTATATAACAGATGATATCTATGTATATGAAAGATGCTTTGGCAGTGATGTGGTATTAATAGCTTTGAATCGAAATTTAACAGAAGGTTATGAAATAAAAGATGTTAAAACAGCACTTCCTTCTAGAAAGTATAAAGATATATTAGAGGGCCTTTTAGATGGTGAGGTAATTACGGTTGAGAATAATAGTATAGATTCATTATGGATCGGACCAGGTTCCGTACATGTTTGGCACCATAAAGGAGTAAATAGTTTACCTTTAATAGGAACTGTGGGACATAAAATGACTACAGTTGGTCAAATTATTTGTATTGATGGATGTGGTTTTACTTCTAAAAAAGGATCTGTATTTTTTGAGGAAGAAGAGGCGGAAGTGATTTCATGGTCACATACTAGTATTAAAGTAAAAGTTCCAGTGGTGAAGGACGGTAAATATGGAATTACTGTTGTAACAGATAAAGGAACGAAAAGTAATATCTATAAACATGTGGAGGTCTTAAATAAAAAACAAGTTTGTATTCGATTTGTGATTGAAAACGGATATGAAATACCCGAGAGTGAAGTTTTTATAATGGGGAATACTTATTCATTAGGGGATATGAACCCTTGCAAAGCAGTGGGGCCATTTTTTAACCAAATCATGTATCAATTTCCCACTGGTTATTTTGATATAAGTGTTCCAGCTGATACCTTGCTGGAATTTAAATTTATTAGAAGGGTAAATAAAACACTACTTATTGAAGGGGGAGAGAATCATAGATACCAGACACCGAGGTTTGGAACGGGTGAGGTTGTTGTAAAATGGCAAACCGCAGAAAAATCAATTTTGGTTGAGATTTAATGATATGAATCTACTTGCTATTAAAAATATTAATTTAAATCCTGAGCTATTTCGTTTTGAGGGTTAAATAAAAAATTTTATATTAAAGATTTCTAGAGTATAGCTTTGGAGTTAAAAAAATTCGTGTTGAAACTGTATAAAGAGAAGTGAAAAATACAATATTGGAGGTTGCTATGGTACAAGCTTCTAAAGTGGTTACTATTGAAAATTTTTACTCTGAAACACTAGAGAATAGTAGGAAATTATTTGTATATTTACCACCTGGTTACGAAAAGCATTCACAGCAAAGGTATCCTGTATTATATATGCATGCCGGGCAACGTCTATTTGAGCCTTTAATAAAAAATGATGAATCATGGAATGTCCATAAGACAGCTGATGAGCTAATTTTTGAAGGGAAAATTCAAAAAATAATAATTGTAGGTATAGCACATAAAAGAATTATAGAGAACAATGAGTTTTGTCATTTTATTTCACCAGATAAACATATAAAATGCTCAGGTTTATTATATGAAAAATTTATAATCAATGAGGTGAAACCTTATATCGATGATAATTTTAGAACAATGTCTGACGCTGAAAATACCGCTTTAATAGGATCTTCAGCAGGAGGTTTATCAACTTATAATATCGGTTTCCGTAACCCTAAAGTGTTTGGGAAAATAGGGATGATATCTCCATTCTTTGTGAAAGTCGAAGATGACCATTCGGAATTAAAATTATATGAGATGTATAAAGGGAAAAAAGACTTGAAAGTTTGGATGGATATAGGTAGTGCAGAAGGCTTTTTCTTGGTGAAACATGTAAGAGATATTGCAGAAACTTTATTAAAAAATGGTTACAAATATAGAGATAATTTAATTTTTTATCAGGATCCATATGGTGCTCATTTTGAAAAAGACTGGGGAGATCGTATGCATCTGCCATTAATATATTTCTTTGGAGATATAGGGAATATAGTTAATGTTACCTTGGATGGGCGAGATGAAGTTGGATTAACTGGAATGAAGGTAAAAATTAATCCAATTGTGACGTACGATAGTGGCTTTAAAATGAGTGATTTAGATGGTGTGTTTTTAGTCAATAACCCAGATGTATTAGAGGTTATGAATGATGGAACGATTATACCAAAAAAAATAGGAGAAGCCGAAGTCACCTTTGTAACACAAGGTGTAAAGGGAATACCAAAAAAATATAAGGTAATAGAAACATTATCAGAATTTGTAGATGTTTCCGTAACAGTCGAAGTACCTGAAAATACACCAGCTGGTGAACGAATTTATATGAGTGTAGGTATGATACTAGATAGAATAGAAAAAAATCGTTTTGCTGGGAATTTTACAGTGCCAAGGGATCTTGCATGCAAGTTTAAGTTTTCAAGAGGCTTTAGGCTCTTTGAAGTGGATAAATTTGGACAACCTATTCAAAATAGGAAATTTAAAGCTACTAAGGACTTACAGTTAAATTATACTGTCGAGAACTGGATAGGACTATAAAAATTAAAAGTGTGGGGTGAGTGCTGTAGTGAAAATAAAGGAATTAAAACCAACCTTTGATGTTCCTTATTATTATTCATGTTATATACCAATTCTTCACGATAAATTAAAAAGTATGGGTAGTATTAGTTATATGAGCTTAATAGCAAATGAAGAATTATATAGTATACCATCTTACCGTGTGGATACTACCACATCTTTACCTTCTGTAGCTAGATATACACAGTTGTTGGAATATAATCAAACATTTCGCATGGAGAAAAATGTGTATTCTAATTTTGGAAATGGTCTTCAATTTATAAAGGAATGTCTGAATCGTCAAGAAGTTTTTATTGCCTTAGGAAGTACATTTTTTCTACCTTATAGTAATGATTATTTGAATCCAAAATTTATAAAGAGTCATATAGATATCCATACGGATAAGTATGTTACCGACCACTACTTAGCAATTAACAAAATTACAGAAGATAGTGTATTTGTTCAAGATCCTGTCCCTAATAAATATATGGGAGAGATATCACTTGAGGAGTTTTATTCTTTTTGGAAAGGCGGAAGAGGTATACCTGAATTGGTTCAGGCAAAAGGAATAGAAAGAATCTCATCTTACTCCTCAATTAATGTGATTATAGAGGAAAAAATAAACCTAGAAAATATTAGAGATATTTTTTTGAAAACATTACAAAAGATATCAAGTGAGTATATTAAAGGTTTAGTTCTGAGAAAAAACAATAAGATATATTATTTTGGCAAGATTGCAGCACTTGAACTTAAAGAAAATATAAATACCGATTTTTATAAGCAAAGAAACATGTTTCCTTTGTATTTAAAATGTTTATTTGATATGAGATGGAGTAGATATTTTTTATATGACTTACTTATAGATATGAATGATTTATTTAAAGATAAATTTATGCATCTTGCTAGTGATTTAATGGATATAAAGCAATCATGGGAAAGACTGTATAAGATTGCACATATTAAATTATTAAAAAAAGATAGTAACTTAAGTGATCTTGAATCTTTTAATTTGATAATGATGGATGTTATTACTAGAGAGAGTGTATTACATGAGAATATTTTATTTCTTCTGCAACATAATTATAGTCTCCAGTCTTGATAGAGAAGCGATAATTGAGAAGTAAAGTAAGGGAACTACTATTTAGTATTCATGTTAAACACTTCTACAGGTGTTGGAAGGAAATATTCATAGTAAATAATGATTCATAAAAAGGAGTGCATTTACTTGGAAAATACTAATAAAGAAAAAATTATTCAAATCGTATGGTGCTGTGTTGAAGAAGTGAATGAAAGTCTTGAAAATAAAATTGATCTTAAAAAAGGCTTGAAAGCACATCTTTATGATTGGGAAGGGTATTTAGATTCGTTGGGACTGGTATCTTTACTGGTAAGTATTGAACAAGGCTTAGAAGATGAATTGGGTATATCCGTTGATTTGGTTAATTTAGATACAATGTCACAACATAATAGTCCATTTAAAACAATAGAAACATTAGTTGCGTATATTATAGAGTGCCAGGAAACGTTAAAATCACTAACATAGCAAAATATTAAAGGATAAAAATTAAAAGGAGGTTGGGTATGCAGATTGATTTTCTATTAGAAAGGTTTGAACTGAACAAAGAATACGAAGCTATTATTTGGGAGGATAAAATTTACACGTATGAGTGGTTACTAAATCAAACAAAGATTTATACAGGGGAGTTAAATGAACATAGAAAGATGGAGTATAAAATAGTCTCTTTAGAAGCGGACTATTCTCCATATTCCATAGCAATGTTTTTAGCACTTATTGAGTTAGGGTGTACAGTAGTACCAATCTTAAATTCTTTGGTTGACAGCAAGAAGAAAGAATACTATGAAATTGTTGAATTAGAAAATGTAATTAAAGTTGAAAGTGGAAATTTTGAAATAATCAATATGCAAAGAGATTACATTCAAAATGAATTGTTATTACAACTGAAAAAGTTAAAACATCCCGGATTAGTATTGTTTTCATCTGGCACAACAGGACACAGTAAAGCAATTGTACATGATTTTACATTACTTCAAAAGAAGTACAGCGTTGCAAGAAGTGCAAAGCGGGTTATACCATTTATGTTATTTGATCATATAGGGGGAGTTAATACGCTTTTCCAAATTCTTTCTAGCCTAGGGTGTTTGGTAATTATTGATGATCGTACCCCTAATCGAGTATGTAATATGATTGAGAAACATCAAGTGCAAGCTTTACCCGCATCACCAACTTTTATAAATTTACTTATACTGAGTGAGGTTTATAAAAAGTATAAATTAAATAGTTTGCAGACTATTTCTTATGGATCAGAAGTTATGCCTGAGACTACATTAAATAAAATAAACGAAATATTCCCTCACATTAAAATTATACAAATGTATGGCTTGTCAGAATTGGGAGTTTTATATTCACAATCTAAATCGAATGATTCTTTGTGGATTAAGCTAAGCGATGGGAATATTGAGTCAAGAGTTGTGGATGGAATGTTGCAGGTTAAATCAATGTCTACAATGATTGGTTATATTAATGCTCCAAGCCCATTTACCATAGATGGCTGGCTTATGACAGGAGATATGGTGGAAGTAGATGGAGATTATATTAAAATCTTAGGAAGAAAATCAGAGCTTATAAATATTGGTGGAGAAAAAGTATTTCCAGCTGAAGTTGAAAATGTAATACAGCTAATGAGTGGAGTAGAAGAGGTCGCCGTAGTTGGTGAAAAAAATGTAATCACGGGGCAAATGGTTAAGGCTGTTGTTAAATTGAATACGAATGAAACTGTAAGTGGATTTAGAAAGCGATTGAGAGAGTTCTGTAAAGATAAACTACCAGTATATAAGATTCCACAGAAAGTGGTCCTAACAACTGAGAAAATGCATACAGATAGGTTTAAAAAAAATAAGAAAGTATTTATGTAATTATAGCTTTTGTAGTAGGGAGAGGTCGCCTTAGGTTAAAATACAAATAAAAAAGTACTTCAAGTTCTTTTAATTTAGGAAATAGAGTGTCCTGACTTACGTCTCGCATATGTTATCATACCCTTTTTCGAATTGGCTTGTTTTTAATTTAATTACAAGTTTCGCATAAATAAGCTTCTCCTTAACACAAATAATGAAGTGTTGGGGAGAAGCTTTATTTTTGTTTTTGCTGTTGCTTAGTTTTACGATTCAGTAGTAATTTATCTAAGGAAATAGATTGGGTGTTAGTTACCACAAAAAATAAAGATACAGCTAATAACAACTCAAATTCATACCCTCCTATAAATCCTTTATTGAATTTTACGGTAATAATCGCTCCAGCCAAAAGTATAGAAAATAAGGTTGAAATGCATGCTTTTTTATTTTCCAACTTTTGGTTTAATGAGATAAGGTTCGACTTCTCCAGTTTTTATTTGAATATCCTGAATTGCTGTATTATTAATGGAACCTTTAATGGATCCAAATGTTTTATTTAGGATGTGACCAGCGCTTTTGAATCCAACATAATGCCCACGGACCATCCGTGGAAAACATGCACCAAACATACCGTGTACCGATATAATTGATTGAAAATGTAGAATTTCTGTAATTAATGTTCCGATTGTTGTTATCTTCATCTTACTATTTGGAGGTACTTTAATAGAACGCTCAATGGAAGGAGAGGTAGTGATTGATTTTGAATTACTTTCTCCCACAAAAGTTGAAATATTAAATTTGTTACCGGATTGAAATTCACCTGACATGATAAAATCTGATGTTAAAGTTAAACCTGTAGTAGATTCCGAAGTCCAAGATTGAATATTAGCCCATTGCTCTTTTATTGAGACTACAATTTCTGCTTCTTCATTATTAGGATTAAATACAAATTGTTCTTCTAGGCTTACTTCATTCTTTGAAGGCTCTTCAATATTGCGAAATATAAAAGGGCCAAGCATTTTATAACAAGCGTGACCATAACGTTCAGTAATTGCAGGCTTATTATGAATTGGAAACGTCTCATTATTTACTGCGATTTCATCAGGAAGTATTCCATAAAGATCTTTAAACGCGTCCATTATGGAATCTGTAGTTGAATCTAATGAATCTAAATCTGAAAAAGATAATTTTTCTTGTATAATCATACTAATACTCCTTACTTATCCGTGATTTTATTTATTTGTTTGATCGTGGTGGAAAAGCAATTGAAATATGAGGAGAAGATAAACTAATAGTTTGACAGATACAATAAATAATCACTTTTGAGAATAAATTCCATTTTTAACTGCAGGATTCCTATCGATAAATACTCGTTAGAAATTTATAAATATTTAATTGAATTTTAGGAAAATAGAAAGCTGTAATTAATAAATCTAACTAATAAATATTAGAGTTAATTCAGACTTTCTAGGGGATATTAATAGAATAATGAATTCCATTAACTAGTTTACTCTCTATCTTTATATCGCTGTTTAAATTTTAACTATGATGATTCAAAACCAAATAATCTTTATGCTTTAGATAAACAACATGGTAGATTTGAAATACTTAATAAAAAAAGGAAAACACAAGGGAGAAGTAGACTTCAATTTAAACTCAACAAAACCTGCGGACATGGTTTGAAAATGGGTTAAGAAAGGATTCATTTATGAATGAATTAGTAAAAAAAGCAATACAATATTTTACCACGAAAGAAATGGAATAGGGTCAAAACCCATTTGTAAAAATGAATGGATCCACTTTAATTGCCGGAAAACCAATCGTTGGTTGGTATCATAAGTGAAATGTAGATTTGAAATAAAGTTGTACCACTTATAAAAAATGCGATGTTTTGAATAAAGTTGCCATGTTTATATAAAAAATCTTATAGATAATTTTTAAAAAAGAGCGAAACTCATCTCAAAATGAAAAGAATACTTATCTTATTGAGATGTGAGGGAAATTTTGCAGCTATATTTTAAAATCTGCACTTGAATCAAACTAAACTGTATGTTTACCTAAAGCAAGTACAATAAAAAAAACCTTGGATGTAAAAGAACTTAAGGAAATACTCTCTATCGACATCACGCACTATTAAGTTTTGAGCACAACACAAGCTATTTAGTCTTAAGGGGTTAAAGTTAACTGTTTTTATTAAAGTGTTCTTAATGTATATTTACATGCTAGCTATAGTCTATAAGCAACCATGTAATCAATATAATATGTATAGGTGAATGTATCTGAAACTAAAAGATATTAATACTGATGAAAGGGAATGATGCATTTTATTGGATTAACATAAGAGTATTATAAAAAAAGGAAAAAAACAAAGACTTTATAACTTCGCACGAAATACCAATTTTACGCAGAATAATACGATTATATAAAAATCAAATACAGTATCTAGGGATTTCAAGCCCAAGTGCATGAATCTTAGTATATTGGTATACGCCATATAATTGATATTTTATATAAGAAAAATCAAATGCTGAATTACTCATAAACAATTTTTATAGTGAATTACATTTTAATTTATAAGAGCTTTTCTTGTGTTGATCTAACTAACTCCTGATTAACCTTGATTAAATTAACCAATTCACATTTTATAATGATTTTTAAACTGTGTTCATGTATTCATTTTGTTAGAACTTATATTTGAAAATCGTTTTATTTTATATACATATATAATTTTTATCGCCAAATATGAATTTATCACTTGGTTATCTATAACTTTTATTAGAATAATTACACTTTCCCATTCAATTTCGAGTGAATTTTAGTATTACATAATTTAATTATGTAAATAAGTTCGTGTAAAAATTGAATTTAATGCGAACTTGTGTTCGTGTATCTTTTCTGTTATAGTGTATATGAGGTGATTTTTATGGAATACAGCAAGCAACGTCAAAAATCCGTACATCGTAAGAAATTATACAAGAATTTAAATGAAATGCCCTTTTACATAGAGGAATTTGTGGAGTACAAAGAATTGCATGATGCCTCTCCCTCCACCCTACTGAATTATGTATATGATTTTAGAGTCTTCTTTAATTGGCTATTATCTGAACAAATTATTGAATTTAAGCCGATTAAAGACATATCCTTCTCTGATTTAGAAAATTTAAAGAAAAAAGATGTTGAGAACTTTATGAGGTTTCTAAAACTACAACAAAACATGCAGAATTCCTCTGTTAACAGAAAAATTTCAGCCTTAAAGTCTTTATTTAAGTACCTTACCTCCCTATCAGAAAATGAAGATGGAGAATGTTATTTTTATAGAAATGTAATGGCTAAAATAGAAATACATAAAGATAAAGAAACATTAAATGCTCGTGCAAAACGTATGAGATCTAAAATATTCCATAATGATGACGATCAAGAATTTTTGAATTACGTTAAGTACGAACATGAAAAATCTTTAACAAAACATCAGTTATTCTATTTCCTAAGAGATAAAGATCGTGATGTAGCTATCCTTTCCCTTTTTCTTGGTAGCGGTATTCGTGTAAGTGAATTGGCCGATCTTCGTATGGAAGATATAAACTTAAAAGAAAGACTAATTGATGTAATCCGAAAAGGAAACAAAGAAGATTCTGTATGGATTACACCAATTGCATTGAATGATTTAGAAAAGTATATGGAAATTAGAGATAACAAATATGCTCCAGGGAAAGAATTAAAAAATGTATTTTTATCGAAATATAAACATACTGCACAGCCTCTTTCAGTTAGAGCTATCCAAGATATTGTAGAAAAATATACTAAAGCATATGGAAAAAGAATGTCTCCCCATAAATTAAGACATACATTAGCGAATAAATTATATATGGAAGAAAAAGACTCGTTACAAGTGATGCAACAACTTGGGCATACCAGCCAAGATACGGCCTTATTATACACACAGCTTGGAGAAACAACTATTAAAGATAGCTTAGGCAGAATAGGAAAAAATAAATAATAAAAGTTCAGCAATGCAAAATTGCTGAACTTTTATTATTTTCCCTGCTAGAGTTAGTGGTTTTAAATGTCATGCATTATTCATTACATATTTAATTTTATTATATAAAAAATACATAGTTAAAATTCTACTTTAATTGGTATATAAAAACTCTCTCTTGTTAGATTAGATAAATGAAAATTTTAGATTCCTACAATTGTTGTTTACGTTAAATGTGAATTTCACGAACACTTGGGAAAATGGGAGTTACCCCCTTCCCCCATCTGTTGTAGAAAGACATGAAACTCCAAACTATTTAAACAAGAAAGTTTAAACTAAAATTTTTTAGATTTACAGAACTAAACTCATCAAAAGTCAGCTCTTTTTTCATTTTTTTGGTGATTACTCTTTTAAGTTGATAGCGATGTGGTGATACCCGTTTAGAACGATATCTTTGCCCTAAAAAAAATCGAACCATAAATTTGCCGGCAAGCTTATGGTTCGATTTAAATTATTTACTTTTAGTAACTACTCAGCCCCTCTATGAAAAAAAGCCAGAAAAGCATCTTTTTAAATGGGCGAGAGGGACTGGCCATGCATAGAAGCGGTCAGGGCCTTTTCCTGCCACGCGCAAAGCTTTAAAACAAAGAAAGGCAGCGAGGTGTAGGTCCATTTTATCTTCATCGCTGGAATTATACCCCTTACCAAACTTCTAAATGAAATGTATAGCTGAGTAGTTACCTTATTTTTTGAAAAAACATTCTGACTATTTCTTTTTCACTTCTTCTACAAATTCCCATGTCTCTCCGTTATCTTTTGATTGATAAAGTGCACTACTATCGCCATTGTAGTCTCCATCTGCCCCTTGTCCAACTAACATATTAAAAACCCCATCTTTCTCATATGGCATACTAGGAGAATCAAAAGGACTTATTGTGGACTGTGTATGATCTAATTTCACTTCATGCGGCGGATATTCTACCTTTTTGAAAGATACCCCCCCATCATCTGTGCGATATAACTCTCCCTCATTACCAGAAGGTCTAACTGCTCCTAAAAACCCAAGTTTATCATTTATAAAAGTGATCCCTGATACACTACCAATCCCCCTATTAAATGGGTCTGGATTGATAACCTCCCATGTTTCCCCTTCATCACTAGTCCTGCTTAATGAATAAAAGGCGCTCCCTAATGCTTTATCTGTCATATTTAGTTTATAACCAACTTCTTTTGATAGGAAAAACTGTTCTTTTTCATTCTTTAAATCTTGTTGTTTCTTCTCTTTAAACCTATCTTCATTTGGAGGCGTCTTTGATTTACTCCAACTTGCGTCACATATTAAATTATATCTAGCAGGGACTAGCTCTTTCTCTTTTCCAGGGACATATATAGATACAGTATATCCAATGATATCAGAAGCTGCTTCTTTAAGACTCTGCCCCTTACCATCCTCAGTAATATTAATAATTCCCTCTGTATTGGATCCCCAATTTCTTTTTCCATAATAAATCAACCCATACTTACTTTCATTCCACTTTCTAAACGTTTGCTTAACTGGAATCGCCTTAACCGTTTTAATTAAAGGTTCTACTAATTTATCATCATCATAATCAGGCTTTGCATATCCGTCTCGTATTATAGTAATATCTTCTGATTTCTTCTCATTATAAGAGATTAAATAAGTTTCTTCTTTCCCATCAACATTTTTCCCATAAACAAATGTATCAAACGCTGTGATTGTTCCATCTGAATGAAATGTAAGATCAAAATCAGTTGCCATATACAATTTCTTTGGCAAAGGATATTTTTTATTTATATCTTCAAAAATACCTTCTACTCCAGATTCATATATATTATTATGTTTAAGTTTAACTGACCTTTCATGTTTTAACCTTTCTATAAACCATGCCAATTTGCCATTGTAATTTATTGCACTTTTATAAATCTGCATCCCATAAAATGATGTAATTGCAACAATAATGATAATAGAAATGGATCTCCATGCTATTGAATTAGTTAATTTTTTAGTTTCATATTCTCTATTTTTTATCACCCGCATTGTAGTAAATGTAGTCATGGATATAAAAAGTACTATACATAATAACAAAATATAAATATTATAATTCATCCTTCCGTACTTACAGTATAAGGCTAACTCATAACAAAAAATCCCGTATACAATTATTAGTATTGGATTTGTTACTAATGACAGAAGTATCCTTTTTGCATTTTCCTTAAATATAGAAATCACTCCTAATTACATGAATTACTGATATTAAGTATACTTTATTGTAAAGTAACAAAAAGCTATTTAATCTTGCCGCCAAAAATACAATAGACATCTGTCTATGTAAATGGCAGATGTCTATTAAAGCCGTTTAAAAATCTAGTTGTTTCATAGACAATGGATTTTTGAGTGAATACTAAAGTTGCTTCATTTGAGAGACAAATATTGAAAATGAACCCTCATATATTAATTCATTCCACTCAATGATATTTATCTTTCAGATTTTGTTGATGCTTTGTATAAAAAAGATTCAAAGGTAATTGTAATTGAATTAGAGAAAATACGCGAAGGTTGGGAAATTAGTAAATCATAGATAAAAGCGTCCTATATTTTAATAGGACGTTTTTTCTTCTATAAATAATGTATTTGAGATGTATTGTACTCATAACTATAAATGTTTTTTAATTATGGACATTATACAAGTCGACCAATTCTCCAATATCTAAAAAGGACGGTTTAACTACTTACTTATATCTATCTATAATTCAATAAACCTACTTCTCCTCATACCATGGGTTTAAATGAATTAGTACTTCATATATTTCTGGGTTCTGATTTATAATAGTAGTTTTTATATCCCTACAAATATCATGTCCTTGCTGGATGCTTAAATGTGCCGGAACACTAATTCTAATATCAATTAATACATAGTGACCATGATCACGTGCGCGCATTCTATCAATTCTTTTTACAAAAGGATGGGCCTGAATTATTCTCTTATATTCACTACATTTCTCGGTAGGAATACCACCTTCCATTAATATATATATTGATTCTTTCCCCATACTAATCGCTAACTTTAATACGAAAAAGGAAACGATAATACCAGCTAAAGGATCCCCATATGCTGCATATGGAATGGAATAGATATTGTTTATCAAAGCAATACCAATTCCAATTACAGCTGCAATTGAGGCATAAACATCAGCAAGATGATCATAAGCAGTTGCTATAAGCCCTTTGCTGCTTGTTTTTCGACCAATTCGTATTGTGTATACATATAAAATTTGCTTCCATATTAATGAAATAATCGCTGCTATAAAAGCAATTATATGGGGTTCTGTCGCTGGTTCAAATAATGACTTTATTGATTCATAAGCCATAAATAAAGCCGCTAAAATTAAAATCACAGCTACAATTCCTGATGATATAACTTCTGCTTTACCATGTCCATAAGGATGATCTTCATCAGCTGGCTGGTTTGAAATTTTCATTGATCCCAATGAGGTTACGGATGCTACAACATCGGCAGCATTATGAATCCCGTCGGCTAATAATACCTGACTTTTGAAAAGTAAACCGACTATAATTTTGATGAGAGTCAGAAATATATTGCTAATTACACTAATCCATGCTGCCAATAAGGACGTTTTTTGGTTAGCATTCATAGTTATCCCCACCTTAACTTTACTCTTGTTTCAAAATATTATTGTTTAATTCAATTGTGTAGTTATAAGTCTATGTCTCATCATTTTAATTTCTTTCATACATTACCCAATAATAAGTGTGTGGGTCTATACAAACATTTTCTCCTATCAGTAAAGGTTTAAAGCATAACTTACTTTGTTCTTTTATCCTTATTTGTTATGAAGTGTAAAAAGAGTGACACAAAATGCCATGCTTTTTTATTCCTTTTACGTTTAGTATTGGAGTTACTTTAACATCCTTAAAATAGTAATTATGATTGAATAAAAAGACGAGAGTTGGAAATTAGGAAATCATAGAAAAAACGATCTATAAGATGTAATACTGAACCTAAAATAATTAAAGATAAATAAGATATACTACACGACGACGCATGTTGTTTAACAATGTAGTTTTAAGGTGTATTATCCCTTTGCTTGATACACCTATTGTTTATGTTTTTTATCACCCTTTTATCATTACAAACATCAAAGCGACTAATGTGTTGCTTTGATGTTTGATGAAATGTTTTCAGGTATGATTACTAATTCATTCTGCGCATTAATCTTTACTCATCTGATCACAACAATTATTTTTACAGGTTGTCCATTTCACATAGCTGTAGCAAATACTATAAGATTAAAAGCATATAATTGAATATGAGTGTAAACTGTATACATTATTTATCCTTCTTTTAACTTCTTGGAGATTTTCCATATGATTGAGTATCTCTTTACGCTTTTCTTTAATTACACTCTTTGTATGTTAGTTTTTAAACTTTAATTAATCCTTCATTTATTTAAGAATTCATAAATCAGTTGAAATATTTGCATCAAATTCAACTGATTTTTTAGTATCTATTTTTTCCCATCTATTGTCACCCTTATTTCTTGTTTTTGGTTTGCTGTTACCATCCAAGCATTCGGTAAATAACGATCTTCATGGGATAATGTAGAAGGTGAATTTATAACCTTTCCTCCTAAATATAGCGTAGCAGAAGAACCTCCATCCATAGCCATCGCATTTATTGCTCCTTTTTCATATAGAATATCTTGACACTCTTTTAACGTAGCTCCTATGCTATGTGTCTGCCTACCGTCAATCACTAGAAACATTATTGTGCCATCTTCTTTTTGTGCCATAATACTTCGCGGAGCAGAGCCCCAACCACCGTCTCCTTCTGTAATCATTTTTTCTCCATTAACAATTAACTGTGGCATAAATCCTGCTGCTGAAACGACTTGTTTATCCAAAAGTTGTTGGGTAGAATAATTCCCTGTTATCATTTGTCCAAACTTTGTTAAGCCCGTAATAATTGTAGGGGTATTTTTATCTATATTTGTATCAATTGCTTTCCCATTTTCTATTACTATTCCAGTTGCAATATTTCCTCCACCCCTTCCTGTTTCATCAGCAAATCCACTTGCATTCACAGCAACAAGTGCATGATTACGTTTTGCCATTACACTAATTTTTTCTCCCCTGTTAGCTCCTTGTGTTCCTTGATGGCTAACAAGTTTAACACTAAAGGGATTGCTAATGGTAACTAACTTTCCTTCGAAAAGAAAACGACTATCTTTATTACTTTTAATTGTTTCTACATCAATTTCTAATGGCTGATTTTTTAATTCTTCTAATCTTTTTCCTGCTATTTTTTTATAAATATGCTCATCACTGTTTGACCATTTCGGATGATTAATTCTATCTTGCAGTTTATCTAGTTCCTTTTGGGATAGAAATGTATATTTCGCATATTGTGGATGCTGAGAAGTTAGTATACTCCCAGCCATTGTTATACGAAGCTCTCGGCCATAGCTAGTACCAAATAATATTCCTATGCCAATAAGCATGAATATAGACAACAGAAGCAAAATTCGTTTGAAGATTTTTCTTAGATGTTTCATAGTTTATCCTCCAGCATTAATTACATTTAATAAATCCATTAAAATATTATTTATCTAAAGACATAGGTGTTTGATTTCCTCATTCCTGAATTCTCCACTAGATTTTAGCAATCAAGGCAAAATACTTATTCCACATTTCGCTTTTACTTCAGTGTATATTTACAAATTTAATAACGTTTTTGCAACCATGAAATAAATTACTAATCCTGTTCCGTCAACAAATGTTGTAATAAACGGACCAGAAACAACTGCAGGATCTAATTTTAATTTTCTCAGAATCAAGGGTAAAACAGCTGCAACAAGAGAGGCCCAAATAACAATAAATAATAAAGTAATTGCTACAACTTGTGCAACTTCTGTTCCAACCCCTAACATATAAGCACGAGTGAGCCCAGCTACCCCAAGTGCAAGTCCGAGAAGCATGCCAATTGCAAACTCCTTTTTCATTACACGGAAAATGTCTTTAAATTTCACCTCTCCAATACCAATTGCACGAGTAATTGTTGCTACAACCTGTGTTCCTGTATTTCCTCCAGTACCTACTAATAACGGTACAAAGAAAGCTAAGGCAACTACTGTTTCGATTTCGTCTTCAAAATACTTTAGTACTGTACCTGTATATGCTTCAGCAACAAAAAGAAGCAATAACCATGGTAGACGTTTGAAGAAAATGCTCCAAATACTAGATTCAAAGTAAGATTGATTTAACGGTTCACTTCCGCCTAACTTTTGGATATCTTCTGTAGCTTCTGCTTCCATAACATTCATTACGTCATCAAATGTTATAATACCAATCATTTCATTATTTGCTGTTATTACGGGTAATGCTGCTAAATTATAATTCAGTAGCTTTTTTACAACTTCTTGCTGATCAACTTCAGCGTGTACTGAAATTACCTCTTGAATCATGATAGTAGATAATATCTCTTCATCTGCTGCTAGTAATAACTCATGTATGGAAACGATTCCCTTAAGATAACCATGACTATCAAGAACATAGATATAAGATATTGATTCTACATTTTCAGAATGCTCCCTAATGTACTTCAATGTCATTTTTACTGACCAATTCCCACTAACTGCAACAAAATCACTTGTGACAAGACTTCCTGCCGTTTCAGGTTTGAAAGCCATTAATTTTTTTACATTATGTTTTGTAATTTTATTTAAATACGCCATTAATTTAGCTTGTTTTTCCGGATGAACCTCTAAAAGTAGATTTACTGTTTTATCAATCGGTTGTAAATCTAGTAACTTTTTAGCTTTGTTTTCAGATAAGTGAATTAAGATATTATATTTTTCTTCTGTACTCAAATGTTGAAGAATTTTTGAGCTTTTTAATACAGGAATCTTATCTAGTAATATGACTTGATCTTCAATTGAAAACCGTTTTACTTCTTGCGCAACATCATACGACGGATGACGTAAAACTTTCTCTGCATCCAAATTATTTTGGGTTACAAGTAATTCATTTAATAATTTCTTCATGTTAACTCCTCCTTATATTGCTAAGGGAGACTCTAGAGTTTCATGAGTGGTTTTGTGTTATTTTATCTGTCTAAAATTTTTATTAGAGCATTAATAGTTACATTGCAATCAATTTATTATTTAGAACTACCTCCTTTTTGAATATAGACAAGATAAAAATAAATAACATTAAACAAAAAAACCTTTACTCAAAAAGGAGTAAAGGTTTTTTACAATACAAATAAATGATTATTAAGACAGCTCTGCAAAAATCCCAGAGGTGCCTTTCTATCAAATCGTATACCACTCCCTCGTTGAGTTTTAGCACTGTATAGCATAGGTTTTTATAACCAGCTACATTAAAAAGGGCCTTAATCCGACCGTTCCTGTTGACCCATTGGCGTCTCTCGACATTTTTGGGCAGCAGCGTTTCTCTATACAGGAGCCTCACCTAACAAAGATTATTGAATTACTTCAAAATTTAAACCAGAATTTAATATTTGTCAACTAACTTTCGATTCGATTCATAATAAATTCTTTTTTAGAGAAATGTAATTCGACTCTATTGTAAATTTGAAATTCAACTTAAAAGATATAAAATTTATATACAATTAGTTCGAAGAAACGTTATAAAATATATGAAATTTCGTATAGGAAACTTATTGTTTATGATTAATTTGTAACTTTATAGCAGGAGTTGAATTATTAGTCATACCGTACTTCAAAAGAACATTCTTCAAAAATCTTATTTTATGATTAAAATCTTCGTTACTGTTTATCAAATTTATATGGTTAAACTACTTAATCAAATTATACACTACAGGCCGAAAATAAGTATCTATATGAGATGATTAAATACATTTTCTTGCATTATTTCTCAAAATTCATAAAACAATAAAGAATATAAAATTAGCAATATGCTTACTTGACAAGCAAAAAAAAAGTATTTATGCTGGCTACACGAAACAAATACATAAAATTTATATTGCTAAACCTGTTAGGTGAGGCTCCTATACAAACACAGGCTATTGCCCAAAAATGTCGAAAGACGCCAATGGGTAGAACAGGAATTGTCGGATTAAGGCTCTTCTTAAGATAGCTAAGTAATCAATTTCCATTACTTTACGTTGTATAGTGCCAAAGCTCTACTAGGGGGAGGAAAGCTTTATTTAGTCATGCCAATTTAAATCCCCCCTAGTATGTAACTAGGGGGGATTTTTGCGTAAGAAAACAGGGGGTAAGCTATAGAATCTTTCAAAACAAAAATACTATTTAGTAGTTGATGAGAACAAGATTCTACTCATTAGCAAATGTAATATTAAGTGTTAATGTAAATCAGGAGGATATTAAAATGAAAAAAATATTAAAACTCGATTATCTATTGCTCCTCCCTCTATTCATAACATGTACTTTAGGTATTATCATGATGTATAGCGCGAGCTCCATTGTTGCTGTTCAACATTACGGTTATAACAGTAGGCATTTTGTTGATTCTCAATTAACAAAGCTATTTTTAGGAACAATAGGGTTAATAGTTTGCGCTATTCTCCCATATGAAATATGGAAAAAACGAATAGTCTCTATCTGTATTATGGTTGGGGGAATTTTTTTATTAATTATGGTTTTGTGGAAAGGAAAAGTGGTAAATAATGCTCAATCATGGATCTTTGGAATACAGCCAGCTGAATTTCTTAAATTAGGAACAATACTTGTAACAGCCCGTTTTTTTGCATTACGACAAGAACAAGCTAAAAATATTTGGAGTGGTAGCGGAAAACTTTTATTTTTTTAGCTGCAATTTTTTTCCTAATCTATAAACAGCCAAACTTAGGATCTGCACTTTTAATATTAGGTATAGGTTTTAGCATATTTCTTTGCTCAGGAATAAATATAAATCTATTAATCAAAAGAACTATAATCGGTTCTATTTTGTGGTTACCTATTTTATATCTTTTGATTCAATATAGTTTGTCAGAAGTTCAAAAGACACGTATTACTACAATTTTCAATCCCTTTGTTGATGCGCAAGGAAATGGATACCAGCTTGTAAATTCTTTTATTGCCATTGGCTCTGGAGGAATTACTGGTCGTGGATTCGGAAATAGTATTCAAAAAACCGGTTATCTTCCAGAACCACATACTGATTTTATAATGGCAATAGTTTCTGAAGAACTAGGATTTTTTGGTGTATTTATAATACTGGCTGGAGTTGCGACTATAGTACTTCGCTCCTTAAAAATTGCACAATTATGTGAAGATCCATTCGGCAGTTTTATAGCAATTGGTATAGGTTGTATGATTGGTATGCAATCTGTTGTTAATTTAGGGGGTATTACAGGACTATTTCCTCTTACAGGTACACCATTTCCATTTGTGAGTTTTGGAGGAAGTTCTTTAATGGTTAACTTAATAGCAATAGGAATATTACTTAATATTTCAATTTTCAATAAAATAAAGTTTATTAATTATAATATATAATTTTTCATATGTAATTCTATTTTTTATAATTATTTTTTAAAAATTATAAAATTCAACCTCATTGAGCAATCTATATTCAAAGAATTTCTAATTAAGTTTTTAATTGTATGAATATTCATATTCATTTTAATATAAAAAAAGGCAGGCATTAATATGTGCTTGCCTTCCGTTCTCAAAATCAATTACACCTACAACAACGTGGGGTAAACCAAATCCAAATACTGACTTCTACGCTCTATTTTTTACTTTTCTAAAACAATTTCTGCTATTTCATTAGCATATTTTTTAGAGTCAAATGCATCATAATTACTTAGTACCACAACAGAAAAATATTCTTTTGGAAACCGCATGAAGTGTGAACGATAACCTGCCCAGCTTCCTGAATGTTCCAAGTATCGATAGTTAAAGTCTTCTGCAAGCCTTAGCCCAAAAGCATAATCTTCATTGTGAATAATCGTTTCCCCAGTTGGAGAAATTTTCGGACCTATTTCGTTCATTCTTGTAACAAGTTCTTTTCCACCAACGGTACCTGTAGTTAAATTCTCTCCCCACTTTACCAGGTCTTCAACTGTTGAATGCACTGCCCCATCCCCTGTATGTTCCCAAGGGCTTTCATAGATTTTAAATGTTCCTTGCTCATTCTTCGAATATCCACTAGTAATTGGTATAGTAGTTGGGTAGTAATCTACAATTGTTGTGTCCCTCATATTTAAAGGGTCAAAAATGCGCTCCTTTGTAAACTGACGTAGAGACTTGCCACTTACCTTCTCTACCACTTGTGATAATAAAAAATACCCTGTATTGCTATACTCAAATTTTGTTCCAACTGGGAACCTTGCAATTTGATGACCACTAAGGTGTTCTAGCGATTCTTCCACAGTTAATGTATCAGTAAATTTAATATTTGCTGCTTCAGCCAATTCTATATAATCAACTAGTCCACCAGTGTGGTGAATTAGGTGTCTCAATGTTACAGGTTCAGCATATGCTCCTATAGAAGGGACAAACTTTACAATTGAATCATCTAAACTCAATTTCTCCTCTTGTTCTAAGAGTAATATAGAAAACGCTGTAAATTGTTTAGAAACCGAGGCAATATTAAAAACATTTTTAGTGGTTATGGTTATATTTTCCTCTATAGAAGCTATGCCAACTGCACCTTTATAAGTTACTCCGCTATCGAAACTAGCGATATATGCAAAGCCAGGGGCTTTTGATGAAAATTTGTTAAATAATTGTTTAATGGATATATGTGTCTTTTCATTATATGTATTATTCATCTCAATCACGTACCCTTCGCTTAAAATGATTAGAAATATAATAAAAAATACTATATATAAAAAAATATCAGCGTGAATATAAGTGTTTAAAAGTCATAGCATGAGTCGTATCGTCTATTATAAAAAGCAAACTTAATTAAGTTTGCTTTTTTAATGTTATTCCAAATCTAATTAGTTTTGATAAAATATCTTTTGTTTACGCTGAAATGGATATGTTTTAATTTCATCTGTATCTAAATTTTCATGAAATAGATGTATGGCTATAATTTTTCTACAATCATAGGTATGGTAATAATATGTACCAGACTCCATACACATTGCGCTCGTATAAATGGTATTATCTAATGTACCTTCTTCCGTTATTACTCCACCTTTTGGAACCTCACAATTTGATAAGATATGAAAAATGGCCGATATACCCTCTTCTTCGTTATCTATACCTTGAATATTTTGTTTGCCATATGCTGCCCGAACAAACCTTGATGGTGGGGTGAAATCCCCAGGGAGTCCCATCGAACCTGAACCTTGTCCAAAAGCACTTAATGGTACATCCCCCCATTGGGTTAGCGCATATGGCTGCGATTTAAGACCTATATATTGTCTTAAATTTTGTAAATGCCAGTTAAACTCAGGACTATTGGTCATTACCCCAAGAGGATTATCATATATTTTTAGTCCTTCAGTTGTCGGCTCTAATACAATACATTCTCCCCATTTATCCGCTAAAATCCAATGTAGCGGTGGAGTAACTCCTAAAACAGGTAATGGTACATCCAAAAAGGAAATACTATCTACAGATTTCTTTAACTCTTCGACAGAATTGAATTGTGTGAGACTCCATGCCACAAAATCAAATGGAGCCAGATTCGTTTTATTGTCGTCTATACTGTTACTATAAGTAGCGAATCCTGGAAAATAGAGTGTTGCACATGTCATACCTGATTCATTTACTCCGTCCGCCAGAATAATCCTTCCTTGATGGTTAATCCCCATCCCGACAACAGCTTGTTTCGTCTCGATGGTTTCATCAGTTATATTGTTCCATTGATAACTTCGAGGAACTATTATTACTTCTTGATTGAAATCTAATGTAAAATCCATCGTTCTTGCAAAAAGATGCTGACCGTTTTTTGTCTGTAATGTCAAACTAGTACACATAAAGAACACCCCTTTATTTAGTTTATTTAAACAAAAACCCATTTAATTTCTATCCTTAAGTTGATAGGCATGTATGATGACCTCTATAAAAAATATGGTTGCTAATTTTATTTTGATCTTCCTTGCACCCAAGCAGCAATATCATTTATAACATACTCAGGGATATTAGCAGGACTATAATATTCATCCGGTTTACTTATTTCCCCATCACCTTCTGTAAAGAAGTGATTTAACTTTGGATATAGTCGATAATCAACGTTATCTCGTTCTTTTAATTGTTCTTTCCAAAGAGGAATTTCGATTTTTGATTGAACTTGATAGTCTCTTTCTCCTTGAATAATAAGAAGCGGTGTCTTTTGTTCTTTTGACATTTCTGCTGCTTTAATTTTACGAATAGAATCCCAAAATACTGCTGATCCTAAATAAAAATCTTTTGGAGGATTCTGACTAGAGAAATTGGGATCATTTAATAATTCAAATTGCGATTTGTAAAATTTATATTCATCCGATTTCATTGCTCCAATAGAAAAAAGATACTCGAATTGATCTAAAACAACATCTTGGATTGTACGGGCTGGTCCTCCCATCACAATTGCTCCAGCTATATTTTGATTTTGGTCTTTTTCAATCATTTTCGGAAGCATCAGTCCACCTTGACTATGACCAAGAATATAAATTTGATTCTTATTTATCATAGGTTCATTTTGAAGAAAATGAGTCACAAGAAGAGCATCATCTGTTGTCTCTTTATCAACTGTATAAAAAGGACTGTATTGTGTTTTCAATCCATGTTCATAAGTTCGTTTATTATAGCGAAGGACAGCAATTCCTTTCGAGGCAAGACCTTCAGCTAAATCGCGAAATGGTTTTAAAGCAAACGCTGTTTCATCCTGATCGGTTGCTCCAGATCCTTGCACAAGAATAACCGCTGGGAAAGGACCCTTACCTTTTGGAACAGACAATGTTCCTGGTAATGGAAATGCACCACTTCCAACTACTACTTCTTTATCAACAAATGATTCAGGCTTACTATATGATGGACGCTCTGCAACAGGACTAAACGACATGCTGAGTTGAAAATCGTCTATTTTTCCAGATGGATCTAGTTTAATTAGTAAAGGTACAGTAAATTGTTCAAAAACTAATTTAACTTCTACATTCGCATGCACGGAATTTGTCTCTTTTTGTATTACCTCTCCAATTCCTAGAAAAGAACCTGCTTGTAATTGCAATGGGAGTCCCTCCCAATAGCCCTTCAGCCATTCTTCCGATATTATTTTCTGTAATGACCTTGAGGTTAAATCAAATGCAGATTTATAATCTTCACTATTCATATGGCGAATAAATAAAAGAGTAGTAGATATAATAGGATTTTCATCATCAATATTGTCTACTTTTTTTATATTTGTGTTTGTTTCCTTTAATGTCGGAATAAATTGATGGTTAAACGGATTATTATATGTATTGGGATATACACTTGTTTTCAATACATCCATATTCCGTTCCTCATACAGACTTGAAGCAATCGCGAAATTTTTAGGTAAAGTTACTTCCTCCGCATATGAAACTGAAGGAATCGTTATTGTACAAATTGCACTGACAAGTAATAACTTATTACCTATTCTTTTTTTCTTGCCCATATTTATTGATTCTCCCTTCAAAATTTAAAATTTTTAATACAGTATGCCAAATACTATAAGGGAAATAAAAATTATCAAAGAGATTAATAATCTACTTTACGATTCCCCCTAACAAATTAAAAAACTATTATAAACAAACTTCAATAAAAAATGCCTTCCCCCTCTTTTTATAACTCGATTTTTTGATTAGATGGATGTTATCTAAAACAGAATTATTTATTGCATGTGCTTCGTGCTGATTAAATCTATAGTCGATCGTCAGCAGACAATCGACTATAGATTCTTATAATTATTGTTTTCGTTAAATGAGAATTTAACGAACACTTGGGTGATATGAGTTAATCCCCCTTTCTATCTCACATGTAAATGTAAAAGGACATGAAACTCCAAACTATTTAGACAAGAAAGTCTAAACTTTCGCTTTTAGATATTGGTTGGGACAAGAAACTCTAAAACTAAATTTTATAGATTTACAGAACTAACCCCATTTAATCTTGTTTAAGATGCTCCCATTCTTACCTAATGACTTATACCATCATTCTTGTTAATTCATTCATATAAATGTAATGATTCAAATGGATTATGGGAATTACATTATCTTGAAGGAAAACTTTCCCCCCCAACAATTCATATATGATTCAAAAGGTCTATGTATTTTTGAAGTCCTTCAAAATGTTATCTTGATCATTTCGACACATTGATTTTTATAGAAATATACCTACTTCAAAAGGCGTATTGTAGCATATAAAAAGAAGAATCCAAAATGGACTCTTCTTTTATAAATTTAAATGGGTAAGATTTAGATATGTCAGAGCATTCCTCAAATCATTCTGTAAGTAAGTCCCAGAGTGGCACCTCATTCCCTAAATCGTTTCCGTACCCCAATTACAGCAAATATTTTACTGTCCGTAAAGCGTACTCGATTATTACGCTATCGTCCCTCCGTTTTTTTGAATTTAGGTCAAAGTTTTAACTAAATAAATTGTGCCAATAGTTGGTTAAATTTCTCGCGTTCTTCCCAGAAAAGGCCATGACCACTATATTGAAACGGAACAAGCTGTGAATTTCTTATTTTTTCATTTAGTTCTTGAGCTTGTGCAAAGGGAATAACTTTGTCATGAATGCCATGAACGATTAAAGTAGGAACATTAATTTTCGGAAGATCCGCATGTAGCTGCTCATCTCTTAATGTAGTTATAATAGCAGCTGTCGACCAACTTGCTGCTTGTAGTCCCATTTGCAAAAACCAGTCCGAAAATGGTTTAGTTATATACTGAAAGAAAAAGCCATCTGTTACGTCCTGCATCATTTTAGGTCGATCATTTAAGGTTTCTTTAAGATAGTTATTAGCAGTTTCTGCGGTAAATCCAGTTGGAGCGGCCGCATCAATAAGAACAAGCTTTGATACCCTAAAACCATTGTGACGAGACATATATCGAATTGCGATAGACCCACCGGTAGAGTGACCAACAAGAGTAAAATTGTTTATTTGAAGTGTACCAACTACTGTGCGGATATCATCTGCAAGTCTGTTAAAAGTATAGCCGTTCATTGGTTTATCCGAATTGCCAAATCCCCTCCAGTCTATACCAATACAGCGATAGCCCATAGTAGGAAGAATATTAAACTGATATTCAAACTGTTTATGGCTTAACGGCCAGCCATGTAAAAATACGAGGGTCTTATTTCCCCCAGGGTTAATATCTTCTACATATAAATTCACACCTGACTCTACGGTAACAAAGTATCCCATGAAGATTCCTCCCTAGTTAATATAGTTACAACAATAGATATTCATTTTGGTTAACATAAATGAGTACCAATTCAAGTTATAGGCCAGGGAATCGAAACGGGACGGGCTTTATTGAACTAAACGTGTGTTCGAAAAGGTTTACCTTTTGAAAGGAATAAAACAAAAAGGAACCGGCTATGGTTCCTTTTTGTTTTGCATAATTTTTTATGAAATAACTCATTTTCTTAAAAAATATTTTTCAACGTCTTTGAAAATTGAAATTAGATCTTGAAATTGGCTTGATGACTGTAATTGTTCTTTGATTACTTTGTAGAAAGTATTTTTCATCAGTTCAAATATTGAATAAATTGCCCACTAATTATTTCTCTATTTGCCCATCTGGAATAGGTCTCTTTTATTATTATTGATAACGTTCTTAAAATTAGCTTCTCTTTAACAATCTTTTTTCTCTGATGATTTATGTTTTACTCTATAAGAGAGAGCGGTAACTTGTTGGGAATATTTAAAACCTTTTTCAGATTTTTCGGAAACCCATTTTGAAACAGGTCTTAGTAAACTATTTATGCTGACAATAAGAATGGTTCCTGTTATAGCTATAAGTAAATAGCCGCTACCTGCTAATGTTCCTACAGCCGCAGAACACCATAAGGTTGCTGCGGTATCCAGTCCTCGAACTGTCAATCCATCTTTCATAATAACTCCAGCACCTAAAAAACCAATCCCGCTTACAATTTGAGAAGCTATTCTTGTAGGTGTATTATCAGTTGGAGTGAGTACACTTAATAGTACAAAAAGTGCAGCACCAACGGAAACAAGTACATTTGTACGTAATCCAGCAATGCAATTGTGCCATTGACGTTCTAAACCAATTATTGCTCCAACAAGTATTGCTACAAGTAACCTGAGTAGAATGTCTAGTTCCATATTTCTGTCTCCTTAATTTCCATCCTTAATGATCATCATGCTCTAAATTGACTTGTTGTAATGGAATCACCTTTGTTTTTTTTATAATTTTATAGCCGAACCAAAATACAAGAAACAGCAGTAAACCAATATAAGTAGCAAGTACTTCATACCAATCGACATGTGACCCTATAATGACTGAATAATTCTGTCCTAAAATAATAATAGTACATATTACAAAAGCTAAAATAGGACCGATAGGATACCACTTTGCTTGATACGGGAGCTTATTTAAATTCTTTCCTTGATGTAAAAAAGCCTGTCGAAAACGATAATGGCTTATAGCAATCCCTAACCATGCAATAAATCCACAAAGTCCCGAAGCATTCAAAAGCCATATAAACGCTTGCCCTTCTCCAAATAAAGAAGCTGCAAACGCTACGATTGCCACAGCCGTTGTCATAAGTAATGCATTAATAGGAACACCTTGTTTATTTACTTTTTTTAAACACTTTGGAGCTTTCCCTTCTCTTGCCATTACCCATAACATTCGGGTTGCAACATACATTCCAGAATTACCAGCTGATAGAACTGATACCAAGATAACTGCATTCATAATAGAAGCTGCAAATGCGAATCCAATTTTCTCAAATACTAGTGTGAAGGGACTCATTGTAATATTACTAATATCATTGTTAACTAGATTCGGATCTGTGTAGGGAACTATGACTCCAATTACGCAAATGGTAAGTATGTAAAATAAGAGAATTCTCCAAAAGATTTGCCGCACAGCTTTTGGAATATGCTTTTCAGGAGCTTTACTTTCTCCAGCTACAATTCCGACCATTTCTGTACCTTGAAAGGAAAACCCCGCAATCATAAACACACTAAAAATAGAAAGAAAACCTCCATGAAAGGGTGCATCTCCAATTGTTAGATTGTGAAATCCAATGGGATTTCCTTTGAAAATTCCAAATATCGTGGCTATTCCTAACATAATAAACACGACTATAGTAATAACTTTTACAAGTGAAAGCCAAAACTCCATTTCTCCATAATGTTTCACTGAAAGAATATTAATTCCAAACATAAACAGGATGAATAACGCACTCCAAAGAATAGATGGACTGTATGGAAACCAATATTTCATAAGAATAGCTCCTGATGAAATTTCAACTGCAAGAGTAATAGTCCAGCTAAACCAGTAATTCCAACCAATCGCAAAACCAAATGCAGGATCTACAAATTTAGAAGCATACGTACTAAAAGAACCAGATGTAGGCATATACGCTGCCATCTCTCCCAAGCTGGTCATCAACAGGTAAACAATACACCCCATCAACAAATAAGCTATAATTGCTCCACCAGGTCCTGCTGTATGAATCGTATTTCCGCTTGCTATAAATAACCCAGTCCCAATGCTTCCACCTATAGAAATCATTGTTAAATGTCTCATCCCTAATTCTCTTCTTAATTCAGAAGGCTGGGAATTAGAAGGGAAAGAAAAAAGTGGATTTTTCGTTTTTATGGGTGTCTCTTTCAAGTGTCTCATCCTTTTTTTGAATTATTTTCCAGAAAAAGAGTATAAAAAAAGACACCAAAGTTCACCCAGTGTTTTTAAAAGTCACCATAGTATCCCCTCTCGAAACGCTTACGAGGTTAGCTGTCGGATTAGGGCCTTGAGAGTAGCCCTACCTTCATTTAAGAAGGATTCACCCCAAGTGCAATCGCACAAAATTTGGTTCCCCCGCTCCATATGGATTCAGCGAATAGTGATATGAATTTATGTACAATATATTACTCCTATGCCCTCTTGTTTGTAAACAAGAAAATAAACGTTTTTTCAGGGGTGGATTTTTCGCGCTGTACACTTTATTTATAATTTGAATTCTTAAATTAAGTTACATACTTTAAAAAAAGTGAGCATTACAAGTATAGTAATGCATGAAGAAGAGTTTGAATTAAATAAAAATACTGTGCCACATTTTTATTGAGTCTATTATCTACTATCGTTTTACAATTTGAATGGCTACGACTTAGCCTAATGATTGCTGGAATTTTGTTTTTACTTTACATGGGATACGTTATTTGGAGGTCTGAGTCAACTACAAATAAAACGAATAAAGCATTACCAATCCGTCAACAAATCATCTTTGCTTTATCGGTTTCTTTATTAAACCCACATGCCCTCTTAGATATAGTTGGTGTTATTGGGACAAGTGCATTAAAATATGTCGGAACGGAACAAGTTATTTTTACAATCACATGTATTACAGTATCTTGGATTTGGTTCTTTGGATTAACGCTCGCAGGTACAGTCATGAAGAAACTAGATGGTACAGGAGGTTTAATGAACATATTCAACAAATGCTCCGCCCTATTTATCTGGGGAACTGCCATTTATCTTTTTATTGGATTAACATAACGTACAGGGAACCGGTTAAAGTGTTTGGCCTTATAGTATAAAATACGATTCCGCTAGGAATCTACTAGTATCCGTGTTCTTCTTCATATATTTGGGCCAGAACCATAAATATATATGATTTTAATTAAAAAAGAGGGTATTATGGTGGGGAAAAATAGGATAGGTACATTTATATCGATTTTAATACCAGTTTTATTGATTGTATTCAATGTTAACTTTATATACAAACTTACTCTAACTGTACTTCCAGGACTCTCTATTTTTTTACCTATATTTCTTTGTCCAATTGGATTTCTCTTAGCCATTTTGTCTCATATAGTAGATAAAAATACTGGAGCAAAGATCGGGATAATATTAAATGTGGTAGTATTTTTGATTCCTTTTATTTGGATGATATATTGCTCATACGACCATCATGCGCTAGATTCATCAGTATAGTCTTGAATTAAATGAGAGAGTATGGCGTCAGTTTAAACCAACCAATGATTCTTGGTGAGTTGATGAGACGTATGTGAAAATTAGAGGTCAATGGATGTAAATAGATACTTTCGTTTTAGTATCAGTAATAGTATATAAAATATCAAAACTGAAAGAATGTTAAAGGTGAAAAATGAAAAAAATAATAGCAATCGTATCGATTTTTTTGGTGGGAATTATTGCGTGGAGTATTGCTGATAAAGAAGATTCATTTGGTATTAAAAGCTGGATGACATCAGAATATTATGTTCAAATTAATGGAGATGGGCAAGAAAAAACGACTGAAGTTGATGATGGTACAAAAGTTAAAGACACTTGGTATACATTGAAAGCGTATAATGCATAAGGGAATGAAAAAATTACGGGTGAATGCATATCTCCGTGTTGAAGTAGGTGGGAAATATAAAGATGAAGCTTATTATGGAATTGATAGATATGAAGAAGTAAAACCTGAAGATATACCAAAAAAAGCAAAAGAAAAGTTGGATAAAAAAAACTAATTACATAGAGGTCACCATACAGTGGTCTGCCCCCCATTTGTCAATTCAAATGGGGCAGACCTATTTTTTTCGTTAGCTTGATAGCGATGGGGCATGTACACACCCCACATTTTTATGTTCTTTCTTACTTTTCAAAATAAGCCGCACCAAAGTTTTCATTAAATCTCTTACACCATATAGAAACCGAACCATATGTACTTATATCTATCCCTTCAGGAATTTCATAGTTTTGGTCTCCTTTGTTTCCCTTTAACTTTCCTAATTCAATATACCGATGGTTGTTAACGTCTTCATTATCTTTCAAACGATTCGTAGGAACTAATACAACTCGAACATCTGGCCCGTTAGAAGTTGAAAAATTGGAAAGTCGTAAAATACGTTTTCCATTCGCTAATTGATGGATTGTTGCTGTTCCAGTTGTTTCATGGACACCATTTTGAAACTGACCTTCACTTATTACTCGTTCTTGTTGTTGTTTTGTTTCGTTTGATTGTATTTCTGTTTGTGGCAATGCTTCATTCACTTGCTTATCAATAAATAATTTCTCGGGGCGGAACAAAGACCATAAAATTCCTCCGACAATTATAAAACCTCCTATAATCAATACATGTTTTCTTTTCATAAAATAAAAAACCTCCTGTAACATACTGTATAGTAGTATGTTAACAAGGAAGTCTTTCATTTCTATAATATAAGTATTACAAAAGTCTTTCAGCGGTCTTATTTTTTTCTGATGTGATGGGAAGAGTAAACCAAAATTCACTTCCCTGTTTGCCATCTAAGCGATTTCTCACCCCAATTTCTCCTTTATGCATTTCAATCAATGATTTTGCAATGGCTAATCCGAGTCCGGATCCACCAGATTGTGAACTTCTTGATTTATCCGTTCTAAAAAAACGCTCAAATATGCGTAATTGGTCATTTGGAGTAATTCCTTCTCCTTCATCGCGCAAAATGAATTGGACTTGTTGCTTTTTTTTATTTTCCTTTACAATCAATTCGATTGTTCCAGAAACAGGGGAATACCGAATCGCATTATCTAACAAATTACTGATGACCCGTGCTATTTTACACGGCATAATTAAAAGTCGAGGTAATGTATCAGGAACCTGCAATTGTAAATCGATCTGTTTGTTTGCTAATAAGAAAGAATGTGACTCTAGTACATCTAAAAGAATTTTGTCCATATGTGTAAAACTTGGATGAAAATCTACTTGTCCAATTTCTAACTTTGAAAGGTCAAATAAGTCATTAATTAATCCACTTAATCGATTTATTTCTTTTAAGGTCGTCTCTAAGTACTGCTTTCTCGTTTCAGGATCTTCAATTAAGTTATCTTGTAATGCTTCTATCATCAATTGTATGCTAGCCATAGGCGTTCGTAAGTCGTGTGAAATATTCGTAATCAGCTCCTTACGTGCCTTTTCCCCTTCTTCTAACTTAGTAAACCCTTCTTCTAAATTTTTAGCCATCCGTTGAAAGGCTGTTGTTAATTCTTTAAACTCCCGTGGTTCTTTTCCAATTATGTACATCGTTTCAAATTGTCTATCGCTAAATTGTTTCGTTAGTTCAATTAAATTTTGAATGGACCTCATGATAGGGCGTGTCATTAACCAGTAAATAAACGTTGAAATAATCAGTCCGACAACCGCAATTACTGTTAATAGCCGTGTTTGTTCTGGTTCAAGTAACATTTGCGTTTCACTATACCATATAGCAATTACCAAGATACTGGTACTTAATAAATTCATCAATAACAATTGAATACGTAAACTCATGCTTCATTTCCTCCATTTGGCTCAAAGCGATATCCTATTCCCCAAACCGTATGAATCCAACGATTCTTTGTCGTATGCTTTTCCAGCTTGTCACGTAAACGACTCACTAACACGGTTACTGTGTTTGTACCCCCTTCATGTTCAAAATCCCAAATAAGTTCAAGAAGTTGCGAACGGGAAAACACTTGTTTTGGATGCTGTGCCATGACATAAAGTACCTCGAATTCTTTCACAGTTAATTCCACGTTATTTTCACAAACGAGTACACACCTTGTCTTTGGATAAATTTTTAAATCTGGAAATTCTATCACTTCTGATAGATATTCTTTTGCTTGTATCGTTACCTGGCTGCCTCTTCTTAATATAATTTGAACCCTTAATACTAATTCACGAGGTGAAAATGGTTTTGTTACATAATCATCTGCACCCATTGTTAAGCCTAAAATTCGATTTCTTTCCTCTCCCTTAGCAGTTAACATAATAATAGGAACATTTGATTGTTGACGAATTTCCTCGCATAATTCCCATCCATCTTTTTTGGGCATCATCAAATCTAAAATAATCAAATCTGGTTGATATTGATGAAATACATCCCAGCCTTCCATTCCATTGATAGCTGTATATACTTCATATCCTTCTCTCTCTAGGTACCGTTTGCATACTTCTCGAATGTTTTCTTCATCTTCTACGATTAAAATTCTTTTTTTCATATATAATCCTCTCTTCTTTTTTACCAATCACAAAAGAAATGTTTCTCTTATTTACTTTAATCTAATAAATCTATGGAATCTGGATATACAGTTGCTATAACTGACAGTACTGCTAGGTTAGAATCCATTGCCCTGGTCTTATATTCACTAAAAATTATTAAAAGTGATTCTATAATACAGATGGTCATTTTAACATTTTGCTACTTGTATGACTAGATAAGTTCTGTTTATGTACCATCCTAAAAGAATAATTACGGGGGGGGGGTGTTTAGTTTGTGGCGCATGGAATAGAGGTAACAATTGTATAGAAAGATTTGTTATATTTAAAAGCCTATATATGTACCTCCTATCCATATGGACAGGAGGTACATATATAGCATCATTCTTTACTTAATACTTTCTAACTTCCGCTGATGATTCATACCTGGTGAAGTTGTATTCTCAAGTTTTAAGATAAACTCAGCAGAAATAATTAGGTTGAGGGATTTCATTTCGAAAATCATATTTATAAAAAATAGACTCTCTTTGGATCATTAATAACCTTTGTGTCCATGACTGTCAAATTTATAAGTCTTTCCATTAAGTTCAACTGTAGCGTTTTGATAAATTGAGCCATCTTCTTTGGCATAATAAGTAAAGTATCCGAAATAAGGGAAATGGTACCCACCACCAACATTGAACCATCCTTTCTTAGCTGCTCCAGAATCATCGAAATAATACCATTTACCATTGATTTCTTGCCAACCCGTTTGCATTTTACCCTTATTGTCATAATAGTAAAGCTTACCTTCTATTTGGTGCAACCCTGTCAGCAGAGCTTGTCCGTCATTATTAAAATAGTAAGTTTTTCCGTCAATGGTTTGATGGCCATCGAAAGTAGAGTGTTTGCCTTTTTCAAAATGATAATTTTTCCCATCGATTACCTTCCAACCTGAATAAGCAGCTCCATCCTCTAAGCTATAATATTGGATTGATAGGGGGGAACCAAGTTTTACACTGACTCCTGGATTTATTACAGAACCTGTTAGCTCGAAGGCCACTTGTTTGCCGTTAAGAGTTACAGTAGTTGGAGTACTTAGTGCTTTTCCATTCAGATCGGTAGCTCTTTCAAGTACGCCTTTGTCGGAAAAGTGAAGAATGACATGTTGATCATCTAGACGCAGTTGATTTTTATTAACACTGAAATCTTTAAAGTAGTAAAGCTTACCTTCTATTTCTTGCAGACCTTCTTTAACAAACACTCCAGAAGCATCAGAATATTGCTCACCTTTCCAGGCTGATCGTTGCAGAACACCAGAATCATTGAAGTGATAGTTCTTACCCTCAATCTGTGCATTAGATGAATTTGGCAACGCCATCTCGTTAGACTCCGGATTAAAATGATACGTATTGCCCTTAATTTCCTGCCAACCCTTCAAGAGAACTCCTGAAGCATCTGTATAATAGTAGCTGTTACTTCGGTTTACCCAACTATTCGTTATCAATTTTCCAGAGGAATCGTATGCTGTCCATATAGAGGTATCACTTTTATCATGTTCGAACTTTACTCCTTCATATTTCTGTTTCTCATGTTCTTTACCAGGGTACCAGTCAATTAACCAGTTGTTAACTTCATCATTGTTTATTGCAGTGAAACTAATTTCAGATTTGTAACTCCAATCTGTACCGAATTTATGACCATAAGCATTACCAGCCAGACGTACTCCATTCTTGTTTACCAAATGAAACTGCCATTTATTATTATATGAAGCGGGGGCTGAGACAAGTTCAAACAATTCATCAGCACCAAACGAATCTGAATATTGGACCCCTCTATTGTCTTCTCTCCCTGAAAGATATTTTGACCCTGCTTTCACCAATACTTTATTGGTCCCTTTTTTATAGGGGATAATTTTATAAGGTTCACCGTGATTTAGTATACTATCTGGTAGTGTAATAGGTGTCTCTAGGGTATTGGTAATCTCAGCAAATACATTAGTTGATCGGTCATTAAAATCTGCTTGAGCTTTAGGATTATTCGTAACATAATTAGAAAGAACTTCTCTACCTACTGGATGTGAAGTCAATGTTGCTACCTTCTTTTGTTCATCTGTTAAGTAAGAAAAGCGGTCCACCCCTAAACCTTTAAAACCGTCAAGAGAATCTGCTCCAAATTTCTTCTTATAAAATTCGTCAACAAGTACTTTATTTTCACCGGATGTTTTTTCTACGTATATGGTGATACCTTGATTAAGCGCAACCCCGGTTTTTCCTTCATCCAATTGCGCCTTTGTAATGTAAAGAAGATCGTGCTCTGATACAGATTCTGCAAAGGGTTTCAAATCTACAATTGTACCGGGTTCTGTAATCTTAAGCTGTTGCCCCGATTTTAAGTCTTTCATCTCACTTTTTCCATCTGGATAAAGTACTTTAATCGTTCTAGTGAAATTGGAATCTCCTTTCGTATGATGCATAGAAATATTAAATTCCCCAGATTTAAAGTTAGGAGCTCTGTAAGACACATTCTCTGCATAGGGGCCAGTGTAATTAGATAAGTCAGGCTCCCCTACAGATATCCCAAGCTTTTCATAAATATCAGCTACAATACCTAATGAAGTAATAGTCACATCCAACACCGTGGCTAAACCTGCGCTAGCTTTGTTCTCTGCAACAGGGGCTAAAGAAAAAAGAATACCTAATGCAGCTGTGGCAGGAATTAATTTCTTACCCATTCTAATTGTTTTAAAGTTTTTTTTCATTTTTGTTTTCCTCTCTTAGTAGAATTTAGTTCAGATTGCTTTAACACAATGCTGTTCCTCACTCTCTACTTGTACTTTTTATTAACGACTGATATAACATCAATATCAGTAAGTTCATCTTAGTTTAAAAATCTTTCATTTCTCTTTCACAAATGTTACAAAAGTCTTTCATAAATCTTTTTTTATTTTATGTATATATTATGTTGCTTTTATGGTGGGTAGTTTGAGTGAAACTAATTGGGGTCTTATCAACAAAATGCGGTTGTACAAGTACATGAAACTCCATACCATTTAGACAAGAAAATCTAAACTAAATTTTTATAGATTTAAAGAACTATACCCATTTAATCTTGAGTGAAAAACTCCCATTCTTACCTAATAACCTATACCATCATGCTTACTAATTTATTCATATAAAGATAATGATTTTAAGTGGATTATGGGAGTTACATTAGTTTGAGGGAAAGCTTTTTTCCCGACAATTCATATATGATTCAAAAGGTCTATGTATTTTTGAAGTCCTTCAAAATGTTATCTCGAACCTTTCGACACATTGATTTTTATAGAAATTCCACCACTTCAAAAGGCGTACCTTTTGAAGTATTAGAATACTCCTGAAGAAATAAATAATTCTAATCATAAAGGGCAGTTAATATTAATTTGTTTTTGGCAGAGGTTTTGATAATTATAAATCCAACTTTTCTATTTTTGGGACGTTTAATTTACAGAAGATAGATAATAACATAATTTTCTCAATAAGGAATTTTCTGCTTTAAATATAATTTTTTCACAATTTATGGTATATCTGTATTGAGGGGACCTTTTCGGTTGATTAGGGAGAAAGATTATAAAAATGATATGGGAGGAACAAAAAATGTCATTGAAAAAGAAATTAGGTGTTGGAGTGGTTTCAGCCGCTCTTGGTTTATCTTTAATTGGTGGGGGAACATATGCATATTTTAGCGATCAAGTGGTGACAAATAATTCATTTGCTGCAGGTACATTGGATTTAGCTATGCAACCAACTACTTCACTTAACTTAGAAAATTTAAAACCAGGGGACAAAATATTAAAGAAATTCAATTTAAAAAATAGTGGTACATTAGATATTAAAGATATCATGATGAAAATAGACTATACTGTAAACGATTTAAAACAAAATAACACTACAGAAGATTTCGGTAAACATATTAAAGTACAATTTCTTTGGGATTGGGATCCTGCAAAAAGCCCTGCATACGAGACAACCCTTGCAGAACTAAAATCACAAAGCCCAGAGATTGCCTCCAAAAAAGTATTTCATTCTAAGTGGACTGAAACAGGAGGATTAAAACCTGGGAAAATGGATTGGTTTTGGATTAAGTTTATATTTGAAGACAACGGAACAGATCAAAACGTGTTCCAAGGAGATAGTATTGCTCTAAAAATGGAATTCCAAGCCAATCAAACAGATGGACAAGAAAGATAAAGTATTTATATTCAGGATTAATTTATATCTTTTGTTATTTATGAAGAATTGAATTTTAACTTCACATTTAATTAGTATTTGCTATTTTTACAAAGTACCCATTTTCTTGTCTCGATATATGGACAAGAAAATGGGTACTAAATGAAATGTATCTGTAGATAATTCAGCATTTTACACTTTAAAATCAGTTCCTACTTTCATGACTTTTTACAAACGACATGAATCTCTAAACTATTTCGAGAAGAAAGTACAAAATTTATTTACTGTCTATTTATCAACGTTTGTTAATGAGATTTTAGTTTAGACTTACATGCCGTTCTACACTTCTTATTAGAACTGTATTACTCAATATTAATTTCTTCTAAGATTATAGATGGATTAACAACAAATATAATGAAGTTTAAGTTTGTAGTATGTACTAGTATTCTATTCTTCGAGGAAGATGGAGTTCCAATATAAACAACATGATCGAGCTTATTATAAGGAACGTCATTCGTAGATATAGTAATTATATCTTTTAAAGGGATGGTAATCTCTGCTGATTGCCATGCAATCATTATACTATCTTGGGACTTTGTTATGCTAATTATTGACATTTTATATCAATCCTTTATTAATTTTAGATAAATAATTAACCAATTACCTAAATTATTTTAAATTAAACCATCTATCATGATATAAGGATTTTAAGAATTTGTGCTTATGTATGCAAAATTACATGTACAAACTCCTTATTTTCATAAAAATACACTATATTAAATACGATTTGACTACTATTAATCAATTTCGTTTCTTTTCAATTTAACAGTAATTAATTGAAAAAAAGCTGCTATTCTATTAGCGAATCAAATAAGGCATAAATTGATGAAAACAAAATCTTTGTAGACAATAGTGTGGGATTTTTTGACACATCTGCTCAATGAAAATAAAAAAGACCATTGTATTTTATAAAAGTTACAATAGTCTTTTTTTAAAATCTTATATCATCATATTTGATATTTATTATTTCTCTTTTCCTTTTTCCTCAATAATAAATTTTGAAACTAATTTCGATAAAGCTTCTACTTTTTATTTTGTTAGATTGATTCGATATCTCCTCAATTGATACTTAAGCCTATTATTACATTTATACCTTCTACTTTAAGAGTCTTACTTAGATTATCAATAAATATAGCATAAATGGAAAATAAGATACCCATAATTCCACCAGTAAGCCCTAATATGTATTCTGTTGTTCTTCTCAAGATTAACACTCCTTAAAATACAATATTATTCTATTAAAAGTAAAATACAAATCAGTTACTTTTATAGCTATATTGATTTATAATTTTATGAACGAAAAAAGCACTCTTTCGAGTGCTTTTTCTAATACTGCATAAAAAATTATGCTTTTCCACTCTTAAAACATATTGTAAATAAAGTATACTAACTATCTCAATTGAAATTATATAAAGGTATAAAAATGTAATTTTATTTAAACAAATCTATTTTTAAACGACAAAGAAATTTTATATGAGTTAGTTTAAGCTAGCCTCTTTCTAAAATTTTATCGAGGTATTTATCTAGAGAAATATTAAATACTTCTTTAAGAATCTGCTGATATTCTTCTTCATTTATAGTTCGTTTACTTTTTTGACCTTTTCTTGTTTCTGTAAAACTTTTTTTAGTAAGTGAAATATGTCCATCTTCAATTAATTTGCAGACAATGTATCCTTTGTTAAAAGGTGATTCGGGGTGCTCTACAATAATATTTTGTATAGCATTTACTTTGTTTGTATCTATTTCATCTAATGAAAATGCAAACCCAGTGCACCATGTATTAGTAGGTTCAGAATTAAGGAATTGGGCACTCTCCCCATTTTCTCCTTTTTTCATTTCTAGTAGGTAAGTTCCTTTTTCAGTATTCTGTTTACGAATACGATATTTTCCCGTTTGAGATGAGATCACTTCACCGCTAAATGGAACTGGGTGTAATGGAAGATGTGAGGCAAGTCCCCCATCTATGATGTATTTTTGATTATTATAATTTAAAATAATAATCACATGTCCATCGTCAGGCTTCCACTTATCACCACCTAAATCGTAGACCGTACCAGATATGCGATAGACATCAAATCCACAATCAAGTAAAAAATAATATAATACGGTATTGAGCTCGTAACATAGTCCTCCGCGTTGAGTTAATAGTAATTTTTCTTGAACATTCTTTCTAGTAATTTTCCGGATATTTTTGTTCATAACGTCTAAATTTTCATAAGGTATTACATATGCCATTTGCTGAAGAATTTCATGTAAATTTTCAAAGCTTACATCTTCTTTCGGAGATATCTGTAACCGTGAGAAAAAACTTTTTTGTAATTCAGTTAACACTGTGCATCACCTTCCATTTATAGAAAATTTAACCATTATCTATAATGGTACACTAAATAAATATATAATCAAGTGTAATAAAATAAAATCAAGTTCTTTATGGTATGTTTTTATATAAGACATAACATAAAGCTATTTATTATATGAAAATTTATCCAAAAACAAATTTCACGTTCCTTGAGGAAGGAGTCTTCTTGGCTAAAATGATAAAAAAGTACAGGCCTTTAATTGATTAAGGACCTGTACTTTTTTGTCATATTTGATATATTTTATTTCTCGTTTTTTTGCTCTTCAATAATAAATTTTGAAACTAATGCTGACAATGCTTCTACTTTTTCTTTTATTTTGTTAGATTGATTCGATATCTCCTCAATTGAGGCTGCTTGTGATTGGATTGAATGTACAGTTTGAGTTGTTTCCTTAGCTACTTGTGTTGCAGTTTCAGAAACACTCGACATAGAGGCATTTACTTCTTCTGTACCGGCAGACATTTCTTCTGTCGCTGCAGATACTTCTTGAATTTGGCTAGTGATTTTATTAATAGCCACCATAATAGATGAGAATGCTTGATCTGCTTTATTAGCAGTTTCTTTTCCTTCCGAAGCTTTTTGTTGGCCTTTTTGCATTGCATCAACTGTATCTTTTGTATCTCTTTGAATTAATTGTATTAAATTATTGATTTCATTTGCGGATTTTTTAGACTTCTCAGCTAAATCCCCCACTTCTGCTGCCACCACCGCAAATCCTTTTCCATTTTCTCCAGCACGTGCAGCTTCAATTGAGGCGTTTAAGGCAAGAAGGTTTGTTTGTTCAGCAATATTAGTGATAGCATCCAGAGCTTTATCAATTTGCTGCGTACGTGTAACAAGCCTATCTATTACTTTGGATGTTTCTTCAACAACCTCATGAATACTATTCATTTGAAGTATAGATTGTTTTATCACTTCACTACCAGAATTGACTTGTTCTGTTGTTGTGACAGCCACTTCTGTAACCATTGCTGAAGATTCAGCTACTGTTTGAACTCCATTCGCAATTTCTTCCATTGATGATGAACTTTCTTGGATACTAGTAACTTGTCCTTCTATTTTTTCATCGACCTCAGATATAGTTTGAACAACCTCTCTTGATATATGAGATGCTCGTTTAGTATCTTGCAACATCCCATTGGTAGAAGAAATAACCTCTTGTGTTGTGATTTTTACTTCTCCAATTAATTGTTGCAAGTTATCCAGCATACTATTAAAAGACTTCACAATGCTTCCCAATTCATTATTTGATTTATAAGAAGTGCGTATTGTTAAGTCACCTTCAGATACTCGCTCCATATCTCTTTCTAATAATACAATTGGTTGTTTGATTGCACTTTTAATGATATAACCAATAAAAATGACTATTGCAATTGCTATAATGGAGATACTAATAAACAGCATCATGGTATTTGTTGCACTGTCAGTATTATTTTTTTGTAATTGATCTGCATTATTATTATTAAATTGGATAAGTTCACGAATTGCCTGAATTGACTTTTTCATATTAGGATCAACCTCTTTTAGGTAATAAGCATATGCTTCTTCATTATTAGATTGTCCCAAATCTTGTACTTTCTTCAGTTGTGTTCTTAATTCTTTAAATGTTGTATAAAATGTTGTATACAATTCTTTTTCTTTATTAGAACTAACTCTAGTCTCAAACTTCTTTAATAACTGATCAGTTTCTGTACGAGCTACATCTATTTCTGTCAAAAGCTCTTTTATTCTTTTTTCATCTTTTGATAGAATAGTTTCCTTTACATTCATATTGATAAGATAATAATTAGACTCTATTGCTCCTATCCACTGAATTGGTAATAAACTATCTTCATACATAGTAGTAGAAGCATACTCACCTTTTTTAAGACCCCAAAATCCTAGTATAGATAATATTATACAAGCGACACTTGCTATAACTACCAATACGTTTAATGTTGTGCCAATTTTACTGTTTTTTAAAAACGACAATTAAATCCTCCTCATTGTTATATATTGATTAAATGATAATTATATAAAAATAAACGACAAAATGCGACATTTAATTATTTATATCCATTGGAAAATCCGTAAAAGCTTTTCTAAAATAACGTAACTATTTATTTTAGAATTGATACATGTTTTAGGTTTAATCAATTTCTGTAGTGATAATGTAGTAGTTAGATCTGAATTTAACTACTATTTGCATGGTGTAAGTTAATCTCCCTCCAAGTAATAGTGTAACATCCATGTGTATACATGGTCTTTTTCACACTGTCTACCTAAAGGGGATAATATCAACTTAAATTAAATTAATAAAAAAATAGCCAGTTAAAAGAGCGTGTTTTCATTTATTAACTAAACACGCTCTTACATATATTTAAACCCTATATCATTTATTCCATTCTATAATTAATACATATTCTTTTTTATATCCGGTTATCATGCCAGAAGTTTATTGGAAAATGATTATTCTCATCATAAGCTTCAAATTCATAACCTTTTTCTTTTAATCCTTTTATAATTGCTGGAACTGCCGCGACAGATTGTGGATGAATATCATGCATTAAAACAATTTCTTTTGAAGACGTCGCACCTGCTAATACATTTTGAACAGTTTTTGCAGCTGCTACATCAACGGGTAATTTATTGTATTTCCAATCTAAAGAATCAATTGTCCAATCCCAAACTTTTAAATTATTCACGACCACTTCATTTCGAAGTAATTCATTTAAGCCAGGCATTGATCCATATGGTGGGCGTGTTAATTTCGGTGCGTTTCCAATAACATTTCTAATTAAAGATTGATCCTCTTTCATTTCCTTAACATATTCCTTATTGGTGTATAACTTTTTAAAATCATGTGTCATGCTATGCATGCCAACATAATGGTTCTCTACATGCTCTCGTTTCACTAAATCTGGGAACCTTTTCACATTATCACCAATTAAAAAGAATGTTGCTTTTACATTATTTTTCTTTAATACATCTAATAGGTTAGCTGTATATTTTCCTGGTCCATCATCAAAAGTTAAATATACAACTTTTCTTTCTTTACCATCAAAACGACTAGGTATCGATTTTTTTAATTCATTTTTAGGTAGACTGCTCACTTGTTGAACACTGTTTACCTCTTTCGCATTTACCAGCTTAGGGTTCGTAATAGATTGAAACATGTAATAACCTATTGATACTAATATAATGGCAAATAATACACTTATAATTCGCTTTTTCTTAAGCTTAATTCTCATTCTATAATTCTTCTTTCTAATTTATTAACTGAGTTCATGTTGGATTATCTACTTTTATACTATTTAAATGCTACTACCATCCTGCACTTGCATTCATACCAGTTGCCATAAAAGTAATAAATAACGGCCAAAATAACGGCCATAGCGTAAGAAGTATATTTAGAAGTATAAGTATACTATATACCCCAGGGAAATTATGATTTTTACGATTTACAAATACTAAAATCACTAATAATATTATGGGTATTAAATATAAAAATAGCATTAGAAACCAATACCATGTCATTAAAGTAAGACTCAATGGTCCTAATATCTCGTGTACAACTCCGAATGATATTCCTAATACTCCAAAACTAAAGGTTGTAATTATTGTTTTTAGAAGCACTTTAGCGAATTTTGAGTCGTACGTTTTTCTGCTATATAGACCTATCACAATATACAACGATAGATATGCCATTAATACACCTATCCAAATCAATAGCCAGTCTGCATCTAACATAAAGAAGACAAACAGCGACCAACACACCCCTACTATTGAAAAAACAAGGGAAATAATTATATTTTTTAAAACTGGTTTCATGTTCATTTCACATCCTTTAAAAACTTAAGAATACATTATTAGCTTGTATTCTTCTTTTTCTACCGCTTTACTATAGTCTGTTGTATATTCAATAACAGTAATGCCTTTACTTCTAAGTAGATTCTTTTTCCACGTTTTCGCATCAGTTGACATATGGACAGTTACATTGAATCCTAACTTTACACTCATAATTCCAATGCTTAACCCTAAATTTCCGGTCGAACCTACTGCAATTGAATAATTTGAAAAGAATGTTCTAAACCTGTCACTATCTAATACGGAATAATCATCTTGTTTAGTTAATAAATGATGTTTCAAAGCTAAATCTTCGGCGTGTTTTAATACCTCATATACTCCGCCTCTTGCTTTAATAGATCCTGAAATGGGAAGATGACTATTACATTTTAGTAATAATTGTCCTGGTATTTCCTCTTTATATTCTTCTTGCAGATATTGTTTCATGGAATTAATATTTACTAGTGGCGATTCAATAATGCCATTCGCCTCTTGTGTTTCAGGAAAAACTTTTGCATTATTATGGAGCAAATCGTTTTAATCGATCTTCTGCATCTATAACATCCACTCTAGTTAAAGTACTAGCTAGAATAAAAGATTCAAAATCTGTCTTACTTGGGTTAAGCAAAAAAACTTCCTCGGTTTCAATTAATTTTTGAAAAAATGGATACTTCTTTCTCAAATTCTCTTTTGTTTCATTTGCAATTTCTCTCAGTCATAAACCCCCTTGTAAATATAATCAATCCATTTCAATCACTTCACGTCTTATTTAATATTCTTACAACGATATAAATGTTTGAAAATTAATCATAATTTATTATAATTAAGTATATATTAACAACATATTAAGTATAAGTAAATAAAATTAATTTTGATTTAATAAATTTCACTCATTTAAAGGGGATTATGTATATGAACAATATTAATGTTGGTCAAAAAATTATGGGATTTAGAAAAGGTGCAGGATTAACTAGTAAACGTTTAGCTGAATTAGCTGATATAACACCTTCCATGTTAAGTCAGATTGAGAAAGGGATCACGAATCCATCATTACAAACACTAAAATTAATTTCTGTAGCATTAAATATTCCTTTATTTAATTTTTTCTTGGAAGATACCAATACAGAAGAATTAGTTGTAAGAGCGGAACAAAGAAAACAAATAACCTTCCCTGAAAGCGGTAATGTTTCGTATGAGTTATTATCTCCTAATTTAGATGGATCACTGGAATTGGCTTTAATGAATCTGCTACCTCAAACCGCTTCATCTATGGAGCCTGTGGCACATAAAGGTGAAGAAATAGCATTTATTATGGAAGGACAAGTAAAACTATATCTAAATGATGAGGTTCTACTTCTTAATCCAGGTGATAGTGTTAAAATCCCACCATACGCAAAACATAAATGGGAAAACACTTCTTTACACAAAGTCACTGTTATATTTGGAGTAACCCCACCATCTTTTTAATTTTAAATACTAGCGCATAAAAGTTAGAGGAAATAATTCTCTAACTTTTTTGTATACATAACTATATTTAAAAAAAGTAAAAAACTTGTCTCATAATTATATGGGATTATAATCTAAACGATTAAGAGTAGTGAGAGAGACCTTTCTAATTACATACTTAAATTACTTTTTAATGCCCAGTATTTTTCTCCATGAGTTTCAAAAGAGAATTCTATCCATCCATTTGGATCTTCACGATAAATAAAGATGTTTGTTCCAGGAGTTACTGTACCAACTTTATTTTCATCGACTGCTACATCTGATTTACTTTTAATTTTTAAATGAAATGGATAAGGTACATGATAGTAAGCGGCTGATGATACAATATTTGCGCTCGAACCATCTTCATACATTTTATACGGTATTTCATTAGATAACGCTTCGACATCTAATGTTTCAGGGTTCTTCGGTAATTTTTTTGCATGTGTATAGTCTTTTGCACGGAACGGTTTAATACGCCCCATAATACCTGCAATTTTGTTAGCCCATCCTTTATCTGATGCATATTTCACGTTCATACCAGCTAACGTTGGTCCGTTATAATGCATACCATCTTCTTCTAAATATCTTTCTCGCACATAATTAGCATTATAAGCAATACTGTCGCTGTAGGTTGGTAAATATTTTGCATATTTAAACGGATCTCCATCATATGCACGTAATCCGAATAGATTATGTTTTTGATATGCAATTTCTGATTTTCCATATCCAGATTCTAAAATTGCATGAGCGGCTAAATATAGAGCATTTACACCATATTTATTTTGTGCGTTGATAAAGTCTTTCCCATGTCCAACTAATGGACTATCTGAATGGTATTGTGCAATAAAACTATCAATTTCTTGGGCAGTAATATTAGAAGCCACTGTTAAGTTTAAATCTTCATATGATGTAGCAGTAATGATTTCTTTGTCTTCTAAACCATTGTTTTGATTTTGTTGCAACATATCAGTTTTAGCAGTAAGTTGAGCGGCTTCAGCTCGTGTTATGAATCTATTTGGTTGCCAACCGTTATCAGTCCCAACTGAGATTTTTAAGTTAATTAAAATATTGGCGAATTTTTCACCCCAATGTCCTTTTAAATCCTCAAATTTACTTTGGCCATTATCATTTGTTGTACTCTGTAGTTTATAAGCATTTACTAGCATTGTCGCCATAGCAGCACGTGTAACTTTTCCAGTTGGATTGAAGATGCCATTCCCTTCTCCTTTAATGATGCCAGCTTTTTCAGCAGCAGCAATATAGGGAGTAGCCCAATGGTTTTGTGAATCTGTAAAGGAAGGTTTTGCATAGAAGTCAATTTTCGTACCCAAAACCCTTGTCATAATAGTCGCCGCAGAAGCTCTGTCTAATGAATCATTTGACCCAAAAATCCCATCTGGGTAGCCACTTAATACTTGTTTATCTACTAAATAATTTACAGATTCCTCTGCCCACTTTGGAACATCAGGAAATTTTTGAGTATCTGCAAATATATTAGATGAGTAGGATAGTAGACTTCCTGCAATAATTCCTGTAGCAATTAACTTGGATTTCATAAAATATTCTCCTTCTAAATCTTAATTTCTATCCATTCTCATGCATTTAATTTACATTATTCCTTTATTAAGAAATAAGAATAAAAAATTGCAATGAATGTTGGTTTGTTTATTGAATAATTAACCATATTTTTAATGGAAAATATATATAAGGAATTGTGTAAACAAAAGCTCTTTATTCAACAGAGTATATAGAGAAAAAGTTCTCTATCAATATACATCTCTTAAAATTTTATAAGCGTAACATACATTTAGTTCAATGATTGTAGTTATTTACATATAAGTGTCAATGAATAAATATAAGTTTATATTCAACTTTTTTATTAAATTCAAGTTGGTTTTGTATTCTTGTTAAACTAGTAAATACACTTGAGAATTAATATCAATTCATTATAATTAAGTATACATTAATAAGTCAATACATTATTAAATTTTAATAAATAAAATTAATTTATATTGATTTTTTATGTAAATATTATACATTTATGTTAAAGTTATTCATTGACACTCGTGCATATAAGTAACTATAATCGTTACACCAAATTGAATAGATGTCAGCATCATCACAAACATATAAATATAAAAATAAAAAAACTCAATTTGGTAATACAATAGATTGGTAGAGGTGTATATTTTTATGAAGCGCAAATTAATCACAACAGGTCTCCTCGCGGGGGCTATATTATCCTATTCTTCTAGTATTTTTGCGGATACTCAAAAGTTTCCTGATGTTCCAAAGTGGGCAGAGGAATCTGTAAATTATTTAGTAGATAAACAAGCTATATCAGGTTTACCAGATGGTACCTTTGGCTCAAACGCTACGTTAGATCGAGCTTCCGCCGCAACAATTATAACAAAAGCCTTAGGGATAAAAATTGATACAAAAGCCAAACCTTCTTTTACAGATACCCAAGACCACTGGGCTACTCCCTATATTGCTGCTGCTGAAAAAACTGGCATTATTAAAGGTGAAGGGAATGGACTCTTCAATCCATCCGGAAAAGTTACTCGTGCTGCCATGGCTACTATGCTAGTAAATGCTTATAAACTACAGAGTACAACAAATGATAATGGCCAAAGTAAATTTGAAGATTTAAAAGGACATTGGGGAGAAAAATATGCCAATATTTTGATTGACTTAAAAATTTCCGCTGGTACTGATAATGGTTGGCAACCAAATAGAGTGATAACACGTGTTGAAGCTGTTCAACTTACTGCTAAAACTGATATGTTGTCTAGAGAGATGAATAGTGAATTAAAAGAAAAAGACTATACAAATACTAATACTCTTCTAAATCAGCATCAAAAGCGTTCGGGTAAAGTAATTGAAAAAACAGAAGAAGGTTTAGTGGTTTCTGGTGAAAATTCAAGTGTATACGCTATCGTTTCTTCCCCTGAGGTCCTTAGAGATATTCAGATTGGGGATACCGTTACCATTTATGCACCTATTTTTATAGGATCAATACCAGGTCAACCAGATACAGCTAAATATGCAATTGTTCAAAAAGAAAATGAAGAAAACGTGTTAAAAAACCAATATATAATGCACACTGGAAATGTAATCAATAAAACAAAGGACACTATCCAAATTTCTAGTGAAGGCCTGACCGTTACTGCTGTTGTTTCTTCGGAAGTGCTTGAGAATATTCAAGTTGGGGATACGGTTACTATGTATGGTGCAGATTTTATGAGAAATCCATCAAATGATGAATTATCTGCTAAAGCTCCAATCATTGAAAAGTTGGCAAAATAAATATTAGGTTTCCAATGGGAAAATCCCCATACTAATAAGTATATAGATGCTATTTCTCTAATATCTATGGTTGTGTTAGTTATTTAAAATTGATATAAATTTGCTTTGTCTAAAGCTAAAAATAAGAGGCTTCTTACAATTAAGAAGCTTCTTGTCTTTTGTATAAGTGAATGGGATTTATAATTATTAAAATGGAACATTTTATCCCCTATAAATCTATTTATTTAGAATAATTTCATGGATATTTTATTATAAGCTAAGTAGTTTAAGGTTTCTTGTCCCTAGTTCAAAAAGTTTAGACTTTCATGAGATTTTAGTTTAGAGTTTTATGTCTTTCTACAACAAGGATGTACAAAGACATGAAAGTGGGAACTATTTAGACAAGAAAGTCTAAACTTTCATTTTTGGAATTTGATTGGGACAAGAAAATCCAAACTAAAATTTTATAGATTTACATAACTAAATACATGTAATTTTGTGTGAACGTATAGGTTTAAATACTACGTTACTTTTATTTATAAAGAAAAGACACCCTAAGGTGCCTTTCTACTCTGTAACAAATTTAAATACATAGTACATAAAAAATAGACAAGATAGATATGCTAGTCTGCCAGCGATCGATTCTCTCATAAATTTCATAAGTATGACTTTGACAAGCAATGATAAGAATAACGGTATAAACAGTACCATAGCAAGTTTGATCGCTATGTCATTTATTGTTGGATTAAATGGTTCGAATTAATTATAATATTCACTTACCTTTCTTTTAACTATTTATTTATATACTACAATTATATAAAAAATAGTTAAAGGATACCATAAGGTTCCTTCCTACAACTGAACCATCTTAATTTTAAAGAATTCCCCGAAAGAATTCTCCTTCCTCAAGCGTGTGAAGGGCGTATCCCAACGGTAGGTCGGAGATGAATTTCGGTTTGGCATAGCCAAAAACTTTTGATAAACTAGCTATATGAAGTTCTTTGATAACTTGATATATGAGGTTGCAGGAAGAAAATAGAGTGCGAAAACCAAGCCATTCGGTTCCTGCGTAAAATATCAACCGTACCAAAAGAGCGTCCAAGCGTTGGACATCTAGGGGTGGAACACCCCGAAGTAACGCTCAGGGAGACGAAAGGGTACTTTCGTCGTGGAACTGAGAAGCTCCCACTTCAAGCTTTGCTAAGTGGCGAGTAGTTCACGCGGTTCTGGTGCAAATATAGGACACATTTCAAGGAACAATCAGGATTCCTACCGGAATTGTTCTTTTTTATCATATGCATGGCTTCTACTCCTATATGATATTACCCTATATAACAAAAAAAGCACCGCTATGGATGCTTTAGCCTACATATTCTTCAATTTTACTAAAGATACCATTAATAGCAGGTACTACGCATGCAGATGCTACAATTGCAGAAATAAGTTTAACAAAAAATAAGCTTACAGTCATATTAACACCCCCTGCTCTAATAATAAGCAGGAAACATTACGTGAATTTTAAAATCTTATTATATTAATATTTTTTGTTTATCTTTGTTACAAAGATAAACACGTTCATTAAAGAGCGTGTTTTAATACTGCTACTAACTCATTTATACTTTTCATTTCTTCAATGAAGTCTTCATGTCTTGAATATAGCCAAGATGTTATACTATAACGTTTTTATGTTTTTTATAAAATAAAAAATAGGTGAATTGTAATCCCTGTTTGGGTGTACATTCACCTATTTTTTCAATTTAATTAGCATGACCCAGTATTTGTATGATTTTATCAGCTTTGGAGCTTTGAATATAATAGTACATCTCTAACCCTTTTCTTTCAGCTTTCAGTGCTTTCCCTTTCATTTTGGATAAATGTTGCGATACTGTTGATTGTGGAATATCCAAAATATTAGTTAATTGTGTTACATTTAATTTCTTGCTCTTAGCCAATTCACTAACAATTTGTAGACGTATTGGATGAGCCATAACTTTTAATAGTTCAACATTTTCTTCAGAAACTAAAACTTGTACATTATCATTATTAAATTTGTTCATAATACAACCTCGCATTCAATTTATATTTTATTCAAATTTTCAATGTATATTCCTAATATTATTATATTAAAATCCTCTGTGCGTTTAACTATGAATTAATTATATAATTTCAACTTGTGCTATGTGCGGAGTTAATATGTGTTTGTCGTGAAGTTTTTTAGATGTGTTTAGTAATTAAAAAAGCTACAAAGAAATTTTATCTCTTTGTAGCTTTGAATTAATGAATTATGCAGTATAAAAATACTAGTGCCATCAATATACCCATTTTTAAAGTAAAGATAAGTGAATCCGATTTTATGATTTTAAAAATGAATGTGTCTGTTATACCCCTATAACGCTGACTGATCAGAGCATGCTCTGACATTATTATTATACTAGTGTATAAAATTGAAATCAAAATTATAGTAATAGGTAGATTTCCCCTACTTCCCTTCACTTTTAATACCTTTAATATCATAAAAATAATATCTAAAAATATATAGTTTACAGTTTTAATTATTATATACTTATACAAGTAATTTAGCCCTTTTTAAGAGTTAAAATTACGTTATATATAAGGAGTGGTTTGAATGAAGAACAAATTTACACGTATGATCATGTTAATGGTGGTAATGGCCTTATCAGTTACAGCACTTGCAGCATGTGGAAATAATCGTGATCCCGAAGAAGTTGCTACAGCGTATTTCGAAGATGCAAAAGAAGGAAATGTAAAAGATTTTGGAGAGTTATTCACTCCTGAAGCGAAGAAAATCGTTGCTTTTGTGGGCGGAAATGCAGAACTAATCAAATCCGTTAGCAAGGATCTTAAAAGCTATAAAATTCGAAAAATCGAAGAGAAAAATGAAATTGCTACAGTAACTGTTGATGCTGTATATAAAGGTAATCCTAAAAAAGTAATCGTAATTGAACTAGAGAAAACGGATGATGGTTGGAAAATTAGTAAATCATAAAAAAACGGTCTAGAATTCTAGGCCGTTTTTTAGTTTCCTCAATCTTCTTCTTCGAAATCACGTAGACTAGCAAGTAATTCTGTAAGTGTTGAGCAAACAGGATATATTGCTTCCTCTATGTCTTCTTCCTCATGATCCCAGAATACGATTGTTGGTGAATCAGTGTTGTTTCGATAATTAAAGCATAGAAGATTGCCGAATGGATCTCTAGCAAAAGGATATATTTTGTCAGGTAATCTATCTTTCGTATTATTATATATTTCTAGAAATGAATATTTTCTATCAGAATCTAAGGTTAAAAGATTATTAAGTGAATTTTCATCTTGATTTGGAATATTAAATGTATCTGGCGTTGGATATCCACCATCATATTCTTGTACACACTCAAGAAAATCATTAGGAAATTTAATATTTAAGTATTGTTCTAATTGTTTAATTTGGTCATCTGTTACTCTTTTTTCATTTACATTAATCCATGTAATGTGACTCATGGCTAAGTACCTCCCTATTTATCGCTATCTTTTCCCCAAATTTTATATCCACCTGTATGACCAGTATCATGATGAGTCTGATAATCTACAAGTTGCATCCTTCCAGTGTCTTGATGATGATGCCATGTATAATGCTCTGGAGTTTTTCCTATTTTAAATAATTGAATTTCTTCATCCGTAAATTTTAAAGCCAATTCAGTCTTTTCATAATCTATTAGTTTAGGATTTTGAAAATACTTTAGTTTACTATAATCTAAATATGTATACTATATTTCTTGTTTTTTCATAATTTATTATAGTTTGATATGCTGTTTTTTATTATGTAAATTTCAAATAAAGCTTGTATGCTTTTTGATGTACTCCGCGATATATGTCTGCCCGAACTCTCTAGCATTCTCATAGGCCTACCAAGTTCCAAATGAAGTCTTTGTATTTATAATCCTGGGATCCTTACCTCTCATTTCTTTCTTTACACTTTTTTCAACTTAAATAAAACGCTCTTAAAATTATCTGTTATCTTTCCCTCTATTTTCTATATTATATATATAGACCCTTTTTTGTAATTACAATGAATTTTTTACGGAACGGAACTAAAAAAACGACCTCTCAAATTCATCTGTAAACAACATTGTCATCTTAGGTAATGTATTTAGACCTGATAGTTAAAAAGCCTCTTAAAAATAAAAATAGACCACTTATAACGTTTTTGTGTTTTTTAGAGGTCTATTCTCACTAGAATTTCTATTCTTCTATGTCTTCTTTTACTTCTGCGGATAAAATGTCTTCAGCAAACTTCTTGTAGCCATTATATCCTTTCTTTGCAGCCTTTTTCTTTATTGCTTCTACTACCTTTTCATCAAGATATAGACTTAAATGCTGCTTTTTTTCTTTCGACTCCTCTTTTGTTCTATTTTCAATTCTTTCTTTGAAAATTTCCAGATCATTTTTTAAGTACAATCGTTCAGTAGATTTCCCTTTAGCAATCTCTTTAAAGGGCAATATCCCATCTTTAGCTGCATTATGAACGTAAGTCTTAGATTTATTTAGAAATTCAGCCGCTTCTTTTAATGTTAAAGAGTCTTTGTATAATTCCTCTAACCTTTTTACATCTTCTTGCTCAAAACGATATCCACCATCTGCTTTCCAGGTATCCAGATTGATAGGTTCGATGTGTTTATACTTAATTAAATAGCCTAATTGATTTTTTGTTAAACCTACCCTATCGCATACCTCTTCTAAAGATAAATAGTCCATTTCTCACCTCATCCGAAACTTTCATTCTAGCTGTTGTTTAAATTTTCTTAGTTGATACTTTGTTAAACCTGTTTCTTTTACTACATCTGTGATTGAGTACTCCTTATACTGCAGATACTTAAATGGATTTTCCATATAACGTTCTCGTACCTTATTAAATGTACTCTTTTTGGATAAAGAATTCAATTTCTCTCCTTTTTCTCGGATGGAATCGAAAATGGGACAACCTTTGCAATGTTTATAGTTTCTTTGTTTTGCCTGTTCTTGCTCATCTGTACAATTCACTGATAGGTTGTTCAGAGGGCAAATTGAACAATGGGTATCTTCTAAATTATAGATTTCATGTAAAATCTTCCGACGAAGATTAGTCAAAAAAATCTCCTCCTACCGCACTTGGATTGAAATGTACAAAAAAATAAATTAAACATTTCCATTATACATCATCTAAACAGAAACGTTAAATATTAAGGTAAAAATATATATTTAAACATTTCATTTTATACCACAATAAATAATGCATTTATTGTGGTATAATTAGAATCATAAAAATTTATATAAAATATAAGTGTGTTATTTCATTTTATTTAAGGGTGTGTTTACATTTGAATATTATAAATTACGGACATAGTAACCAACTGGTACAATCAAAATCAGATTTTTTTGATAGCAGTCATTTTGAAAAAATTATGGGTATGGGCATCCGAAATATTGACTATTCTAAATTAAGTGAAGAATCATTGGTTTATTTATTTCTACACGATGAACCTTCTTTAACGAAAAAAAGAAGTGAACGAACAAAAAAGATTTATCTGCATGATCTGTCTCATTTTCTTCGCTACATAAAAGAAACAGTCGGAACCATTCACGATTTATCCCATAATGAGATGGAAATCTACTTCTATCAACTAAGTAAGAAGTATGCTGCCACTACATTACGTCGAAAGAAAACGGTAGTCCAGCAGTTTCTAAAGTACGTTTATGATAACAATGGTCTCTCAGATGACTATAGTAGTCGTCTCAAAAAAGTATCTGTAAAAAAAGAAGAGCTGGTCAACCGTGACCTCTTTCCTGAAGAAGTGAATGAAATTCTAGATACACTCAAAAAAACAAATTTCTTTATGTATTCCTTGTTTTTCCTTCTTACGACTACTGGACTCCGGATTGAAGAAGTTGCAAATGCAAAATGGGCTGACCTTGCATTTCATCCTTCTTTAAATGTCTATCTCCTACGTGTAGTTGGAAAAGGAAATAAAACTAGAGAAGTTCGTATCTTTGAGGATGTACTCGATGATATCTGTCGTCTTCGTCAATTGCGTAAACAAACAACTGAATTGAATCCCTCTAGCATATCTGCTTTTCTACCTAAAGCGGATGGCTCTCATTATAGAGCCGACTATTTATCAAAATATGTAGCAGAAAAAATTGAAGAAACAAACTTACCATTTCTACGTTACCGAAAAGATAGAATTACTCCCCATACTTGCAGGCACTTCTTTGCAAATCATTTGATGGGAAAAGGTGTCGAGCTTAAGAAAATACGTGACTATTTAGGGCATGAATCTATTATGACGACGGAACGTTATTTAAGGGAACGTACAAGACGTCAAAACTTGGCCACAATAGATATAGGAAATTCATTATTTTAGTAAGTATATATAATAAGAAGAATCTCGATTTGATGTATCGTTTTTAGGGCTTAAAATTTGAATTCAGTTCTAGTTGTTGATTTGTGAATATTTCACAAATATTTCCCGAATTCCAAAATCGATATCTAGGAAATATCCCTAAAAACAACAAATGCGATTGCCTCTATTGAGACAATCTTTCTCGCTTTGGATATAGCTGACATACCTCCTTTTACATTCCTAAGAGCTTTTTAACATCTCATTCTCCGCTTCTAATCGTTTAATCTTAGCTTCTGGATTTTCGGATGTCGTTCTTGGTCTACCTAAACCTGGCCCTTTCGCTTTCCCACGTTTTTCTTCTAGCCCTTTGATACCTTCAGCTTCAAAGTGTTTCACCCAATGACTTACAACTGAGTGATGAATGCCTAATTCTTTCTCAACCGTTTTATAGCTCATGCCTTCTTTTAAGTATAAATCTAAAGCTTTTTTCTTAAATTCTACATCGTAAGTGACTCTAATTTTGCTCATAGAAAAAAATCCCCTCCATAGTAAACAGGTTAATGTGCTTTCTTTTTCCTGTCTACTATAAGGGGATCATATAATATAGATGTTTTTTTCTTTAATTTGATGTAATGTACTAAGTAGAATGATCTTAATTAACTAAGTGTTGCTGGATTTCCTTAATTAAATGTTCAGCCCCTTCAGTACTAAGAACGATTTGACCATTAGCTAATGAAATATTTTTTTCTGAAATATCACCAGTTATTGTACAAGCATTATATGACTTGTATTTTTGTAATATTATCATCTCACCGTCAACAAATATTTCTATAGGATCTTTTTCTGCAATTCCTAATGTTCTTCTTAACTCTTTCGGAAGAACAATACGCCCTAATTCATCTATTTTACGTGTAACACCTGTTGATTTCATGTTATACCACCCTTTTATTTTTAATAAATTTTCATATATCTAGCTTTAGATCACATATGAACAAGCGTATTAAATGATGTTTACTTGGTATCATCTGCATTTAATACTACAATTTTATCTACAAGATTAATAGCTTTATCCAATGTTAAAACCGTAGCCTAACTTAATAGATATTGTCTTTGAATCTCATCAATTTGTTTTCCTGTTTCACGATAATCCATATATCGTTATATCGATATATAACACTCCCCTCTTGCTACAATTATATATCTAAATTCCTATTATCATCTTTTATTTCGTTTTCTCTTCCTTTAGCTTCTAACATGAATTTTGCATAAGTCATTAACTTTTCTAGTTCATCTTTCGTTGCGTTATAATCTTTGATATAACGTTCTTTTCTTCCTGGACTCATATATATTTTTTTTTCATTTCGTTTATTGTTTCTATATTCATGATTTTTTGTTTTCCTTTTAGCTCACAAAAGAGTTTTAAATGTATAGCTAGCCCTATGCTCCAAAGAGCCAAACCGATAATGAATGATAGTAACAGACGTCCTGATAGCGAATTATCAAGGATTATGAAATAAATAAAATAAATAATTGAGATGACCCACAAAAATGGATTGTAGTACTTTTGTATTTTTTTATATTTTTTTATTTTCATTTCGCGTTGTTTTTTTCTCATTTCAAGAGTTTCTAACATGTATAATCTCCTTTTAAATAGGTAACAGAGGTCCTTCATACGAAATGCTCGTTTTCATACGTTATCTTTCCATGCTAGTACGCCGCAATTTTTCCTAAAGTTGAATATCTTATATTCAAGACCATTATTATAGTGAAATCTAGCCTCTACTTTGATTCCTTTACTTGTGACCAATCACATTTTAGCCTATTTTCTTTAGCCCAGTTCTCTATCTGTTCTTGTGTCCATCCTTTTCTTGTTCCTATTTCCACATACGGATTCGGAAGTGCACCGAGTATTTTTGTACGATCATTTCTTTTTTTTAGCCATACTGATAATGCAGTAGGATTACCTGAAAAAACCACTTTGCTGATTTCTCTATTCCCGTAGGCTTTGATTGTCATGCATAATCTCCTTCTCTATTTCTTCCCATATTTCATTTATCTTAGTTGTTTGGAAATATCGCATGAGGGTGCTAGCACATAATCCAAAATCTTTTAAACGACGTATTGGAATACGTCCCCCATTCAATTTATATACACGTTTTAATTTTTCTGCTAATCCTTGCTTGCTATAAGCTTTGCGAGTACCGTACGTTGAAACAAGTCCTGCTCTTTTCTGTAATTCAAGCATACCACCAAATCGTAGAGCAAAGACATCTGCATTATATATATTATGAGATTCATTTAATTGTTTTGTTGTGGCTGCTTGTCCTAAACAATTAGAAAAATCAACATACATTTGAAGTAATTCTTCATCAGTTGCTTTCACAACTTCTGGTGTCTTATTCATTGGTGTGATACCAGCTGCTATTAACGCGTTATTATAGTTCTGGAACATGTTTGTAAAGATATGCCGACTATACCCTAACTGTTCAAGATTCTTTTGGGAAGGTGCTTTCCCAAATTCCGTATGTAATTCTTGTAGTATTTGAATGAGTTCTTCTCTTGTATATTGAAATCCACACAAATTATCTTTAGAAATTCCAGATAACAAAAGTATGCGATTCCAACGCCTATTAAAATGAGTTTCATAATACGTTACGGATGGTACTACATCCTTGTTCCTTTGGGACATAAATACATTCTTTTTTGTTGTTCCAAGACGCATTATTTCATTCTTAAGTAATTGTAGTAGCTCATTACCACTTTGTGTGTAGACAGTCCCGTCAAAAGGCTCATAACCTAATGAAATAATGAAATCTCTATACCCCATATGAAGATAACGCTTAATTACTTTGGAATCTGGTAATATTTTGTCGGTATTTAAATCATTTGTTGTCGGTATTCTTTTATTCTCATGAATCCACGTATGAAATATCTCAGTAATTGATTCTGCTGTAAAAGTTCTCTGTTTTAGATGCTCAAAACCAGCCGCTGCAAGGGCATTATTCCAACTCCCAAATATTTTTTTAATAGGCGTTTGTTGTTTAATATCTCTTTTGGTTGGAATCTTTCCTAATTCTTTTGCTTTATACTGAATAATCAAGATTAGCGCTTCTTTTGTATATTGCATTCTTCACTCACCTACATGAAAGAATATTATCTACTTGTTAAGACAGCTTCTCTTATTCCTTGTTCGATGGCATTCTATACTTTAATTACACCGTAGTAATGTAACTCTTTTTTTGAAAGACTATTGGTTACATTTTCAAGATGAAAATCTAGTTCATTATCATATTCATCTATGTTTTTGCTATGACTCCCCTCACACATTTCAATTGCAACATATTCCTTTACGATTTCTTCTAAATTTTTCATTCCTACTCACTCTATAATTATATTTATATATTAACAATAACAAATACGTAGACCATTGTCTACGTATTTGTTTCTTGAGGTAGCATCACATTGCTATCCAGCTAGTATTCATATTTACTTTCATAAGACAAATTGTATTTTACTGCATCTCAAGAATAATAGGAGAACTAGAAATTATAGGGACAAATAGTTTAAGTACGCCCCGACATATATTAATTATAATATATGCATAACTTCATAAAAAAATTCTATGCATTTATGTTATACTAGTATTAACCAAGAAGCATCCAACAAATCTTGATTAATCTTTACATTTTCTTTAGAGCTATATCAACATATAAAGAAAGACACTCTTATAGGAGTGTCTTTCTTTATGCAAAAAATACTTTTAAACAAAAAAAACTCTTCGTAAAAGAACGCAAGTTCGTATATAATAGGAACAAACATTTTTTAATTTTAGGGAGGAATCACAGTGTATGACTATTCAATCCTACCGAATAGGATCATCTTATGTGTTGATTTACGAAGTTTTTACGCTTCAGTGAGCTGCATCAAAATGGGATTAGACCCAATGCATACAAAATTGGCTGTAGTCGGTGATGTGAACAGGAACGGCTCAATTGTATTGGCTGCAACTCCACCACTTAAAGCGTTGGGCGTCATGAAGATGGCAAGGAATTTTCAGATTCCTTGTAGAAAAGACATTCTAGTGGTAAATCCAATTATGAGTACTTACAATAAATTCAATTAAATAAAAAAACAGGGTTTACCTATATAAATTGTAATTAGATAATATATGTAATGGTGACAGTATTATTTGTTACAGGAAGCAAGTGCTCTTTTATTTATTATAAAATGGAATTATTATTATTTATTTCTCAATATTTAATATATTGAATTAAATTCTCTTTATTAGTATTATAATGAAGACAGTTTGTTTCTAATGCTTTAGTTTAAGGACCTGTTTTAATACATCAGGTCCTTCTTAATTTTCTCACTAATAAAATAATGTTTTTTAACTTCTTATTTTTTAACTAGATAGCATATTTTATTGTATAAAGACTTTCCACCCATAGAAATTTACCTTTTTTAAGAGTATGCTTATATGCTTGTTCTTCCCACTTGCTATGAAATAATGGTTTTGTTTCATTTTTTTATACACCTAAATTTCCATAAACATCCCCATTTATTTCAAACTCATTCAAGTCTTTAATAAGATACAGCTTTAATAAGCTAGCAAATCCCTCAGTCTTAAATACCAAACATGGATATAACCAATCATAGTACCTTCAATTATTTATGTATTTTCACTTTCTACTTGAATACTACCCGAATCAACTCTTTATAGATCCAATTTAATTTTTTCATAGGTTTGCATACCAAATGAACTCTACCTGGTTTCAATTTTTAAAATTATGCTATACGATTGTGAAACATAGAAAAATTTTACACAACACCTAAGATATCAAGGCTATCTCTTTCTCATTTCTTTAGAATTTCCGTCCGTTTTTCTATAAGAAATTAAACAGCTGTGTTAATAGCCTTATTAATTCTTTAGTTTCTTTTATCAGAGATACACTTGATTAAGATACACACTAGCTAAATGTTTTAATACTTGAAAATGGATATTGGAGAATTTGAAATAACTGGGGTTTTATAAACTTTTTTAAAAGTAATAAATGATTATAATAATCATTTTGACTAGTAATCTAAATTATAAATAAAAAGAGAAGAACCCACCATAGTTCTTCTCTTTTTATTTATAATTTAGGGCTTTCATATCCACCGATATGAATAGAAGTAAATTAATGGATGAATAATTTACTAATAGAATTATAACATAATAAGCAAAAGCTTTTATATGCAATATTACATATAAAAATTCAATTTTCAAACACCCGCATTTTATAAAATATTTAAATTAAATATCTTAAATACGAATTATTGGTATTTGGGATATTATAAACTAACATAACAATTCACTTAGTTGCTTTTTGATAATTAAACAGATAATAAAAAAGCAACTCGGATTGGGGTTCGAGTTGCTTTTTTAAATAATGCTTATATATGTATTATAACATTTTGCGTAATAAATCCAATACTAATAGACCTAATATTCATATTTCTCAATATTTTCAGTTTCATATTACTGCTCTTTAGCGTTGGGAAAACTATTGTATTTACCAAAAATCCATTAAAATTTCTTCAATAATATGCCTCTTAATGAATGATAGAATGTTATACTATTTCATAAGTATAATTGCTTTTACAATTTGTTGAAAATATATACTCAATAACTTTTGATCATCCAATGCTCTTTTCATAATATAAATTCCTCCTTTAAAAGTTTTTTATCACACAATATTTTATATCTATATCTGAATACCTTTATAATACTAAACCCTAATTCAACTTTCCATTTCATCTGTAATGGAAAAGGATTATTTTTTTCTATTTGAAACTAATTTGAAAGGATTTTTTATCAAATGAAAAATACCGTTATTCAAACTAAATCCGCTCACATGATTGGAACGGAAAATAGCGTTAAGGAAACAACTACAAATTCTTTACAAGCAATATTAGAAATAAAAGTTAAAGAAGGACAATATCAGGAATTTATGGATTGTATTCAACTTGAAACAAATATTGAATTTTGTTATAGAGTTACAGGAAAGACTGACTTTATTGCTAAAATAATAATAGCTGATTTGAAAGAATTAGAAGAATTTGTTGATAATTATAGTTCTGTGGCTCAAATAGTGTCTAATCTTATAATTTTCAAAACAAATACTAATTATGATTTAGCAGAGAATTAAAGTTATAAGCGACTTTTCATAATAATAAATACCACAACTAAAAACTACACTCCTAACAATTGGGGTGTAGTTTTTTGATAATATAAATTAAGTTTAAGTCACCACTCTAAAACATAATATAAATACATTACTCCAAAAAATGCATAGTAATATTTAAATATAATGGAGTTATAACAATTTTTGGAAAAACGAACAAGAACAAGTTTCGACAATTTAATTTTGTTTCCCACAACGGTACTGTTTTCATTTGTTTGTTTTGGGTTGTAAGATTGTATGATGTTCTTCTTAAATTTAAAACACAGGGCACTGTTTTATTTTTTTGAAAAAGCGTGTATAAGCTTCGGCAAGTTTGCCAAAACGGGTACAGCCAATCGTTTTTTGATCAAGAGTTGCTTGTATTTAATTTGGATATATACGAAATTTATATTCTTTATTAATCATCATTCATTTCACCCTTCTTTAAATATGAACCCACCCTAAAGCGAACGGACGCTCTATATGTAGTGAAATAATAATAACAAACTAGCCAGTAACACTTTATGTATGTCAAACAATTTAAATGGCTTCCTACCATCCCTTGTTCGAAGCCAATTCATCTTCCACCTACTTACCCTTGTGGAAGGATTCTTCTTAGCAAAAACAATATATATAACGACGTAAAATGAGCTAATACTCTCATGTTTATATAAAGAATTATCGCGGATATTGTTTCATTTGAATTGGAAACAGGAAAATATATTGACTATTTTAATTATAATTACAGCCGAATTAAAAGAAATGAGTACTGTATAATACAGTACTCATTTCTACATAGTTATTTATACATTGTTTCTACATTATAAAATTCACTTCATTAGCTGTTCTTTTCATTTAATACGCTGCTATTAAAATGATTTTGGAGCAACTTCTTGTTGTAAAACTTCTATTTTTTTTCTATGATTTAGTTCGTTTAGATAAATTACCATCATAGTAGCAGCAACAATCGTACCTATTACTCCAAACAGATGGCCTGCATTCATAATCCCAATCCATTGAATAGGTAATGCTAACGTTAAAGGTAAAGCAGCTTTGGTAAACTGGAATGCTAGTGTAGATCGACTAGACCAAATAACCGTTTCTTCTTTTGTTTTAATAAAGTCAAACATCACAGTTCTTTGGTTGATACGTGAACGATTAAAAACAAAACCAAGCATAAATGAAACGGCAATTGCTAAATACCAGGAATGCACTAATCCTAAAGTAATATCAAAAACAGCAATTAATATAAAAATTGACCTTGGAATAAATTTTTCAAATTTCCCAACAAGTGTAGCTAATAAAGCCCCTAAACCTGCTGCAGCACTAACAAATCCATACTGCATAGGATCCCAACGATATACATCGTGAAATAAAATTGGTACTAAAAAATTAAATGAAGCAAGTTGTATTGTTAAAACAGCAATACCAGTAATTGTAATCCACAATATTTTTGAATTATCTATTGGATTTATTTTTTCAATATGATTTGATACAGGTTTTTTATTTTGCTGAACCTCTTTACTTTTTAATAGAGGCATCAGAAGAGGTAAAAATACCCCAATACCTAATGAGAATGCTAAACCATAAAGTACATTATTAAATCCACCTACATTCATCATAAATCCTGCTATTGCGTTCCCACCAAATGCTCCAATTTGTATTGCAGTTTGTAACATATTTGAAGCCTTTCCTGCTGGAATTTCTCCTGATAATACCATTTGAGACATATATGTTTCCAAACTTTGCGTAGATAAAAATAAAATAATAGAAAAAACACCTGCAAAAATATATAAAGTAAAAACATTAATGTGCTCACTATTTAAAAGACTTATTATAATCAGAATAATGCCGATGCAACGGACACCAGAGAAAATTAACAATGGACTTTTTGTTAACCACATCTTAAGACTTTTCGAATATTTTTGCATAAAGAATGGTAACAAACTCATTAATGTTAATATAATTCCTAAATGAGTAACTGATCCCCCTTTATCCAAAATTGTCCAGGTTAGAGTTACTGTTAACATACCTTCCCCACAAAGAGTCAGCGCCAATAGTACTATAAATATAAATTGAATTGGCATTATACATTCCTTCTTTCTTATATCGGTTGTTTGACCTTAAATTTGTTTTAACTTGTTTAAAGAAAGGGATTTGGAAAATACATAACAAAATTGCACATTGAAAATATTTTGTTATATCCGGCCTAAATACTATTAGATTGTTATTTAAATACTGTAAACAATCCAATCACTCTTATTTGCCTTTTGTTTTTTATAGAAGTTTTGAGCAACCATATTATCTTTTGCGGTAACCCATTCCATATATGCATAATTATTGTCTTGGACGTACTTTTTACAAGTATTAAATAACATATCCCCAACACCCAATTTTCTATAATTAGGGATAACAAATAAATCATTCAAGATCATTGCTCTTCCCATACTTAACGTACTGAAAGTGGTATATAAAGTAGCAAATCCTATTGGCTCTTTATTAACCGTACAAACGTAGAATAATCCCAAATCTCTATTTTTTATTATAGTATTAACTAATTCATCTAAAGAACTTTTTTCATGCACCGGTTTTTCATAGAATTCCATATACATTCTAATTAAATTGATAACAGTCTCTCTATCATCATAAGTCGCTTCAAAAACTTCAATATTCTCGAGATTGTTCATAGTCTTTTCTCCCCCTATACTCCAGTAATCATTTTTGCTATTCTCTTACCAATACCAGGAGCTAACTTTACTCCACCACCACTCCAGCCAGTTGCAACGATTAAACCTTCTGCTTGTGGAAATTGTTCTATAATTCCTCGATTATCTGATGTATATGCATCAAAGCTTCTTCTTCCACCTATAAATAAGTTTTGATTTATATATGGCAATCTACTTTTTGAATTTTGAAGCATTTTTTCTAAGTCATTTGGGTTAATTGACATTTTTTTGTCCGGGTCAATATCATACTTATCTACTGGATATCCTACTAGAGAAGTACCTAGATTATCAGGTCTGCCATATAATCCAGTACTATCATCTATAAAAATTGGATGGTCTTTTTGCCCTATTCCATCAAAGAAATGAATTTGAATAATTTTACTTCTTACTGGAATTTTAATACCTATAGTATCTAATATATTTCCACTCCAGGCTCCAGCTGCCACAACAATATGTTTACAATATATAGTCCCATAGGAGGTTTTAACTCCTACAACACAGTTATTATCCATTAAAATTTCTTTCACTTCGATTCCTTCACAAGCTAATGCACCTTTAGTTTTAGATGTTTCAATCCATGTATTCGTGGCTAACGATGGGCTAATGTACCCTGCTTGTTCCTCGTAAGCCACACAGGTGTTTTTAGGCAAATTTATAAATTCAAATTCTTTCTTTAATACTTCAGATGAAAGGATAGTAATTTTATGTCCAGAATTTTTAAGTTCTCCAATTTGCTTTTCCATTTTTATATGTTGTGTTTCACTTTCAACATATAACATTCCAGTCTGCTTAAATTTAACCTCTTCACTAATACTAAAAAAATCATTTATTCCTTCTTTCGCTATTTCAGTTAGATAGGGATCATTATGATAGACCCTTATAAAACCTCCTGATTGGCCTGTTGATCCACTACTAAAGGAATTTTTCTCTAATAAAATTGTATTTGTAATATTTTGCTTGGTTAAATAATACTGTATAGCTGCACCAATAATGCCGCCCCCAATAATAACTACATCAGCTGAATGTTTTATGATAATTCACCTCAACAAAAGATTTATCAATAACTTGTGCAATTATCCATGAAGCTCCTAAACGATCTCCATTGTTTGAAAATTTAATTGTAGAATTACCTCTCGCTAATTCATTGATTAAATTTTCTACATTAGATTCAATACAATCTAATAGATACGAAGCTGCAAGAAATGATGTTTCTACATAATCTTCTTTTGCCTTTATGGTAAAAGCATCATTAGAATAGTCTTTAGCTAATTCTATAAATTCATCTACATAAGAATCATCTGAAGCTATAAAAATCCCTTTATACCCTCTCATCCTTAGTTCCTTTAGGTAAGTTGCAGAGTTAAAATGTGTCCCGGCAAAGAATATTGCATCGCTATACTTATTATTTTCACTATTAAAATCTTCAATTCTAGTAACTTCTTTAAATAAAGAATTTGCATTTTGATACAGCAAATCTGCTAGGCTTTTTCCGTAAAATGTTTCATCAGAAACCGCCGCAATCGTTTGAATATCTTTAGTTTTCAAAAAATTAATAACAGTTTCAGTTTGTACCAAATCATTAGAACAAAACCTAAATACTAATTCTTCGTTATTAAGCGTAACGTCTAAATTAGTTGATGCAGGAACTAAGAATGGGATTTTCGCCTTGGAATAAAACGGTATTGCTTTTAAAGCACATGCACTATTAAAGTGTCCAATTACAGCAACAACGTCTGATTCAATCATTTTTTTAGAGATATCTTTGATGGTATTTGGATCTCCTTTATCATCTTGATAAATCCATTCGATGTTACCAGCATAATTTAGCTTCGCACGATTTACACCCTCAATTAACATTTGACCGTATACAGACCTAGGACCTGAAAAAGGGCCTACTACTCCAATTTTTAGTTTCTCTTTCATAATTTGAGCTCCCTATATATTTTTTATTAGGAAATATAAGGAGGTAAGTACTACCTCCTTATATTATCAAATATTCTGAAGATAAAAACTGTCGTTTGTTTTTGAAAAATAATTCTTTTGAAGATTTACTTTCTGTCCAGCATGCAAAAAGTTTACTTCTTCATCCAACTGCATGTCAATATTAAATCCCAAATCCCCCCATAGCATTTTACCAAATGTAGGCATGATTGGGCTAGAAAATAATGCTAAAATTTTTGCAGTATATAATTCTAGTGCAATAGCAGTATTTCTTCTTTGTTGATTATTCTTTAATACCGTTAAAAACTCTTCTCCCGCCGAGAATTTCTTAACAATTCTAACTAATTCATTTAATAATCTAACTACCTTTTGGGGTGAAAATGTATTTGGTTCATATGCATTCATAATTTCATTCATAATTCGATTTACATGTTGATAATACATTAAATAGTTACCTGATAATGTCTCTAATTCTGGAGCACCATTTGGAAACTCTGCTTCTAACTTGCATTTTAAATCATATAACCAAGATTCCCATTCTTGGTTTAAGTTCGTATCTACAATATGATTAAATTCTTCCATAGTGAAGTTTGTTTCAACTGTTTCCGGCCTACTATAAGATAAATAATACCTTACAACATCATGTGAAGCATTTTCTAATAATTCTTTGCCCCATACAGCATGTCCCCTGCTTGTTGAAAACTTAAGACCCTCTAGTTGATAAAATTCATTCGTTATCATTGTTTTAGGAAGAGTTATATCTTCACTATATGCTAGCCAAATAGCTGGGAAAAGCACTGAATGGAAATAACCATTATCATATCCAAAGAAATTAATGATAGTTGTATCTTGATTATTCCAAAAATCTCTTAACGTATACGAAAGATTTTTATCCTGAATTAATTCGTTTGTTGCAGATAAATATCCAGGTGCCATTTCAAACCATACATATATAGTTTGATTTTCATATCCTTCTACTGGAACTGGAATTCCCCAATCAGATACATGTGAAATAGGAATATCAGGCAAATCCTCATCTAGCATTCTCTCACATAATGCCGTTAAATGTGGCCCTATTTTTAATTCTTTATAGTATTGTTTTAATTGTGTTTTATAATTACTTAATGGGAAAAATAGTTGTTTAATTTTAGATTTCTCTGGTTCGCTGCCACAACATTTACAGGTTGGGTTTAATAAATCAATACATAAATTAGGTCTACCACATTTTTCACAAGCATTACCATCTGATAATTCATTACAATGTGGGCAATTACCTCTCACATAAGCTTCATAAAGGTGCTTATCGCATTGCTTACAGAATAGAATGTCGACTTCTTTTTCTACTAATTTACCTTCATTCCACAGTTTTTCAAAAAACTCTTTGACAAACTCAATATGGAATGTTGAAAAATGAGGTTTTACAAAAATATCCGGATTAATTTCTGCTAGTCTTAATGTTTTTTCAATTTCATTAGCAAAATGATCGGCCGTTTCTCTAGGAGATTTTTCTAATTGTCCCGCCTTAAACGGCACATAGCTTTGATGATCATCCGCCCCACTCATATAAAAGACTTCATTTCCTTTAAGTTTTAAATATCTAGTTAAAATGTCAGCTCCTGTATATGGACCAGATAGGTGCCCCACATGTAAATCACCATTCGGTGTTGGTGGTGTGGCCGTTATTAAATATTTCTTTTTACCTGAATCTAACTTCTTGCTATTTTTTTTACTAAAAGCATTTTCCCACCATATGGTGAAGAATATCAAATTTTCATCTGATGTATTTTTCAAACTATGTTCTTCAAATGGTGGAATAAAGATGGCATCCCCTTGCGTAACAGGTTCTTCTTTTTTACCCACTTTAACTATTCCTTCACCCTTAAAGATAATAAAAGTTTCAACTTCATGATGTCCATGAATTTTAGAAATTTCTCCAGGCTCTATGATTCCCCACATTGCACCAAATGGTGAATCATACAATTTATTAGAATGCGGAAATAATCGTTGACACATAATATCATATTCATTTGTAAAAATCTGTGGATTTATCTTTTCAATATGCATTTTTAGACCCCCTATATTATGAAACTACGTTTTTAGTTTTTTCTTCTGTTAATGAATTATATTCTTGTACGGTTTTTAAAATTTCATTTGATCGAATTGATAAATTAGATAATAAAGTGTCACTAAGTCCATGAGTACTTTCATTTACACCCTGCAAATAAATTCCAGGTTTAAATTTATCCGTTGTTTCTAAACGATAATTTCGGGAAACTTCAATATTATCTGAAATGTATGATTTAAGGTTTTTTAATAAAGGATGATTCTTTTTACTTTCGTACCCAGTAGCAAGAATTACAGCATCAGCTTCAATAACAATTTCTGTATGTTTAACTATGTCTTTGTAATAAACAACAGCTTTATCAGACAGTGTTTTTATCTCAGTTAATTCTAAAAATGGCTTTATTCTAAAACGGTCTTCTCCATGGAATTTTTGGTTATATAAAGCTTTATTAATTTGACTAATTAAACTTCCATCCGCAGCTGCATAATTAGTATCACTGTGGTGTTTTAATAAAGCATCTCGATTTTTTTCTGGTAAAGAATAAATAAAATCAATCATATTAGCATCAAATATACGATTAACAAGCTTACTTTCATTTACAGCTTTATATGAGAAAGGTCTCATTGTTGCAGTGATATCTGATTTCGGATAATTATTGATTAGATGGAAAAATAATTCAGCTGAACTTTGTCCTGATCCTACAACTAAAAACTTATGAGCATCATCTTGTTTGAAATTATTAATTTTATTTTTAAATTGACTAGAGTGAAATACTCTACTATTATTCATTTCAATATTTACTGGAGTTCTTGGTGTTCCACCCGTAGCCAAAACAATATTTTTAGTAATATAGCTCTCTAATTGATTAGTTTCTGTATTTTGCACAATAACTTCTAATAATTCAACAGAATTTTCAGACATAACAGGGTCTACTGAAACTACCGATCTACTATAATAAACGTGTTCTTCTAATTGAGAGGCAACCCAGGACATATAATCATTGTATTCAAGTCTTGAAGGATAAAACTCTGAGAGATTAATAAAATCGCTTAGTCTCTCATTTTCATGTAAATAATTTAAAAATGAGAATTTACTTTTAGGATTTTTTAGAGTTACAAGGTCTTTCAAAAAGGAAATTTGAATATTTGTATTATCTAAAAGCATTCCAGGATGCCATTGATAGTGCGTTTTTTCTTCCAGAAAGATTCTTTCCATTGAACTATTTTCTTCTTCTATAGCAGTTGCTAAAGCTAGGTTAGCTGGCCCAAATCCAATTCCAATAACGTCATAGATTTTATTATTCATTTGACTCGTCCTTTTCGTTTTTTAAAATTCTCGTATATAATTTTAGTTTTTTATATTTTTAAAATTAATTTCAGAAAACATTTTATTTAGACATAGTAACCTTCTTACTTAAAAGTCCAGTAATAAGTTCAATTGTTGTGTTGACAGTAATATTATCTTTATCTAATATAGGGTTTATTTCCGTGAACTCTGCCGCTATTAGGTTTGTATTATTTTTTAACATATCAATTGCCTCTTTTGTATCATCTAAACTTAAACCATGTGGAACAGCTAATCCTCCTCCAGGAGCAAATTCAGGATCTAAAGCATCTAAATCAAATGTTAGATGAACTGCATCTGTATTATTATTGAGAATCTTAATCGCCTTTTCCATAATGGATTTTATTCCATGCTTTCTCACATCGTCTGCTGTAAAAATTGTTACTCCTAAATTTTTGAGAAACTCTTCTTCCCCCGGGTCTAAATCACGAATTCCTATTTGTACGATATTCTTTGGATTAATTTTAGTTTCTTTCTCTAGAAAATCTTTAAATTTTTCGTTACCGTATCCTAAGAGAATTGCTAAAGACATCCCATGAATATTACCAGAAATCGATGTTTCAAATGTATTTGCATCCCCATGAGCATCAAACCAAATTACTCCTAATCGTTGTGTTTTTCTAAGAATTCCAGTTACAGTCCCAATTGCAATACTATGATCTCCACCTAAAACTAATGGGAAATGCCCTTTTTCCAATTCGTTCTCAACTGTTGAAGCAATATTTTTACATATATCAATTACTTCATTTGAAAACTCTTGTTTGACAATTCCATAATTTTCATTATTGGTTGAAGGAAGAGAAATGTCTCCTAGATCAACAAAATCAATTCCGATTTCAGTTAATTGTTTCGACATACCGCCATATCTTACAACATATGGTCCAAGGTCAACCCCTCCTATACTAGCTCCGAAGTAAGTAGGTGCTCCCAAAATAGATACTCTTTTATTCATAGTGTTTTCCACTCCATTTCTATAATTATACACATTGGATTACTTGGTTATAATTTGGTACTATTCAATAATTTATCGATAAATCTAGCGGTTATATTCCTCATTTAAACAAGGAATATAACAACCAGATTTACTAAAGTTTTTATGCATGAACTGGAATTTCTAATTCTATATCTAATTGATTATCTAATTCTCTAGCTCTTTTGCGCAATTTTTCTACATCAGATTTATCTTTATATGGTGCTCTTAATGAAAGTAATCCCGTTATATCAAATCCTTTTGGAGCATGATATACTTCAGATCCTACTTTAGCTACAGGATAGTAAGCCTTATACTCTGGCTGTTCAGCAACAATTCCCAATTCATTTTTCTTTATTATTCCAGATCTATATACAAATTTAATACAAGTACAAGATTTTGGTGTTGTAGATCTAGTTAAGAAGAATTCCAAAATATCCCCTTTACAATCTAATAAACCAAGAATATTAACGGCTACTAAATCAATACCATGTACATCACGTATATTACGATAAACATGTCCACCACTGATTCTAGTACTAAATTCTACAACTTTAAAATTCCCTTGCGTATCTCGGCGTAGTTCTACATTAAATAAACTGTTTTCAATAGCTAATTTTCCACATATTTCTTTAGCAATATTAACAACTATGTCTTCATCTACACCAACATACGGTAAAGTGTATTCATCTTCCTCGAAATATGGACCCATCATTTTATTTTTATTGTGAATTCCACCAAGGTAAAATTCTCCATTTAAAACGACTCCATCAACTGTAATTTCTTCCCCAGTCAGAAATTCTTCTACTAATGCCACACATTGTTGTGTTTGGTTAAAATAGAATCCTTTATTTGTTTTAGAAAGATTAATAATTTTTTCTAATGAATTATTCAATTCTCCTAAACTGTTAACTAAATATACAGATTCACTGCTAGCGGCCATAGTAGGCTTAATGATTACAGGGAAAGGAATATTTTTTATTTCTTTCTCTGCATCCTCTATAGAATTAATTTTTGCAAATTTAGGACTAGCAATAGAATTCTTTAACATAAACTCTCTCTGCTTTGATTTATCTCGAGATGTCGTAGCAGCTTCAACAGATAACGCCTTATTTTCAAAGCGTTCATTAATTTTAGCAGTTAAGACAATATCAGTTTCTTGCCAAGTCACAAAAAAACTAATTCCTATATCTTTTCCTTTTGTAAAAATATAATCTTCAGCATCTATTTCAGAAGCCTCTTCAAGTACAATTACTTCTTTAAAGCGCGCATCCATTGTTTTACTTGGTACACTCGTAAACAAGTAAAGTTCATCAGATATTCTTCCAGCGGTTTCAATATGATCACCATGAATGCTATAACCTTTTCTCATGATGATTCCAATTTTTTTATTTTTCATATGTAATCTCCTTTTCTTCTCTGTATATGTTGATATCACGTTGTAATCGTATACTAAAACTTTTGATTGTTCAATAGATTAGAAATATTTAGAAATATTTTTCCGTAAATATATTTTTATGTAAAAAATACCAAAAAATTTCAAATTGAAAGTCATACAACTAGATATTTTTACTTGAAAAAAACAAACAAAAATTCATTAAAACGCCGTAAAGTTTACCTTTTTTAAACATAAATTTACTAATTTTAACATTTATGTTTTTTTCTATTAATTATTATTTATTGATAAAATTTATTTTTCTTTAATGGAATAACATAACTGCCTATAATTAGTTGTTGTCTAATTTAAACAAACTTGATAAAAAGACATTTATTTTTACCTTTTTTATTATGCAATTATCGTTGTAATTTAAAATCTTTTTCGCAAGAGTATTCAGCAGGTGCAAAGAAAACAAGTACCGTGAGATCTTCTTTAATAGTATGAAATCTATGTTTCATGTTAGCCTTTACATAAATAATAGAACCAGATTCAACAAAAATATTTTCACTCTCTACTTCAAGTTGTGCTCTGCCATTGATAATATAATATACTTCATCTTCTGTATGTGGTTGTTGCATATCTAAAGATCCTGCTTTCAATTCATAAATTCCCATACTTAAATCTGTTTCATGCAAAAATTCATAATAATTTTTGTCAATGTTTCTTTTTTCTCTTAAAATCTGAGTAAGTTGATAATTTTTCACTTGTATCCTCCTAATGTTATAAAATTCTAGAATCAATTAACTAATTTAACTTAATAAAAGGAATATATCAGGTATAATCTAAATTTCTTCACATGTGTCTGAAAAATTAATTAAAGATATATAAACTGCAAGCATAACAAAAAGAGATAGAAATAATCCTATCTCTTTTCTACATAAGGGACATGCTTACAGATTATCCTTTCATTTCAAATTTTATTTTAATAGGAGAAATCTTAATATTCAATCTCTAAAATATTTTCTCAATATGTATAATTTAATCTTTAAATTATACTATAGTTAACTCTATTTTTAATACGTTATCCAAATGTATGATGTTTTTTCACTCTTATGAAGGGTAATAATTCAAGAATCATACTGAGATGGATCTATTATTAGCATAGTCAACAAGTCCTTGAATGACCTATCTATTTTTCCTTACATACCATACTTCTTATCAGATATAGAGGTTTGTATAAAAAATTACTAAATAATATCTCCTTGTTTTACTTCACCTTTTATTATGAATCGTGAAATAAAGAGGCAATGTATGTAATAATGACACATCTAACAATCTTAATTATAAGTGGTCTTGTGAACTATAAACATCAAAAAGGAAGCTATATGCATACTAGTATTATTATAAATATTAATATAAATATTATGGAACATGATGGTTCATTCGGCTGTGTTAAGATTAATTCGATAGCTATCAAAAATAAAATTTAACCAAAGTAAATACTACCGAGTGTTGGGTAGTTCATATAACCATTCCGTAAAATCTATAAAAATTGAAAGGAGATAAATACATATGAAAAAAATGAATTTCATTAGATCACTTATACTTATATTCACAGTTATAGCTCTAGGAGCATGCAAGAATGCAGAACTCAACAATTCACTAAATTGGGATGTGCAAAAGTTCTCATTTACAGATCAAAATGGGAAGCAATTTGGATCAGCTGAGTTAAAAGATAAAATTTGGATAGCTGATTTCTTCTTTACAAGTTGCCAAACAGTTTGTCCACCTATGACAGCAAATATGGCAAAACTCCAGAGAATGTTGAATACGGACGGGATTAAAGATGTAGAATTTGTATCATTTAGTGTTGATCCTGAATTAGACACACCAGAAAAGATAACAGAATTTATGAAGATCTATGAAATGGATGGAAGTAGGACTCATTTCCTCACGGGATATAAAAGAGCAGATATTGAAAAGTTTGCTAAAGAAAACTTCCAATCACTTGTAACTAAGCCAGAAAATGATACACAAGTTATACACGGCACAAGTTTTTATCTGATTGACAAAAATGGGAAGGTTCTAAAAAAATATTCAGGTGTCGAAAATATTCCTTATGATGAAATTATTCAAGATATAAAAAAATCCGATAAAGAATTCCATTAAGTCAATATTTAGAGGAAAATGAAAGTGAATTTTCTATAACATTTAAGACTGGGTTTGTAATAATTTTCTCAATATAGATAATCTTATTGATTATGGTTTTAATAGTGAACTACCCGCCACTTAACGTCCTAACGGACTGTTTGAAGTGGCGGCTTCTCGGTTAGTCGTTACTTTTGATAGCTAACGAATTAGTCTTAAGACAGCCGAGCTAAGTCCCTTGTTCCAAAGCTTATTTTATTGCTATTTAAGCTAACGCGAACAGGCGTATTACTTCATTTTTGATATTGATAGCTGAGAGATTTACACCTCATACACAAGAATATATTCGTTCAGACAATGACATAATTTTTACATTTCCACAACGGTTACATGTTTTTAGAGAAATAGGCTAATCCTTTTCCAGCTTCTTTATGAGTATCACTCCAAAGGGCGAGGACATGGTTAAAGACAAAGCGACTTCACCTTAACATGGTATATCTACAGTATATAAAAAAACGTAGGCTTACGCCTACTGCCATTCATTTCACACCTTCACATTTTTGTGGAAGGAGTCTCCTGTCAGAAAACGATAAAAAAGTTGAGGACCCCCCCAACTTTTCGATACATCTATTGTCTTATTAATCCTGTATAGGTAACCTGATATGTTCTTTTCTTACCTATATATTCCTGTTTTCCATTCTCAAGGTTAGTTAAAGTCGCTCGTGCTTTTTCCTTTACTGCTTCCCCTTCTATATGAGTAAATTCTATATAATCTCCTACTTTTATAAGTACTGTTTGGGTTTCAGCATTTTGTTGTCTATTTCCCACGATTTCCTTATTGTACATAACGCTCCCGGATGAGTTCTGGACTTTAATAATTGCATATGTACTATTAAAGTAAGAATGCGGTACGCCAGCTTCTAATTTGATTTTCAGCTCTTCTGCTGTTTTATTATAATCTACTTTTGCAATTTCTCTATCACTATATCCTTTTAATGACCATGCAAATTGTTTTCCGTCTAAAATTGTTGTCTCTGGCATTTTTTCTACTTTTTTTAAGCCCTCTGTTGTAACCTGATACCTTGCTGTCTTTCCAATAGTCTCATTTTTGTTATTTTCAAGATTCGTTAATGTTGCGCGTGTCTTTTCATTTACTGCGTCTCCTTCTATATGAGTTAATTCAATGTAATCTCCCACTTTTACAGACACAGTTTGGGTTTCGGCATTTTGTTGTCTATTCCCCACGATTTCCTTATTGTATATAACGCTACCGGATGAGTTTTGGACCTTAATACTTGCATATGTGTTATTGAAGTAAGAATGCGGTACACCAGCTTCTAATTTAATTTTCAGCTCTTCTGCCACTTTATTATAATCCACTTTTGCAATTTCTCGATCACTATATCCTTTTAGGGACCATGCAAATTGATTTCCGTCTAAAATTGTTGTTTCTGGCATTTTTTCTACTTTCTTCAAGCCTTCTTTTGTGACTTCATACATTACTTTTTTTCCAAAGCTTTCTTCTTTACTGTTGTCTACATTTGTGAAAGTAGCTCTATGCACACCTTCTAGATGTGTTAACTCAATATAATCGCCTACTTTGACTGGAACTTTTTGCGATTCAGCATTTTGTTGTTTGTTTCCATAAATATCTTTATTGTATACTACTTTTCCTGATGCATTTTGTACTTTAATACTCGCATATGTTTCATTAAAATAATGATGCGGTACGCCTGCTTTTAAGTCAATTTGCATTTCTTCTTTCGACTTATTGAAATTGATTTTAGCAAACTCGAAATCACTAATTCCTTTTAGGGACCATGCAAATTGATTCCCTACTAAAATATCAGAATTTCCATTTGTAATTCCTACTTTTTTCTCTACAGTTCGATCAAATATATCTGTTAATGTAATTTTAGCATAAGCTGTTTGAGGCAATTGCATAGTTTGACTTACCTCAGTTTGATAGGACTTAATATTGTCGATTACTTTCAAAGCTTGTCCCGTTAACTTTTCATTGTCATAGATTTCAATTTTCCCTTTAAACTGGGGAGTACTTTGTTCTTTCAATTTCCAAGACACATTTAATTTTTCATTTTCGAAACGAATATTTTGAATATCAAAATCCAAATTTCCCATTTCTGGTTGACTAGGCTGATTTATATTAAAAGTCTTTCCAGTACCAATCGTTGATTGCGTATTTCCTCCTGCCTTAACCCATACATATTCTGAAGTTGCTCCTCCATCGTATTGATAAGAAGTATCATCTTGCCCGGAAATACGCTGAGTATTCCAAGAATTCCATTGTTTATCTGAAACTTTTCTGCTATATCCATTTTTAAGACGTGCTTCTCTTACATCTTGTCCATTACCAGCCCAGTCCTCTTGAAACATCGATAGACCATAGTTGAATGCAACATTCGCAACTGGATGATCCATAATAGCAACTAACTTCCATTGATTTAATTTACTATCTTTTATCCACTGGCCAAACTTTGTATGGCCATCTTCTTGCCAAGAACGTAGAGTCATTCGATACCATTCACTATCTTTCCAATTATAAGTTGTTTGAACCTTCAGACCTGTTCCTTCTCCCCCAAATCTACTGGCTTCTGAAGTCGGCGATAAATATTCAGCTTTTATTGCTTGGTTTGATGCTATTGGATCCCAAAGCGCAAAGTGAAGGGTACGTTTACCGAATTGATCAAAACCACTTTGTTGTTGGAAGCCCGCATAACCACCACCCTCTCCCCCCTGATTCCAGTTATGCACAGCCCAATACGTATAAGGTGCTGTTTGGACTGGTGACCAGTCTATGCTAATAATATCTGAAGCAGCAGTATTTTGTGGTGTTACATAAACTGATGGGGCATGAGATCGGATTGCTGCCTCTGTACTAGAAATTGGTGCTCCATACATTGACAACATGGTACAAGCCGTTGAAACCATAACAATTTTTTTTATTTTTCCCCTTGTTTTTACTTTAAACATAACTTCCTATCTCCTTTTAAATTATTTTTGTTACATTGAATAATAACTCTATATATCCCTTTAAACAAATTACGTAATAAAGTAACATTAGCTTTAAAAACTAGATATATTTAATGTTTTTTTCACTTCTATTACTAATCAAATTATAGTATTTTGTATTAAAATCGTATGATTTAGGACTAAATATAAAGTGGAAATTTTATAAAATTTCATAAATATGTATTTTTAGATATTTATGATGAAAGACCCACTAAATAACTTAATTGATTTTATGAAAGATTTCCTTCCTTTATTAATCACACTATTAAACTCAGAGTTGTTTACTAGAAAAATATTATGTAAACTTTTGATTTGCCGATTAGAAAAAATAGTTTATCAATTTGCTGATATCTTATCATTAGCTAGAAAGAGCCCACTTAAAAACGTAGACTCCTTTAGGTATCTAAACATTACATATATTGCAAACATAAAAAAATAAAATCGAATTCTTCTGTTAGTTTATTTAATATTTAATGAAGTAGATAATGTATTCCAAGGTGCATTTGTAGATGTATTTTGATATTTAAATTGACCATTTTGCTGTCCCGAAGCATCCCATTTATATTCCCATCCATCAACTGTTCTATCACCATTTATATCAATCATCTTAGAATCTACTTTTTTTAGTTTTTGACCACTCATTTGTGCAATTGGATTTCTACCATATCCCATTTCATTTGTATAAATGTATAAATAGCTCCCTCCGTGATCTTTAACTGTACTTAAATTATTAGGACCAATAAATTCAACCCCGCCTAATTGAGATTCAACTTTTACCACATTTAATGATGTTAATGGTGGTGCAGGTGCTGCAGAAACATCAGTCGCTAAGCCTACTGTTGCTCCCACTACTAATGATGAAACTCCTAAAATCATTCTTTTTAGCATACTCTCATCCCCTTTCGATTTAATACAAATTGATTCTATCATACTAATTTCATACATTTCCTTCCCTTTAAAAGAGTTAACAAAAAGTATCTATTTACATATGAAATTGTGCATATTCATTGCTTTTTACCATTTATACTTACCATAAATCATACTAAAGCATAATTAGTTCTCTACCCTGATTGACTTACCACATTTGGACCCATCTCAAGGTGGCTATTCTAAGAGCTAAAAAATGGTACATAGTTCACTGGTTTAACAAATAATAATAGAATTGAAAAGCCACCTTAATTTAAGTTGTCTTTTCCTCTAGCATTATAAGCAAGATCCACCACTTGCATCAATTAACTCACCAGTTATCCAACGACTGTCTGATGATGAAAGAAAACCTACAATATCAGCTATATCATTAGGTTCTCCCCACCTATTAAAGGTCGATAAACCTGCAGCATATATTTGTCCATCTCGGTTGCCCAATGTCTCAGCGTTCATTTCTGTATTAATTATGCCTGGGAGAATTGCATTTACTGTAATACCACGAGCACCAAGTTGTTGTGCTAAAGTATGAGTGAGTGTATTTATTGCCCCCTTAGATATACTGTAGGCAAAAATACTTGGGGAGGCTACCCGTGTGACAAAAGACGAAATATTGATAATCCGTCCTCCATCTTTTAAACGTGACAAAGCCTTTTGAATAATGAAAAATGGAGCTTTCACATTAATATTCATAACTTCATCAATAGACTCCTCTGTAGATTCCTCTAACGTTAAAATCTGCCCAATTCCAGCGTTGTTTACAAGGATATCAAATGTAGTATCACCTATATATTTTTGAAGAGATTGATCCATCATTGAATACAATTTATTAATGCCGTTAAAGGTACTTAAGTCTGCACTGATTGCAAATGCAGAACCGCCATCTTGTTTAATTTTATTCATCTCATCATCCCCTTGTTTAAAATTCTACTTAGTTATATCACAAGATACCCTTTGAAATGTTGCTCTCTAATTTGATATCCATAAAACAAAAAGGCCGACTCATAAGTATAAGAGCCGGCCTTTTCACTTCACATATACAGTAGCTTTACATACAGGTTCCCTAACTGTTATGTACCTTGTGTCAAGTATAATGGTGTATTACCCAAATAATTAGCAATTCTTTCTTCCAGCCACGTAAGTCGATTACTGTCAATATGAGAAAGCACGACATGTTTAAATTCAAAAATGCTTGAATTTAATTTAGAAGATCATTTTTCTGTTAATAAAATAAAATGAGATAAGAAAACTTCACCTACAGGTAAAGCCTAAATAAACTAAAGTTAATTCATATATTTTGCTAGAATTGCATCATTACCTACCTTTGAACATTTCGTTGAGGCTTCTATGACTCCATTCAATGATATTCCAGCAGTACCTGTATTTTTCACCTTTAATTTTTGGTTTCTCAGCCATGATTGTACTTAGAAAAACTCTAAAAACTAGTTGAAAATCTTTTAGAATCTAACTTTCTTATAATTCTATTTGCTATTTCTTCAATATTTTCATTTAGAAAAAAATGATTACCTTTAAAAGAGTGAAAAGTACACGTTTTACTTGTGTATTGCTCCCATTTTATTACTTGATTATATGTAGTAAATTCATCATTTTCCCCATTTAATATAAGAAAATCAATATCACATGCTTGCATATTATTGTCATGAATATATGTCTCAACAATTTTAAAATCTGCTCTTAGAATTGGGAGGAAAATTCCCATTAATTCTTCTGATTGAAGTACCCCGGACGGTGTACCTCCCATTGCAATAACTTCTCTTTTAAATTGTTCGTTAGAAAGATTATGTCGGATATTTTTCATTTTACTATTTGGGTGGTTTCTACCGGACAAAACAAGAAATTCAGGCAATACGTTTTTAGAATCTTGTATTTTTCTGGCTACTTCATAGGCAATCAAACTTCCCATGCTATGCCCATATAGAATATAGGGCGAATGCTCTATCTGCTTAACTATACTAGTGTAGACATCATTTACGGCCTCTTCCATACTTTGGTACAAGCTTTCTTCAATTCTATATCCTCTACCAGCTAACTCTATTGGGACTACTTCAATATATGGATTAAAGTAATTTTTCCATTTTGCGTAATTAAACGCAGATCCCCCAGCATGTGGAAAGCAAAAAAGTTTAGTCTTCTGCATTGATTTTCTCCTTACTTTAAAATTTGTTTATATTTTGGCAAATTGTATAAATATCTTTAATTATTATATCCTGCGGAAATTCTTCCCTTGTTGCACAAGCAGATATCTTATAATTCGGCTCAATGCTATATTGTCTAAAGTAAAAGTCTTTAGGTATATTCTTGTATGAAATTAAAGTTCGTGACTCTTTTTTTATAGAAAATGAATTTAACGGGATATAAAGCCCTTTTCCAATCGTTTTTATATAGCTTTCTTTTAATGTCCATATATCATAAAAATAATTAATTTGTTCATCAGAATTCATACTAGATATATCATAAAATTCTTCATCTGAAAAAAACTCATTTGCTAATTTAAGAGCCTCTATTTCTGAAACTTTCTCTATATCAATCCCTACATTAGAATTAGCAGTGCCACAAACCACCCATTCTCCTGAATGTGAAATATTAAAATGAAAGTCAGAAAAGTTTTCAACAAAAGGTTTTCCATACTCATTATATATAAATCTAATTTCTTCATTACTAATTTTATACTTTTGGCAGACTAGAGATCGGATTAACAAATCTCCTATTAAAGTCCTATTAATATCACATAAATTTAATAACCGCTTCATTCGTTCTCTCTTCTCATTTGAAATCAAGTTACTAAATTGATTAAACAAATGATTTCCAATATTCTTTGGTATTTTCACAGCATGAATTTGTATGATAAATCACTTCCTTTTTAAAAGGATGGCTTCCTATGTATACGTTATAGAAATTCAATTTCATTTTCTAACTTGCATCTATTCAAGTGCAAATATAATAGAAAAGGTGCATATTAACATATCAATGAAAATATACACCTTTCCTCAGCAATATCATCAAAGCATTCGCTTCTGGTACAAAAACTTCAGATAATTTACAGCATACTATGAACAACTCATATATGTTTCTATGTCCCTATCAAGCAATTTTTCATTAGCCCCTTAAAAAGTAATGCTCTTGATATATACATAATCTCCTACACTTGATGTGCAGTTATTGGACTGCTCTCTTTATTTACACTACTACTCACAAATAACGACTTTAATAATAACAATGTTCGTTTATAAAGTTGCCTATTTTGTGCTCTCTACTCTTCAGTTAGTGAAAGGGACGTCTCTTTTATTCCTTCTAATTCATTTAGTAGATACTTAGCTAACTTTTCAACTGCGGGGGAAGCTACTATTTCTTCGTGTGATCCAGGGACCGAATACATATTCACTCTTCCTTTTAATAAAGGCTTCCAATCCGTAAACAATTCTTTACCTTCCTCAGCACTAAAGTAAATGACTTCCCCAAAATATGGTGTTAAATCATGCTCTGCCATTAAATTCAGACATTTCCTGTGAGCATTGATAATTTGCTTCAAATTCGTAAGATTTGCATCAGGCGGGAGCACTCCTTCCACAATTAATTGCTCAACAAGCATGTCCTGTTGATGAACAAGCTCTTCTTCCTGCTCCACTAACTCTATATTGATGAAATGCTCCAATATATAAGATAGCATTTCATCCTCTGTCTTGTAATCCCGTTCTGAAGGCACCTTGGTATCCAATAGTACCAACACCTCAACTTCTTCTCCCTGGTTCCGTAGCATAGTTGCGATTTCATAGGCGATGGCACCGCCTAGAGACCATCCTCCCAGACGATACGGCCCCTCTGGCTGAGCCCGCTTCATTTCCTCGATGTAGAGTTGAACTACTTCCGATAAAATCAACCCGTTCATTCCTTCTTTCTCTACGAGAGGATTCTGTAGACCATAAAATGAGCAGTGATCCTTGAGTAACCTTGCTAGCTGAATGTAACAGAGTACATTACCCATAAACGGGTGAACACAGAAGAAAGGTCTTTTCTCTGATTCTTGTAATGGAACCAGAACCGATAATGATTCTTCCATACGATGATTCTCACGGATGAGACAAGCGATTCCTTCCACTGTCGGGTTCTTAATTAGTGCGGGTACCTTAATCTCTTTTCCAAATTTCTCTCTGACCTTTGAAATCAATTTGATTACAAGGAGAGAGTGACCTCCTATATTGAAGAAATCATCGTTTACATGGATATCTTCTAACTGTAGCAAATCCTGCCAGATTGTAATCAGCTGATACTCGATTTCATCCCGTGGGATGATTGGTGTAGAAAAGGTACTTTCTCTTTGAATCGTTAAGCTGTTCAGTGCCTTTCGATCAACCTTCCCATTTGTTGTAAGGGGAATCGCATCAACCTCAATAAAATGTGCAGGAATCATATAATTCGGTACTTGCCTCTTGAGATGCTCACGCCATTCATGCATACTTCCTTTACCCACCACATAGGCAACCATTCTCCGATCTCCTGGTTGGTCCTCTCTTATCAAGACTACCGCCTCTTTCACCGATGGATGACTTTCTAAATTCGCTTCAATCTCTCCAAGCTCAATCCGGAATCCTCGAATTTTCACTTGATTATCGATTCTTCCCAGATAATCCAAATGGCCATCAGCTAAATAGCGGACTAAATCTCCCGTCCGGTATAACCGTTCCCCTTCATTAAATGGATGAGGAATAAAACGTTCTAACGTTAGCTCTGGACGATTCAAGTATCCTCTCGCTAGGCCTGCTCCACCGATATAAAGTTCACCCGTTACACCAACTGGAACAGGTAACAACTTCTCATCCAATACATAGGTTTGAACATTTGGCAACGGACGCCCAATGGTTACTCTCTTACTATCTTTTTTGATACAATAGCATGTCGCATCAACCGTACATTCCGTAGGACCATATACATTATAAAAATGGATATGGTCATTCTCTACTAGTTGTTCCCACAGTGATGGCATAATTGCTTCTCCACCGACCAGTACCTTGCTTGGAACATGAACACTATCGTTTGTTTCTAACAACCCCTCATCTATGAGTAACTGGAGTAGTGAAGGTGTTATATCGAACATTTCCAACTTATTCTCCCGAATATAAGATACAAACTTTTGAGGATCACTGCGAACTTCTGTTGAAATAATATATAAACTAGAACCATACAAAAGCATTTGTAATTGTTTAACGGATGAATCAAAGGCGATTGAGGCATTTAGACCAACGCGCATGTTATCATGTGCCCGATGTGAAAAAACCTCTTTCTGTAAACCATAGGATAGATTTAATACCGAATGATGCTGCACCATAACCCCTTTTGGATTCCCGGTCGAACCTGAAGTGTAGATAACATACGCCAAGTTTTCTCCTGTTACTTTACATATTGGTGAAAGGGTGTTTTCTTGCGAAATCATTGCTTGATCTCGGTCCAAACAAACTGTTTCAACTTCTTCAGGTATCCAACCTTGTGATACTTCGTTCGTAACCAATATTTGAATTCCTGTGTCCTCCAGAATATATCGTAGGTGACTTTCTGGATACGATGGATCCAGCGGAACATAGGCTGATCCAGCTTTCAAGATTCCCATGAGACCGACAATCATCTCAACTGAACGTTGGAAACAAAGCCCGACCAATGACTCCGTCCCAATCCCACATTTCTGAAGATAATGGGCCAATTGGTTTGCTTTCTCATTCAGCTCTCGATACGTCAACCGCTGATTTTCATCCACCACTGCCACCGCATCAGGTGTACGATCCACTTGATCTTCAAAAAGTTTGTGGATCACACTTTCACGTGGATACGCTGCTGCATTATCATTCCATTCTTCCAGTAGTTGTTTCTGTTCTATTTCCGTAACATACACCAGCTCCGACAGAGTTTGATCAACGTTCTCGATCATTTGCTTTAACACCTGGCTTAAATGCCCCAGCATCCGTTCAATAGTGAGACCATTAAACTTGCTACGATCATACTTCAACTTTAACAACAACTGGCTTTCTGGGACAACTGTCAATCCTAATGGATAATGAGTTTGCTCTATTCCTTCCAACTCACCAATTCCTAGATTTCCTGAGGACTCCTCTTTCACTGGGTAGTTTTCAAACACATACAAGCTATGGAACAGCGGGGTTCCTCTAGGAACTTCACTCCATCCTTGAATCTCTGTCAAAGAAGCATATTCATATTGTCTTCTTTCTATCTCTTCCTCTTGTATCTTCTGCAACCAATCCATTATTTTTATATTATCTATCAACTGAATTCGCGTCGGTGATGTGGTAATAAAAGGACCTACAATGTTTTCAACATCAATAATCTCCGTAGGGCGTCCTGAGCTAGTTACACCATAGACAATTTCATCTTCTCCACTATACCGGCTCATGAGATACGCCCACGCACCTTGAATTACTGTATTCAAAGTGAGCCTATTGCGCTTCGCCCAGTTTTGTAACGCTTGGGTTTGCTCTTCTGATAAATAAGTTACCTTCTCTGTGTAACCTTTTTCTTGCTCTTTACTTTCTAAGCCCAGCAGGGTTGGAGCTGTAAAACCTTTAAGTTTCTCTCTCCAGAATTGCTCCGCCTGCTCCTGATTCTGTTCTCTTAGCCATTGAATATATTTCTTGTATGGCGATGAATTAGGTAAATGCACGGCTTCTCCATTCATTCTCTTCTGGTACACTGTAAGCAATTCGTTAAAGACCAGTGGTAGGCTCCATCCATCCAACAGAATATGGTGATGTGTCCAAACAATTCGATATTCTTCCTCACCTTCTTGAATGACAGTCACCCGCATCAATGGCGCTTTATCAAAAAGAAAGGCTTGTTTTCGATCCAATGCCAAAAAGGCTTTTCTTTTCTCTTCTTTTTCTTCAGCAGTCAGCGTACGCCAATCTTCTACATTCACCTTAAATGGAACACTCTCATACACCACTTGTAAAGGCTCCTCAACTTCATTCCAAAGGAAAGCTGAGCGGAAAATTTCATGCCGCTGAATTACCGATTTCCACGCCTGTTCGAAAGTAGCAATATCCAATTCTCCTCTAATCATGAAACTTAATTGCACTATATACGGCGCTACATGTTCCTCCCCTTGGTCATGCAATGTATGGAAAATCATTCCTTCTTGCAAAGGCGATAGTGGATATAAATCGGTAATCGGATAATTATTTCCACGATTCATCTTGGTTAATACTTTTGTCAAACTGGCTTGGTCAAGATTAGCCATCACAAAATCTGAAACGGTCAGTGCAGATTCTCCATCCGCAGATTGAATCAATTTACTTAGTTGATGGAGCATATTCTCTGCAATACTTTGAATCGTTGATTTCGCATATTGTCCTACATTGTATACCCAAGTGAACTGAAGCTTCCCATCCGTTACCATTCCAATTACATCAATTAAATGCAGTCGCTTGGAACCAGAAGCATGATCTAAGCGCTTAAATCCGTTCTCCGGAATAAGCATTGCATCGTCAGAAAACATTTGGTCAAATTGTCCAAGATAGTTAAAACTAATAGACGGTGTATGTTGAGACCCCCATTTCTCACACATTGTTGTGTTCAGATACCGCAAAATTCCATGGTCAACACCCTTATTAGGAATTTTACGCACTTGTTCTTTAACTAATTTTAATGCTGCAATTGGCGTGTCGGCACCGGTAATATTTAAGTGAACAGGATAAATACTTGTAAACCACCCCACAGTTCTAGATAGGTCAACGTCTTCGATAATCTCTTCCCGACCATGCCCCTCCAAATCCACGGTCAGCGCCGGATGACCTGTCCATGCTGCCGTAGCCTGTACCAATGCTGTCAATAGTACCTCATTGATTTGGACACGATGAGTGCTTGAAATTTCTTTCAATAACGTACGGGTCTCTTTCTCATCCAGCACCACGGTAATCTCCTCGGTTCCTGTGTTTGCTGGAACTTCGAGGGTGGTATCCACTGGTAGCATAGCCACTTCTTGTTCGGATTGCTGCTCCCAATAATCACGCACTTCTTGCACAATCCCAGCTTCAGCGTAATGATGCAATTTCTCCGACCACGCTTTAAAGGATGTACTCTTTATAGGTAATTGGATCATCTGATCCTGGCTCGCTTGATTATACGCCGTTTGCAGATCCTCCAGTAAAATCCGCCAAGAAACACCATCGACTGCTAAGTGATGAATCACCCAGAATAATCGGCCGGCTCTTTTCTCACCTTCATCAAAATACACCATTCTCATTAGCGGTCCTGCGTGTAAGTGCAAGCTTGCTTGTGCAGTGTCAATCTCCGTTTGAATCACTTGATGCCATTCTGCTTGCGGCACTTCTTCTAATGAAATAACGGTCAGCGTCGATTGTTCTTCGATTCCTCCGTTCCGCTGTTTCCAAGCTCCATTCGGTAACCGTTCATATCTTAAACGCAAGGCATCATGATGGATTAGAAGGGTACGCACAGCTTTCTCCAGTAATACTATATCCAGTCGCTCTTTTGTTCTAAAAAACATGGATTGATTCCAATGGTGTGGTTTTGGATGATCTTGTGCAAAAAACCATTGTTGGATTGGTGTAAGGATCAGTTCTCCAGTTACAACTCCCTGCTCTGCTTGTACACCCCGTTCTTCATTGACTACTTGCGCCAACTCAGCAATCGTTTGGTGTTCAAACATTTGCTTTGGCGTCAATTGCAAACCTGCTTGCTTCGCACGAGAGACAATCTGAATGCTGAGAATCGAGTCTCCACCAATTTCAAAGAAGTTATCATGGATTCCCACCTTTTTAATCCCTAATACTTGCTTCCAAATGGTGGCCAGTGTTTCTTCGTTACCATTCCGCGTGGCAACACATTCACTTTCGATTTTCCTCTCCTCTGGTACAGGTAAGGCCTTACGATCAACTTTTCCGTTAGCAGTTAGTGGAATGGCTTCCATCATCACAAATCCTGAAGGAACCATATGGCTTGGTAGTTCCGCCTTGAGATAATCTCTCCACTCGCCTACATTCCCATCACCCACGACATATGCCACCAACCGTTTATCACCCGGCTGATCTTCTCGAACAATTACAACAGCCTCTTTTATGGAGACATGTGCGTTTAAAGCAGATTCAATTTCTCCGAGCTCAATTCGGAAACCACGGATTTTCACCTGGTGATCAATCCGCCCAAGATAATCCAGATTTCCATCAGGTAAGTATCTCGCTAAGTCTCCTGTCCGATATAATCGCGCTCCTGGGTCACTACTGAATGGATGAGGAATGAAACGCTCTGCAGTCAATTCGGGTCTGTTTAAATATCCACGTGCAAGTCCTGCTCCACCAATATATAGTTCGCCAGCTACGCCAATAGGCACAGGTTGTTGACAAGCGTCTAGTACATACACTTCTAAATCTGGAATCTGTTTTCCTATATTACTTCTTGAAGCATACTGCACATCATCTTGAGTAATTGGATAATACGTAACATGAACGGTAGTTTCTGTAATTCCATACATATTAATTAACTGTGGTTTCTGCCCTCCATACCTTTGAAACCATGGTACCAAGCTGGTAGGATCGAGTGCTTCCCCACCAAATATGACATAGCGCAGATGCAAGTCTTTCTTCTCATCTTCTTGTTCACACACTTGTATCAATTGTCGAAATGCGGATGGTGTCTGATTAAGAACCGTAACCTTTTCCTTTACTAACAGTTGATAGAAATCCTTGGGCGATCGACTAATCCAGTAAGGAACAACAATCAATCTTCCGCCATGGAGTAATGCCCCCCAAATCTCCCATACCGAGAAGTCAAACGCATAAGAATGGAAAAGCGTCCAAGTATCTTTTTCATCAAACTGATACCAACATTCCGTCGATTTAAATAAACGAATCACATTGTGATGCTCTACCATAACTCCCTTCGGATTCCCTGTTGATCCCGAAGTATAGATTACATACGCCAAGTTTTCTCCTGTCACTTCACATATTGGTGAAAGGGTGCTTTCTCGCGAAATCATCGCTTTATCCCGATCCAAACAAACTGTTTTGATTTCTTCAGTTATCCAACCTTCTAATGCTTCGTTCGTGACCAATACTTGAACCCCTGTGTCCTCCAGAATATATCGTAGGCGACTTTCTGGATACGATGGATCCAATGGAACATAGGCTGCCCCAGCTTTCAAGATCCCCATGAGACCGACAATCATCTCAACTGAACGCTGGAAGCAGAGACCAACCAATGACTCGCTCCCAATCCCACATTTCTGGAGATAATGTGCCAATTGGTTTGCTTTTTCATTCAGCTCTCGATAGGTTAACTGCTGTTTTTCATCTACCACTGCCACCGCGTCAGGTGTACGATTTACTTGCTCTTCATACAGCTGATGAATCCCAAATTCCTGTGGATATGCTACAGCATTATTATTCCACTCTTCTAACTGTTTTTGCTGTAATCCTGACAGTATCGGCAACTTAGCTAATGATTTATCAGGATGTTCCACGATTAAATTCAACCAGTTTCCAAAATTTTCGGCTATGGATTCAATAGTTAAACTGTCAAATAAATCAGTCCTATAAACAAAAGTAAGCAATAAGCCCTCTTCCACTTCTGCGGCAGTTAAACTTAAATCAAATTTGGCGATTGAAGCGTGGCTGTCCATTACTTCTATACTTCGTCCATGTAGCTGTGGTAGCTCTTGTCCCGTATTTTGCAAAGTAAACATGGTTTGGAAAATCGGAGAATGACTTGTACTTCGTTCAGGTTGGATAACCTCCACAATTTTCTCAAACGGAACATCTTGGTACTCATATGCCTTCAATGCTTTTATCCGCACTTGAGACAACAACTCTTTAAATGCCGGTGCGCCACTTAAATCAGCCCGATAGACTAACGTATTGACAAAGAAACCAATCAATCCTTCAATCTCTCGATAATTTCGATTCGCAATTGGGCTTCCAACAAGAATATCTGATTGTCCTGTATAACGGGCAAGGAAACTTTGATAAGATGCCAATAAGGTCATGAAAAGCGTTGCCCCTTCTTGACGACTAAGTTCGTTTAATTTATCCAGTAATGAGCGTGACAACAACACATTATGAGTTAATCCATGGTGGGTTTGTACCGGAGGACGGGGACGATCCATCGGCAACATTAAGACTGGTAACTCACCAGACAGTTCTTCCTTCCAATATGCAAGCTGTTGGTTTAGTACTTCATCTATCAACCATTCTCTTTGCCACTGAGCAAAATCGGCATATTGAACTGGTAGTGATGCAAGGTCTGCTGGTTTTTCACCAATCGCCTCCTCATAAAATGCCATCCATTCTTGGAGCAAGATTTCCATCGACCATCCATCCGAGATAATATGATGCATATTACACAGAAGAACCCATTCTTCTTCTGAAATTTTCACGATTTGTCCACGGAACAATGGCCCTTGCTCTAAGTCAAATGGGGATTCGACTTCAGTTTGAATCCATTGCTCCACTTCTCTTTCTCTCTCTTCTGGAGAAATCTTAGTTAAGTCAATTTGTGGAAGGGAACGGAAAGTATACGGTTGAATCTTCTGCACAGGATGACCGTCCACTTCATGAAATACTGTCCGCAATGATTCATGACGCTCTATCAACTGATTCCATCCCAACTCCAATGCTTCTAGTAACCAATGTCCTGTAAGACGGCATACCATCGGCATATTATAAAGTGCACTATTAGGTGTAAATTGATCGATAAACCATAAGCGCTGTTGAGCATAAGAAAGTGGAATGGCATTTCCTCGTTCCATCGGCATCAATGGTGGAATTTCTCGTTTTTTGCCTCCCTTACGTAACTGATCTAATCGCTTCGCCAGTGCCTCGACCGTTGAATATTCGAACAGTTCACGTACCGGTAATTTGATTTGAAAGACTTCTTGCAAGCGTGAGACCACTTGTGTAGCAAGTAGAGAATGACCACCAAGTTCAAAGAAAGAATCCTGAACACCTATATTTTCTATTCCTAGCACTTGACTCCACACTGAAGCGATAAGTTCTTCTAGCGGAGTTCGTGCGTGAACGGTATTTTCCGTAGATAATTTGCTAGGTATTGGCAATGCCTTTAAATCAAGTTTTCCATTCGGTGTAAGTGGTAAAAATTCCATCTCAATAAAGTTTGTTGGGACCATATAATTTGGTAAATGTGTTTGTAGATGCTCTCGCCATTCTTGGACACTTCCTTCACCAACTACATAAGCTACTAATCTCTTGTCGCCTGGATCATCCTCTCGTACCAATACAACCGCTTCTTTCACAGAAGAATGTGCCTGCAAGACTGCTTCTATTTCTCCCAATTCAATCCGGAAACCACGAATTTTCACTTGGTCATCTATACGACCATGGAACTGGAGAGCACCATCAGAAAGATAACTTGCTTTGTCTCCGGTGTAATAGAGACGTTCTCCTGACTTGAATGGATGCGAAATAAATTTTTCCTTTGTAAGGTCCGGACGATTAGCATATCCACGAGCAAGACTCTTCCCTCCAATATAGAGATCTCCAATCACACCACTTGGTACTAGCTGAAGATGAGAATCTAACACATAAACTTCTGTATTCGCAATCGGTCGACCAATCGATGGCGTACCTGTTGTCACTCCTACAGGTACATAACAATCCGTGGTAACAACGGTATTTTCCGATGGACCATACTGATTGATTACCGCAAAAGGAATATCGTTAGATGGATACTGCGTTAATTGATCCCCGCCGGTAATGATAAAACGAAGATCCGTTTTACCTGGCCAAGATAATTTCAGGAGTCTTTCCAGAATAGGCGTAGGTGCAAAACTAGCTGTTATTCGCGAATCAATGAGCCAGTCTCTTAGTGCTTCTGGATTAATTCTCAGTTCCTCTGTTGACAAGTAGAGTGCTGCACCAGCAGTTAGATACGGCCAAATCTCCTGAACAGCCGAATCAAAAGCAATCCCTGCAATCTGAGTCGCACGATCCTCTGCTGTAATACGATAAACTTCTTGATGCCAAGAAACCATATTCATTAATGAGCGATATTCAATCATGACACCCTTTGGCTTTCCTGTAGAACCAGAGGTATAGACAATGTAAGCTAAGTTCTCTGGATTTATCTGCCGTGTAGGTGCGATTACGCTTTCCACTGTTAACTCTTCTAGCCTCACAATTTCGACCTGTTCGAAAAGGCCTTCTTGTCCTTCCGCCGTCACTACAAATTGAATTCCTGCATCTTCAATCATGTATTCTAACCTTGATTTTGGATACAACGGATCTAAAACGACATAAGCTCCACCAGCTTTTAATATGCCTAGTAAACTTACCATGAGCTCAGCCGACCTCGGAAGATAAACTCCCACGACTGACTCTGGAGCAACTCCTTTTCGCTGTAAAACATTTGCCAACTGATTTGCTTGTGCATCCAGTTCACCGTAAGTCCAATCTTTTGTTTGATCAACTACCGCAATCGCTTCAGGACGCTTTGCTACTTGTTCCTCAAATCTGTCGCAAATAAGACCCTGTGGGGGCATTTCCATTACAGTGTCATTCCATGTTTCTAATAACAAAGTACGCTCAGGTTCCGATAGCATGCTCAGACTATGCAACGGATTTTGCGGGTAATGGGAAACTTCGTGTAGCCATTTCTCAAAGTGCCCTGCCATCCGTTCAATAGTTGTGGCATTGAATAAATCCTTATTGTATTCAAAAGTAAAACGTACTCCCTCTTCCGTCTCAGCTACCATTACACTTAAATCAAACTTTGCGATTGGACTATGGCTTTCTATCATTTCAATACTTCTACCAGATAACACCGGGAACTCTTGTTTCATATTTTGCAAGATGAACATAGTCTGGAAGATTGGCGAATGACTTGTACTCCGCTCTGGTTGTACAACTTCTACAATTTTTTCAAAAGGGATATCTTGATATTCATACGCCTTCAATGCCTTTTGACGAACCTGAGACAGAACATCCTGAAATGTCGGTCTACCACTCAGATTAGCCCGATAAACCAACGTGTTGACAAAGAAACCAATAAGTCCTTCAATTTCTCTATAATTTCGATTAGCAATTGGACTTCCGACCAGAATATCTTCTTGTCCCGTATAACGTGATAGAAAACTTTGATATGCAGCCAACAGCGTCATGAAGAGTGTAGCCCCTTCTTGGCGACTAAATTCGTTCAATTTGTCATGTAGCGCGCTTGGCAGAACCAGAGTGTATGTCGACCCGTCATGAGTTTGTATTGCGGGACGCGGGCGATCCATAGGAAGTTGGAGTACAGGAAGCTCTCCAGACAATTCTTCCTTCCAATATTGGAGTTGTTGATCAAGCACTTCCGCCTTCAACCATCCTTTTTGCCACTGAGCGAAGTCGGCATACTGAACCGGTAATGGTTCAAGTTCTGCTACCTTTCCATCCGTAGTTTTCTCATAGAATGCCATCCATTCTTCAAGTAGGACTCCCATTGACCATCCATCTGAAATGATATGATGTAGAGTACAAAGGAGAATCCATTCTTCCTCTCCCACTTGCAAAATACTTGTCCTGATCAGTGGACCCTCGCCTAAATCAAATGGCATTTCTGTTTCTTTTTGAATCAAACGTTTAACTTCTTCTTCTCGGTCTTCTGGAGAAAGCATAGTTAAATCCGTTTTCGGAATTAATCGAAAAGCATACGGTTCAATTTGCTGCACGGGCTGACCGTTCACTTCATGAAAGACCGTCCGCAATGATTCATGACGCTCTATGAGCTGATTCCATCCCTTTTCCAATGCCTCAGGTAGCCAACTCCCTGTAAGGCGGCATACCATTGGCATATTGTAAAGGGCGCTATTAGGTGTAAATTGATCGATAAACCATAAGCGCTGTTGGGCATAAGAGAGCGGAATAGTTTCCCCTCTTTCCATCGGCATTAGTGGCGGAATCTCTCGTTTTCTATCTCCTTTACGTAACTGATCTAATCGCTTTGCCAGTGACTCCACCGTTGCATACTCAAATAGTTCACGTACCGGTAATTCGATTTGAAAGATTTCTTGTAAGCGTGAAACTACTTGAGTAGCTAGCAGCGAGTGACCACCAATCTCAAAAAAAGAATCCTGAACACTTATATTTTTTATACCTAACACTTGGCCCCATACGGAAACAATGAGCTCCTCTACTGGTGTTCGTGATGAAGTAGTAATATCTTCACTTATGAACTGTGCCTCCAATTCCAATAAAGCTTTCCGATTCACCTTACCATTTGGAGTGAGTGGCATCCCTTCAACTTGGAAGAAGTATGCCGGAACCATATAATGTGGCAATTGCTTCTTAAGATATTCACGCCACTCTCCAGTATCCCCTTCACCCACTACATAAGCTACTAACTGCTTATCTCCTGGTCGATCTTCCTTCACCAACACGACAGCCTCTTTTACAGATGAGTGATCATGTAAAGCTGCTTCGATTTCTCCCAGTTCAATTCGGAATCCTCTGATTTTGACTTGGTTATCCATTCTTCCAATATACTCCAAGTTACGATCATTCATATATCTCACCAGGTCACCCGTTCGATATAATCGTTCCCCTTCCTTAAAGGGATGCGGAATAAAACGCTCAGTAGTTAACTCTGGTCGATTGAAGTAGCCACGTGCCAATCCTACTCCTCCAAGGTAAAGTTCCCCCGCCACACCAATCGGTACCACCTGTTGATGTTGATCTAACACATACAACTCTGTATTATCAATTGGACGACCAATTGGAATAAGCATAGGTTCTTTTTCTAAATCACAATTATAATAAGTCACATCCACAGTCGCTTCGGTAGGACCATACAAGTTAATTAACTTTGTTTGCTGAACATCGTAAAATACCCCCTTAAAGCGGCGAACCTGTTCAGTATTTAATGCTTCTCCACTAGTAAAAACCTGATTTAAAGACGCTACATCCCTTTTCGAATTATATTGTTCCATATAATCCAAGAAAGTAGATAACATCGACGGAACAAAGTGAATGGTGTTCACACGATATCGTTCGATATACTCCTCAATCACCGCAGGATCTTTCTCTCCTCCTGGTGGAAGCAAACAAACACGTGCTCCTACAAATGACCACCAAAATAATTCCCAGACAGAAACATCAAACGAAAACGGTGTCTTTTGTAGAATTGTATCCTCCTCAGATAATGGATATTTTTTCTGCATCCACTGTAGGCGGTTGATAACCGAATGGTGTTCAATCATTACTCCCTTCGGATTTCCCGTCGAACCCGAAGTGTATATGATATAGGCTAAGTTATTTGCAGTTACTCCACTTACCGGAGCCAAATTACTCTCTTTAGAAATCATTACTTGATCCCGGTCTAAACAAATTGCTTGAATATCTTTAGGTAACCAGTCCTGTAGTGCCTCGTTTGTTAACAGCACTTGAATTTGTGAATTCTCTAAAATGTATCTCAGGCGGTTTTCGGGATAACTTGGGTCCAGTGGGACATAAGCCCCTCCTGCTTTCAAAATCCCAAAGAGACCAATAATCATATCAGGAGAGCGTTCAACACATATACCAACCAATGATTCAGGTCCTATACCTCGTTTTTGTAGATAATGTGCCAATTGGTTCGATTTTTCATTGAGTTCTTGATACGTTAACTTTCCACCCTCATAAACTACCGCCACTGCATCAGGTGTACGTGCCACTTGCTGCTCAAATAGCTCATGAATCATACACTCATGACCATAAACTATGTCAGTATCATTCCATTCTTCTAGGAGTTGTTTCTGCTCTGTGTCCGATAACATTGACAGCTTTGTATATGATTCATCTGGATGATACGCGATTTCATTTAACCAGTTCTCAAAATGGCCTGCCATACGTGCAACGGTACTACTATCAAATAAATCCGTGTTGTATTCAAATGAGACAAATAGACCTTCTTCCACTTCGTAGGCAGTTAAACTCAGATCAAATTTTACAATAGACATATTACTTTCTACCATTTCGATACTTCTACCAGACAAATCTAGTCGTTCTTGTTTTATATTCTGTAGTGTAAACATGGTCTGAAAGATAGGAGAATGACTCATACTTCGTTCAGGTTGCACAGCTTCTACCACTTTTTCAAATGGTATATCTTGATATTCGTAAGCTTTTAACGCCTTTTTCTTTGTTTGGTTCAAAATCTCCCGAAAAGTAGGGGTGCCACTCAAATCTGATCGGTAAACCAACGTATTAACAAAGAAACCGATTAATCCTTCTACTCCCTTATGATTCCGATTTGCAATCGGACTTCCGACTAGAATATCTTTTTGCCCCGTATAACGAGCAAGAAAGCTCTGGTATGCAGCCATTAAAGTCATAAATAAGGTAGATCCTTCTTGTCGACTTATATCCTTTAATTGATTGAGTAATCTATAAGGAAAAATCACGTGATGCGTATCCCCAGCGTAAGTTTGCGTAACCGGTCGAGGTCGGTCCACTGGCAGTTGTAATATAGGAAGCTCCCCAGACAATTCTTCCTCCCAATACGTAAGTTGACGATTTAACACATCACCTTGCAACCACTCCTTTTGCCACTTCGCAAAGTCTGCATATTGAATGGATAGTGAACTTAATTTAGCAGGATTCCCGCCCGTTTCTTCTTCATAGAAAGTAAGTATTTCATTCATGAGTATACCGATGGACCAAGCATCAGAAATAATATGATGCATCGTACATAGTAATAACCATTCATCCTTCCCTAATTGAACAAGCTGATTACGAATTAAAGGGCCATTCATTAAATCAAATGGTTCTTGCGCTTCTCTCGCAATTAAACTATCTACCTCTTTTTCTTTTACTTCTAGAGGAAGTTGCGAGTAATCCCTTACAGGTAATGCTCTAGGAAGGAATTCGACAATTTGTTGTACAGGTTGTTCTCCTACTTCTTTAAAAACGGTTCGTAATGATTCATGACGTTCAATGAGTCGATTGAATCCCTTTTCTAATGCTTCAGGAATCCAATTTCCTTTTAGAAGCCATACCGTTGGAATATTATATAAAGAACTGTTTGGGTTAAATCTGTCCATAAACCACAAACGTTGTTGTGCATAAGACAACGGAAGTGCTTCTTTATTCTCCTTTTTTTGCATTTTCTTCTGAAGCCAAGCTCTTTTCTCAGGAGAAAGTGAACTCAGCTTTGCATGTAAATCACTTCTCATTTTTTTACCCCTTCCTCAACTAAATTACTCTCGAATATTCCTTGTGCTTCTTCCTCTGATAGCTCTTCTAATTGCTTAAGTAGTTCAAGTAATTCTTCATCATTACTCACTTCTGCTTCTTTTTGAATATAGTCTTGAAGACTTACATTCTCCTTACTATCATTCTGTATTTCTTGATTTTTGTTATAGAACAATTGATCAATCTGTTTTGCCAATTGTTGCACCGTATGAAACGTAAATAGATCATGCAATGGTAACTCGATTCCAAAAGCCTCTTTAAGATTGGAAACAGCTTGTGTAGCAAGTAATGAATGCCCACCTATTTCAAAAAACGAATCCTGCACTCCAATATTTTCTACACCTAAAACTTGATGCCATATTGAAACGATTGTTTTTTCCGTAGGTGTACGGGGAGCAATATACCCCCTCACTATCTCCTGTCTCTCTGGTACTGGTAAGGCCTTCCTATCAATCTTTCCATTTGGAGTGAGTGGAAATGCATTCAATCCGACAAAATAGGCTGGAATCATGTAATTTGGTAGCTGGTCCTTGAGATAATCACGCCACTTATGAGCATCCCCATCTCCCACAACATAGGCAATCAAACGTGGATCACCAAGATAATCTTCCCGCACCATCACAAGAACTTCGTTAACTAATGTATGCTTTTGCAATGTCGCTTCAATTTCTCCTAGTTCAATCCGGAACCCACGAATTTTTACCTGATGATCGATTCGGCCAAGATACTCCAAATTCCCATCTGGCAGATACCTTACTAGGTCTCCAGTCCGGTATACTCGCTCTCCTTCTTTAAACGGATGCGGTATAAAACAATCTTGCGTTAAGTCAGGACGGTTTAAGTATCCACGTGCTAATCCTGATCCACCAATGTAAAGCTCACCAACTACACCAATTGGAACCATTTTTTGTTCAGCACTCAGTACATATACTTCTGCATTGAAGACTGGTTTACCAATTGGTGGTACCCTATACATGACACCCTTTTCTAATTCCATATATGTGGAATACGTAGTATCTTCGGACGGTCCATATAGGTTGTACACCTTCTCAATCGTACTTCTCTCGTATAAATCATGAACGAGTGAATATGGTAATGGTTCTCCAGCCAAATTCATCACCTTTACCGAAGAAGGAATTGTTTTTGCGCGAACCAGTTCCTTCGCTGCCGATGGCACAGTATTGACCAAAGTCACACCCTTGGTAGACAACTTGTCTAGATGTAGAGCATTTTCAGCGACAATCACCTTACCACCCATCGTTAAGGGAACAAACACTTCAAAAACGGATAGATCAAAGGATAGCGAAGTTGAAGCTAATACTCCCGCTAATTCCTTTTGGGAATATGTGTGATGCGCCCAATGAATCATTGTTACTGTATTCCTGTGCTCAATCATTACCCCCTTTGGATTTCCAGTGGAACCTGAAGTATAGATAATATAGGCTAAATTATCGCCCGTCACTTCACTGGTACACACTGTAGTTACTTCTTGTTCTATTTCTTCTCGATCACGATCAATACAAATCACGGCAACGGATTTAGTTATAACCATTTTTTGTTGTAACTTTTCCTGTGTCACCAGTACCTTTATTTGAGCATCCTCTAAAATGTATTGCAGTCGACTTTCCGGATACGCTGGATCAATTGGGACATATGCTCCTCCTGCCTTCATAATTCCTAAGAGGCCGACAATCATCTCGGATGAACGTGTAACGCAAATCCCAACCAATGATTCGCATGCAACACCATTTTTCTGTAAATAATGTGCCAGCTGATTCGAGCGTTCGTCCAACTCTCGATATGTTAGTTCTTCATCTTCGCACACTACTGCAATTGCTTCTGGTGTTTTTTTCACTTGTTCTTCAAACAATGTATGAATCGTGCTTTCTTGTATATCTACAACACCTGATTCATTCCATTCCTCTAGTAATTGCTTATATTCTGCTTTCGATAACATATTCAGTTCAGATAATAAATATTTTGGATGAGAGACAATTTGATTTAACCAATGTTCAAAATGACTTGCCATGCGTTCAATGGTTGTATCATTAAACAAATCAGTATTGTATTCAAAGGTTAGCGATAATCCTTCTTCCGTCTCAGAAGCAAATAAACTCAAATCAAATTTCGCAACAGAAGCATGACTTTCCATGAGTTCCATGTTTCTTTCAGATAGCTGAGGAAACGCTTGTTTCGTATTCTGTAAAGTAAACATGGTTTGAAATATCGGTGAATGACTTGTATTCCGTTCCGGTTTTACAGATTCCACCACTTTCTCAAATGGAATGTCCTGATACTCGTAGGCTTTTAGTGCTTTTTTTCGTACCTGCGACAAAAGTTCTTGGAACGTCGGATTTTCACTGAAATCTGCTCGATAAACCAACGTATTTGCAAAGAAACCTATTAATCCCTCAATCTCTTTAACATTTCGATTTGCAATTGGGCTTCCAACCAAGATGTCGTCTTGTCCTGTATAACGAGAAAGGAAGCTTTGATACGCTGCCATCAATGTCATAAATAAAGTGCATCCTTCTTGCAGACTTAAATCTTTGAGCTTTTCCTGTAGGGAATTCGCCACCGTTAAGGACTGACTTACACCACGGTGGGTTTGAACCGCAGGTCGAGGACGATCCATCGGTAATTGTAAAACCGGTAGCTCCCCAGATAATTCTTCCTTCCAATATTGAAGGTGCTGATCCAAATTCTCTTCTTTTTGCCATTCCTTCTGCCACATGACAAAGTCTGCATATTGGATAGATAACTCCTTCAATTCCACCGGTTTTCCGCTTAGTGCTCCTTCATAAAAAGCCATCCATTCTTCAAGTAAGATTCCCATTGACCATCCATCTGAAATAATATGATGCATCGTACAAAGGAGAACCCATTCTTCCCTGTCCACTTTCAATATTCGTGCTCGAATTAGAGGACCTTGTCCAAAATGAAATGGTTCCTCCGCTTCGTTTTGAATGAGCCGTTTCATTTCTCTTTCCCTATCTTCTAAAGAGAGATCTGTTAGATCCGTTTGAGAGATATGTCTGAATACATGAGATTGAACCTGTTGAAAAGGTTCACCCTCTTGTTTTAGAATTATCGTTCGTAATGATTCATGACGCTCAAACAACTGATTCCATCCGGATTCCAATGCTTCAATTGACCATTTACCTGTTAAGCGACACGCTGCATGAATATTGTACATCACACTATTTGGCATTAATTGTTCAATAAACCATAGACGTTTCTGCGCATAGGAAAGTGGAATAGCTTCTTCTCGTGTCATAGGTACAAGGGGTGGAACCTCTCGTTTTTTATCTTCTTTGCGCAACTGATCTACTCGTTTCGCTAATGCTTCCACTGTATCGTGCTTGAAAAGTTCACGTAATGGGATTTTGATTTGGAACAATTCTTGCAATCGAGAGACGATTTGAGTAGCAAGTAGTGAGTGCCCACCACTTTCAAAGAAGGAATCCTGAATACCAATATTTTCCACCCCTAACACTTGACCCCAAACCGAGGCAATAAGCTCTTCCGATGGCGTCCGAGGTAGAACATTTAAATCTCCAATAGCTTGCTCATCAGGTGCTGGCAAGGCCTTTCGGTCAATTTTCCCATTCGGAGTAAGCGGGAAGTGTTCTAACTCTACAAAGTGAGCTGGAATCATATGATTCGGTAATTGGTTTTGTAAATACTCTCTCCACTCTTGGGTATTTCCATCGCTTATTACATATGCAACCAATCGTTGATCACCTGGACGGTCTTCTCTAACTAATACGACAGCCTCTTTAATAAACGAACATTTTTCTAAAGTCGCTTCAATTTCTCCTAATTCAATCCTAAAACCACGCATTTTGACTTGATGGTCCATTCTACCTATAAATTCTATATTTCCATCAGTTAGATATCTTACTGAATCTCCTGTTCGATATAGTCGTTCCCCCAATCGAAATGGATGCGAAACGAATTTTTCAGCAGTAAGATTCGGACGATTTAAGTATCCACGTGCTAAACCAGCACCACCAATATATAACTCACCCTCAATTCCTATTGATTGCAAGCGTTGATTTTGGTCTAATACATATAATTGCGTGTTCTGTATTGGCTGCCCAATAGAAACAAATTCTTGATTAGGCTGAATATCAAATGCATTTACATAAATAGTGGCTTCAGTTGGTCCATAAAAGTTGGTTAATTTCACTTGTCCACTATAATTCCATTTCTGTTGAAATCGTCTAACTAACCCTGAACTTAGTTCTTCTCCACCAGAAAATACATGGCGTACGGACGAACAATTCATGTTCAATTCAATATGATTGAAGTGATCTAAGAAAACAGATAACATCGAAGGTACAAATTGAACTATAGTAACCTGATGTTTTTTAATCACTTCAGCTATAATAGAAGGATCTTTTTCTCCACCTCGAGGTAGGAAAGATACACTTGCTCCAACGTGAATACCCCAAAATAACTCCCAAACAGATACATCAAATGAGAATGGGGTTTTCTGCAAGACCACATCCTTTTCAGAAAGTGGATATTTATGTTGCATCCATTCTAGGTAATTGATTACTGAATGATGCTCAATCATCACTCCCTTTGGATTACCTGTAGATCCTGAAGTATACATAACATACGCTAAACTTCTCCCTGTTACACCACTTATACATGGGATTGATTCTTCTTTTTTAATTGCAGTATAATCTTTATTCATACAAATCGTTTCAACATCTTCAGATATATATAAATTTTTTGAATTTTCTCCCGTCACTAGTACTTCGATTCCAGCATCCTCTAATATATAACGAAGCCGACTCTCTGGATAAGTAGGATCAAGTGGAACATACGCCCCTCCTGATTTTAGAATACCTAATAACGCTATCATCATTTGTAATGAACGTTCCATATATACCCCGACTAGAGACTCTGAACCTACACCACGCTTTTGTAAATAATGTGCTAGCTGATTCGCACGCTCATCCAACTCTCTATAGGTAATTTGTTCATTTTCGTACATAGCTGCGATTGCTTCTGGATTTTTCTTGACTTGCTCCTCAAACACCGTATGAATCATGCCTTCAGCTGAATATTTCACTTGAGTATTATTCCATTCCTCTAGTAACTGTGTCTGCTCTTCCACTGCTAAATGAGTAATTTTAAAGAGTTTTGAATCTAAGCTCTTCGTCATCTGAATTAATATTTGCAATAAGTGACCCTGAATCCGATTTATTGTTTCTTCATTAAAATAGCTTCGATCATACATCAACTTTAAAGTAATTTTCTTACCGGGCATTACAATGAGTGTTAAAGGATAATTTGTTTGTTCCGCGCTTTTAACATCTAGTAATCTTAAATCATCATTTCTCTTACCTTGAATTGGATAATTTTCAAACACATACAAGGTATGAAATAAGGAACTATTCCGCGGAACCTCACTCCACCCTTGAATATCAACCAACGAATTATGCTCATATTGTCTTCGTTCCATTTCTTTCATCTGTATTTTACGAAGCCAATCTACTACTGATGTATCATCCGTTAATCGAATTCTAGTAGGTAATGTGTTAATAAATAGACCTACCATATTCTCTGCTCCTATCAAATCAGTAGGACGTCCAGAGCTAGTTATGCCAAATACGATGTCACTTTCACCGCTATACCTACTCATCAAATAGGCCCATGCGCCTTGTACTAACGTATTCAATGTTAATCGACTATTTCGTACCCACTCTTGTAAATTCTCAGTGAGTTCCTCAGATACCTGATAAACACACTCTCCATAGCCCTTCTCCTGTTCTTGATCCTTTCTTTCCATCGCTAATGGCGTAGGTGCATAAAACCCCTTTAATTCTTCTGTCCAAAATTCCTCTGCTTGACTTTGATCTTGTTTATTTATCCACTGGATATATTTTTTATAAGGAAGAGATTTAGGAAGATTCAACAATTCTCCCTTTATCATCTTGAGATAAACTTCCATCACTTCACTAAAGACCAATGACACACTCCACCCATCTAGCAAAATATGATGATGTGTCCAAATGATTCTCGTTTCCTCTTCTGCTTCTTTAATCGCAGTGACTCTCATCAACGGTGCTTCATCCAATAAAAATCCTTTTCTACGATCTGCAGTCAAAAACTGGTGTAATTTCTTCTCCCTCTCCTCATGCGAATGGGCACTCCAATCCTCTTGATGAATAGTAAAAGGAAGGCGTTGGTAAACTGCTTGCAGAGGTTTTTCTACTTCCTCCCACACAAATACTGAGCGTAGAACTTCATGTCGATGAATAACATATTCCCAAGCCGTTTCAAAAGTAGCAACATCCAATTGCCCCCCGAGCAAGAAGCCTACTTGTACAATGTAGGAAAAAGAATGTTCATCATCTTGATCGTATAAAGTATGAAACAATATTCCTTTTTGCAAAGGTGATAATCCATATATATCTATAACGTCTCCCATCTTTACACCCTCTTCTTTGTTAATTTAAGTAATACTTTGCTCAAGCTTTCTTCCGTAAGATCCTCAGCATCAGCAAAATCTGATACTGTAAAAGCTGACTCTGTTGTTGGTTTATTTATAAGTTGACGAAGATGCCTCAACATACCATCTGCTATCGCTTGAATTTTTAATCTAGAAAACTGTTCTCTACTATATATCCAAACAAAATGTAACTTCTCATCTTTTACCATACCGATAACCTCAATTAGATGAGATGGCTTGGAATCTGGAGCATGATCTAAAAATGTAAACCCTGTCTCTTGCATAAACAAAGATTCTTTTGAAAACACTTGATCAAATTGGCCCAAATAGTTAAAGCTTATTGAAGGCTTTTGCTGATAAAACGGAAGTAATTCTTTTTTCAAGTAACGTAAAATACCATAATCAACTCCGCGATTCGGAATTTGACGCAATTGATCTTTTACAGCCTTTAATCCTTCAATAGGTGTTTTAGTTCCTTGAAAATTCAGATGAACAGGATAAATACTCGTGAACCAGCCCACTGTCCGTGATAGATCAATACCTTCAACCATCTCTTCTCTCCCGTGTCCTTCTAGATGAATAGAAACCGTTTGCTGATTTGTAAAATCGACGATAGCTTGTCCTAATGCCGCCAATAGTACCTCATTTATCCTTGTCTTATGAGTCACTGGAACTTCTTGTAACAATGCATGTGTTTCTTCTACTCCTAAAGTCCTCGTCACTTGATCAATCGATTCTTCTGTTGTTTCTTGCATTGGATAGTCCATTGGAATTTTCATCGTTTCTTTTTCTACCCGTTCATTCCAATAATCTTGTACTTCTTTTGAAATACCCGAATCACTGTATGCCTGCAGGCGTTCCGACCACTCTTTAAAAGATGTACTTTTCGCAGGTAGGCGAACTCCTTGACCTTGTTTCATCTGGTTATATACCACCTGTAAATCTTCCAATAGAATTCTCCACGATACTCCATCTACTACTAAATGATGAATCACCCAGAATATTCGATCATTTCCAGACAAGGTGTCCTCAAAGTAAACTACTCTCATTAACGGACCTGTAACTAAATTGAAACTAGTTTGAGTAATGTTCATCTCTTCTTGTATTACTTTATTCCACGCTTGTTCATTAGCTTTGTTCCGTTTTACCACATGAAGTACAGAATGCTCATCAGTCCCTTCATTTCTCTGCCTCCACGTTCCATTTGGTAACTGTTCGTACCGGAAACGTAAAGCATCATGATGTTTTAGTAAGTTTAAGATCGCTCCTTCTAGTAACTTCACGTCCAATCTCTCTTTTACTCTTAAAAGCATTGATTGATTCCAATGCTCCGGACGTGAATGTTCTTGCTCGAAGAACCAGTACTGAATTGGAGTAAGGGGCACTTCTCCTGTCACAATTCCCTGCTCCGCTTGCACTCCCTGCGTTTCTATAGCCACTTGTGCCAACTCGGCAATGGTTGGGCATTCAAACATTTGCTTTGGAGTAAGTTTTAACCCCACTTGACTTGCTTGAGATATGATTTGAATACTGAGAATCGAGTCACCACCAATTTCAAAGAAATTATCATAGATTCCCACCTTTTTAACACCTAACACATGCTTCCAGATGGTAGCCAGTATCTGTTCGTTACTATTCCGAGGGGCAACAGCTTCACTTTTAATCTGCCTTTCCTCCGGCACAGGTAAGGCCTCACGATCAACTTTACCGTTAGCTGTAAGTGGAATAGCTTCCATCGTCACAAATCCCGAAGGGACCATATAGCTCGGTAGTTTCGCTTTAAGGTACTCTCTCCACGCACCTACATTTCCATCTCCTACAACATATGCTACTAATCGTTTATCACCCGGTTGATCTTCTCTTACAATTACAACTGCCTCTTTTATAGATGCATATGCATTTAAAGTAGACTCAATCTCCCCAATCTCAATTCGGAAACCACGTATTTTAACCTGATGATCAATTCTTCCACGATAATCCAGATTCCCATCCGGCAAATACCTCGCTAAGTCTCCTGTCCGGTATAATCTTGCTTTCGAATCACTACTAAATGGATGAGATATAAAGCGCTCTGCTGTTAATTCAGGTCTATTTAAATACCCACGTGCAAGCCCTGCCCCGCCAATATAAAGCTCACCATCTACACCTATAGGAACAGGTTGTTGATAGGCGTCTAGTATATACACTTCTAAATCTGGAATTCGTTTTCCGATATTACTTCTTGAAGCATGCTGCACATCATCTAGAGTAATTGGATAATATGTAACATGAACTGTAGTTTCTGTAATTCCATACATGTTAATTAACTGCGGTTCTTTCTCACCATACCTTTGAAACCATGGTAACAAGCTAATAGGTTCTAACGCTTCTCCACCAAATATCACATAACGCAGCTGCAAGTTTTTATTCTCATCTTCTTGTTCACACACCTGTATTAATTGTCGAAATGCGGAAGGCGTCTGATTTAGAACCGTGACTTCTTCCTCTACCAATAGTTGATAGAAATCCTTAGGCGATCGACTAATCCAGTAAGGAACAACAACCAGTTTTCCACCATACAATAATGCTCCCCAAATTTCCCATACTGAGAAATCAAATGCATAAGAATGAAAAAGCGTCCAAGTATCTTTTTCATTAAACTGATACCAACATTCCGTTGATTTAAATAAACGAATAACATTGTGATGCTCTACCATGACGCCCTTCGGATTCCCTGTTGATCCCGAAGTATAGATTACGTAAGCTAGGTGTTGAGGATTTACATTAGAAATCGGTAAAGTCTTACTTTCTTGCTCAATCTCATCTCGATCACGATCCAGGCAAATCGATTTAATATTTTCTGGTAACCATTTCAATTCTTTTAAACTTTCTTGCGTTACGAATAACTGAATGCCAGCATCCTCTAAAATATATTGAAGTCGCTGCTCTGGATATGTTGGATCAAGTGGAACATAGGCTCCACCAGCCTTCAAAATCCCTAAAATACCTACAATCATTTCTAGAGAACGTTCAACACACAGCCCAACTAAAGTATCAGGTCCTACTCCTTTTTTCTGCAGATAATGAGCTAACTGATTTGCACGTTCATTTAGCTCCCTATAAGTAACTTTTCCTTTTTCATACGTAACTGCAATAGAATTTGGATAAATCATCGCTTGCTTTTCGAACAATTCATGAATAGTTACTTGAGCTGGAAAATCAAGCTTAGGATTGTTGAACTCTACTAAACTTTTTCTTTTATCTTCTTCTGAAATAATTTCAATCTCAGAAACCTTTTGCTTTGGGTTTTTAAATGTATTTTCTATTATTGCTAACATGGTTTTAAAAAAGCGGTTTATCTCTTCTTTAGAAAATAGCTCTTTACGATAGTCAATATGTACTTGTAAAGAGTCTATATCAGTCAAATTCTCAATATGTACTGCAAAATCTTGCATTTCTTCACCATTTGGAATCCAAAGTGAGTCACCACTTTCATCACGATCTCTATAATCAATCGTAGTTCCGAAAAGTCTAACATTGCTGTTATTCTCTTTATTAATCTGCTTTAATAACAAATCAAATGGGTATTTCTGATGTCGTAATGATTTACTTTGTTTTCTGGACACCCTACCAATAAATGAAAGTACTTCTTCTTCTGGATCCATATCCATTCTTAGAGGAACCGTACTCACCATCATTCCAATTAATTCCCGTTCCATTTTAGTCATACGATTGCCATAAGCCATTCCTAATGCAATATCAAGCGATGAGGTCCACCGATACATAGACAATGAGAAAGCAGCAACAAAAAGAGAATATACACTTAATTTGTAATCTTCAGAAAATAACTCTATCTTTTTCTTCAAATGCTCCGATAATATAAACGTTTCACGTGATGCTTTGGTACTAACTTGGTACGTATTATAAGGCTTCAATCCCGTCACAGATGGAATTGTTTTAAATTCCTCTAACCAGAATTTTTGATCTTTTTGAAAGCGAATACTATTCAAGTATGTTTGTTCATTGGCCAGAAATTGAACATATGAATTTCTAATTTCGCCTTCCTCAGTCTCGTTATGCATCTCATAATAATATTTTGCAATCTGACTGGTAAATATTTGGATTGATAAACCATCCATGATAATATGATGAACATTCCCAAAGACTGCACATTCATTATCGTTTAATTTTATTAAAGCGAAATAGTATAAATCTGAATTAAATAATGTAAACGTTTCTTTTGTTTTCTGCTCAATCCATTTCTCAAGCAAATCTGAATCCTCCACGGAACTGAAATCGAAAAACTCAAATTCTTGTTCTTCATGTTTAATAAAATATTGTTCAGGTTCCTGATGCCCATTTTCTTTTAATCTGATGCAAAGACCATCATTTTCACTAATAACACGATTCACAACTCGATTTAATTTTGAATAATCCATTTTTCTATGAAGTTTAAACAAAAACCTTAAATTACATATCCCTTTACCGGAATGAATAACTTCTGTATACCATATTCTCCTCTGTGGATGACTTAACGGATAACATTCCTCATTGGCCATAAAAAATCTTCCCTTCAAAAATTATTTACTCTTACAGGTTCTTGTTTATGTGTAACCCATAAATATTTCTGTAGTGCAACCCCAATTACTGCAATGATGATGAGCCCAATACCCACATAAAAATAGAGTTCAATTACTCCGAAGAAGTGAACCAGTGGACCGCTCATAGCAGGAGAAATAATGAGGGCTGCATTTGCTAAACTGCTTTGAATCCCAAATACTCTTCCGACCTGTTCTTGATGAGATTCTATTTGTAGAATGACTTGATTGGATACAAACATAAGTCCACTTCCAATACCAGCTATAAAACTGATCAGATAGGCAAAAATGAGGGATGCATCAGGACTTATCAGAGTTATCAGACTGATTCCTCCAAAGCCAATTCCCATTAAAGCAATACCTCCACATATTATCCAACCATATTGAAAATGTTTTAATTTCTGAGTTAAGAATGCGCCAATTATTCCCCCAAGACCAATAATAGAAATGATGTATCCCATTTTACTCTTATCATTTGGGAACAAGCTCTTAAATAAAGTAGGGAACTGTGAGTCTACTAATTGTAATACTGCCATAGCTATTGTAAAGAAAATCATGGTTGATAATATCATCCGATTGGATAATACATAACCCCAGCCTTGTAACCAAGCAGTCCAAGTACTTTGCTGTTTCTTTTCTATATGTTCTCTTGACAGAGATTCCTGTAACCTTATTGTGGGCAACAGAACCAAAGCAGCTAGTAAACAGCATATTGCCCTTATAATCAGACAAAACTCTGGCTGAAACCAGCTCAGCAACATTCCTCCTATAAGTGGGCCCAGTATCTTGGTTCCTTGCTCAACTATCCCATTGATACTTACTGCTTTGGTAAGCAGATCAGGAGAAACAATCTGTCGTGTTAGTGTTTGCTGTGCAGGATAGTAAAAAACGGTGAAAATGGAACGAACCATTAATGCTAACAAAAGCCAATGAATATTTTGGACAAATAAAAGAACAATTGTTAATAAACCAACCATTAGATTACAAAACATCATAATTGGAATTTTTCTAAAGCGATCAGCAATCACGCCTGCCCATGAACTAAATATAATCCCAGGAAGTGCATACGCAACAGGAATTAATCCAATCATGATGGGGTCTACTTCCCATTCAAAACTAACAATGGTCATAATGGCTAACATGTCAATAAATACTCCGAGCATAAGCAGTGAATATGCAGAGAAAACTTGTAAATAAATTGTATTTCCCCATAGACTTTTTGATTCGGTAGTTTTCATAAAAACGAGCTCCTTAAGTTTACTAAATAGAGACGATAGAAACTAATTGGGTGGAATAAGAGACTTCTCCCGCCTCTTCAACCCTATTCTTTTTTTGCAGTTCGTTTGTGATGGTAATGAAATCAATAGCTTGCTTAGACTTTCTCAAAGACACTAACGCTCTAAAAGTGAGATATTGACTAACAATTAAATCATAACACTCCTATTAATGGGATTATTTTCTAAAAATAATATAGAAAACAATGAATATTCCGATTATTATTTTCTGAAAACCAGAAATATTTCTATAAAACAACTAAATTAAGATTAAATCGTATCGCAGATTTTAAATAATATTAATAAATAGAATCTATTTTGAACGTAAGAAATTTGTAAGGAATGGGTAAGGAAAAAGAGAGTTTCATTGTATAGGATAAAAATATTACGAGGCGTGAAAGGCGGAACAGATATGACTTATATATGAAAAACAAACTAGTAACAAAAGTGTTTCAAGGAAAAGAAGTAATTTCTGTGGTTTACAAACATGTGGAAAAAGAGAGATTTACCGTTTGTTAGGGCAGAATGGCGTTGGTAAAATAATACTTATGAAGATGATTACAAATTCAATGTTGACCTTTTGTAATCGGTGAAGATGATAGCTGTGTGGTTAGTATGAAACAGTAAGCAACCACCTATACAATATGAATAGAGGAGAGGAATGCCTTATGAAAACACGTAGTCAAATTACATGTGCAAGTCTTGCCATTTTAATAGCTGGGAGTTCCCTGCTATACACAACACCAACATCAATTGTAACAGCAGAGTCCACTGAAAATGTATCTAGTTCGTCACACACAAGCACTCAACGAGATCGTAATTCCGTCAAACAAGCAATGCGAGATACATTGCATCTTGGATTCCCGGGGATACTTGTTAAAACCTATGAGGGTGGAAAAACGTGGGGTTATGCCGCTGGGGTAGCGAATCTGAGCACCAAGAAACCAATGAAAACAGATTTTCGCTTTCGTATTGCCAGCGTAACGAAGACGTTCACCGCAACGGTTGTACTTCAATTAGCTGGAGAGAATCGCCTGAATCTAGACGATTCCATCGAAAAATGGTTGCCTGGTGTTATTCAAGGAAACGGATATGATGCTAAACAGATTACTATCCGGCAGATATTGAACCATACAAGTGGTATCGCTGAATACTCAAGGACAAAAGAAGCTGATTTTTTTAAGAATAGAAATAAATCGTTTACTGCTGAAGATCTAGTGAAGTTGGGACTTTCGCTGCCCCCAGACTTTGCCCCAGGAAAGGGCTGGTCTTATTCAAACACAGGATACGTATTACTGGGTATCCTTATCGAAAAAGTAACTGGAAACAGCTATGCGGAAGAGATTGAAAATCGAATTATTGAACCACTTGAATTGTCAAATACATTTCTACCTGGCAATTCAAGCGTTATTCCAGGCACCAACCATGCCCGTGGATATTTCCAACCAGACGGAGCAAGTGAGCTAAAAGACATTACGTATTATAATCCAAGTATAGGTAGCTCGGCTGGAGATATGATTTCTACTGCTGACGACTTAAACAAATTCTTCTCTTACTTACTCAGTGGTAAATTACTGAAGGAACAGCAACTAAAACAAATGCTTACTACAGTTCCTACAGGAAGTGCTGAAATCGTCGGATATGGTCTTGGAATCTATGAAACTAGGCTTCCAAACGGTGTCTCGATATGGGGGCACTCAGGTGGCATTCCAGGGTTTAGTACTTTTGCTGGAGGTACACTTGGAGGTAAGCATACGTTAGCTGTCAATTTTAACAGTTTAGGAAAAGCTGACAATCCTGATCCTTTTAAAAATATTTTACTTGCTGAATTTAGCAAGTAGGAAAAAAGGAAAAATTTATCGTAGTTTTCATAGTTAAAAATATACTTTTCTGGTTCAAGAGCCCTAATTTATTTTCAAGAAAAATTTGGGGCTTTTTTTTGTTTTGGTGGCGTTTATTCTTCTTAAGTTGATGGATGTACGGTGCTACCCCATGCCCATCAACTTAAGAAGTTGGTTGTTCCCCAAAATGAAAAAATGAATTGAACTTTCATAAATAACTGTAGGGATATAAAATTTTCGTTTTGGGGGTTATTTCAAAATCTTAGGTTGATGGGTATGTGGTAGGGCCCTGTATTTGACTCTTTTTCTACACCTAGATATTCTAGTGTTCGTTCTAACACAAGTGCAGCCTGTTGATGTGTGAGTGTGCCATGTTGGTTAAACTTAGTAGCCGAAACACCTCGGATAATTCCTGCATCGTATAGGGCTTGTACATCATAATGCCGGCTGCGAACGTATTTACACCGAGAAGATGAGTGGGGCAAAAGATGATTGCCCAGAACTGGTATGCTAGCTGTTCTTGCAGAGTTTGAGCGTGATATTATTCGTGGAAAGCCTCTTCGTAAAGATCATACGTAAATACAAACAAAACCAGCAAAACACCTCTTCTGTGTCGTACTGGTTTTGTTGAAGTCCATCTAGAATTGTAGCTAGTTCAACGTGATTGCAAATTCCGAGTTCGGCGCGCCAGCAAATACAACCGTTCCGTTCTTCGGCAGTTTTACTTTGTTATTGCCGCTCACAACGGTAAAATTGACACATACTCCCTTCTCATGATTCTGGTGCAAAAATAAAATATAGGAGAATAAAGCACATATATTCCTAACGGAATCGTATCTTATGCTGCAAGTCCAAACAATTGATGGATGAATTCTTTCTGATTTTGGACAGACTGGTCCCGTAAATCAAGCTGCTCTTTTTTAATCATATGCATGGCTTCTACTCCAGAAAGAATGGATGTAGCTGTGTCAAACATAGAACGGATTCGCTTCTTTATAAAGCGATGATCTTGTTCTACTATGTTATTCAAGTACTTTTGTTGTCTAAATTGCATACCATCAGGTATTCTTTTTTCTTTTTTCAACTGTTCAATTGCTATAGGATAAGCCGGGTTCTTATCGACTGTTATAACACGTGGCTTTGAAACATGAAAAGACCGCAAAGCTTTCTTGAAAAAGCGCTTTGCAGCCTTCTGGTCTCTTGTTTTGTTTAGGAAAAAATCAATTGTGTTTCCTTTCGAATCAACAGCACGATACAGATACATCCATTGACCTTTTACTTTGATATATGTTTCATCGACTCTCCAAGAGTCATTTGTTTGTTTGAGGTGACGGCGGATTCGTTTGTCCAATTCAGGACCATACTGATGAACCCAACGCATAATCGTTGTATGAGAAATGGATAAACCCCGTTCTTCTAGCATTTCCACCAAATCACGAAAACTGAGGTTGTACCGTAGGTAACATCTTACCGTTAACAAAATAATATCAGGCTGATAATGCTTCCATTTGAATACATTTTCCTTTTCCATACCAATCACGCACCCTTTTTAAAGTCATAGTAACAGTATGTCCAAGATTTATAGATTCATTGCAATTGTCCTTAAGTTTTTGCACCAGAACCAACGAACGCGTTTTGAGAGAGTATCTCCATGTTTTAAATACCTTCGTTGCCTTAAAGAAGCTGTTCTTTATTCAAGAATAGCTTCTGGTTGTTTAATAATTTTTATCCAAGAACAAAAGTAGATAACTACCTGCACAAAGAAAAAATGCAACTCGGGTTATGATATAAATTGAAAATTCAAATGAAGTTAGTATTCTTTCTCTCTTAATCTTTTTAAAATGCCTGTAATAATAAAATGAACATAAGAGTAGTATTATTGCTGATAATTGGAATGTATTTTCCAATAGATTAACCAAAAAATCAACTCCTCACAATGACGGTAGAATATGTCCTATTACAATAATCCACTCGTAAAATCCTGCTTATTTCTAATCTAGTCCTAAAATAAGCACAATATAATAAAACAAATGAAATTACAAATATTGTTCGTTTAGACCAGATCTTAAGTATTAGGGCGATTATCCCTAAAATTAAACTGCTAATGCTTAAGGCTAATTCGATGTATGCAACCGCATATATACTAAACTGCTGCGAAAATAAACTTTTGAATAGAAGTTTACTTTCCAATAATCATTAAAACGGACGTATACGTCATATGTATCAAGCCTTTCTTTTTTGGTGTAAAAATTGTTTTATCACATTAAGAGCATCCTACACAAGGATTCTCTTAATGTGATAAGGAGTTAGATATGAGTGAATAAGGAACAACGTAGGGTTGTCCCTATACTTGTCCTTATCAAAAGGTGACATAATAACAGCACTCGTTTCCGCGAGTACTTTGGTAAAAAAGGGATTAGATGAAATATAACTTGTTTTATACTATATGCTTGTCTCCTTTAAAGTGTGAAAATGAAAAAGAGCACTCTCCTTAAGTGCTCTCTCGCAAAGAATATCGGTAATTATATTTGCAACCGTTCTATATAAGTGTATGCCTCTGAATTATCTTTATGTCTGAAATTGTTATTATATAATCCATTACGGCAGGTGATATTTCGTATAAAAAAGAGCAACCATACATCACTTGCTCTCATACTGTTTACTTTTAATATATATTATTATATTTTAGTAAACAAAACTACTAAAGGAGGAAATCTATGATTAACGCAATAGGTATAGCTTTCATTATTTCCTACGATTTGGCTAATACAGATAGTTTTCAAATCGAACAAAGTAATGCGCTTATTGAATCCATCAGTTCTCGAAAAATGATAAATAATGAAGGAAAGCCTGTATTAGAAATAGCATGTAAATATAACATTCTAATGAATGAAGATACTGAATGCATAACTATTAATGATTACACAGGAAAGATATCACCTTTTCTTCGTTCAATAGTAGGACCAGGTCTTGTCATAACTGAAAATTATTATTTAAACCATGTTGATAAGCCCACTAAGCATATAAAAGAAATTATAAAGGAACTTTTAGAATAATAAGGGCAACCATGCATTCGGTGCCCTTTCGTCAAATGTCTATGTTATTACTATAAATCATTTTTTCAATAGGTAACATTCACGGAACCCAACATTGGAAAACCACTTTATTTTATTGGCTGTAATTTCCGTTTTGGAGGCACTTCAAAATGTTAGCTTAATGGGAATGAGGGAAACCCCATAATTACCCTCAACATTTGGGCGTAGTTTCAATATATATTAGACCCCTATGTTAGTGGCTTCCATAATGCCAAAGCGAATATCCAATTTGAGTCACCATTTCCTTGATGATTTTGAACAGCTTCATACACTTTCCCTTGATGTTCTACTTTGTCGCCCTTTGTATATGCCTTCCTCGGATCCCATTTTTCATAAGATACATTTTGATCTTTTGTTTTTATCAGAAGAATGTTACTTTGATTTGATGTATTTCCAGCTGTATCTACAGCCTTCACTGCATATTTATATTCCTTATTAACTTTTAGGTTTTGATCAGTAAACGTCGTTCCTTGTACCGTTTGAATCAATTGTCCATCACGTAATACCTGATATTCTTTTACACCTACATTATCTGAAGAAGGATTCCATTTTAGCTCTACACTGTTAGAAGTAACATTGCTTGCATATAATCCTTGTGGCTGTGTTGGAGCCTCTGTATCTGGCTTAGGATTAACAATTTGATTTACTTTCTTCAGGCCATCCTTTGTAACCTCATACATTACCTTTTTATCAAAGCTTTCGTGCTTATTATTATCTAAATTTATTAACGTTGCTCTCTCTTCACCTTCTAGGTGTGTAAGTTCAATAAAATCGCCCACTTTTACTGGGACTGTTTTTGATTCAGCATTTTGCTGTTTATTCCCATAAACCTCTTTGTTATAGACCAATTTACCTGATGTGTTTTGCACTTTAATACTTGCATATGTGCCATCAAAGTAATGGTGTGGTACACCTGCTTTTAGGTCAATTTGCATTTCTTCTGTTGATTTATTTAAATTTACTTTTGCGAATTCAAAATCTCCAATCCCTTTCAGTGACCATGAAAACTGTTTTCCTTCCAAGATATCATCTGTATTTGGTACATGGCTTTTTATTTGAGTAAGAAGATCCATCATCGGTCGCGGTTCATTCGCAAAAACAGAAATGATACTGTTATTTAATTCTTTCCACTCAGCATCTGTTACATTTGGATTTTGTAACATAAGAGAAACGTAATCTTTCCATACTAAAAAATTGATTGGTAAAATATTGGTGGATATTTTATAAATTGCAATTTTATTATCTGCTGAAGTGATCGCTTTCGCTAACCAGCGTAATCGCTCTGATTGATCTAGTTTTACTGGGTCACGTTCAGCATTTTCAAATAGTAGCATATACGGTACTTGATTTGTCGGGCTATTATCTGACCAAGGAATAACAGTTGCATCATGACGGCTCGATTCACCCCATCCGGATATATCATTTCCTAAATTCCAAGAAGATGGTTTGTTATTCCATATGAGTGCACAATGTCCAGGTTGTCCAACAGGCATAGCTGCCACTCCAAAGGCTTGGCTTACTTGCGTACCAAACTTCGAAATATTACCGCATACCCCGCCAAATCTGTAAATGGAAGAAAGATTCCAACCTAAACCGTAGAATGCATCATTTCCAGCGTGAATGCTAACTCCATCTTTGTTATGGGTTACATAATTAATCAAATATGCACTTTCCCCTACCTTATCTTGATTTTTAAGTTCTGGATGTTCCGTATTAATCATATTCCTTGCCCAGGTTAAATCTTCTTCTGGTGACCAAGTATTCACTACTAACCTTAAATGCCAAACATCATATGTTCTAAAGCAAGGAAGTAACTCATTATTTTGATCTGCTGATTTATAATGTTGGTACCTTGTTAATGGATTAATAGGTTGATTGTTTGTCCAATATTTTATAGGTTCAGCATGAGCTAACGATGTAGCTATCGCTAGTTTTAAATACAATCCTTCGTGAGAATTTGCATCCGCATTCCAGATTGTATTCCATATCTCAAGTGCATTTACAGGATTTTTTCCAGTTGGACTACCACCTTCAAGATAGGTATTCATGACACCTGTATTTTTCATAGCCCAGCCAAGAAATTTCTGATGGTTAGCATCTTTTTTAGCAAATGTAGCCATTGTTGCAGCACCTGTTTGTGATATGAATTGCCACTGAGCCAAAGCTGCTGCAAATACTGGGTCTGCAAGCTTCTTTTTCAAGTTCTCTTCAGTCATACCCCCAACATTTCCATTCAAATATGCTGTGAGATTATTCAAATGAGCTTCAAAATTACCATTTGTAATTGCTTGATCCGTCTGTTGGTTCAATGTTTCTAAAGTGAATGTTTCTTGATTGAATGATATTGTTTCAGCTGAAACCTTTGTATGCGGAATCGTAGCAATACTTCCTAAAATAATCGGCATTGTTAATAATAAAGATGAAATCCTTTTCAAAATAATTCCCCCTTTTTTGTTTTTGACCTTTGACTGCTGCATGATTCTCGTTTATATAAAATAATTTCCATACTTAAAGGCATGAGGAATTAAACAGCCAACATGAATATAATTTGGTAGTTTCCTAACCTTTCGCAACTGGCTGACATAGTGGAATGCACCTTAGTCCCTATAACTTTCACTAATTTTACCTTTATCGAATTTCATTTTATAACGTGGTATTCCCACGCCCATCAACTTAAAAATTCAAAGTAAGTGGTTTCCATAACGATAAGGCAAATATCCAATTCGGATCACCATTTCCTTGATGATTTTGAACAGCTTCATACACTTTCCCTTGATGTTCTACTTTGTCGCCCTTTGTATATGCCTTCCTCGGATCCCATTTTTCATAAGATACATTTTGATCTTTTGTTTTTATCAGAAGAATGTTACTTTGATTTGATGTATTCCCAGCTGCATCTACAGCCTTCACTGCATATTTATATTCCTTGTTAGCTGTTAAGTTTTGATCAGTAAACATCGTTCCTTGTACCGTTTGAATTAGTTGTCCATCACGTAATACCTGATATTCTTTTACACCTACATTATCTGTAGAAGAATTCCATTTTAGCTCTACACTGTTAGAAGTAACGTTACTTGCATATAATCCTTGTGGTTGTGTGGGAGCTTCTGTATCTGGTTTCGGATTAACAATTTTATCTACTTTCTTCAATCCCTCTTTTGTAATCTCATAGACCGCTTTATTCCCAAAACTTTCCTGAATGTTCTTTTCCATATTTGTAATAGTAGCTCGGTTCGCACCTTCTAAATGTGTGAATTCGATAAAATCGCCTACTTTTACCGGAACTTTGGCTTGCTCAGCATTTTGTTGCTTATTTCCATAAATCTCTTTGTTATATACTACTTTACCTGATGTGTTTTGCACTTTAATACTTGCATATGTACTATCAAAGTAGTTATGTGGTACACCTGCTTTTAAATCAATTTGCATTTCTTCTGTTGATTTATTTAAATTTACTTTCGCAAATTCAAAATCTCCAATCCCTTTTAGCGACCATGCAAATTCGTTACCTTCTAAAATGTTTGGAGATTCATTTTTGATTTGTACCTTTTTCTCAACAGTTTGATCAAATAAATCTGTTAATATAATTTTTGCATAAGCATTTGTAGATAATAGTATAGATTGACTAATCTCACTTTGATAAGATTTAATATTATCAATTATCTCGATTGGTTGTCCTGTCATATTTTCATCATTATAAATTTCAATTTTACCTTTAAATTGTGGTGTGCTATTTTCTTTTAGTTTCCAGGATACATTTAATTTTTCATTTTCATAATATATAGATTGTATATCAAAATCTAGTTTTCCTATTTCAGGTTGAGTAGGTTGATTTAGTGTGAATATTTTTCCTGTTCCAATGGTAGATTGAGTATTACCTCCTGCTTTGACCCATACATATTCTGAAGTCGCTCCTCCATCATATTGATAAGAAGTATCATGCTGTCCAGAAATACTTTGATTATTCCAAGAATTCCATTGTTTATCTAATAACTTTCGACTATAACCATTTTTTAGGCGTGCTTCTCGAACATCCTGTCCATTACCAGCCCAGTCTTCTTGAAACATTCCTAATCCATGATTAAATGCAACATTAGCAACCGGAAAGTCCATAATTGCAATTAGATGCCATTTATTCTTTGTTACATCTTTCATCCATTGTCCAAATTTAGTATGACCATTTTCTTGCCATGAACGCATTGTCATTCTGTACCAATTGTGGTCTTTCCAACCATAAGTTGTTTGAACCTTCAGTCCTGTTCCTTCTCCTCCAAAGAGTCCAGCTTGTGAATTCGGAGATAAGTATTCGGCCTTTATTGCTTCTTTAGAGGCAATTGGATCCCATAAGGCAAAATGTAAAGTACGCTTTCCTTTTTCATCAGACCCACTTTGTTGTTGAAAACCAGCATATCCTCCAGCTTCACCACCTGCATTCCAGTTGTGTACAGCCCAATACGTATAAGGTGCAGTCTGAACTGGTGACCAGTCTATACTAATAATATCTGAGGAAGCTGTATTTTGTGGACTCACATAAACTGAAGGAGCAGCTGAACGTGTTACTGCTTTAGTGTGCGAAATAGACGTTCCAAACATAGAAAACATGCTACATGCTGCGGTAATTATAATAACTTTATTAAATCTTTTTTTCGTTTTCTGACTAATCACTAATCTACTTCCTTTTCTAATTTTTATTATTAAATAATAACTTAGTAGAGAAATCTATCAAAATTCAAGCAACATCCAGTAATTCTTTAAAATACTGCCCCAATCTATGATGTTCTATATTCACATCTGATTCTTACATATTAATTGATTGTAAGTGGTTTCCATAAAGATAACGCAAATATCCAATTCGGGTCACCATTTCCTTGATGATTTTGAACAGCCTCATACACCTTCCCTTGATGTTCTACTTTGTCTCCCTTTGTATATGCCTTCTTCGGATTCCATTTTTCATAAGATACATTTTGATCTTTTGTTTTTATCGGAAGAATGTTACTTTGAATTGATGTATTTCCAGCTGCATCTACAGCCTTCACTGCATATTTATATTCCTTGTTAGCTGTTAAATTTTGATCAGTAAACATCGTTCCTTGTACCGTTTGAATTAGTTGTCCATCACGTAATACCTGATATTCTTTTACACCTACATTATCTGTAGAAGAATTCCATTTTAGCTCTACACTGTTAGAAGTAACGTTACTTGCATATAATCCTTGTGGTTGTGTGGGAGCTTCTGTATCTGGTTTCGGATTAACAATTTTATCTACTTTCTTCAATCCCTCTTTTGTAATCTCATAGACCGCTTTATTCCCAAAACTTTCCTGAATGTTTTTTTCCATATTTGTAATAGTAGCTCGGTTCGCACCTTCTAAATGTGTGAATTCAATAAAATTGCCTACTTTTACCGGAACTTTTGCTTGCTCAGCATTTTGTTGCTTATTTCCATAAATCTCTTTGTTATATACCACTTTACCTGATGTGTTTTGCACTTTAATACTTGCATATGTACTATCAAAGTAGTTATGTGGTACACCTGCTTTTAGATTAATTTGCATTTCTTCTGTTGATTTATTTAAATTTACTTTCACAAATTCAAAATCACCAATCCCTTTCATCGACCATGCAAACTGGTTTCCTTCTAAAATATTCGAAAAATTCGGTGTATCCGGTTTAACCGGATTAGAATCTGTACTTTTCCAAATTTCAGCCGTTAAATTTGGATACCCTAGTGCCGCTACTTTTTGGATTGTATCATTATTTGGGCGTAATCCCCATTTCTCAAAAAACGGAATTAAATTTTGTTTTGCTGCCTTTGATGCTGAAATCATAAATAATTGTTTTTTCGTTTCATCAGTTTGTGGAATCTCATTTGAAGGCATGTCTCTATACAGCTGATGCAACTTAGGATAGAAGTCTTCTCCGTACGCTAGTTGTAATTGCCAAAGCATTACAACTTTAACAAAAAGGTCACTAATGTCATCATAATTTTTATTAGGTTGTTCTAAGTATTGAAATGCCTTAGTATAAGCGCCCTCTTGTTGCAATCTAAAAGGTTGATTAGATGTAAATGCTTTTTCTACAGCAAGGCTGTAAAGATTGACTTGTACCTCTGTCATATTTTTAAAGTTCCAAGGCGTTTGTTGTCTCATATGTCCTGCCTCATGCCAAGGTCCCCATCCATCATTTGTAAATTTATTAATGTCTAATACATGTTGGATTGCATCTCCTACATATGCAGTTCTGTGAGGATATGCATACATATAATAATCCAGAGAATGGTTATCCTCCACATAATGCAGATAATGTTTATCTACTTGTTCTTCAGATAATCCAGATATTTTATCTTGAATTCTAGTAGCCTCATCCATTTTTTTTAAGAGTTGTACAGGATCTGTGTTAGAGTCTATCAAATATTTTTTAACACGAACTGGGCTAGCAGTAATCAATACGCGCTCCCCTTTTAATTCCACCGCATGTGCATTTGGATATTGATTGAGCATATTTATTAAATCTTGTTTCGTATGCTTTCCAAGTTCAAAGAGAGGAGTAGCCGTTCCGCCTGTTATTACTGTTGTTTGAATGGTACCACCTTGTTGTTTATTATAAAAATAAATCATTCCTCCATTTGGAGATTGAATTGTGTTTGTACCTGGATTTAAAGTAAATGATTTAATTTTGGAATCTTCCCTCCAAGAAGCATCGAACGAGAAAGTTCCAATATATGCTTGTATACTTTGATTTCCTTGTACCTGAATTGTTATTTGTTCATTTGGCTTAGCATATAACCCTGTTGGCTCGTATGCACTAAAATTTCTTTCCCTTCTTTCAATATTTTGAAGTTGGGAGACATCTCCTTTTCCTGGAACTGCAAATACTCGATTTTCCACATTAACAGAATTTTCATTCTGTAACGTTGTAGATACTTTCTTTTGCTGTGCTTGTTCTTCCGCAAAGACTTCTAATGAAGGCGTTATTCCAGTAGCAAACATAGATAATGTGGCAGTTATCATCACTAAATTTTTTGTTTTTTGTTGCTGTCCCCTTTTCATAATATCCCTCCGCTATATTTCCAAATACTTATATATTCATATTATCTATTGACACATATTTACACAATTTAACATAAATATACTCATTTATATAAGATAATGAACATATTTCAATTCACTTGATAAGAAGAATAATCAACTGAATGTATGAGAAAAAGAAGGATTTTAATACGTTTATTATTAAAAACGTATCAAAATCTTTAAAAATGTCAAAATATTAATACATTATGTTTTGGTACAAAAACTTCCAAGCAGTTGTAACTAATCACCTAAACCCGGATATACCAGTACTTTTAAAAGAACGTAATCCTAATTGGGGTCACCATATCATTTCGATAAATTTGTACGCTAAGAAATTTATAAAGGTTGTAGATGTTTAATAAACGTTTAAAAATATTTTATAACACATCTTTAAACATGATAATCCTTGACTATATAAGTAATGTCTTTAAAGGTATACTTCTATAAAAATTTTTGAGGGAAATGAATAAGTTGTGATAAACCTAATTAAATAAATGATTTGAAAGTAAACTAAACGGCTAAAAGTTTACTTTCATTTTTATTAAAAAAAGAACATGTAGAAATTACTACATGTTCTTTTTGAGTTGATGGCAATATTACAACTTGTTTATATTAGTTTGCTACTTTCATACTTTTGTAAAACTCGTTTTCACTATATGGTGCCCCTAATATCCTGTTTACATTTGTACATATTAACAGATTGGTATTGCATAGATCGTAAAATTTGCCTAGGTAGAGCTAAATACTTTATGGTATTACTTAATGATTGTAGAGATGGCTTGTTTGTATACCAGTTGTTGTTTACCATGAACCATCATTAAGACAGTAAATTTATCTGTTGCAAGGATCTGCCCACGTACTGGAACGCCATTCTTTAAAAATACAGTAACTTCCCCTTTTTTCTCTTTCAATTGTTCATACATATCTTCTTGTAAATTAAACATGAAATGCGCCCCCTGGTTTGTTTGTATTTACTTTTCTTCTCATACCTGCTGCTTTTCACTGTTGGATATATGTGATTCCCATTCACTTTCTATTTTTCTAAACCATTTTCCTATTTTGCTTAGATAATATCTTTTTACTTCACCATAAAGAATCCAAATTTCACGTTCCTGCATTTGAATCATCACTTCATGAAGAATCTCATCATGTTCATACTTTCTAGGTTTTCTATGATGTGTTTTTAAAAACTGTGTATATTCTCTACGTAACCAATTAGAAATATGTTCTTTTTGTTTTCGCTTGAGATGTGACCATTTTTTATTTGTTTGAAGGATTTTTCCATTTACTTTTTTGTGGTTTTTCATCGAAACTCATCTCCTTTTACTAGCAAAACGAATATATAACTATCGTATCACATTTAAATTGAAATACTGCTTTAGGGACATATTTCGCAAGAAATCTATGCAAAATAAACAATACATGATCCATTTAGCGGATTAATTCAACATAAAAGTAAATGTAGACTATTTGTGTGGTGTTTTATCTTTTATTAATTATTACGGTACGTGAAATTATAATGTTAAACCTAAAAAAGCCCCTTGAAAGGAGCTTCTTATTTTACAAGGTATTGTTCTATTTCTTTTATTAATAATTCTGCACCTTCTGGACTTAATGCTATCTTACCATTTGCTAATGATATGTTACGATTTGACACTTCTTCTGTTAACGCACAAACACCACCCGGCTGATACCTCTGTAAAATAATGTCTTCACCTTCTACAAAGATCTCTAATGGTGATTTTTCTTTCATACCTAGCGTATTTCTAAGTTCCTTTGGAATTACCACACGCCCTAATTCATCTATTTTTCTAGTTACTCCGGTTGCTTTCATCTAATATCTTTCCCCATTTCATTATCAATTGTACCCAAGTTATTCTTTACTATTGTAACAAGCTTTTCCCATACATGAAAATTTATTTGCATTTACAAAAGAACAAGTAAAATAAATAGAGGATTTTTGGCACGATAACAAGATAAGTAATTGAAATGAAGCAGTTCGTCAGCTCGTAGAGAAAGCGTTACGTCTTAAATAATGACTATCCTTTTTATTACCCCTGATTTCTCCCTGTTAATCAAAACTTCCACTGCAGCATCTGCAATATCCCGACAGTCAATAAAAGATGAATGTTGAAAAAAGAAAAAGACATTTTATACTCTTTTAAATTACTTATAGTATGGTAATCCAGACTTTCCCCATGCAAGGAATCCTCCTTTTAAATTGACTACACCCTTTAAACCAGCTCTTTGCAAAATACTAGCAGCTATAGCAGAACGTAAACCCGTCCGGCATTGTAAAACTATAGGACAACCTGTAGGAACTTGATCTAGCTGCTCAAATAAATTACCTAAAGCAATATGTATTGCATCCTGAAGGTGTCCTTCATCCCATTCTTTTTTACTACGCACATCGATAACCTTAACACTTCCATCCTTTATTAACGGATATAATTCATCTGATGTTTTTTCCTTATAACTCTCTAAACTATGGAATCTTTGAATTACTTTTGAAGGTGCAAAAGCAATAATATTATCTAAGCCAATAGACTCAAAGTCTCTAATAACTTCCTCCACATTAACTTTTTCCATATCTAAAATGATTAATGTTTCTTTTTTATAGTCTAATAACCACCCACACCAAGTTGAAAAAGAATTGTTATACGGAATATTAATGGATTTTTCAATGTGACCCGCAGCAAAACACTCTACATCCCTTATATCAACAATTTGCTGAACTTTTTTAGTGATTTCTTGGAACTCTTCAAATGTATTAATGCTAATAATATCTCTCTTCTTACGAATTGGTGGACCCAATTTATTTAAATACTTCATTAATGAAAAATACTTCGGAGGATCTGGCTGTCCCGTCAATAGAGTAGATATAAAATTACTTTCTTCATTACACTGAAATGCCCAATTGAGCATCTTTTCATAACCTAATGTAGAAGTTGGAATTGCCCCTAATGCTTTTCCACATGCACTTCCTGCACCATGCGATGGCCAGATTTGTAAATAATCAGGTAGTTTTTTTATTTTTTGTATAGAATCAAATAGTTGCTTTGCTCCTTTTTTAGTAGTGTCTTTAATACCAACAGCTGTTTCTAATAAGTCTGGTCTTCCTACATCGCCTACAAATACAAAATCACCCGTGAATATTCCAATAGGTTGTTCATTTGTATAATTATTCTGGCTCGTGTCAGTTACTAAAAAAGAAATGCTTTCAGGTGTGTGGCCTGGAGTATGAATTACTTTAAATTTTATATGACCAATTTTAAATTCAGTTCCCTCTCTGACAAGATGGTATTGAATCTCATTAAGATACTGATATTTCCAATCACAATCACCTTCATCAGATACATATAAATTTGCTTTATAAAGATGAGAAAGTTCTCTAGCCCCAGAAAGAAAATCAGCATGAATATGTGTCTCAGCCGCAGCAATTATTTCCATTCCCTCTTTCCTAGCATATTCTATATATTGTTCTATACAACGGCTTGGATCAATTACAATTGCTACTCCTTCCTTCTGACAACCAACTAAATAGGAAGCATGTGCTAATTTTTCATCATAAAAATATTTTAAGAGCATGGCTATTCCCTCCTATTTCTTATTTCCTATTACTTTTCAGATTTTAAAACAACTTTTTATCTTTCCTCTATAAAATTCCTTTCAACATAAAATTCCAATACATATATGGCAACATATATCTTTTTAGCAAAAACATGCTATACCGTTCTTCCGCTTGATTAAACGGAAACGTTTCTTGAGGCTCATGTTCATAGTTAAATTCAGCTAGTATAAGACTTTTATACCCTGTAACAATTGGACAAGATGTATACCCATCATATTTAGCCTGCATATCTCTTCCATTCAGTACGTCCATAATATTTTGTTTTAAGACAGGTACTTGTTTTCGAATTGCCGCTCCAGTTTTAGATGTGGGTAAATTTGTACAATCCCCTAGTCCAAAAATATTTTTATAACGTACATGCTGCAAAGTATAAGGGTCTATATCAACCCAACCTTGATGATCGCTTATTTCACTATCTTTTATAAAACTAGGCGGTCCCATTGGTGGAACAACATGTAACATGCTATATGACACACTTTCTTTTTTTAGTGTTTGCGTATCCTCAAAAATAGCTTCTCTCTTTTCGGCAATAATTTCTACTAAATTTTTATTATAATTCGTTATAATTTGCTTTCTTTTTAACACCTTATCTAGTGTATCTGCATAACGTGGAACCTGAAATATGTTAGGGTTTGCAGAATAAAACATAACTTCGCTATTCTTTCTTACTTCACTATTACAAAAATGCTCCTCGGCTAGGTACATAATTTTTTGTGGGGCACCACCGCATTTAATAGGGGTGTTTGGGTGGGTAAAAACAGCATTTCCTCCTTTAAATCTTTCAATTTCTCTCCAAGTAGAATCAACATATTTATAGGAATAGTTACTACAAACACCATTAGTCCCAATAGATTCTTTCAACCCTTTAATACCACCCCAATTTATTTGTATACCGGCTGCTACAATAAGAATTTCATACTCAAGCATAGTTTCATCATCTAAAAGAATCTTATTTTCAGATGGGAACAACTTAACAACACGTTTAGGAATCCAGATCGCACCATTAGGAACAAGTGATTCTTGATCACGCATCGTAGACTCCTTTGAAACAATTCCACCACCCACTAAACTCCACAGAGGTTGAAAATAATGTTTTTTAGATGGATCAATAATCGCTATACTTTCTTTAAATAGGGATACATTACGTAATAAATGTGCAGTAAAGGACAGTCCCGCAGTCCCGGCACCAATTACAATGATTTTATAACTATCTTTAGTCTTCATTATCCTCTTCCTATCTAAACTTAACTGTTATGAAAAATAGTTATTAGCCTTTTTTAATCGCATTAACATAATTGTAAGTTAAAATCTTGTCATTTTTATCTGATTAAAATGAATTTTTTGTTAATTTTAGCCATTAACATTATTATATGCATGAAATCCTTACATTACTTCTATATTTCGTTTAAAACACAAAAAACTTATGTGTTTCAATGTCGCACTGTATCGAACCTCTCTTACATTGTATTTCTAAAGACGATGGGGGTTTCTTGTTCGAAAAGAGCGATAGGGTTACTCAATCCGCATCCATATATGTTTTATTCTTTTTCTTTACTAAATTTGAACTACTTAATTATCTATGAATACCGTATAAACAGAAAATTAGTCACCAAAAACAAGGGCATCAAGCCGTACATGCGAGAACCATTCTATAAAAATCATATATGTAAAAGGAATTTGGACAATTTTATCGAATGGATTTATCTATGAAAACAACACTTTCACATCCAAATCAACCCACAATTGAATCACTTCAAGCTCAAATAGAGGAGCTCACGGCAAAAGTGAGTTGGTATGAAGAACAATTTCGTCTCAGTCAACAAAAACAGTTTGGTACGTCTAACTAAAAAAACCTAATATAACTTATAATATAATTAGTATATATTGGTGATATGATAATTGAACAAGTTAGAAAAATCCTCTAAAGTCTTTGTAATTTTTTTTATTTTGCATGTGATATTACTTATATTTTCTCCAAATAGAATAGTAGGTAGGTCAGCTATCCAAAAAGATGACATAAAATTACACGTATACGCACAAGCCACTACGGGAGCACCTCAAAAAATAAGTAAAAGTGATTTAGCTATATTAAAAGAAAAAATTAAAGATACATATCCTAATATAAAATCTACGGACATTGAGCTTGAAGGTGACACACCGTTCCGTCATGTTGATGATCCAGCTTATATCGGAGAATTTACTGTATACAGAAAAGTTATAGGTACAACACTAAATGAAACATCGAGAGAAAATACAGTTGCAGTTTTAAAAGTTTCATATTGGGACATGCCGATGATTCAATACCTGTTTTATGAAGAGGCTATCGCTTATAATTTTGTTACCTATATTTTTTGTTGCACTTCGCATCCTTTGTTTATGTCCTAAGAAAAGCGACCGCCCGTAATAGGCGGTCTTTTTACGTTTACCTGTAACGCCTGCCTTTCGAGTTCGTCTAACTTTTTTAGGAATGTCAATTCCGCTTCTAAAAACGCAATACGTGCTTCCTTTCCCACGGCGTTCTGTATAAAAGCCTTCCTCACCAATCACAGCTAAGTTAAACCCATTCTCTAAAAAGATTTGGATAGGACCTTTTCCTTGTTGATTTTCTTTTACCGCTCTTACTTTGAAATCTGAACAATAGCTAATCTAACATTCCGACATTTTTAATGCATTTTTATTTTTTTCTAGCTGTTTCATTTGAATTTCGTTAAAAATAATCTTACTCATTCTCCGTACCTCATTTCTATCGTTGGTTCCGGTTTTTTGATAAAAATACAAAAAAAACCGAATCATGGGGCTTTTTTTAAGTGTCCATGATTCGGGGTACAGTTCATATAATTATTAGTCTTGGATTAGTATTAGGTGTATTTTTATAGAAAATCATTGAATTACCTAAGAGTCCTGGTCTCAATATCACATCAGATTTACATCAAAAATGTAAATCAGTATTTTTCTGTTGTTGCTCTTTATTAAGAATTTGTCTTATAAATAATTCGGCAATAATTAAATTTGGCACCCACGCTAACCAAGCAAACAGGTCACCACAAAAATAATGATAAAATGAAATTTTTTGTTTCAAGAAGGCTTTAAAATTTCGTTCTGGGGGTGCCACAAAATTTCAAGTTGATAGCGATGTGTTGCTATCCCAATGAATAAAATTTGATTATATAAAAATAATAAAAACACGACCGTTATACGTAAAGAGGTGTAAATCATGTCTTTAAATGAAAAGAACTTAGAAACCATGGAAAATACCATTGTTGAAACTATCCAGACAAATAATTTACAAGAAATTAAGAATACATTAGAACAGATCTTTGATATTTGTGCCGATTTAGTTGAACATCCATTACAATTAAAAACAAACACGAATATTTTACTATATTATTTTGAAGGCCTTACAGATGGTGTTGCATTAAAAGGAAATGTTGTTACACCATTATTACAAGCAGTGAATGAAGACAGTCAAATATTTAATTCTAATATTATTGCTACTCATACCAAAATAGTATATACGTGGAATGAAATTAAAGAAGGATTACTTGAGGGACAATGTGTACTGTTTATGGAAGGAGAAAAGAGGTCCCTTCTAATAAATACAAAAGGCTGGGCAGAAAGAGCGATTCAAGAACCCATTTCAGAAGTTACTATTAAAGGCTCACATGATGGGTTTATTGAGAATGCCACTAAAAACATAGGTCTCATTCGTAGATATATTCCTTCTACTGAGTTGAAAATCAAAAAATTGACAATCGGAGAACGGGCCACTACTTTTGTATATTTACTTTACTTAGGCGATGTAGCTAACGAAGATGTGGTACAGGAAGTGGAGACAAGAATCTGTAAAATTAAAACTGATACAGTATTGAGCATAGGAGAATTGTCCAACTTTACAAAAGATCAAAATTGGACTCCCTTTCCACAGGCTTATTTAAGTGAACGCCCAGATGCTATTTCTAATCATATTCTTGATGGTAAAGTAGCAGTGTTAATTGATAGATCTCCTGGTGCAATGATCGTTCCAATGAATTTAATTGGATTTTTTCAGACTCCCGATGATTATAATGTACATTGGCTGATTGCATCATCTTTTCGCTTATTACGATTTTTAGGATTTATTATAGCTATATTTTTACCCGCAATATATATTGCAATGGTTTCATTCCACTTTGAAATCATTCCTTTAGATCTATATACTTCTATTGCAACGTCAAGAATTAAAGTCCCTTTCTCGCCTTTACTTGAAGCATTTATTATGGAAATTACATTAGAAATGCTTCGTGAAGCGGGTATTCGTCTACCACAACCAATTGGACAAACAATTGGAATTGTTGGAGGTATTGTAATTGGACAAGCAGCTGTTCAAGCAGGACTTGTGAGTAATGTTATGGTTATTATCGTATCTATTACTGCCATTGCATCATTTGTTGTTTCTAATTATGATTTATCAAGTTGTATTCGGCTTATTCGTTTTCCAATGATGTTATTTGCCTACTTTTTTGGAATTGTAGGTATTGTTAGTGGATTAATGCTCTTATTTGCTCATTTTGTTTCATTAACTTCCTATGGTTCACCATATGGATTGCCAATTGCACCATTTCGTCTCCAAGAGTTAAAAGATTCTTTTGTAAGATTTCCCATTTCTATGATCACCACCCGCTCGAGCACGGGACAGCCGAAACAAAGAAAGAAAAAAGAAGGTGGTTCGCATGGGGAATCTTAAATTCCAAAGTATAACCTTATTCGAATATATTGTTTTCATTCATTCACTGCAACTTGCATCAGGTATGTTAATTATGCCAAGCCCTCTTGCCACTACCGCTGGTACAGACGGCTGGATTTCTATCATTCTGGGATGGATAATTACTTCTATAATTGGCGTAATTATTATATTAATGTTACAAAAAAATCCTAACAAAAATTTCTCTCAGATCTTAAATGCATACTTTGGTAAATGGCTAGGGACAATTTTTCTTCTTTTATATGCCTTTTATCTATTTTTTGCTGGTTTTAATACTTTATTAAAGGCAACTGATATTGTAAAAGTGTGGATATTCCCTTCCACTCCTGCTTATCAAATTTCCATATTATTACTATTACCTTTTATTATTTTATCACTGAGTGGGATAAGGGCTCTTACTAGTTACTCTATGCTTGTTTTCTTCTTCACTACTTGGATGCCAATCTTTCTCCTTTTCTCATTACAGAGTATTTACAATCCTTTACACCTACTACCTATTTTTAAAGATGGCTTATATCCTATTGTAAAGGCAACAAAAGAAACCATTACTCCTTATGCGGGCTTAGAAATTGCATATTTTATTTATCCGTTCTTACAAAAAAAACAAAAAGCCATAAAAGGAATACTAATAGCGAATACTGGAACCATGTTTTTCTATCTATATGTGACTATTCTTTCTTATATATACTTTAGTCCGGAGGGGATAAAAGAAGTAATTTGGCCAGTATTTCATCTGTTAAAAGGAGTTCGTTTTTCTTTCATAGAACGATTAGAAATTTTATATATCGCTTACTATTTGATTGTATTTTCCACTACAATATATCCGTATTTATTTTTCAGTTTCGAATCTGTGACCATTTTATTTCAAAAAACCGTTCGCAATTGGGTGCTGGTTGGTTTTATGGTATTAATAGTCGGCTTATTCGTTTTTCTAAATCCCGATGTGGATCAATATTTGTTTATATATTCTCTTATGGATATCTTAAATATCATTTTCTTTATTCTATTACCAATCTTCTTTTTCGCTTACAGCATTGTTTTTACTTGGTTTACTAGGAGGAAACAGCTTTGATTCGAAAATGGATATGGATTGTAATCTGTTGTGTATGTTTAATTGGTTGTGGTCAGAGAATTCCTCTTGAAAAAGTTTCTTTAATCCTTTTAATCGGCTTAGATAGTACTTCTAATGGAAACATAAAAGTGGGCACAAGCATACCACTCTTTCATCATAAACAGCAAAGCAGTACTGTAGAGCATTGGGTTCAGGCGTCAACCATATATGATGGATTTAGCAAAATGGATACGAAATTAACAGGGTATGTGACATCATCCAAAGCTGAAGTTATTTTAATTGGGGATAAATTAGCACAAGAAGAAAATTGGATACAGGCGCTCGATTCCTCTTACCGTGATCCTTACGCTACCATCAATGCTAAAGTGGTGCTTGTTGATGGACCGGCAGAAGATATGTTTAAAGTTAATAGGCCTGATAAGCCATCACTTCCATCTTATATAAATGGTGTAATCGAGTCTTCAATTCAAAATAATCAATCCGTCTCTTCTACAATTCAACAATTAATGAGAGAAAAAAATGAACAGGGAATGACGCAAACTGTTCCCATTATCAAGAAAACAAATAATGAAATTGATACGGTAGGAATTGCATTTTTAAATCATCAAGGAAAGTACTTAACGAAGATTCCTAAAACCGATGTGAAGTTTTTCAACCTTATTAATAAGTCAAAAAATACAGGTCGGATGATACTACACCTTGTTCTTTCTCCAAAAAAATCTGATAAAAAGCCAAATACGTCTGTTTTCGTACAAAATGCAAAGAGAAAAATTAGTGTTGATTTCCAAAAAGGTAAATTTATTTTTAATATAGATGTAAGTATGAATGTATCCTTAATTGAAAAAACCAACGGAAACTTAACTAAAACTCGTTTACATGGTAATAAGAATATAGGTAGATTGGAACATGAAATCCAGGAAGAGTTCAATAAAAAATTACAAGGCATGTTACAGGATATGCAGAGAAATAAAATTGATCCAATTGGTTTATCGTTACACGCTAGAGCTTTTCAATATAAAGAATGGAAAAAGGTAAAAGAAGATTGGTTGCGCGCTTTTTCAAAAGCTAAAATACGTGTGAATACACATGTTAAAATAAAAGATACAGGAACAATTAGGAATTAAACTATCTAGATTATTTTTAGCCAAGAAAACTTCCCCCTCAATTTGTGTGAAGGTGCAAAGTTTCTCAAGAGATAAACAGAGGCATGAATATATGAGGAAATATTATGAGGCTACTAGTAATTCCTGTAATTCATGATATACCGAAAAGGCGAAGTCTCCAAAGAGACTCCGCCTTTTCAACGTACAATGAACTTCAACAAAATGGTTTAGTTTTAAAGCCATCGATTAAACTTCCTGATGTATATTTTCTTTATAATTTCAGTAACTAGAGCATATATTGTTAAAATTCCAAATAACCACGGGAAATAATACAACGGAAGTGGAGTTAAGCCAATTTGGGTACTTAACCTGGTAAATGGAAGGGAAATCCCTATAATCATAACTAAACCTGTAAGTATCAAAACAGGTCTAGCAGCCGTACTTTGTAGAAAAGGAATATGTTGAGTACGAATCATATGCACAATTAATAATTGTGTTAGTAACCCTACTACGAACCAACCCGTTTGAAATAAGGATTGCATTTCAGGAATATTTGCACCAAATATATTCCACATTACAATAAAAATGATTATATCAAAAACACTACTTACCGGCCCAATAAAAATGATAAAACGAAATAAATCTTTTGTATCCCAACTTCTTGGTTTCACTAAAAATTCATTATCTACTTTATCCCATGGAATTGAAAGTTGGGATAAATTATATAGTAAGTTTTGACATAATATTTGAATTGGTAACATTGGAAGAAAAGGAAGAAATGCGCTAGCAATTAATAAACTTAATACATTTCCAAAATTTGAACTTGCTGTCATCTTAATATACTTCAGTATATTTCCAAACGTTGTCCGCCCTTCCACAATAGCATCTTCTAATACATGTAAATTCTTTTCTATAAGTATAATATCTGAACACTCTTTAACTATATCATCTGCTGTATGGATAGATACACCAACGTCAGACTGTTTTAAAGCAAACACATCGTTAATTCCATCCCCCATAAATCCAACTGTATGGCCATTCATTTGAAGTGCCTTAATAATACGAAATTTTTGACTAGGATTTAATTTTGCGAACACACTTGTTTTACTTGCAAGTTTTACTAATGCTTTATCAGGAAGACTATCAATTTCATAACCCAGTACTGGTTCTCCTATATACAAGCCCATTTTCCTACATACATTTCTTGTCACGGACTCATTATCACCAGTTAAAATTTTCACTTGTACCCCTTTCTTTTGTAGAGTATGAAGTGCAGCCATAGCCGATTGTTTGGGTGGATTTGAAAAACCAACATATCCAACAAGTATCATATCTGATTCATCATCAATAGAGTAACTCCCCACTTTATCACTCTTCAACTGCTTATATGCAACTGCAACAACACGCATCCCCCGTTCCTGCCAGAGTTCAATTAAGTGTTTATTTTTACGTTGGATTTCATCTGTAATAGGAATTATCTTATTATTTTCTTTTATATAACTACAAATTGATATAACTTCTCTAACAGCACCTTTACATAGCATTATTCGTTCGTTAGCATTTGTTTCTACAACAACTGAAATTCGTCTTCGATTAAAATCAAATGGGCATTCATCTATTTTTGAGTATTGAGATATATCATATTCACTACAATCTCTTACATAACGCATAACCGATAGATCAATTTCATTTTTATATGCTGTATGAAAGTAACTATTTAAATACGCTAATTTCAAAACCTTATCCGACTTTTCTCCATTTGTATCTGTATGACGTACCAGGTCCATTTTATCTTCTGTCAACGTGCCTGTCTTGTCGGTACAGAGAATATCCATAGCTCCGAGATTATGGATAGAAGATAGTTGTTTTACAAGTACCTTCTTTTTACTCATATTAATAGAACCTTTAGCCAAATTAGCGGTTACAATCATTGGAAGCATCTCTGGAGTAAGTCCAATCGCTACAGCTAAAGCGAATAAAAATGCCTCATACCAATTCCCATTTATAACTCCATGTATCATCATAACAATAGGTGTCATGATAATCATAAATTTGATTAATAGCCAACTAACTTTGCTTACCCCTTTATCGAATCTAGAATCAGATTTCTTGTTCAGTTTAAATTGATTCTTTGCTATTGAACCAAAGTAAGTATCTGTTCCAGTACCCACAACTATTGCTTTTGCGGTACCACTTATAATATGAGTTCCCATAAAACAGAGATTTTCCAATTCGATCAAATTTTGGATTTTTCTAATTTTACGTTTTTTGTACATATGGAAATACTGATTTGTTTTAACAATGGGTAATGCTTCCCCTGTTAGTGATGATTGATTTACAAGTAAATTTTCCGATGAGATGATTCGTACATCTGCAGGTACAATATTCCCGGCAGATAATTCTATAATATCCCCTGGTACAAGATTCTCAAGAGCAACTTGTACCTTTCCACTTTCTTCTAATACCGCCCTCTTATTTTCCTTATATAAAACATCTCCCCCCCTCAGAACAGTTACCTTTTCATATACAAGATTTTTTAATTTTTCTATAGACTTCTGAGAACGAATTTCTTGTATGAACCGAATTAACACACTTACAGCCACCATAATCCCTACAATAATAGTACCCTTTATATCATTAGTAAGAAAAGATAACATCCCTAATATTATTAGAAGAGAAATAAACGGACTTCTAAAAGAATTAAATAATGTTATATACCATTTTATTCTTTTTTGATAAATCACTTTATTTTCCCCATATACTTCAAGCCGCTTAGTAGCTTCTTCCTGAGAAAGTCCATGAGACGATGTTTTAAAAAAAGCTAACGTCGACTCAACATCACTTTTTGCAATTTCACTTAGCATTTTATAATTTTTTCCTAGTACTTCCTGATTATAAAAAGATTTTTTTTTATTAGATCGCAACAACTTAACCTCCTACCCATTAAATAAAATCCCCCTGTTTTTTCAAAATATAATTTTAACGAATTCCCCGAAAGAATTCTCCTTCCTCAAGCGTGTGAAGGGCGTAGCCCAACGGTAGGTGGCAGATGAATTTCGGTTTGGCATAGCCAAAAACTTTTGATAAACTAGCTATATGAAGTTCTTTGATAACTTGATATATGAGGTTGCAGGAAGAAAATAGAGTGCGAAAACCAAGCCATTCGGTTCCTGCGTAAAATATCAACCGTACCAAAAGAGCGTCCAAGCGTTGGACATCTAGGGGTGGAACACCCCGAAGTAACGCTCAGGGAGACGAAAGGGTACTTTCGTCGTGGAACTGAGAAGCTCCCACTTCAAGCTTTGCTGAGTGGCGAGTAGTTCACAGCTACATTTTTATAATCACCCTGAATTTTTAATCAAATTTAGAAGTGCAATTGCACTTAAATAGTATTATTCTCACCGTAAAAAGTAATTTTTATTTATAAGTTTCCTATTATTAGCAGCAAAACTTTTGAATATAATGTGGTCTGTCGCAAGTATAATAGTGTAGACGCTTTATTTATTATTTTTGAAGTTAGTTTTAACTATATAATGGATTATGAAGGCCCACAAAAATCCTAAAACAGCTCCTATTAATACATCCAGCGGATAATGTACTCCTACCCAGACCCTTGAAAAAGCAATTAAAAAAGCTAACAATAAAAATGCTTTCCCTAAACGTTTTTCATATAAGCATAAAGTTATAGCTATTGCGAAGGCACTTGTAGCATGATCACTAGGAAAAGAAGCATTAGCGGTATGCTCAACAAGTTGTTTTATATTCAACTGAGAAACAAATGGTCGTTCTCTATAAAAAAACAATCCAATAATTCTATTCAACACAAAAGCAAAACAGCATGCTATAATAGCTTGAATTACACAGGTTCTATTTTTATATTTTTTGTTTAACCAAAGAATCATAAATAATAGTATGAACATATACTGAGCATATTCAGCAAAAAAAATCATTAAATAATCGATGTATACATTTCCTTTCACCTGCTCATTTATATACCGAAATCCATTATAATCTAGATTGTTTATTAAATTTAACATTTCTCCTCCATAAGCAAATATATTATCTGTTTTTTTATTGAAAATTGAGATATTTATTAACAGTCCCATTGCTATTAAATTAGCCATTAAAGAACTTCCACCAAAACTAATAAATGGAAGGGGGGTGCCTGTAAGAGGGAACATTCCCGTGACACCTCCTAAATTAGCAATAGATTGAAGACCTATCATACTCCCGATTTCTATTGATATTAGACTTCCAAATTGACTTTTACACTCTTGAACAATCTTAAAAGAGCGAAGTACTATAGTTAATAAACCAGTTAATATGATTAGTACCCCTATAATTCCAAGCTCCTCAGATACAATTGACATAATAAAATCAGTATGAGGCTCAGGTAAAAAACCTTCCTTTTGAATACTATTTCCAGATCCTATGGCAATAAATGAATTTACAAGTTGGTAACCATCCCCTTTTGCATCAAGAAATGGATTGAACACCGTTGTAATACGTGCCATTTGAACATCAGATAAACCAAACCTAAAAAGAAAGTATAAAGTCGGTACCCAAACAATTGAAGTAACAGCTATCCATTTCATTAAAATAAAAATGTTTATTCCAGAACATATAAACATACTTGCCCCTATTCCTGAAATTAATAATGCAGAACCTAGATTGGGTTGTTTGTATATCAAAAAGAACGTAAACATTAAAAGCAAAATAACTTTACCACTGCCTTGCCAATATGATTTTTGCACCTCTTGACGCTTTGAAAAAAAAACCTGCTAGTACAATAATCACACCCATTTTAATAAGTTCTGCAGGCTGTATTCCAAATATCCAAGATTGTGCATTATTAACAACTTTCCCTTTCCATAAAACTAAAAATAGTAATACAATACTTACAATTACAATACACACGGAAACTATGCGTTTTTTCCATATATGAAAAGGTAGTCCTATACAAATTATTAACCCTATTACTCCTAAAAAAAGTTTATTTAATTGAGAGCGAAAAAAGAAATCACCACTATAACCATAATTTTTTACTGCAACAATTGAGCTAACACTATACATCATCAAAATTCCAAATATAATTGTAACGATAAGCGAAAACACCAACGGATAATCCAGTAACTTGAATACTTTTTTCATTTCTATTCTCTCTTTCTCCATGCTTCCCACAATCTTGTCTACAAACTTTACGGGAACGAACCTAGGTATAAAAACTTAATATAAATTTTTTATAAGCCTAATAACATTTTTGCAATGGTAAAGTACAGAATTAACCCCGTCCCATCGACTAATGTCGTAATGAACGGACCTGAAATAACAGCTGGATCCAACTTTAACTTATTTAGAATCAAGGGTAATACAGATGAAACAATAGACGACCAAATAACAATGAATAATCCAGTTATAGCTACAACTTGTGCGACTTCTGTACCTACGCCTAAAGTGTACGCACGAATTAATGCCGCAACGGCTAATGTAAGCCCGAGTAAAATACCTACTAATGCTTCTTTTTTCATAACACGAAATATATCTTTAAATTTCACCTCATTTAGAGCTACAGCACGAACCAATGTAGTTACGACCTGTGTGCCTGTATTTCCACCAGTTCCAATTAACAATGGAATAAAGAAAGCCAGTGCAACTACATGAGTCAAAGTTTCTTCATAATGTCGAAGTACAGAACCAGTATACGCTTCCGCTACAAACAGAAGTAATAACCAACCTATACGTTTACGGTATATTTGCCAAATAGAGGTTTCGAAATATGGCTTATCTAATGGGGTGCTCCCCCCTAATTTTTGAATATCTTCAGTTGCTTCTTCTTCAAAAACATCCATTGCATCATCAAAGGTTATGATACCTATCATCCGATTATCCATCGTTGTTACAGGTATAGCAGATAAATCATAATCCATTAGCTTTTGTACAGCTTCCTGCTGGTCTAGGTCCACTGAAACTGAAATAACATCTGATGCCATTATTGACGATAAAGTCTTATCATCTGAGGCTAGCAATAATTCACGAATAGAAACAATTCCATTAAGCTGACCACGCGTATCCAGAACATAAATATACGAAATTGATTCAACCCCTGCCCCAATTTTTCTAATATGCGACAGCGTATCTTTCACTTTCCAATTTTCCCTGGCGGCAATATAGTCAATTGTCATCAGACTGCCCGCTGTTCCAGATTGAAAAACCAGCAGACTTCTAATTCTTTGTTGAGATTCTTCAGACATAAGTTGTATCAGCTTTTTAGCCTGAAGTGCATGAATTGAAAGAATTACATCAACAAGGTCATCAATAGATTGCCTTGCTAATAGCTCTTCACCTTTATCCAAAGGCAAATTGGTACAAATATTATATTGCTCCTCTGGAGTAAGGTAACTAAGAATTTTCGCACCTTTTTCAGTTGGAAAATATTTCATTAAAGATATCTGATCTTTATGATGAAAATCTTTCATTTCCATTGCAATATCATAGGATTGAGTTTTTATAAGCTCTCGCACTAAGTGTATGTCTTGTGTCTTTAATAATTGTTGCAAACATTTTTTCATCGTAATTCCTCCTTAAGGACAATGGTACTTGTTATCATTTTCCCACTTCTGGGCAAACAAATTTCTTAATAAATATGGGATCAATATCATCAATCATTAGTTTTCCCCCCTTTTATAAGAGATTTATTACAAATAAAATTTTGCATATAAAAAACCTCCCCTAGTGATTCAACTAAAGGAGGTTGATTTAAAAAAGACATAGCTAAATAAAGCTCATTCCCCCTAGTTGAGTTTTGGCACTATACAACGTAAAGGATGAATCATTCATCACTTAGCTATCTTAAGAAGAGCCTTAATCCGACAATTCCTGTTCTACCCATTGGCATCTTTCGATATTTTTGGGCAATAGCCTGTGTTTGTATAGGAGCCTCACCTAACAGGTTATAAATATTTTAAATTTTTTGTTCGTTTCGTGTTAAAGCATATCCACTATTTTTGAACTTGTCAAGTAATAATAAAACTTATTTCTTCATTTTTTGATATCAAATCATTCCCAAAACATAGATATAAACAACTGTATACTAATTTATATTTATACAACGAACTTTACAATTTATGCGCTAAATTTTCTAAACTATAAACTATTATACAAATGAAATGATTTATAGATTTCCTTATATAAATCTCTCGCAATATTTAAAATTTAAATATAAAAAAGTAGAAAGCATTCTTGCTAACAAGAATACTTTCTGTTTTACACGAGTCTTTTAGTAACTATTTATTTTTAGTAAAAAGGATATAACTCGGGTCATAATATACCCATTGATCATCATCAATACTTAACCATCCATTTTGTTCCTTATATACAGAATATGATTCATTTTTATTTAGTTTCCGAATTACTTCATAAGCCGTCCCGGGTCCCTTGCGCAGATTTACTCCAGAACCAGTTATGGTAACAACACCTATTGTATTATTGTTATCATTATTTAATACATGTAGCATTCTATTCAGAAAGGCAGCGGCTTCTCCGCGAGTGGCTGTACCTTTGGGCATAAATTCGTTTTTTTCATTTCCTTTTACAATCCCTAGTCCATAAACACGTTGTACAGCTTGTTTATCATACGCTAAGTTCTGATCAGTAAAAGGCAAGTCTACTAGCTTTCCAATAATATTTTTATATTGTAACGCTCGATCAATCATAATGACCACTTCATCACGCTTAATTGTGTCATTTGGAGCAAAAATATTATCTCCTCTACCACTAATGATTCCAGCTGCTGCTGCACGATTAATCCCATCTATTAATGAGGGGTGTGCCGTATTAAGATCAGTAAATTTTGAAGTACCCTCAGGCAACTTTAAGGCTCTAGTAATAAATGTTGCAAATTCTGCTCGAGTAACAAGACGATCCGGCCAATATGAACCTTGTCCATCTCCTACCATAATCCCTTGCGATGCTAATTCACGAATATCTTTTTCATACCAACCACCGGTAATATCATCTTTATTGTTAGCGTTATAATAGTTTTTTGTACCAACTAAAAAATCATTCCAAGCATCTCTTTTAATCATTTTTGATGGACAAATTTTCCCGCTCCAATTTTGATGTTTAACCACATGATCTATAGTAATATCTAACTCCCTCATCAAATATGCTGTTAATTTACGAGCGTTATCCACAGATTTATCATAATTCCCATCACTATTTACAGCAATTTCAATTGCAATGGATTGTCTATTTCCAGTTCCATTCGTTCCATCACCTGCATGCCACCCGTTCTCATCTAAAGGTAGATGTTGATAAATCTCTTTATCATCCACTGTAAAATGCCACGAAGCAGCACGATCTGTATTCCCTGTTGCTTGATTATATAAATATTGTGCGTGATTTTTTGCACCTGCCCCTGGGCTCTCATTATCTGTTTCATGAATTGTAATATACTTTGCATTCATCGCATATCCAGGACGAATATTATCGTTACCTTTTGGAACCATCCATTCTGTAAATGGTACACCATATATATTACTAGTAGCAGCTCTTTGTTTAATAAGTGAAGGCTTTGACCCTTTAAATTTTACAGAAGGCGACTTTATCCATTTGATCTCACCATTAGTTTGTATTTGAAACCAATCTCCTGCCTGTGTTATAGCATCTAGTGTTTGGGGTTCTAAACTACCATTTTCTTCAAATTCATCAAATGGAGATGAATAAACTTCTGTTTTCTCATTAATTACTATTTTTCTTGAATCACTTGGTAAAGTATAGATATTTCTTTCTATAAAGGTTTGATTACTATTATATATCCAACCTTCTCCCGAGCTTGTTTGAACAAAATACCAGTCACCATTCTTCTTTGTTCCTGTTGCTATTTGTTTAGGTATTTCACTGGTAACAGTAGATTGTATATTAGGAGAATCATATAAAGTAGTTTGTTTTTGGATATTTACAATAAAGTTTCCTTGTATTTCACCATTTTCATCTATTTTATCCCCTTTTCCATCCTCATCTCTCATATCATCTTCAATACTCTTTATCGCTTCTATATCAGAAGACGTTATTTTAGTTCCCGTTACTACATTTTCTACTGAATCTGCAAACGAAGTAGTAGGAATGTTTATGTTTACTATTTGAAGTACCATGACCGTTGCTAAGACGTTATAAAGTCGTTTATTCATATTAATTTTTAACACACAATGCACGTATTACGCTGTGTTAAATCCCCCTCCTTTTTTAAAATAGTTTTAGCAAATTTACAAATGAAATTAATTTCAATATTCTGTAATTTTATACTAAAAACCACCATTTCTGTATTATTGTATATAAATAAAAGTGGAAATTATCTTTAATAACAGTTCTCCCTCCTCTTCCCATAATCATATTTCTAATAATTACACGCATTTTAGAGTAGCGTATAAAAAAAGAACTACAATGATAAAGAATAATTTACCTCTTGAATTTCAGAGTTTAACAAAATTTTATGCAGTGAATATGGGGAAATTATGTCCGTTATTTTAATTCAAATATTTATCTATAGTAATTATATACTCATAATAATTAATCAAGAGACGCTTATAAAAAAGCTGCTGATCCCTTCTATATAGACATGTTCATCCTCTTTTAAATTTCAATATAATAATTTTTGGTATAAAGATATTTCTATATTTAGAGTAAGACAGCACAATAAATTTGAGTATTTATATCATTTTATTTATTTCAAATAGTATTTCAAGTAAAATAAGGAATTTTTTTCTTTTTTTATTTTTCTGTATTTTCTAATTTCATATGTTATAATGAAAAAAACTTAAATTTCGACATTTTTCGTCAAAAAAAAGGAGAGTGCTCTATGAAACAATCGTTAACTTTTAAAGAAACAATCCCTATTGGACTTATGCTGTTTGCAATATTTTTCGGTGCAGGTAATATGATATTCCCTCCATTATTAGGATATTCATCTGGAACCAATATTTGGATATCAATTTCGGGATTTGTTGTGAGTAGTATTGGACTTCCATTACTAGCCATCGCTGCTATTTCCCTTTTTGGTGGAAATGTTAGTACCCTTGCTAGTAGGATTCACCCCGCCTGTGGTGTTATTATCCCTCTTATCATTTATTTAGCAATTGGCCCTTTTTTCGCCATTCCTCGTACAGGCACTGTTTCATATGAAATGGCAGTTGCCCCCTTTTTAAGTAACAACATGCAAAATCAATGGTATATATTACTCCTATACACATTTGTATATTTCGCTATAACGTATTATCTATCTTTAAATCCCTCTAAATTGGTAGATAGAATTGGAAAATATTTAACTCCGCTGTTACTAATCATGATTAGTATTATTATTGTTAAAGCAATTTCTTCACCAGTTGGATCTATTTCAACACCCTCTGATTCATATCAGCAAGCTCCTTTTTTCAAAGGATTTATTGAAGGATTTTTAACAATGGATGCCCTTGCTGCTCTCGTATTTGGAATTATCGTAATTAACGCTATAAAAGAAAAAGGTGTTACAAATAAAAAATCCATTGCTAAATCTACTATAGTAGCAGGGCTTATAGCCGCATTTGGATTATCTATCATATATATATCACTTGCTTATATTGGAGCTACTTCTCAAACATTTGGCACATTTGAAAACGGAAGTGTGTTATTAACAAATGTAGTACAACATCTATTTGGACAATATGGTCTTTCCTTATTAGGAACTACAATGTTATTCGCATGTTTAACTACATCTGTAGGACTCGTTTCAGCATGTGGGAGATTTTTCACAACACTATTTCCAAAGATTTCTTATAACAAAATCATTTTAATTATTTGCTTATTTAGCTTTGGAGTATCAAACCTTGGTTTGTCTATGCTAATTAAACTTTCCCTACCCATCCTAATTGTTATCTATCCTGTAGCAATTGTGCTAATTATCCTCGCTTTTTTTGATCGATTTATAAAAGATAAGCAGGCTGTCTATGTTGGATCAGTTTTAGGAGCATTACTGATTAGTATAGTACAAGGATTAGAAACAGCAGAACTTGCTAGTGACTCGTTGCTTACTTTCATGCAATACGTTCCTCTATACAATGAAGGAATGGGATGGATTTTAATAGCCTTACTTGGTAGTTTGATTGGTTTGATGATTTCAGGAAGAACTAAACAATGTTCTACTACCTAAAATCATTAAGGCAATTGTAATCATTGGAACAATGTAACTCTAAAGGGGCGTCTGATTCCTGTACAAAAAGAAAATATATAAACGAAAATAGTATCGGGATTGAATTTTTCCTGGTAATAACATTATGGTAGCTTCTTTGAACTCCCCCCACTTAACAATCTTACGAGATGTTTGAAGTGGTGGATTCCTGCGAACATCGATATATCCACCAGTTATCTTAGCAGGCTCTTCCCGTAGTTCCTACGGTAAGAACTGAAGTGTCTTGTACGTTGACTCATCACGCTTCCTACTTTAGCTTGGTTTTCGCAACTTCGGCAAGCGTGGGACGATGGAACGTTGAAGATTTTACGATTGCAACGATTTTTCTGCAACCAACCTCATATCTTCAGTTTTCAAAGAGCAATCTGTACAAGTATATTGTAGCAACCGTTTTGACTTACGCCATCCGACATTTATCTCCCGCCTACCTGCTGGTGCTATCACACCTTCACACAAATTGAGGAGGAAGTGTTCTGTCGGAAAAAGATAAAATAATCTTTGCACATCATGTTTCCACTTATTTTCTTTGTCATACTGAATCCACGTCTTTTTAAATAAATATATATTCATTAGAATAAGGAGGAGTAAGCATATGGATTTTATTAAAGATGTAATCACTCCCATCCACAAATTCATTGGAATTACAAATGAATTTTTATGGGGTTACATCCTAATTGCTCTTTTAATTGGGGTTGGATGCTATTTTACAATTCAAACAAGGTTTGTACAATTTCGCTATGTTGGTGAAATGATTCGCTTACTTAGTGATGGTGCAAGTTCCTCAACTCGTAAAGCACAAAAAGAAAAAAATGGAGTTTCTTCTTTTCAAGCATTTTGCATGAGTACAGCTTCTCGCGTTGGTACAGGAAATCTAGCTGGTGTCGCCATTGCGATCTCCACCGGCGGACCCGGTGCAATATTTTGGATGTGGCTTATCGCAATAATTGGAGGAGCTTCTGCATTTGTTGAAAGTACACTTGCTCAAATATACAAAGTAAAAGATGGAAATAAATTTCGAGGCGGTCCAGCTTACTATATGGAAAAAGGATTAAATAAACGCTGGATGGGAGTTGTTTTCTCAATTTTAATTACAGTTTGCTTTGGTCTTGTGTTTAATGCTGTTCAAGCGAATACGGTTACGCTAGCATTTGAAAACGCATTCAACCTAGAGCCTACAATTGTCGGCTGTATACTAGTAGGTTTGATAGCACTAATCATTTTTGGAGGCGTAAAACGGATTGCTCGTGTCGCAGAAATGATTGTACCATTTATGGCGATTCTTTATGTTGGTGTTGCACTATTTGTGGTTATTACAAATATTACGCAAGTTCCTATTTTATTAAAAGAAATTTTGCTGCATGCTTTTGGTATTAAGGAAGTTGTAGGCGGAGGGCTTGGTGCTGCGATTCTTCTAGGAGTAAAGCGTGGTTTATTTTCAAATGAAGCTGGCATGGGAAGTGCGCCAAACGCAGCTGCGACTGCCAATGTTACACATCCTGTTAAACAAGGATTTATTCAAACGCTTGGTGTTTTTACGGATACACTAATAATTTGTAGTTGTACTGCATTTATGATCCTTCTATCCGATATGCACAATGCTACAGACCTGAATGGGATTCAATTAACACAAGAAGCATTAAAAACTCATATTGGACCATGGGCACCTACCTTTGTAGCAATAGCTATTTTTCTATTTGCCTTTAGTTCTCTCGTTGGGAACTATTATTATGGGGAAACAAACATTGAGTTCTTAAGTGGTAGTAAGACATTATTACTGATATATCGTATTTCGGTAATTGGTATGGTAATGCTAGGTTCTATAGCAACGGTTAAAATTGTGTGGGATATTGCAGATTTATTCATGGGGATTATGGCCATTTTCAACCTAATTGCAATCATCCTCCTTGGAAAATATGCTTTCTCCGCCCTCAAAGATTATATAAGGCAAAAGAAAGCCGGAAAAGATCCGATTTTCTATGCAACTAATATTCCTAATTTAAATAATACTGAATGCTGGAACAGCGAAAGCACCCAAGAAAAGATTGGATAACAAAAATCTTTTCTTAAATACAGAGGAGTCAATTTTTAGAATACCGAAGATGCACCTTTATTCAGGTCGTTTATTAAATACAGATTATATGAACACAACTAAAAAGTTGTGGAAATAGGAAATTATGAACTTGCACGTTTATAATATTTCAGACAATATCTATCCATTTCACCAAAAATTTTATTAACCTTCAGATGAATTAGAGAGAATACATTTAATAAAAAGGAAAAGGACGTATTAGTTATGCACTGTATTCAAACAAATAACCTAGAACAATTACTAGAGCAAGTACAATCATATACAAAAAAAGGGAAACTGGCTACTTATATCCCAGAACTAAGAAATGCAAATCCAGATGATTTAGGGATTGCAATTTATCATAAAGAAACAGATTATATCCATGCTGGGAACTCCCAAACGCTTTTTACCCTTCAAAGTATTTCAAAAGTAATTACGCTTGCACTTGCACTTTTAGAGCGTGGCGAAGAGTATGTATTTTCTAAAGTTGGAATGGAGCCAACTGGGGACCCTTTTAATTCTATTATAAAACTAGAAACAGCTAACCCTTCTAAACCACTCAATCCAATGATTAACGCAGGAGCACTAGCGATTACAAGTATACTAACAGGGGATAGTAATGATGAGAAGATGGAACGGATTCTTTCCTTTGTGCGTGATATTACGGACAATCCTACGATTAATTACTCTTCAAAAGTAGCCGGCTCTGAATTAGAAACAGCTTACTTGAATCGTTCTCTTTGCTACTATATGAAACAAAATAACATTATCAATGGCGATGTAGAGGCGTTAATGGACTTATACACACGTCAATGCGCAATTGAGGTAAACTGCATTGATTTAGCACGGATTGGTTTGATTTTTGCAATGGATGGATATGATCCATATAGAAAAAAACAAATCGTTCCGGAACATATAACAAAAATTTGTAAAACATTTATGGTCACATGCGGCATGTACAACGAATCTGGTGAATTTGCAATTCGCGTCGGAATACCCGCCAAGAGTGGGGTTGCCGGTGGGATATTCGGATGCGTAAAAGGGGAAATGGGAATTGGTATTTTTGGACCCGCTCTAGATGCTAACGGAAATAGTATAGCTGGTTTTAAAATACTAGAACTACTTTCCGCACAAGAAGGCTGGAGTATGTTTTAACGAATTCCCCGAAAGAATTCTCCTTCCTCAAGCGTTGGACATCTAGGGGTGGAACACCCCGAAGTAAAGCTCAGGGAGACGAAAGGTTACTTTCATCGTGGAACTGAGAAGCTCCCACTTCAAGCTTTGCTAAGTGGTGAGTAGTTCACATTCATAAGTTATTATCTAACTGCTGGTGTTCACCATCCAATAAAACCAGTAACTACATCCAAAAAAGTGCTCCTAGATTTATCTAGGAGCACTTTTTTAGGAAATACTCTTCTCTCCATGCTTTGCCTCACACCCAAAAATAAGGGAGCAGATTCTACTCTATAGGTTGACTGTGAATTTGTCGATTCATGGTAACCCAAGTGGTTGTAAACAATATCATTAATAGCATTACAATGATATATAATCCGGTTTGAGGTATCATGGTACCAATCATTACGCCCATCAATAAGAGGGTTGGAATTTGAATAGTCTTAAGTTTTTATTTTCATACATCTAAAGAATCCACGATACCTCTATAAAAGTGAATTCATTACTCAAAAACCTCCCTAAACAACTCATGTACTGCTTTACCTTGATGAAAACGAATTTCCTCTACGTTTTCATGTAATACAATATTTCCGTCTTTTAAAAAGATTACCTCATCAAATGTATTTTCGATTTCTTCTATTAAATAATTTTTTACACCATAACACAAAAAAGACATGAGTCTATACTTCTCAATGACTCATGTCTTTTCTTTTTAAAGTTTATTCTACCGTTTTTATTAAAAGCAAATACTTCTACTTTGTGCTACTATATCGAAACACATACTTTATTTTATAAAAAGTATTATTTTAATTTTGTCAATTCCCAACATTGAGCATCTGTACCATTGTCTGGCCATTGTTGAATATTAGCACCATTGTTTTGTATACTACTCTTCAGATCAAGTAATTGGCCGCTATGCTTAGCTATCAATTTAAGCGTTCCATCCGAATTTTTTTCGATTTTCCATTTTTGATTATCTCCACCAATGTCTTCCCATTGTTCTACATTCGCACCATCACTGTTTGAAGCTCCGGACACAGTAAGCAATTTCCCACTATGAACTGCTTTGATTTTATAATACCCATCCAGCTTCTCTAGTTCCCATTTTTGATGATCTCCGCCGTTATAATCCCATTGTTGGACGTTTACACCATTATCCATTGAGGCGCTAGATATATCTAATACTTTTTGACTTCCTTTATTTTTGATGATATAGACACCACTGTAGTCAATCCCTTCAATACCATCGCAACAAAGTATTTTTGCTTTTTGCAATGTATCTTGTTGCAATTTTTCGTCTAAAATTATTTTTGTTAGTTTGTGGGTCAACTGTTCATTCTCATTGAGTAATTCTTCTGCACTCTGCTTCCCTTCGTTGAAGGCCCGAATTGCATCTTGTATTTTTAATTTTTCTGCTACGATTACTCCTGCAGCCGCTAACTCAGCTTCTCCAATACCTGTCACGATTTTCTTCTGTGCTTCTTTACAATTGCTTTCGTGAATAGCTGTCACTTCATTCGTCATTTCTACTTTACGATAAATTTGTCCATCAGGAATAAGCTTATATTTATAATCAACTTTTGCTTTGTTTGTCACTTTCTTAGGCACTGGGTTATCAATCAACACTTGGAAGGTGACTCTGGTCGTCGTCCCGGGCTCTACCGTACCAATATTCACGCCACTTTCTATATTGCCTGAGAGAGGGCGCCCATCTATCTGTAAACTGCCTGGAACCAACTTCGTTCCATTTGGAACTTGATCCTCAATTACGACATCGGTCAGTTGTGTATCACCTGTATTAGCAAATTCAATGGTATAGGTTATAATGTTACCTGCCTTGACATAAACTGACATGTCTTGCCGTTTCACTACCTCTACCTCTACTTTTCGAATGACCGTAATGGCTTCATTACTATCTGCTGTACCTGAAGAGACCGGTAAGCCTGGGGCACTTTGGAAATCATACACGACAGTAGCTTTATTCACCGCTCTATTGTCTGGTGGCACTTTTAATACTAAGGCTTGAAAGGTAACTTCCGTCGGGCCTTCGATAGATATGGAACCAATGTCTACTCCTTTTATCGGATCTCCACCAGGTATAGGAACGCCATCGATCTGTAAGCTGCCTTCAACAAATTTTAATTCTGGTGGAAGAGTGTCTTTTAAAATAGTTTTTTGTGCTTCGGTCATTCCACTGTTTTCAATTAATAGAGTGTAAGTAAGGATTTCACCCACGATAGCTGCTTCTTTATTTACTTCTTTATTAATTTTGATTTCTGGACTATTCACATCAATTTGGACACCCAGACCTGTCACGATATAACCATCTGATTTCGAAGTCAGTTGAACTAATGCCTCCGTTTGTGAATTCTCCATAGCTGTAGAAGCGTCCACATTGGTAATATCCCAATTATAACGAACTGCTGGTCCGGCACTTCCTGGTATGACATTTACATTCCCATAGGTACCACTCGTATCCAGATTCCCTGCATCATCATTAATTTGTGAAGCAAAGAAGTTGTCAATCGGATTATTGGGACCTGAAATGGGCTTTAAAGAAGAGGCATCTTTTCCAAAAAGTAACTGATCTCCTGGAATCTTTGAATCTCCTTCCATTGCGGTTAGCAACAATCTTGCTTTGACATCACCAAGTTCAGGCGTAGAGAAGCCAGAAATTTTCTGGCTTACTGATCCCGTTTTCTCAATCGATGCAGTTCCGACATGAATGTTCATATTTCGAAGAGGCAGTGTAGGATCTTTATAAACCACAGATAAAGTCCATCCCCCCACGTTGTTCCCTTTATATCTTTGTACTGTCGCTGGTACACCACTGACAGTATAATTACCAGCCCCACCTGCATCTATAAAACTAGTAACATTGGCAGAGCGAACATAAAATATTTGGTTCGCCTGAGCTACTTGCTGACTCGTAGTCGGATCTGGCGTAATGAGGGTACTCCCTTTTGGCGAGATTAACGTTATGGCCCGATCTATTTCACTCGTCACATCCTCGGTACTCGTTTTTGTTGATCCACCCCAAATTAGCTCTGCATATAATACTATGCTTCCCGTAGGTAAGCGAAGCTGTGCAGCAGAAGCATTTTCTTTCCAATCCAGTGTGGTACCTGCAGGATATCCTGGTACCTGCTTAGACAAATCTAATGTGATAAATGCACCAATATCTGTATAACTGATATTGGTATTACTTAGACCCAGTGTGTTGCCAGTAAAAGTAACCGCTCCATTAGTCGTGGTTGAATATCGCTGAATAAACGCCATGATTCTCACCCTTTCTCTATTTATCTATTTCTATCCCTACTTACAACCACAACATAGGTCTTTAACTTGATCTAACTTTTTCTTCAACTCTTTTTCCAGATTAGCAATTTGCTGAACTGCTTTCTTTGCACTCTTGTTAATTGCTAGCAAATCCGTCACTTTAATCCGGCCACCTCGGAATGAATTAATTGCTGCTTGAATCTTTTCGCCTTCCATGTAAAGAATCGTGGCTAGGCCTTTTTCCTCTTGTGCGATGGAATGAATGATTAAGTCACGTGACCATTCACAGGTTGTTCGTCCTGCTGGCACATTGGTTTGTACTTCGTTACTGACCGCATCTACATAACCACCTGAATACTGAGAGCCCATGTAAGCTTTATTCCTAATCACTCCACTAGAATGAGGTTTAATCACTTCAACTTTAAATGTAATGATGATAGGCCCTTCAATGGATAGTCTATCAAGTACAATCGTTTTCGTTGGATCTTCACCAGGTTTTGATTCACCGTCAATTTCCACACTATTCGGGACAAACTGCACCTCTTCTGATAGAAAATCCTTAAAATGACAATTAGTAACATCAATTAGACTATCATTGGAAATGGTAAACGTATATGTTAGAATATCTCCTACCACCGCATCAATTTTGTCTACTTCCTTTTCTATACTCACTTTCGGAAAATTAGACATGTGCCTCTCCCTTTCTTTTCTGTAATTCATACCTTATTAGTGATGAATCAGATTCCCTATTTTTCAAAAGCATCTGAGGAAAAGTAAGACATCCTCTTCTTCTCTACTTACAACCACTACATAAATCCTGAATCGTATTTCTCTTGTTCTGTAGTTCTTGTTTCAATGTAGATAATGTTTGAGAAACACTATTTTCACTCTGAATAATCAAATTCTGTTCATTTTTTGTAATCCTGCCACTATTAAAGGCTTGATTTGCCGTCTTTATTTTTTCTGCTTCTGCATCCAGTAACTCCTGAATGGCCTTCTCTTCCTGTTTAATTGAAAATTCAATGGTACTTTGATTGTTCTCACAGTTAGTAGGAGGACGCACAATCACTTTTGTCTCTGTTATATTACTGGCCGCTTCTCCTTTTTTGATAGGCGTTCCAGAAGCACTTTCAAATTCATAATTTAAGGTGGCTTTATTTTTCACTAGCTCATCTGGAGGAATATTGATTACTTTCGCTTGAAATGTCACTTCAATCAGTTCTCCTGTTCCTACCATTCCTAGCTTAATCCCATTATTTACACTCACACTAGGTTGAGGCACACCATCCACAAAAACACTACCTGGAACAAACTTCAACTCTTTTGGAAGGATATCTTTCAAGATAGTGTTTTGTGCGTCAACCGGATCCATATTTGTTACAAGAACGGTATAAGTCAAAATATCTTTTACTTTTGCCTCATTTTTGTTTACTTTTTTATTTATTTCCATCTTCAGACTATCCTCCATTAATCTATTCGCCTCAGTTTTCATATTTACATACCCCCGACTTTGAGACATATTTCATCACCCTTTCCATCATCGAATCAAATTATATATGGATGTTATGAGCAAAAATCACAAATTTCTTGGGTAACAGCGAGTTTATCTTTAAGCACTGATTCTAGTACGATTAGGCTGTCTAACATATCCTCCACACTTTCATTGACAGCGATGAGATCTTGGACTCCTATTTTCTTATCTCCAAACGCACGAGCAGCTACTTCAATTTTTTCTGCTTCTGCCCGCATAATCCTAGCAATGCTTTGTTCCGCCTCAGCAATCGTTTGGATAATCTGATTTTTCCCTTCTTCACAGGTAGGTGGCTCAATCACTTCAATCCCAGGTTTGTTACTAATACTCGTCGCTGTCGATATAGGTAAATCTGGTCTACTCTGAAAATCAAAGATCATCGATGCTTGATTATGCACCACTTTATCATCAGGCTCTTTCATGATTTTCGCTTGATACGTGATGAGGACTGTTTCTCCTACAGCCAAAGTACCAATGTTCACACCCTTAGCAATATCTTGTCCTGGCCATGCCGCGCCTCTGATTCGTAAACTATCTGGTAAATATTCAAGTTCTGGATCTAAGTAGTCCTGAAGAATCACATTAGTCGCATCTACATAGCCATCATTTTTTACTTCCAAAGTGTAAGTTACTATTTCACCTACTACAGCTTGTTTTTTATCCCCCGACTTATTCATTTTTACGATTGGGCTATTGGCGTCAATCTGTACTCCATATCCACTCACCAAATAGGTATCTTGCGCCGTCGCAATACGGGCGATTGCCTCGGTTTGACTATGATGCAACGTGTGAGAAATATCTACATTCGTGATATCCCAACCCGATCGTACGCCAAATCCGTCTGATCCAAGAGGCTTATTGAGCGTTCCAGCAGTTCCACTAGTATCTAAATTTCCTAGATCATCGTTAATCTGCGACGCAAAAAAATTATTTCCAGGATTATTCGGCCCAGATATCACCGAAAGCGACGAACGATTGGGACCAAATTCAAAGCGATCGCCAGGAAGATTAGAGTTTCCTTCCAGTGCCGTAAGCATGACACGTCCCTGGATATCCCCACCTTCTGGGGTTTTAAAATTATAAATCAACTCATCCACTGGAGGATTAGACATAGAAATCACTTGAGACCCAACATAAATATTCATATTTCGAATTTTAAGTAATGGATGTTTATAAGCGACAGCCAACGTCCATCCCACTGTATTGGTAGAAGCTAGAAAAAAAGTACAATCTCTTACCGTTCCGGGAATACCACCTACTATATAAGTTCCAGCTCCACCTTTTTGTACAAATTCAGTTACATTCGCAGAGCGAACATAGAAAACTTGACCGCCAAAGACGGACTCTTCTCGTGCAGTGAAGGCATCTGGTGCGATGGATACAGTAGCAGCTGGGGTAGTAAAAGTAATCGAAGTATTGATAGCTGAACGAACATCAGTATATTGATCTTTAGTCGATCCACCCCAGATCAACTCGGCATACAATATTTCACTGTCTGCAGGGATTCTCAGCATAGCCAAAGAGGAATTTTCTTGCCAGTTCATTGTACTTCCAGCTGGATAGCCTGACACTTGTTTAGAACTATCTGTTGTCAAAAAAGCCCCGATATCTGTACTTCCATCTGCATAACCTAATGTATTTCCTGTAAATGTAATCGCACCATTGGTTGTTTGGGTGAAACGATGAATAAATGGCATATTCTTCCCCCTTTTCAATCTAAATAAAGCTATAAATTCTTGTGCTTCTTTCTCATTAATCTACTAACAACAAATCTGCTTAGCAATTTCTAATTTATCTTTTAATAATTTCTCCAACTGTGTAGCTTTTTGGACTACTTTTTCGACACTCTGATTAATCCTAGCAAGTTCTTGGGCAGAGATTCGTTCTTCTTCAAATGCCTTTACCGCTTCTTGTACCTTTACACTTTCTGCTTGAAGGATTTTCATCAAACCGAGCTCTTGTTGTGCTACTGATTCAAAAATCTGATTTTGTGCTTTTTGACAATCGGTCTCTAACCACGCCGTAATTAGGTTACTTGTTACTATTTCCTCACGCACATTGCTACCTGGTTTCAGCTGAAATTGATAAATTGCCTCTGCTTGGTTATCTACTTTCACTGGCAACGGACTCTGTAACGCTACTTGAAATGTAATCACAGCTGTTTGGCCAGGAATTAATGTACCAAGAGGAATTCCTGTTGTTAAATCATCAAGCACCGGTGCACCATTTACTTTTAAACTCCCTGGAACGAGTACCGTTCCTGTAGGTATGACATCTTTAATAGAAATTGCATTTACTGAAGTATCTCCATTATTGGTAATATCGAGCGTGTAGGTGATAATATCTCCCTTTTTATCGTAAACCGAACGATCTTCACTTTTCACGAGATCGACTTGTACATGCTTAATGATAGTATTTACTTCATTTGAGCTACTAGATCCTGATGTGAGAGGTAAACCCGCTGCACTTTGGAACTCGTAATCCAGCTTACCCGTATTAGTCACCTTTCCATCTGTAGGGACTGCAATCACTTTCACTTTAAATATGATCTCGACTGGCCCTTCTATGCTTACAAATCCGATATTGACTCCTTTAGCTGGATTTTCTCCGGGTTTGGCTTGCCCATCGATAGTTAAGCTGTTCTGCACAAATTCTAACTCATCTGGAAGAATATCTTTAAAAATGGAATTCTGAGCTTCTACTAGTCCACTATTTTCTACTAAAATTGTGTAAGTTAACTCATCTCCGACTATTGCTATATCTTTATCCACTTGTTTGTCTATCTTAAGTTCCGGACTATTCACATCAATTTGAATCCCTAATCCAGAAAGGATGAATCCATCCATATCTGTTTTGAACCGAGCAATCGCTTCAGTTTGTGAGATTTCCATGGCGTTTGAAATATCCACATTCGTAATATCCCAGCCATAGCGCTGTGTAGACTGTTTTTGCCCTGGGGTTACATTACTATTTCCCGCTGTCCCACTAGTATCTAAATTTCCACCATCATCATTAATCTGTGAAGCGAAAAAGTTATCCACTAAGTTATTCGGTCCAGAAATGGCTTGTAATTGGCCTGGGGATGGACCAAATAAAAATTGGTCCTTAGAAATGAAACTATCGCCTTCGATAGCAGTCAATAAAGCTCTTGCCTGAAACGGTTTGGATTCAGGTGTCCCAAAACCTTTAATTTTTTGATCCACTACATTCCCTCTTTCAACAGATGCCACACCAACATATAAGTTCATATTTCGTGAAGGTAAAGAAGGATTTTTATATATAACAGCAAGCGTCCATCCTGCTGCATTACTTTTACTTGGCCGTTGGATTGTGGCTGGTACCCCACTTACAGTATAAGAACCTGCCCCACTCGCCTTTATTAGTTTAGTAACATCAGCTGTACGAATATAAAATGTGTGATTTTCATGCACTACTACTTGGGCCGTTGTAGCATCAGGAGATATTGTTTGTATTGAACCTTGTGGGTTAGTTAAGGAAATGGGAACGTTAATATCTCCTGTAACATCCACTGCATTAAATTTTGAGGTACCTCCCCAAATCAACTCTGCATACAGCACTTCACTAGCTACAGGAAATTTCAGAACTGCTTGAGAAGCATTCAATTTCCAATTCAATGTACTACCTATTGGATAACTTGGGACTTGTTGGGTAAGATCCAACGTAATGAATGCTCCAATGTCATTATAGCTAGGATTATTCGAACCAAATCCTAGCGTATTACCTGTAAACGTCATCGCACCATTTGTAGTCGTTGTATAACGCTGAACTATTGACATTCTCTTCGTCCTTTCTATAACAACTAGAATAATAACTATTATTTTATTTTTTAATAAAACTTAAGCGGGGATTTCAATTCATATAATTGCCTCCTATGTAAATATTTGATAACACAAATTATATTTCACTCACTGAAAAACTATATCTATAATTAAATGTTCTTTCTATTTATCATTATTTATCTGATTTTTCAGGTAAATATATTTCAAATCCAGTTCTGCTGTTAAAATCATTTAATAGGAATACCACCACATCTCTATTAAGCTAATAATAAAAAAATGATATCATTCAAATTTTTCAGTTAACAATTATAAAGGTTTTGATATTTGGACAGATTGTAACTCCTAGTATTTATCGTTTGAAGGTTGGAACAATACAGACAAAAAAGCAACTAATTGAAATTGGTCGCTTTTTTGTCTTCTATTTACTTGGCCTCTTATCGTGAACAGCCGAGATATGTGTAAAAATAGGTCATAGACTTACTTTTATGGTTCTGGTGCAAAAACTATATGACTTATGTAACTAATCTCTGAAACTTGGACATACTGATACTAGTATTCTAAAAAAGGACGTGATTAGTATGGAAAAGCAAAACCTATTCAAACGGAAACAGATTATTCAGTATTTTCTTTAGGGGATTGAACAGGCATGCACGATTGCCCAAACTGTTCAATTGGACAAAACATTGGAGGAATGGCCTGGTGAAACCCCGGGCGGTGTGCTACGCAATATTGCATCTCACAACTCCTACCATTTAGGAGAAATTGTGCTGATTCGCAGATTATTTAGCGCTTGGCCACCGCCAACAGGCGGATATCCGGCCTAAACAAGGAAAGGGTTCCACCCATCCCCATCAACTTAAGAAAAATAAACGCCCCCAAAACGAAAAAAATGAGCTGACTTCTCAAAGTAACTACCTGTAGAGAAAGTGAATTTTGGTTTTGGGGGTACTTCAAAACCTTAGCTTGATGACGATGGGGTACCGCCAGCATTTCGGAAAAAAACCATGCTAAGAGCATGCAAGGTTTTATACAGTTTTTCGGCTAATCCAGTAACAAACAAGAACCCTAAAACCGCGCCAGGATAGGAATGTATAAAAAAATGCATAGATCCGTAGAACAAAAAAAGGAGGTTCCCTTGTGAGAGTAGGGATCCGCCTTTTTCTTTCTACCCATAATAGGACTTTATGTTAACTTCTATGAATACAATATACATCCATCTCATAAGAAAAACCGCTAGGAAAACATCTTGACGGTCCTTTTGTGTATAAATCCCATGAGGAGTGATAGATATGATCCGGCACTCGTAACCATGTATAGATCGGTATGTTTTCGTTTTCCAAGCAGGTCAAACATATATAATTCACTGTCTGTTTAGACTTGCGTAATGGCTAAATTCCTTATTGATTATTTTATCGTGAGCTGGCGCTACTTGTGGACCTACCGAGTTGATGCACGTTACCAGAATATGCTTCCCGTCTAGAGATCCGACGGCTCTCGATTCATATCCGAAAGTACCTCCGGCATGCCCCCAGTAAGATTGCCCGTCCGCTGTTTTAAATTCATAAATCCCTAGTCCGACTTTACCAAAAGGTCCATCTACTGTTGTGTGCATCTGGTCCATCATCTCTTGAGTCAGAAGCTTCCCGCCCAACAACGCACTGAAGAAGGTAGTCAAATCATTAACTGTTGAGACTATATCTCCCGCCGCATTTGCCCATGATTGATTCATTTCTGTTAAATCATACAAATGACCCGATCTATCCATATTATATCCTGTGGCATGCTTACCCGGAATTTCGTGACTATTTCCCATCACAAATGTCCCTTTCATTCCAAGCGGTATGATAAACCGTTTCCTGATCTGCTCCGCATACGTTTCTCCTGTTACCTTTTGAATAATTTGACCGGCTAGTACAGTATTCATATTGGAATAATTCCAGCCCTTCCCTGGTGCAAATACAGGTGGCTTTGAAAGTCCAAGGTCGATAAGCTCATCGACGGAATAGTAACGGTATGGATTTTGAGGCAAAGTAATATCTCGGAAATCCAAATCTGTATAGCTAGCAAGCCCACTTGTATGATTCAATAACTGACGGATCGTAATTTTGTTGCCATCATACCCTTCACCTTTTATGACACCTGGCAGCCATTTTTCAACCGAATCATCCAGATTCAATTTTTTCTCGTCAGCCAACTGTAATACAACGGACGCTGTGAAAGTCTTTGAAATACTTCCAATACGGAATGAAAAATTGGACTCCACCGGGTGTGGTACTTCATAACTGGCTGTACCTGTAGCGTAAGACCAGCGTTTCCCGTTCTGTAACCCGCCAGCTATGACACTTGGGACTCCTTTGATGGTTACCACCTCATCAATGACGCGTTTGACTTCATCCCGATGCTTGCTTTTCTTTTCCTTCTCTGTCTCCACTTGTACCGCGCCTTTAGTCTGTACCGGGTTTACAGACCCATAAGCAGAAAATACCAGTGTACTCGCCGATATAGCTGTTAATGCAAGTACAGCTCCTTTTTGAATCTTGAGTAATTTCATAACGTATCGCTCCTATTATTTTGGAATGTTGTGTTGCTTTACATCCTCACCTTACCCCCAAAATTGTTAAATCGGATAGTGATGAAACCGCCAAACTTTTGTTGACACTCGGAATTGGACTTGTCACATATACCATATGACAAACTGTCAAATATCTCATGTGACGTGCTTGTTACAGTAAATTCTAACTGTTTACCCTCTCTTTCGCTTGACGGATCAGAAGTTTATGGTGCATGATAGGTTTGATTTATTCAGAATTTATTTTAAAAAATACAAGTAGGTGTGCATAATCCGTGTTCTCTATAATAAAAAAATGGTTCTGGTATGATTGGATATTTGTGGCCATACGAACGCTTTGGATGGTCATTATCATAAGCGCTAGTTTTATCAAACCGTCATTAATCGATGCGTCTTTTTGGGTCTTATTTTCTTTTGCTTTCGTCGTTTATCTCGTTCCATTAATCGCCTGGTGTAGAAATGCAGATTGGTATCTTGCAGTCGACGTCATGGCAGCGGGGGTTTTTCATCTTTATTTAGCCTATACAGCACCGGAGTTACTTTGGTCTTTCGTTTTACTTGTGATGAATATCGGCTTGGCCAGCAATCGAAGAACCTATGTATGGACAGGTATCCTCTGTGGAATCATATTGCCGGCATTGAACGGTTGGATCGCTGGTCGTCTCCCGTATGAATTTATCGTTAGCAACGGTTTTGGATTCGCCATCGGCTTCACGTTTAATATATTAATTCAGTCCCATAAGCAAGCCCTAATTATTCATGAGCAAAAGCTATTGTTGGAGCAGCATATTGAGCGGATTGAGGAACTTACGCTGATGGAGGAGCGCAGCCGGCTGTCACATGAGCTGCATGACACGATTGGCCATACGCTTACCTCACTCATCGTCGGCGTCGAATCGCTGCGATCGTCCGTACCGAATTCACAGATAGAGAGGATCGATTCGCTTGTCGGAATCGCCCAACACAGTCTGGTTGATATCCGAAAACATCTGCATCAGCTCTCTCATACTCCATTGAACCATTCGTTAAGTGAATCTCTACGGCAATTTACCGAAGATTTTATGAAGTCAACAGGTATAATGGTCAAATTCCGTGTGATCGGCAGCGAGACTCTCGTTATGCAAAAAATAAACTTTTGTCTATATCGTTGCCTTCAAGAGTCTCTGAACAACGCGGTTCGGCACGGTTCGGCGAGCTTGATATCCGTTCAGTTGTATTTCGAGAGTCAGCAGCTCAGGTTACAGATCGAAGATAACGGCATCGGAATGGAAGAAATCCAATTTGGATTTGAACTTAATGGGATGAAGGAACGACTTAAGCTATTTCACGGCACGGTGTCCGTGCATTCCGAGCCAGAACAAGGAACTTTCGTCATATGTAATATTCCGTTGCAGACAGAGCCTGCACATGATACAATCCGCCTACTGCTCGGTAACGACCAGGTGATCATTACCGACAGTTTGAAGCAAATTTTGGATCAGCATACTGATTTTAACGTAGTTGGTACAGCCAGGGACGGTGGCGAAGCATTAGAACATTGTGAGCGGTCCCAACCGGATATCGTGCTAATGGATATTAGTATGCAGGGAATGAGCGGGATTGAAACTTTACTTGAGATGAAACAACGATGGCCTGATATGAAGGTTGTGTTCATGACAACGTTTGAGGATTCCTTGCAGGCAGCAACTGCATTGGAGCACGGGGCGGAGGGCTACATGCTGAAGTCGATTCATCCGCGAGAGATGAAGGAAGCCTTGAAACTAATTTATAACGGAGGAATCTGGATTGATCAATCGGTCGCTACGCGAATTTTCGAAGAGATGAAAAGTCAACGCGAGCAATTGGAGAAGATCGGTTCAAGTCAGGAAAACTTCCCGTACGGGCTTACGAAACGTGAAATGGAGATTCTGGAGCATCTGTCAGGTGGACTGCGTTATAAGTCGATCGCCGCCAAATTATTTTTATCGGAGGGAACGATCCGCAATTATTGCTCGACTCTCTACTCGAAGCTCAGCGTCAACAACCGCGAAGAAGCAATAACAAGGGCCCGAAAGGAAAATATTGTGTAGATGGTACTCAAGATATAATCATTTTTCCGTATTCGGGGCACGGCAACGATTACTATTTTTTGGGCCACTAATTATTTTAAGTAACAGAATTAGAGTTCCGTTAAAATATTTACTACATAACCATTTAATTTTAAAGAAGGATTCTTGCGATTTGAAAATTGTACATAGTCACCAATTTTTATTGTTGGAACTGAAATCCTAATTCATCAACTTTACGATTTATACCAGTAGTTTTCATTTTTATTCTTCCTTAAATAATCCAATCAATGCTTTTTTGCTGTGGTTTAAAATTCAACTTAACAGTGGATTATACATTACGGAAAAGATAATTGCCTTAAAATCACAATCTCGGCGACTATCAATATACAACCCCCTTTTTTATATAGATCCCAAATAAAACAAAACCACTCACGAGGCACAGCGAGTGGTTTTGCTCTTTACGTAAAGAAATTAATTATATCTCGCAACTTATACATCAATGAAAAGCAATGATAGCTTAACAAACTTCAAAATTGAATTTACTAGTGTTTTTTCACGAGAACAGGAAATCTTATAATTAAGTTCTTATATTTTCCAATAACTATTTCCCATCATCTCTTCGGTCTCGAATCTTTTGTAAATAATCAAATATACAACTACATATCATTATAAACAACACTGCTCAAATAATCCAAACCCATAATTTCTTTAATCAGATAGAAAGCTAGGGGAAGTACAGTTAAATTTTATGCAATTGTAAGTAATTGCAGTAATTCATCGTACGTTGAAAAAGCAACGCTTACAAAAGAACCTTTAATAGTCTAAAATAATTTTTATCGAACATTAATTTCACCATTCGTTTGAATTACATATTTATACCAATGAAACGAATCTTTTTTGTATCGTTTCATGGATCCATTACCTTCATTATCACGATCCACATAAATCATCCCATAGCGTTTTTTCATTTCGCCTGTAGTAAATGAGACAATATCTATAATTCCCCAAGGTGTATAACCAATTAAATCGACACCATCGTAGGTTACTGCTTTTTCTAATGCTTCAATATGTGATTTTAAATATTCTATTCTTTTCTGGTCATGGATTGCCCCATCTTTTTCTAGAATATCCGCATCTCCAAATCCATTCTCTACGATAAATAATGGAATTTGATATCTGTCATACAATCGATTTAATGCATATCTTAATCCAGTTGGATCAATTGCCCATCCCCAATCAGTAGATTTAATATATGGATTTTCCACACTTTTAGCTAAACCACCGTTTACAATATCTTTTGCACTACTAATTTCCACATCATTTTTTACTGTCGTGGACATATAATAACTAAATCCTAGGTAATCTACTGTACCATTTTTTAATATCTCTTCATCACCTTCTTCGAAATTAATAACGTACCCTTCCCTTTCAAATTCTTTCAACGCATATTTAGGATAGTAACCACGAATTTGAACATCAGGGAAGAAGTATTTTAGTCTTAGTGATTCTTCGGCTAGCATAACATCTTCCGGGTTTGATGAATAAGGGTAAATAGGTATATACGAAATCATTGCCCCAATTTGGAAATCAGAATTAATTTCTTTTCCTTTTGCTACAGCTAATGCACTTGCAATTAATTCATGATGTCCTACTTGATACATTACTTCTTTAGCATTTTCTCCTTCTTTTACAACCACTCCTGAGTTTGTCCATAAAAATAGAGGGTTATTTACATCCATTTGGTTATTGATTTCATTAAAAGTCATCCAGTATTTCACTTTATTTTTATATCGTTTAAAACAAACTTCAGCAAATTTTACAAAGAAGTCTATTACTTTTCGGTTTCTAAATCCACCATATTCTTTGGCTAGATGCAATGGCATTTCAAAATGAGATAATGTGATGATAGGCTCAATACCATATTTAAGTAATTCATCAAATACATTATCATAGAATTGTAGTCCTTCTTCGTTAGGCTCTGTTTCATCACCATTTGGAAAGATTCTGCTCCATCCGATAGAAGTTCTTAAACACTTTAATCCCATTTCACCAAATAAAGCGATATCTTCTTTATATCTATGATAAAAATCAATTGCTTCATGGTTAGGATAAAACGTATTAGGTTCAACTGTATCTGTTATTTGTCTTGGCACTCCATGTTCACCTGCAGTTAGTACATCAACTACACTAGGTCCTTTATTCCCTTGATTCCATCCGCCTTCGAATTGGTGGGCAGCTAAAGCACCACCCCATAAGAATTTCTTTGGCATTGTTTATTCCTCCTTATTTTACTACTGTAAATAATTTCTGATATAGTTTGGTTTCAGAAATATCTGCTACAATAATTTCTTTATAAGTATTCGAATTTGTTATGATAATAGGTGTAATTGTTTTTAACCCCTGTGTTTGAATTAATTCTTTATCAAATTCAATTAATAAATCCCCTTTTTTGATTTTTCTACCATCTTCTACATGTATAGTGAAAGGCTTTCCAGCTAATTTAACTGTATCTAAACCAATATGTACAAGCAATTCAATACCAGATTCTGAGCGTAACCCAATCGCATGTTTGGTAGGTGCAATCCTGACAGCTGCTCCATCAAATGGGGCATATAATTTATAATCTGACGGATCTACAGCTAAACCTGTCCCCATAGCACCTGAGCTAAATACTTCATCAGGTACTTTTGAAAGTGTGATAACATTACCACTAAATGGAGCACCGATTGTTTCTTCATTATTCTGTTGGATATTTGTCTCGCGTTCTTGTTTTGCTGTTAAGTTTTCACCTTCTATTTTTTCTGCTGTATCTTCACCGAATCCAAATATTTGAACTAAAATGATAGGTAAAATAATCGCAACCCCAGAACCTAATAAAATTCCCCAGATAGACATTGGGTAGTCAGCATTTATACCATTTACAATCGTTAATGGACCTGGTAACCCCGCATAGGCAAAGTAGTATGGATTAAAAAAGCTAGCTGTAATTGCACCTATAGCGCCTGAAATACATCCGAATATAAATGGCTTTTCAAATCTTAAATTCACGCCATAAATAGATGGTTCTGTAATACCAAAAAGTCCAGTAATACCCGCTGAAACTCCGACTTTGCGCACATCTTGACTTTTCGCTTTTAAAACAACACCCAGTACGGCACCAACTTGTGCAACCACTGCAATTGTTTGATAGGCTTGGAATGAATCTCTACCATACAAATCAAAATTTGCTAACACCATAGGAGTAGTCCCCCAATGAATACCGAAAATAACTATTACTTGCCAGAACCCTCCTATAATAGCTCCAGCTAATGCAGGTACATTTTCCGCTAAGAAATTATAACCATTTGCAATTCCTGTTGCTCCCATTGTTATAAGAGGTCCAATCAGCAACAATGTAAGCGGAACCATTATTGCCATACATAAAAACGGTACAAATAACGGCCTAATTACCTCATTGATTCGCTTATTTAAAAATCTTTCAAGATAGGACAAAGTCCACACTAAAAATAGTGGTGGTAACACTGAAGATGTATACACTGTTTCAGTTAAGGAAATACCTAAAAAAGTAATACTATGTCCTTTTGCAATTTGCGCCGCCATTTCTGTCCATAAGGGACTTACTAATGCAGCACAACACGCCACTGCTATGTACATGTTTGTTTTAAAGTGCTTTGATGCTGTAATTGCGATAAAAATCGGTAAAAAAGTAAATGGCGCCCAAGAAATAAAGTTTAGAACTTGATAAGTTCCAGTTTCTACAAAGTTATCAGAGAGTAATTTTATTAATATTAGTAAACCTTGTAAAATGCCAGCTGCGGCTAAAATATAAAGAAATGGGGCAAAAACCGCTGACATGGTTGCGATTATACGGTTTAACACTGTTCTTTTTTCTTCTTTTGTTTCACTAGGAATATCGGTGTTTATTAAACCTGCAAATTCTTCATAGACTTCTCCTACATGTTGCCCAATAACAACTTGAAATTGCCCACCATTTTCTACAGCCGCAATAATCCCAGGTAAACTTGCAACTTTTTCTTTGGCTTTTGGATTAGATCTCTTAAGTACCAACCTAAGCCTTGTAGCACATCGTGTAGCATTAATAACATTCGTTTCTCCGCCGACAGCTTCTAAAATATCCTTTGCAAGTTTAGGATAATCTCTAATTTTTTTTGACAATCTTACTCCCTCCTTCGACTTTTATACACACTTATTATAATTGTACCGGTATAATTAATCAATAACTTAACAAAATTATTATTCATTAACGATTATATTAGATGTCCTATTAATAGGTTTATGCTATATTTGATATTAAGCGAAATAAATAATTTAATGAGGTATGTATATGTTAAAATACCAAACAATTGCAAATGAAATTGAAAAGTACATTGAGAATAATAAGCTTCAACAAGGAGATAAATTACCAAATTTAGAAACGTTAATGAATCAATTTGGAGTAAGCAAAAGTACTATTACTAAATCATTAGACCTTTTAGAGAGAAAGGGTGTAGTGTTTCAAGTTCGAGGAAGCGGAATATTTGTTAGAAGGCATAAAAGAAAAGGCTATATTAGTTTACTTTCTAATCAAGGATTTAAAAAAGATCTTGAGGATTGTAATATCACTGCAAGAGTAGTTGAATTAGAAGTTAAAAAACCAACACCAGAAGTAGCAAAGAATTTAAATATGAATCTAGATGATGATATTTATTATGTAAAAAGGATTCGGTACATTAACCAAAAACCGTTGTGTTTAGAGGAATCATATTACAATAAATCTATAATAACGTATTTAAACAAGGAGATTGTAACTGAATCTATATTTAATTATATTACGGAAGGATTAGGCTTAAGAGTTGGCTTTGCAGATTCATATATTCATGTAGGAAAACTAAATAAAGAAGAGGCCGGATATTTGGATTTGGAGAATGGATCACCTAAGCTTTATGTTGAAGGCATTTTTCATTTAACAAATGGTCAGCCATTTAATTTTTCAAAAGTTACTTATAACTACGAGCAATCACAATTCTTTATACAAACAAATAGTCATTTTCTATAAAATCATATATCAAAACCCCCAATAACCGAACTGGAAATTGAAAAATGACTTATCCTATCGATAAGTCATTTTTATATCGTAATTATCAACAATATAATTTAATAAAGCCAAAAAATAAAAAATCCGATTTCAAATCATATTGGAAATAAAAGTAAGGATATGACCTATTTTTACACGTATCTCGGCTGTACCCCATATAGATATAAATGTTAATTATGGGATTAACATCCCAAATTAACTAAAAATAATATATAATAAAAATATGATGGTTATCCTTTTATTTACTCCTTATCTTTTTTTATTTGTGGATTTTTGATGCAAAAAGAATCCTTATCATAAGGGAGTACGGCAACAAAACGCGAATTTCGTATATTATCAAGACCTAAATTAATAAATGCTTAAAATTAAAAGGCCTACACATATTAGATATTACTAATATGTGTAGGCCAGCATTGTTTTGTCTATGTTTTCTTTATAGTATCTAGTCCCTCATGATTTTTTTCGTGATCCCATTCCACTTAAATTTCGAATGTTACTTCTTCAAAGAACAAAGGGAATCTTCTACGAATGGATTTCTACATAGGAAGATTTTAAGCTTCATTGATATTCACCCAAACAGCTTTTCCTTCTGGTGAATCTTTTAGTAAATCCCCCTTAAAGTCTTTTGTAAAATAGTTAAATATCATATATCGGTCTTTGACGATCGGATTAACATATTCATAAAGTCCTTTATAAACAAGGTTGCTAACTTCAAGATCAGTTTCCTCTTTAACTTCTCTAATGGCACTATCAACAATACTTTCCGGAAATTCCAAAACTCATTACTAAAAACACAGTATCATACGGAACATTAAACACCGTTTATGGATTGTAGTGCTAGTCCATTTATTATTTCCAAACCCATTTAGAATGATCAATAAATGGGGGCAGATTATGTTGATATTTCGTATAAATAATATCATTACATTAATTTTCTTTCGGAAGTACAATTCTTTTATACAATTGAACTGTAATAAAATAGTAAATCGAGTAAATCACTACGAAAATAATAATTGGTACCCAAATACGATTGTACGGATCAGGCAAAAGAACTCTGAACATGTTCATACCAACTAATACGTGAACAATACCCACAATTGCTGGGACTAAGAATACAAAGAATAACTCCTTATAAATTGATTGTGCTAATAACTCTCGGCGAACACCGATTTTACGAAGCATTTGATAACGTGTACTATCTTTGGATGCACCGGATAGAATTTTAAACATTAAGCAGCTTGCCATCATTGCTAAAAATGCAACTCCAACGAAAAAACCCATAAACATTAGTCCGCTGGCAAAATCATGACTCACAATATACGCTTGATACTTACTATCCAATTCTTCCGCTTTCACATTTTTATATCTTGATATCTGTAATTCATCAAGTTTTTTCCATTCTTTTATGTATGATCCAAAATCATCTGTTTTCCCCATAAACACAGTACTTTCTTTACCCTTCAACCCATCGTATATGTTTTGATCTACAATTTTCATTTCATAATCAGGATATAAATAATTTGGCTGGATCGTTCTGAAAGCCTGGATCCATTGTTTTGTGTCGGTCTCTCCTTTAACCCATTTTATTGAAAATGCACCAATGGGTAATCCCTCTGAAACTTTTTCTGTTTTCATACCTTGCAAGAAAGGGCGATTTTTTTCTAAATCTTCTTTAAGATAATAAACATACCTATCATCAACTTTGTAATGATATTCAAGTTTTTCTTGAAATAAGATACCACCCAAAATTTTCTTTTCTTCCGCTGTTGGATTATGAATGACTGAATCGTAAATTCGCATTTGATCTGTCATTTTTAGGATGTTGTTTTTAAATGCCATACCACAAGCAATTCCACCAGCACCAAGAGCCACTAAGATTGCTACTGTTGCAAGCACATTTGTTAGGCCATTAATGCGGAAATTTAATTGTGCAAAAGTAAAAGCATTGAGGCCTTTTTCACTACGTTTTTTATTACTCTTTAACTTGTTAATCATAACTGGGAGAAGTGATCCAAATAACATGTAAGTACCAACGGTTGCTGTGATTAATCCAACGGCCATTAATCCCAGACCAATTAGCGGGTTTGCATATTTCATATAGATTAGTGATGCATAACCAATACCCAATAAAATCACACCAAGGATTGCAACTACAACTGTCATTTTTCCTTTTATGGCGACACGTTCTGTTTGTGCATCTGCATGTACAAGTTGTAATACAGAAAAACGCGCTAGCTTAATACTACTTATACTTGCTGATAGTACAAATAATGCAAAGAAAAAGATGCAAGTAACCGTCATAGATGGCATGTAAAATGCTTGATAACCACTAACAGGAAGTTCTAATTGTTTCATTAGTAACTGACCGATACCTTCTGCGAGCCCTACACCAACTGTAATTCCAACCACAAGAGATGCGGCACCTAATATAATTGTTTCGATAAACATAAGTAAGGTAACTTTATGCTTTTTTGCTCCTAACATCATATACATACCAAATTCTTTTTGGCGAAGAGATGATAAGAAAGAGTTTGCATATAAAATATAAAAAAATGTGATAAACGCTAACAAAAAGGACCCAATTTTAAATACAGACACAATATCCCTAATAGAAGAGTTAGATTCAAGGAACGCCTTATTGAGTGCTAATGTTTGAAACATATAAAAAGTTGAAATAGAGACAATAAGACCAACAAGTAAGACAATGTAATCTTGCAACTTACTTTTTAGGCCTGACATGGAAAGCTTAAATAACATGATTGAACTTCCTTCCTTACGCTTTTTGTGTACCTAAGTTTGCAAGCACGTCTAAAATTTCTTTATAGAACTCTTCACGTGTACCACCGCAATAAATTTCTTTATATAGCTCACCATCTTGAATGAATAAAATACGCTGACAGTAACTTGCACTATATGGATCATGAGTAACCATCATAATAGATACGCCTTGCTCTTTATTTAAGTTTGTCATCGCATCCAGTAAACTCGTTGCATTTTTAGAATCAAGCGATCCTGTTGGCTCGTCCCCTAAAATAATTGCTGGTTCATGCACTAACGCACGTGCTGCTGCTGAACGTTGCTTCTGTCCACCAGATACTTCAGATGGATACTTTTGAAGTATTGCTGAAATGCCTAACATATCAGCTACTTTTTCTACTTTCGGTCCAATATTTCGTGATGAAACACCTTGAAGTGAAAGTGGAAGAGCGATGTTTTCGTAAATAGATAAGTTCTCTAATAAGTTAAAGTCTTGGAAAATGAATCCTAACTTTTGTGAACGGAAATCAGAAAGCTCACCTTGTTTCATTTTCGTAATATCAGTTCCTGCAATTTCAACAACGCCGCCCGTTGCTTTATCTAACGTTGAAATTACATTTAATAATGTCGTTTTACCAGAACCAGAAGGTCCCATAATTCCGACAAACTCACCCTCTTGAATTGAGAATGAAACACCTTTTAACGCGTGTGAGTGATTCTCACCTTTTTTACCGTACACTTTTTGGACGTTTTTCACATCTACAACTGGTTTTGTCATATATATCCTCCTACGTTTGTTTTTTCATTTCTTTAAAATAAGCTGCTATTCTTATTTGCTTTTAATAAAATTTTCATGTTGCATCCACCTTAAAGCTACAATGAAAACTTTCTTCTTTATCTACTTCACTCACCTCATCGCTTTCAATATATACATGATAAACTATGAAAATTAGAAAACACCCCGTAAAACCCTTAAGAATTCTTAAGATTTTATAAAAAAAAGCTTATGGAACCTGTAATTCCATAAGCCTTTCTATTTGATTGGATGTTCAACAATAAAGGACATCCAGCCGTCTTTATACTCTGCATGTATATTACCATGATGAAGTTCAACAATTCTTTTTGAGATAGCAAGCCCTAGACCATTTCCCTGGTCATCTTTTCTTGCCTTATCTCCCCTGAAAAACCTTTCAAACAATTTATTTGGATCGCTAACAGGTGGCTTCTCGACTTTATTTGATACTTTTAAAATTGCTTTGTTACCTATTAGTTCAAGACTTATTGATAATTCGGATGGTTTCATGCTGTACTTTATCGCATTCATAAACAGGTTTTCATAAACACGTACCATTTTTTCTACATCCATGAAAATAGGTATTGTTTCTTCCGTTATTGATTTTTGAACGATTAAACCTTCCTTTTCAAATATAGGTATGTATTCTCCAACTATTTGCTCCAACAAACCTGATAAATCAACTTCATTAAGGTTTAACTTAGCATCGAGGTCTGATAAACGGGTATATTCAAACAGTTCATCAATTAGATATTTCAGTCTCTGTGATTTTAAATAAGTGGTTTCGAGGTATTCCTGTAATTGTGTTTTACTGTCGTATTGCCCTCTTTTTAATAAATCTACATATCCGATAATAGATGTCAACGGTGTGCGTAAGTCATGAGATACGTTGGTAATGAGTTCATTTTTTGTACGTTCTAATCGTCTTTCCTGTTCAAATGTATTTTCCAATTCCTTGGACATATAGTTGATATTTTGAGCAAGTTGGGTCAATTCGTCCTTCCCCTTAATCCCAATTGTCAGACCTAGTTTTCCATTGGCAATATCATTCACATTATCAGAAATGAGCTTCAAATATACTATTTTCTTTCGAACCAATATCAAAAAAAGTATTATAAAGGTAAAGATTGCGAACGCAAATAAGAACAACATTGCGATATTGAATTCAAACAAACCCCAATGGTCGTATTTTCTAAATAATGGATCTAAAATGAATAGAAAAGTGAGGATTGTAAAACCAAACGAGATAAAAAAACTTACTGCAACAGCAAGCAAAAGTTTTATAATTATTTTATTTCTAAAACTAATCTTCTTCATATTTTATACCCAATTCCCCACACAGTTTTAATATAAATGGGATGTTTAGAATCCTCTTCTATTTTGTCTCTTATTTTTGTAATATGCACCATGACGGTATTATCTGATTTATAAAAAACCTCTTTCCAAACGGCTTCATATATTTTTGCAACGCTCAGGACAACCCCTTTGTTACGGGCAAGTAGTTCGAGAATATCAAACTCTTTTGGAGTTAACCTTGTTTGCTTTCCTCTTACCCATACTTGACGTGTATCTGTACTCACGGTTAAATCACCAATTTCTAGGATACTTTTATTATGATCTATTGACGTATTGTATTTTTTAAACCTTCTTAATTGGGATTTTACCCTAGCAATTAATTCCAATGGGTTAAACGGTTTTGATAAATAATCGTCTGCACCAGAGGCTAGACCCTGAATTTTGTCTATATCCTCAGATTTTGCAGATAGCATAATGATAGGCATATTGCGGTCTTCCCTAATCTTCATACACGCTTCAATACCATCCATATTAGGCATCATAATATCTAATATAATCAGATCAAACTCCTTTTCTTCTAACAGTTGTAAAGCTTCAATAGCATCTTCAGCCTTTTGAGTTTTCAGACCTTCATTTTCTAAATAAACAGAGATAAGATTTCTAATCTCTTTATCATCATCAACAATAAGAATTTTTGACTCCATATTATTCCTCCACATTTTTTCTAATATTGAACAATTAAAGACATTTGCAGGTGAGACATGTCTATCGTCTCTTTATTGTTAACTTGCAAACGGAAAACAAGAAATAACATAATGAATATAGTGATATCAATCCCCTAATATATTGTTCAACATATACTGCTAAGCCATATTACAATTCATAAGATTCCTTCTTCTTATAATTAATTTCCCTTTTAATACACGTGTGCTTGGCCCATATTTGACAATGTAATTTACTTTCTTCAAATCAATTCCTTCAATCATTTTATCTCCAATAAACCTTAAACTTGGAAGGGCTGCACCAACTGATTTTTGGCTCATTATATACAGAAATAAGAAAGTGAATTGTATTCATACTTAATCACCCCACTGGTAAGAATTCATACTCATACTCTAGAATCCAAACCTTAAGAAAAAGGGGCAAAAGTTCTTAAGAATTCTTAATCTTTCTACAGCAGTTTGTCTTAAAAATATATAGTCACTCTTGAAATGTCCACTATTAGCTTCTCATTGTAATAATATTTATTAATAACACCTAAAAAATAAAGTAAAGTATTAGATTCAACTTCCAATAATCCAAGAGGGAGTCCATAGTAATTTATAGAAGATTCTGGGGTAGGCATTACATTAAATACTATCGTAAAGAAATTCGTAAATTTAGTAAGATATATACGCTAGCCCAAAAGGAGACTGGTGCAAATTTTCTTAGCAGATAAAAAGTTGGTATGATTGCAGATGGATTTTATGCGATCGTTAGTAATTGATGTAATTCATCGTACACTAAAAAAACGAAATTTCGTTGTTGCAAAAGGATTATGAATATCTAATCCAATTAGAAGAATACAATAATCAATTATCCGAAGTTAACTTCATACAAAACTAATAACAAGCATTAAAAAACTTTGCCTACTCTTTAAAATGGAAACATAATCTATTTATCAAGTAGTCAATAATGAATAGAAATTATGTTTAGGGCGCTTTACAAAGAGACTCCGCCTTTTCAGCGTACAATGAATCTCAACAATTACTAGCTACTTCCTAAACATTGCTTCTCATTTATCAACCTGTTTATGCTGGTTATAAAATTTGCAACAGAATCAACAATTTCTTTATATTACTTATTAACCATTAGTTGCTGGATCTTCTCCTGTATTCCCATCATAACTTGGTTGCGTTGGCGTTCCACGACCATCCCCATTGTTTGGCGGCGCTGTATTTCCTTGACCACTACCGTTGTTTGGTGATGTTGTATTTCCTTCGCCTCTACCATTGTTTGGCGGCGTTGTATTTCCTTCGTCTCTACCATTGTTTGGCGGCGTTGTATTTCCTTCGCCTCTACCATTGTTTGGCGGCGTTGTATTTCCTTCGTCTCTACCATTGTTTGGCGGCGTTGTATTTCCTTCGCCTCTACCATTGTTTGGCGGCGTTGTATTTCCTTCGCCTCTACCATTGTTTGGCGGCGTTGTATTTCCTTCGCCTCTACCATTGTTTGGCGGCGTTGTATTTCCTTCGCTTCTACCATTGTTTGGCGGCGTTGTATTTCCTTCGCTTCTACTATTGTTTAGCTCACTTTGCTTTTGCTCTTCTTGTTTCTTTTGCTTTTCTTGTTGCTTATTTTGATTATTATTACTTGGCTTTTCAGTCGTATTTGGAGAAGAATCACGTTTCTCACCTTTAATACGTAATTCGCTACCTTCTTGAACTACACTTTTCGGCATTTTAAATTGCGACTTATCTGTAGCCATCTTGCTCATCATTTCTTTAAAAATCAACTGAGAAATTTTCGTATTTTTACTACTAATATAATCGTCTTTACTATCTTTTATATATCCAGTCCATACTGCCATCGTATATTGTGGTGTATAACCAGCAAACCAACTATCACGAGTTGCACTTTCTGGTAGATTATATTGTGCTATTTGTTCTAAAGAATAGTTTGTTGTACCTGTTTTACCCGCTACATCTAAAGAATCTATATTAGCTGCTGTACCCAATCCAGATGAAATAAAAGTACGAAGCATATCAGTAATCATATATGCTGTAGAATCCTTCATAACTCGTTTTGGCTTTTGCTCAAAGCTTTTTGATTTACCATCTGGATAAACTACTTTCTTAACAAAATGCGGCTTCGTATACTTACCATCATTACCAAATGCCGCATAAGCACCTGCAATTTCAGTTGGTGACGCTTCATTTGTACCAATCGCTGTTGATTCGGTCGGTGCTACATTAAATGTAATACCTAGCTTTTCAGAGAAAGCTTTTGATTTATTCATTCCTACTTCTTTTGCAGTTTTAATTGCCGGGATATTTCGGGACGTTTTCAATGCATCACGCATTGTAATTGGTCCTAAATGCTTTCTATCTGCATTTCTAACTTCTTGTCCTGTTGAATACTTAAATGGAGAGTCGTCAATTTGATGGTAAGTAGCCCATTTTAAATATTCAATTGCAGGAGCGTAATCAAAAATTGGTTTCATCGTTGAACCTGCTGAACGATTTAATTCAATCGCTATATTATGTCCTTTAAATACAGCTTTATTTTCACCACGCCCGCTACCAATTGCACGAATTTCTCCTGTTTTCGTATCCATAAATGTGAAAGCCCCTTGGAACTTCTCATTTGGATAATTTATAATGTTTTCATTTAAAAGCTTGTCCGCAAAATCCTGTGCCTTTTGGTCTAATGTAGTATAAATTTTTAAGCCGTCAGATCCAATATTAGCATCTGGCAACTCTTTTTCAACCTCTTTCACAACCGCATCCATAAACGCAGGATATGGCATTTCTTTTTGTTCAGTTGCTTTCTTAAGTCCTTCTGTTACTGGAACTTTTGATGCTTCTTCCATTTCTTTTTTTGTAATATAACCATGTCGATTCATTAATTCAAGTACAACATTTCTTCTTTCTGTTGCTTTTTTGATATTTTTTTCTTTTGTTGGATCATAGTTATTAGGTGCTTTCATTAAACCAGCAAGCATCGCAACTTCTGGTAGTGTTAAATCTTTCAATTCCTTACCATAGTAATTTTGTACTGCTGTTGCGATTCCGTATGAACGGTTGCCTAAGTAAACTTTATTTAAATACATTTCTAAAATTTCATGTTTTGAATACTGTTGTTCTAGCTTATACGCTAAAAATATTTCTTGCGCCTTTCGCTTTGACGTTTTTTCCATCGATAAGAAGTAATTTTTAATAACTTGCTGCGTAATCGTACTTCCACCTTGAGAGCCGTAATCACCTTTTAGGCTGACTAAAACTGCACGTGCAGTACCTTTAAAGTCTACGCCACTGTGCTCGTAAAAACGTGCATCTTCTGTCGCTAAAAACGCATTTTCTACTAATTTAGGAATTTGATCATACATAATATTCGTTCGTTTTTCTTTCCCATATTCATATATCAATTTTCCATCTTTATCATAAATTTTTGAGGATAACGGATTAACAAGTTTTGCTTTCTCAAGTTTTGGTGCATCCTTGATCATAACGAAAAAAGTAGCAACCCCTGCGACTAACCCTACAATACCAAGTAGTAAGCAACTGATTAAAAATTTGCGAAGAAACAATGTTTTACCTTGTTGTTTTTGTTTTTTAGAAGTTGGTTGTTTTTTCTTTTTAACTTGTCGTCGCTCCTCTCGAGAACGATAATTTTCTGACATGTTACTTTCTCCTGCCTTTCAATTCTCCCGTTGATTTACTTAAAACTATTGAGGTCACCTTTAGAAATATACTTATATTAAAAAAGTGTAGTAATCGAGATTAGTAAATTTTTTCTAATCAGCAGATTATAAAACTTAGATTAACTCTTGAACAAACTAGTTTCATATCTATTCTTTATAATAATGCTGCCCTTTAAAGTAAGAGAATTGTGAGCTGTTCCTCACCTCTTTGTACTATATCTAATGTTTGTAATAGTGAGTTCTTGAATTACTCGTCTAATTTAATGGTTCTTGTTAGCATAATCATAATGAAAAGAATGTAAAAAACGATTCTTTTGATGTAAAAAAGAATCGACTTCTAATTTTTCGAATAAAATGTTCCCCGCAGTTTTATCACTATAATGAATATTCGTCTCCGCAATTTCCCCCAAGAGTCATACCGGTATCCACTTGATTCTCTGTAATTGGTGAACACTTGACTAAATCATATTTTGTATAAGTGAAAATATCGCCTAATTTGTCAATTGGATATTGTAGTAACAATGCCCCTGCAATCAGAGCCTTAAAGGTAGATGCGTAAACAAACCGTTCGTTAGGTGATCGATAGGTAACTGCCCAGTTTGTACCAGCGTCGATTGGATAGACACCCAGTCAAGCGTCAAACTTTTCTCAAGTTGCGTGAATGCTCAATGAGGCGCATAATTTGCATATTTATTTTTCTCTACTTTTTCTTTTGCTTCCATCTAAAATGGTTCACCTTTAAAAAGTTTTACACTTGCAAGACTTAAACTTAATACTCCAACACACATCCCTATTTTTAACATCCTTGTACTATTCAAGATAATCAGTCCTTTCGTGTTTTGCAGTACTTAAAATAGATGTCAAACCTGACTCAATGTATAAAGTTTGGGCACTAAGTTTTTAGGATTACATTTAATAGACAATTTAAGTAATAAATTTGTTCCACTTTGATATGAGGAAAAAATTTGAGTTTGTATAGTAACGGAACCGAAACGTTAATAGGGGTACAACAACGAGAAATGGAATTTTATAGAAAATCCAATCTTAGCTTGATAGACATGTAATACCATCAGCGTTTTAGAACATTATCATGCTAAGCAAAAAAACCTCACTTTTCATCTTTTTTCAGATAAGAAGTGAGATTTTTCGTTTTGGTGTATTTATTTTTCTTAACTTGATGGTGACCAGTTTTTACCCATATAGACGTAATTTTTTACTTTTCTGTAATATTTACAAAATTGACGGCTCTCATTTCCTTATTTCCCAAAACCGTATTTATTTTATCTATTTCCTTTGTTAATTCTGGTGCTTTCCCTTTATTGACTAAATTAAGATTCCCAAAAGATTTATTAAAAGATAGAATCTGTCTAGTTTTTTCTTTCCCATTTATTTCTTTAAATAATGTATCATCTACAATTAATAGGATTTCTTTGGATCCACCACGATATGGAGATAGCCATACATCCCCTTTATATTGAACATTCATTTTTTTCTCATCAAATGTTAGTTCTTTCAAGTCTTTATATTCTTTATTTGCAAATATGATAGTTTCATCTTTTTCTATTTTTGGTAACGAATCAAGAGGGACTGAAGATAGGAGCCCCTCGTTATTATCCCTTTCACGAATAAGTCCCTTTTTATTCATTTTTTCAGCAGTTGTTCTACTAATAAATAGTAAATTACTAGTAGCAGTATCCATAGAATCCCCAAATTTAGTCGGTAGCTTTATGTCAAGCTTATTATTATCTATAGTCCCTTCTTTTAATTGATATAGGTCTTGTGAGGTTGTTATATCTTTGTATGAGTCAATTATAGAGTTTCTTATTTGTTCGTTTATCGTTCCTACTTCTATTGAAATTCCATTTGCTGGAGAGTCTTTTGTACCAAATAATGAACATGCTCCTAACATGGTAATCGAAATACTAGCTACTATTAATAATCCAATTCTTTTTTTCATCCTATATTCTCCTTCTTTTTAAATTAAAAGATTGTTTTATACATTTTTTTCAAATATTGAGCACGAACAAAGTAAAAGTATATAATTTGCATAACTAAGAAACAAATCAATACCACAACGGAACTACCCAAGACTGAAAAATCGGCTAACTTTTGTAAGGCCATAAAAGCAACTGTACTATGTGTAATCGCTATTGCAATTGGTAAAAAGAATAACAATGCAAGTTGACGTGACACAATTTTCTTTAATTCAGGTTTACTTAAACCAACTTTTGCTATCATTTTATATTGCTGCTGATTTCGTTCTAAGTCTGTATATAATCGGAAATATAAAAAACTTGCAGCAAACGTAAAGAAAACAATGCCTATTAATACACTCATAATGGATGCAAGTCCAAAACTTTGTTTCATCACTATCCATGTAAAAATCAAAGACGAAAATATATATTTTTCGTTGTCTACTATATGCTCATTTATACCTTTATTATCCATCTGAAAAGCAGCTACAATATTTTCCGCAACTTTTTTTGTTTTCTCCCAATCTTTCACAATAAAACCATTGATAGTGGATTCATCATAGTGATTCTCTGGATCCACTAGCATTTGATTATATACAGCGTCTGGTATAATAATTGTCGTTATGTTTGTATCTTGTAGTTCTTTTGGCGTTAGTGTTTTATTTACATGCATATCTATTTTTATATTTCTATGCGACAATCGAAAGTTATTTTGATTAGATTTTGTATTAGTTACTTTTCTTGAAGGTATGACAAAACTATCATTTTCACCTTTTAAGCTTTCTTTTTCAAAACCAAATGCCTCAGCTAACTTATTATAATCACTTATTTTTATAACGCTTAATAATACATTACTGTTATAAAAGGTATCTGGAATTTGTTTTATTGAATAAGCTACTTGTTTGAATTTAAACCCACCATTATTGAGTTCGCTTTCTATTTTTTTAGATGCTCTTTTTCTAAAGGATTATTATTATAAGACTGATAAGAAAATGCAAAGGGACTATTCGATTCAGCCATAGATGAGTTACCTAATCCCATACAAGTTCCAACTGCAGTGAAGGCAACGGCAGATATAATAGTGACCATAAAAAACATTTTTGCATTATCTTTTAATTGATACACTAAATCTGAAATGGTGAGTATGTTTGTTTTCTTAAAGAAAATATTTTCCCTTTTCTTTAATACACGTAACACATACACACTGAGCTGTGTAAATAAGAAGTACGTTCCAAGTACAACAAAGCTCACCCCTGTCGCCATCATGAATAATACATATTTCATATCCTTGTAATGAATTGCGTGAACACTATGGAAAACAGCCGTATATCCTAATCCAATACAAATAAGTGCGAATAAAGATAGCCCAAAGGATGCTTTTGGTTCAGGCTTTGGCTTTTCTTCTGCTTTTATTAATTCTACTAATTGCTCTACATTTACTAGTCGAGAAGTGAAAAGTGAAATAAATAAAAACAATAAGAAGAACGCTCCAAATGTTATCCCAATTGCTTTAAAGGGCATGTAAAATGGGAGTCCTTTATCAATCATTAACAAATTGTTGCTCATAATTAAGATAAACTTAGAGAACGCCATTCCAATTGTAATTCCTGTTAAAATGGAAGCGATACCAATTATTATATTTTCAATAAATACTAATTTGTTCAATTGTGAGCGTGACATCCCATGTAGCATTAGAATTCCAAAATCTTTTTTTCTTGTTTTTAAAAATGCACTTACAGAATATAGGATAAAAAAGAATGAGAAGAAAAATATTAACCCCTGCGATATCTGTAATCCTGACTTTGCAAATGTATTGATTGTTACACTGGCAGCAAGATCGCCTTGTAAATTAGGATGAAATGCAAGTAATGCATACGTAAAGAAAATCATAATGGCAAACGTACTACTTAAAAAATGAGCCAAATATGTTCGTTTACTTCGAATGACGTTATTAAATGCGAATTGTCGAAAAGTCATGTGCATTTCCTCCTAATAATGCTAAAACCTCTAGAATTTTTTGATAGAATACTTTGCGATTATCTCCACAATAAATCTCATTGTATAACTGTCCATCTTTGATAAACACAATTCGATCACAATAACTTGCAGCCATTGCATCATGTGTCACTAACATCATCGTTGTGCTATTTTCTTTATTAAGCGTTGTCAATAATTCCATCACATCACTAGCAGATTTTGAATCCAGATTTCCTGTAGGCTCATCCGCAAGTAATAATTTCGGATTATGAATAGTAGCTCGTGCAATTGCTGTTCTTTGTGCCTGCCCACCAGAAATTTCATACGTACGTTTATCCAATATTTCAGTTATCCCTAGTTTTTCAGCAATAGCTTCCACTTTACCTTCCATTTCTCTAGGGCTTACACCATCAAGCGTAAGTGGAAGAACAATATTTTCTTTCACTGTCAGTGTATTAAGGAGATTAAATGATTGAAAAACAAACCCTAATTCACGTCTTCGAAATAAAGACAACTGATTTGGAGATAACAGATATGGATTTTCTCCATGAATTAATACTTCTCCTGATGTTGGAGCATCTATAGTAGAAACCATATTTAATAGCGTTGTTTTACCACTCCCAGATGGTCCCATAATTCCTACAAATTCACCTTTATTTATTTTCAAATCAATATGGGATAATGCTGTATAAGAAATTTTCCCAGGATAAACTTTCCCTAAATCTGAAACATGTAGTATCTCCACAAGTATTTCACCTTCCATTTCTCTTTTCTATACATGGAGTGTAGCCTATATATAGTATGTCTCATATCGATTTCCCTAACATTTATCTAACAAGTTTGTAAGATTCAAAAGAAAAAACCGATGAAAAGTTTACCTTTCATCGGTTAACGAGATGCATATGGGAATACGATTTTAACTTTTGTTCCCTTACCTACCTCAGATTCTAACTCAATCTTATGATTTAATTTTTCACATACTTCTTTAACAAGATATAATCCCATTCCCGTAGACTCTTTGAATTTCCTACCATTTTCTCCAGTATAAAATAGATTAAAAACACGTGGTAAATCAGCAGTAGGAATACCCACTCCATAATCTCTTACTTCCAAAATAATTGCTCGTCCTTTTGAATACACCGATACCATTACTTTCCCTTTCTTACTTGATGAATATTTAATTGCATTTGACAGTACTTGATTGAGTATAAATCGAAACCATTTCTTATCTGTTTCTACAATAAGACTCGGATCTACTTTTAATTCTGGATACACATAACTACGTATAAACAGACGTTTATTTTCATGAATAACAGAATCAACCATTCCCAATAATTGCAATCTTTCTACATGAAAATCCTGTTCAAATGTTTCTAAACGAGCAACATATAAGACCATTTCTAATCCTTTTTTGATTCTTTCCGTTTCTTCATTAATACTTTCAAATCGAGAGTCATCTGCATCTTGTGTAATTAACTCAATAACAGAAAGAGGTGTTTTCATTTGATGAACCCATTGATTCATAAAAGTCATTTGTTCTTGTTGTTTTCGTTCCCATTTTTTTAATTGGTTTTGATAATATTGATATTGAGTTTGAAGTAATGTTTCTAAGGCCATTGATAACGGAGTCAAATCACTATCTTTTATTGATTCATTTAACGTTTCCATTGGTGTTGATAGACGCTTGTAGAATGAACGATGACTATAATAACGATATATTAAATAACCCATTAATAAAAAAACACCCAAAAATACAGAATATAATGCTGTCAAAATATGTGGATACCCATCAAACCAATATATAAAAAGGATAATAAGCAATTGACCGAATGTATAACAAATAAGTGGGATATGTTCTCGTAAGAATAATTTCATTTATCCTTTCCTTCCTTCTCCCAAATAGCATGCAGTCGATATCCAGCACCACGAACTGTTTCGAGGGCATTTTCGATACCCAATTCTTGTAACTTCTTTCTAATTCTACCTATATTTACACTCAATGTATTCTCATCTATATACGAACTATCCCACAATTGTTCTAAAATTACTTCGCGTTTTACAAGAAGTGGAGATTTTGTTATCAATATTTCTAATAAAATTGTTTCTTTTTTGGTAAGCAAAACTGTCTTATCATCTAGTTGAAGCTCCATCCTTTCTGGAAACAGGAGTAATCCTGTTTCCTCAACTATTCGTTCTTTTACTTTTGGAGCATACTCACCGTATGCTCTTCTGAGTTGACTACGGATTTTAGACATTACAACTTCATAATAAAAAGGTTTCGTAATGTAGTCATCACCACCATTTTCTAAAGCCATAACCTGATCCATCTCTCCACTCCTTGCAGATAGAAATATAATTGGACAAGTAGAAATAGCTCGTATTTGGCGGCACCAATAATAACCGTCAAAATTAGGCAGATTTACATCTAATAGCACTAAATCTGGTTTAATCTTTTGAAATGTAGCTAAGATATTTTCAAAATCCTCTATAATAACACTTTGATATCCGTATTTTTTAATATGAGTTCCCAGTAATTCAGCGATTTTTATATCATCTTCTACAATCATGATTGTATTCATATCGTACTCTCCTCTAATTTAAGTGTGATTTTTAAAGTTTGTTTGGCTTTTATATTTAGTTTTTAAGTTAATTTATTTAAAAGAAATAATATCTTACATACGCCCTAAAATGCAATTAATATCAAATAAAGCTTATATCTGTTGTTTTTTATTAATAAAAATTTTAACAGTAAATGGGTTGGGATTTTTCAGAATATAGATAAGTTTTATTAATAAAATAAATTGATGTTAGTAAGGGTATTTGAATAGGTAAGAACTCAATATTTTCATTAATATTTTTTATCCAATTTACTTTTCTGACTTTTAATTAACATATATTACTGTACTATGTGTCCAGAAAATTGTCGTTTATGGAGCTCTATTTATTTCTACTAAATTAGAATGAAATACGATTAAAAATCAGTTCCAAAACTCATTACCAAAAACAAAGTACCATAACAAACATGAAATATCGTTTATAGAACTTCCTTAACGTACGGTAAAACCAAGTTTTTTAAATAAAAAATTCCTTAGCGTACGAAATTCGCGAAATGTTGGCGGGACCCCATGCCCATCAACCTAAGAAATTCTTTTCTCCCCATAACGAAAAAATAATCCCAATTCTTATAAATAGTGGTATTTTTATATTTGAAAAATTTAAGCCCAAGTACAAAAAACTAGGGGATTCATAATGTATAATTTCATACATTCAAATAAAAAGTTATTGCTCAATATATCGAAACGATATATAATTTAGATATAAAGTTGAGGTGATAAAATGCTTGAATATATCATATTAGGTTTGTTACATGAGGAATCGATGAGCGGCTATGACTTGAAGAAGAATATCGATCACTCTATCGGTTTTTTCTACAAGTCCAGTTTTGGTAGTCTATATCCCGCACTTAAAAGGCTCGAGGAAAAAGAATGGGTAAGTGTAAAAAATGTGAAGGGTGATAGTAAAAACAAAAAAAATTATACGATACAGAATGCAGGAAAAGTTGCACTTTTCAAATGGCTTGAGCAGCCTTTACAAACTACTAAAAATGAACACTTAGTAAAAATATTCTTTATTGATTATCTAGAGAAAGACAAACGCTCGAATCTTTTAAAAGAATTTTATTATCATTTAAAAAATCAAAAGTCTAAGCTTCAACAAGTCGAGGAAATTGTTGCAGTACAAACGTCTCAGTCAAGTAATTCTGAAGAATTTTACCATCGTTCTTCACTCCTCGATTATGGCGTTCGTCATTTAGAAATGGAGATAAGCTGGCTAGAATATCTTATGAAAAGAAAAAACAATACATGTAAGTAACATCTTTAGTTAATGGAGGTTCAAATGAAGACAATTTTGTTCGAGAAACGTCCCTTTCTTGAAATGGTGATTTTTGTAGTCGCTATGTTAGTCAGTACTTTTTTTATTCCACAAATAAAAGGATTAGTATTCATACTACCGATTGTATATTTTTTAATAGAGAGAATGGCTAGAAAAAGGACAAGGGAAAGTATTGGATTTAATCGAAAAAATATCTTGAGCGATTTGAAACATTCTTGGCCACTTGTAATATTGGTTGGCGTGATTTTACAAGTGATTTATTTCCTTTTGTATAAAAATATATTTCCAGAAGTGTTAGATCATGTATTAGAAAGAGCTGATTTCATTGAAGCAATTAATGGGAATTTACTTTTCACTTTACTAATATTAGCTTTAGGAGAAGAAATTACTTTTAGAGGTTTAGTGCAAGGAAGACTTAACTGGCTTATAAAACCTGTTTATTCGATTTTATTATCATCTATCATTTTCACATTGATGCATATATCTATTGGGAATTTTATTGTGGTTTTAATAGATTTAATAACAGTATTCATAGATAGTATGATTTTTGGGGTTATTTTCTATAAAACGAAGAATATCTATATTTCTTGGATAGCTCATGCATCTGCCAATATCGTTGCTGTTTTACTTATGATGACTATTTAAATTAAGAAAATCCATTCTATATTCATTAAGCTGAGATAAATTTGTATTCAAATTGCGAAAAAAACGCTATTCTTTTTGTAGAATTATACAGGAAGGATGGCGTTTTTGTATGAATTTATCGATTTTAGATGAACTAGAATTGTTTTCTAAAGAACTACAACGATATATGTCACCGTATGCTTTGGAACAGTTAGCTAGAGAGATAGGATTTGTTCAACGAAAAAGTAAATACCGCGCACAGGATTTTGTGGCTCTATGTGTTTGGTTAAGCCAAAATATAGCAAATACTTCATTGACACAACTATGTAGCCGATTAGAAGTTAACACAGGTATTTCTATGAGCCCAGAAGGACTCAATCAACGCTTTAATTCCCAAGCTGTACAGTTGTTACAACAAATATTAGCCTCTTTACTCCATCAACAATTTTGTTTATCTAGCCAAATTCCAACATCGTATACAAACTATTTTCGTCGGATTCGTGTATTGGATTCTACACATTTTCAGGTTCCAGATAAATTTGCCTCTACATATCAAGGTTCAGGAGGTAGTGGTCAAAGTGCTGGTGTGAAAATTCAATTAGAGTACGATTTACTAAGTGGTCAATTTCTACATGTTCATGTAGGATCGGGAAAACACAATGATAAAACGTATGGATCCACTTGCCTAACGTCTCTTCAACCACACGATGTATGTATACGTGATTTAGGATACTTCGACTTAAAAGATCTACATATTATAAGCGAGTGTGATGCTTATTTTATTTCACGATTAAAGCTCAATACTCGTATATATCAAAAGAATAAGGAACCTGAATACTTTCACAATGGAACGATAAAAAAGCATTCTGAGTACATTCAACTAGATATGGAGCAATTTATTGACCAATTACAGTCTGGTGAAACATATGAGATTCCTGAGATTTATATCGGAATGTATCAAAAACTTCCTGCAAGACTTATCTTATATAAATTAACTGAAACACAAATGAAACGTAGGCAAAAAGATTTAGCATCTAAAGAACATAAGAAACAAATCACCTATAAAGAACGCAGTAAGCGGCTTAGTGCAATAAACTTTTACATTACGAATATCCCTTCGGAATATCTACCAAAGGAACAAGTATACGATTTTTACTCCTTACGATGGCAAATTGAATTGATATTTAAAACATGGAAATCATTTTTTCGTATTCATCATTGTAATTCTGTAAAATTAGAACGGCTAGAGTGTCATTTATATGGGCAATTAATTAGTATCCTTCTTTGTTCCTCCACTATGTTTCAAATGCGTCACTTACTCCTCGTCAAAAAGAAACGAGAATTAAGTGAATATAAAGCGGTCTATATCATTAAAGATTACTACCTACTTATATATCAATCTCTACAACAAAACACCCAGGAACTATCAAAGACCTTCCTTCGTTTGTTCAATCTCTTGCATAAAAATGGGCGGAAGTCTCATCGATATGAGAAGAAAACAGTCTTTGATATATTGGGTGTCGTGTACAATTATTTCGTTACTCACAATCATGTAGCTTAATTAAAAAAATGAAACCCGTTAGGGTTTATTTGGTATGCAGATTTTTAGAAAGCTGATATCAACTCTTTAGAAAATAGAAAAAGTCTAGTTGACGGACTTTTACTTAATCTTAGCTTGATGGCGATGTGGCGGGACCCCATCACCATCAAGTTAATTAATTTATTGCTCCATAAAATTTTCTTTATGGAGTTACTTTGAAATCCTAGGTCGATGGGCATTTGTTTTTCTTAGCTTGATAGCGGTGTGGTAGGATCCCTTGTTAATCAGCCTGATTACAAGCAGTATCTAATGTCTGAGCAACACCTTTCCCTCCTCTTCCCCTTCTAGTTTTACTCCCTGGAACAGAATAATTAACACTATCCCCCACTTCAGCTACTGCATATCCTTTTTTTTGTAGCTTCTTTAATATGGATTTTATAGCTTTTCATCATTTACACTCTCCATTTAATTAATTTCTAATTAAGCTGCCTTTTTATTAGGAAGTAAAACCCTGGGATCATCTTTGCATGTAATCGTAGGGGATATCCTCATAGGATTACACATCTCTCCACCCCTTCTCCAACCACTAGAATTAATATTTCCTATTATTTAAATACGATTTTGTCCAATTTTTCTTCTGATAGGAAATACTTTTCTTGTATATTTTTTTCGAGAATGTCTAATAATAGCATCCTTTAACGAATTCCCCGAAAGAATTCTCCTTCCTCAAGCGTTATGAAGGGCGTAGCCCAACGGTAGGTGGGAGATGAATTTCGGTTTGGCATAGCCAAAAACTTTTGATAAACTAGCTATATGAAGTTCTTTGATAACTTGATATATGAGGTTGCAGGAAGAAAATAGAGTGCGAAAACCAAGCCATTCGGTTCCTGCGTAAAATATCAACCGTACCAAAAGAGCGTCCAAGCGTTGGACATCTAGGGATGGAACACCCCGAAGTAACGCTCAGGGAGACGAAAGGTTGCTTTCATCGTGGAACTGAGAAACTCCCACTTCAAGCCTTACTAAGTGGCGAGTAGTTCACAGGAATAACTTATTGCCACACAACAGTTCCCTAGTCTATCCTTCAATTCAGATGTTCTTTTCCTTTTTAGTATAAAAATACCCCTTTAGATAACCACCTAAAGGGATAGAGCATCGAATCTTTTTTATAAACATCGTGACTTTATTTTAAATCCATAATTAACTCTGCCTTCTTGTTATAATCTACTTTTGCGAATTCTCGATTACTATATCCTTTTAAAGACCAAGCAAATTGATTTCCGTCTAATAGTTCATTAATAGGTTCTGTTGAATTGGAATCCCCTTGAACAGTTTTAATTAATAAATCTATGCATCTATAAGTCAATGGAGCCTTATCTTTTAGCTCTTGCTTAGATGATTCGCTAAAATAATAATATGTAAAACATTCCGCAAAATATTCTTCCTTATTTTCGTAATATTTATCCGGGAAAAATTTCTGTCTCTCTTGACTGAAAGGAACATCAAACAAATCAGTATGACTTATATTAAAAAAAACCACTCGATCAATTGCATGCGCTATTTCATGAAGTTCTAAATTAATGGAACCATGCCCCTTTCCTCTCTCACTAAAACCTATTCTAGCCATTACAGGTTTTCCACCAATATCAGATCCCACACCTGGTACATCATCCCAGGTCAATTGTTTTCCTTCGGCATTGGTTTGCCCTTCCCATCCTCGTGGAATTAATCCTTTTAGGTCCCTGTATTCGTCAGACTCAGTGATAGGATAATTAACAAGTTTTACATATGTTCCGTCTGCCACTAATTTATCAAGTATGCCGCTTTTTATTTTTTTTATTCTATCAACCATATGTTGTGCCTCTTGATATTCTTCCACATTATTTCCTCTTATATCAATATGAATAAGCCTTTCATTTTTAGTCTGTTGTTCTTGTATAAACTCAAGGTTGTTTAAAGTTTCGGCTGCAAGGGGATGGTTTGTAAGGGAAATAGACAGAATAAATATCCATAATATCAAAATTGTATTTTTTTCATATAAATCCTCCCGTTATATGATTTTTAATAACCCTTTGATTAAATAGGGATATTTCAAAAACAAAATTGATAGTGATTGAAGAAATAAGACTTCCTTTTAAAAGCCTCATTTCATGATTCCAATAATTCTGGGTTAATTTTATTTTCCATACTGGCTTGCCTTTTTATATTGTATGTATTGAAGGTCTTTTAAATGAAAACAACCTAAATCTCGGATACATAAATCATTTGCTGTTACAGTTGGGACACACAGAGAGCCGTAAGTGCGATCATGTTGTTTACCTGGACCTGTATGAATATGTAGGAACTGTCCACCTGGATAAACCGATGAAAATACATCTGGGAGTTGAAATGCAGTTGAATCTAAAATACGAGTATGCTTGAAAACAGAAGTGTATGGAGAAGAAATCGGCATAGATGCGGCCAATTTTTTGCTTAGTAGTTCGGCTAGTAGGGGGTGTAAAAGTAGGACGGCCGCCTTATTAAACCGTTGATTCAGTCCCTCAGGACTTGATGAGTGCTTCGATTGATGCGACTTACTTTAAAAACGGACTCAAGTTCATTTAGTGAATAATTACCATCCTCCCATTCTTTCAATATGTTAAATTTATCCTCCGCAGAGTAAACTTTTTTAGACATTAACAAAACTCTCCTTCAAGCAAACAGATTTTTATTTTTTATCTGTCTACCTAAAGGAGAGCATATCAGTTTAGAAAGAATAACGTTTTCTTGGTACTTAGGGGTATTGTTGATGGGCATGTATGGTGCTCCTATCAGTATATCCAAGTTTGATAAACCATTTTTATATGTTTCAAAGTTTTTACATCAGAACCCATATTAGTTTAGCTTTTTTTTGCACCTATAACTTGGACATCATCAAATAATACATTAGATGTTCCATTTGACGTTAGAATCCCAACATGAGTGTTTGCTAAATCCCTACTTGTAATAAATTCTAGTTGTATTTCTTGATAGCCTGCTTTCCCCTTAAGCTCGACTGTTTTTGTTATTCGCTCATGTTTCAAATTATCTGTGAATATCGTTACCTTTTGTCGCTCATTTCCATCATTGGAATTCAATTTCACTTTTATACTCAAGGTATATTTAGAGAATGGTAATACTTGATCTTGAATATAAGTCCAAGTATCTCCATTTGTACCAATCATACCAGCTTTCCCTGTGATACCTCCATTTACAATACCACCTAGGTTAATCCAATTTAACCGTTGATCGTCAAAATTATCCCGCGCTATCACTTGATCCCGTTCCACAGGTTCTAATTCAATTTGATCTAAGGAGAATTTACCTTGTGAATTTTCCAATTTCAAATCATGTGCACCTTTTGTTAACTTAACAATAGGGCCTTCTACAATCTTGTAAGAACCATATTCTCCTTTAACAGTGTCCGCTGAATTTCCAGTAATAGGAATATTAGTGTCATCTATTTTTGCATAGTTACCACCAGGTTTTCTATGTGAAAGACTGATTTTAGAATTCTCGTTAGCTGCAACCTTATATCTAATTTTATATTCCTGTTCTTTAGAAATTTCGACGCCATATGCTAAATAAGAATTGGTAGTATCAGTTTTCATCGCTTTTTGCTTAGCATGTATAGATTCCACTTGTGGTTGAAAATTGCTCATTCCACGGTTATACTTTGCAGCTGGGATTGTTGTTATCATATTTGTCATTAGATAAGTGGACGACTGTGTAAGATTCTTGTCGACAAACCCAAATACTACTGCATCAATACCTTCAAATCCTGGATAGGTACTTCTGTTAAATGCGTGAATTTGAGAAAGTTTTTGATTCGGATATTCAAAAATATCTTCTTTGTATGATCCGCCTGAAAAATATCTACCAAAGTAAGGGTTATCTCCCCCAGTATCAAATTTAAAGTCAATATAATTAGGAGTACGGCTTGATTGCGCCTTAACTCTAGTAATCGGATTATCAGAAGGATTTATAAGAGTCTTTAAAGCCCCCCCACTTGTATTTCCAGTCCATCCAGGAGTAGTCCAATTGGAACCACCATTCTGCTTATCAGAAAACCATGGTTGAATAGCATCAATACGATCAAAGGATCGTATATCAAGCTTGTGCAGATCCCCTTTATATTCTTGAGAATCTAGGATCTTTTGTATGTTTTCCCATGTTGTTCCTTCCCCTGTTCCTCCTTGTGGTATGACTGCGCCTTTAATAGAAGAATAAATTTGCCTAGAATTTTCTTGCATTACGCCTTTAGAATATGTTTCAGGATTTGTTGCTGGAAACAAGTCTACAAAATCTAAAACGCTTAATGTATATTCCCTTACATAATCATTAATATGATTCCATCTGTCAGTATTTCTATTTGGTTGTTGCGTATTAATCTCTTCAGCTTCTTTTTTCCTTTTTTCCAATCCATCATTATATACTTTCATAGCATAATTCGTATATTCTTGAATAAGTTTTTTCTGATTATCCTTATATCCTTGCCATTGATCTTTATCCATTCCCCATTCTTCACCATATAAAATCATATCTCTCTGTAATAAGAGATGAGCATTTGCAGCTTGCACAAAGATTGGAGCTGTTATTTGTTGATATACAGAATCATTTGATTTTTCAGGCGTTTGAATAACAGCAATAAACTCTTTCAACTTCCTATCTGCTGCTCGGACAGCTTCAATCACTGGTGTGCCAGGCTCTTCTACTCTTTTTAAGCTATTTTCACTGTCATTATATATTTGGAGAACCCGTTGATACTCTTTTATCGCTGACATAGCCCCATTAAATTCAGCACCCATAAGATATTTATGATAATCATTTATTTTACTATCTATTTTTTCATCGATGTATGTTTCTAATTGCCTCCACATATCCGTTCCGTTAGCATCATTAGTAGGAATAAACACACTCCAAATACTTGCTAAAAGACTAGCTGGTGGTGGTAATAATGATAATCCTGTTGTCATCATGCCTTTTAGAAAAGAAATAGTACCCGAACCAGCATCCCCTTTGTTCTTAATATTGACTAATAAAGGTTGCCACTGATTGTTATTAAATGCATCTATAAATTGTGAAAAAGTTACTCCCTTATAAGGGTTCTCAAACCAACCATATGAATCTATCGGAAGGCTATTTTGATTAATATTTTTTGTTTGATTTTCTTGTAAATCTTCTTTTTGTTCATTTTCTGCAAATGCCGTATAAGCAGTTGGAATGTAGGTTCCAGCAAATACACCCGTAGCTAATGCGATAGATAATATTTTCTTTTGTTTCTTTGTCATAAAATCCCCCGTTCCCATAAGTAAATCCCCTTATGCTTTGTTCTTTGGGTGCTTCTGATACAAAAATTCAGAAATATTTTCTTGTCAAATTCATGCCTATAGTCTTGAGAATAGAAGAAGTATACTCTAATTTCATTGGGATATAGTCTTAATAGTAATGATTGACACAACATTTAGCAATTCTATGAAAATCCCCGCCTTTGATAGCTATTATGTTTATTTAAAAGTGTATTTTTAAATATTCCTCTTAATAAACGTAGTAAAAAAAGAAAATTTAATGTGAAAATCATACACTAAAGGTTAACTATCATTTAAAAAGACATAATATTATAACTTTTCTTACATTTATTGAGTTTTAATAAAAGGGCTAGCGACTCGTTGACTAATCCAGATATAAATGGTGGCTAAATCTGACCCAGAAAACTTACGTTTCTGCTTTACAAACCCAAGTTCTCTTGCAAGTTCTTCTAAAAATACAGGTGTCACATATCGTTGTAATTCCTCTACAAATGGTTGTAGTTCATCTTGAATCGAGAGATTCATCAAAAAAAGTCATCCTTTCTAAATAAGCTAGATTAGAAAGGATGACTTTTTTTGGTACTTGAGGGTAGTGAACTACTCGCCACTTAGCAAAGCTTGAAGTGGGAGCTTCTCAGTTCCACGACGAAAGTACCCTTTCGTCTCCCTGAGCGTTACTTCGGGGTGTTCCACCCCTAGATGTCCAACGCTTGGACGCTCTTTTGGTACGGTTGATATTTTACGCAGGAACCGAATGGCTTGGTTTTCGCACTCTATTTTCTTCCTGCAACCTCATATATCAAGTTATCAAAGAACTTCATATAGCTAGTTTATCAAAAGTTTTTGGATATGCCAAACCGAAATTCATCTCCCACCTACCGTTGGGCAACGCCCTTCACACGCTTGAGGAAGGAGAATTCTTTCGGGGAATTCATTAAAATATTATATTTTTAAAAACAAATAACATCCAGGCTAACTAAAAAAGATAGATGTAAGTTAATATACTACTTTTACGTTTTTATATAATTCTAGTTTTTTATTAGTCCAAACATTTCATATTGTTACCACATACAATATGAAATGTTTGAATTGTATTATATTAATCAAAACTTAAAGTTAGGAGGGCTTAATATGGCAGAATGTACAGGTTTGGCTTGTTTTTTATTCTCTTCGTGGCCAACAGGAACGGTTGTTACAATTACCACTAAATCAGGACAAATTATTGGACCTGCTACTTTTTCATTGTTCTTTCCGACTATTTGTGCGGTTGTATTAGTTGAAGAAGATGTGATAACCCCCTCTTCTACCAATACCATATTCATAAGTTGTGAAGATATAGAAAGTGTTACTTTAACCACCCCTTAAGATGCTTCAAGTGGTTAAAGTTCAATCCATAGTTAAGACATTCTAATGAATGTCTTAACTATGGATAATCTAATCAAAATGCTCCAAAATGTATTGTTCCATTGTATCTATCATTTCAATAAGTTGCTTTAAACTGAATTTTTTCCCTTCTAAAGGTTACTTGTCTACACATCCCTCTACATACTTTCATATGATATAGTATATTGTTTAAAGGAGGGATAAATTTGTTCTTATGTAATTTATTTCGTTGTTCAGGTGGAGTCTGTAGTATTTTTAAAAATTTACAACCAGGCGAAGTCGTTACTGTGACTGGTAAATCTGGAAATATTATTGGACCTGCTATTTTTACAAATTTTAACCCTAATACTTGTATCGTCACATTAGAAGAGGAAAATTCAGTTACTCCTCCTACTACAAGTATTACTAAGATCAGTTGTAAAGAAATAGAAAGTGTTACATTTATCTCATAATATATTTTAAACCTAAAGCAGGGATTGAAATATGAAACTCTTATACATTACTTCTGGTTACTCAAAAATCTATCAATATCTAGATCAAAGCATACAGAGAACACTTATCGATCAAAATTTCGAATGGTTAGCAGTACAGCCGAGTGAATTAATAGAGCAATTGGATTTCATTACAACAACGTTTCATCCTGATATTGTTTTCACCTTATTAGGTAATCATCTACCACAAAAAGCAATTCAATATTTTAAAAAAAGGAACATTAAATTAGCTGTCTGGTTAACAGAGGACCCATTTTATATAGATACCTCTCTTCTTCTATTAAATAACTTTGATTTTATATTTACTATTGATAGTGAAGCACTTAAATATTATTCAGGTTTAGGATATACCAATGTATACCACTTACCATTAGCAACTAATATAGATGTATTTAAGCCTGGTCTAAAAAATTCGAAATATAAAAGTGAAATATTGTTCATTGGATATCCTTATCCAACCCGAGTAAAATTGATGCAGTTTCTTTTGGAAAAAACCCCTTATCACTATACTGTTATTGGTCAACACTGGAGAAATAAGTTAATTAAAAAATGGAAAAATCACCGAAGAATTAAAATTATAGAAGAATGGATTCCACCTCAAGAAGTTGCACTCTATTATAATAACGCTAGTCTTATATTAAACCCTCATCGTAGTCATCTATTTTCACAGAATAAAAATAAAAATAAAGTAAAAAATAATACCATTAATAATCGTACGTTTGATATTGCAGCTTGCCAAGGCTTTCAAATTATTGAAGAAAAATCTGACCTTTCATCTTTCTTCAATAAAGATGAAATTATATCCTATAATAGCTTTGAGGACTGTTTAAATAAAGTATTTTTCCATTTGAATGATACGATTTCGAAAAGATTAATGGTCGAAAAAATTCATACAAAAGTTATTACACAGCATACTTTTCATGAGAGAATCCATTTTATTACGACTATTTTACAATCACAACTTCATTAGGTTATTAAATTAAAAATATCTTTTCTTCTATAATCATTCTGAATAAATTAAAATGCCTTTTCATTAAATTGAAAAGGCATTTTAATTTATTCAACGAATTCCTAGTAGTATCTAATTGTACCCTATCAAATAAGATCCCACGAAACAGGCGTTCCTTTTTCAATGTCCTTATTCGCTTTCTTTCCGATAATTTTGGATAGGTGTTTTGGTAATAAGCCATTACCTGGTCTAATAGCTTTAATATTTTCTATCGTGAAAGCCTCTCCCGCCTTTATGTTTTCTACAACATATAATGACCTTCTAAATTTTAAAGAATCTTTTTCTAAATCAGTAGGGCCATAATATACTTTCCCCAAAGATTCCCATGCTTTTTCAGTTTCGCTTACTAATAATTTAAATTCAGCAGGTTCCATTGAAAAATCAGCGTCAACTCCTCCATCCGATCTCGAAAGCGTTAAATGTTTCTCAATTACTGTGGCTCCCAAGGCGACACTCGCTACAGATACTCCTACCCCAAGTGTATGATCAGACAAACCTACTTCACATTTAAATAACTCCTTCATATGAGGTATCGTAGCTATATTTGTAGATTTCGGAGATGCAGGATACGTACTTGTACATTTTAATAGAATTAATTCTTTACATCCCTCTTCTCTCGCAGCTCTTACTGTTTCATCTAATTCAGCAATAGAAGCCATACCTGTCGAAATGATTATTGGTTTTCCTGTCGTTGCTACTTTACGTATGAGGGGAATATCAGTATTTTCAAAAGATGCGATTTTATAACAAGAAACATTCAATGATTCTAGAAAATCTACAGCAGTTTCATCAAATGGAGTACTAAATGGTATCATTCCTAATTCTATACAGCGATCAAAAATGGGTTTATGCCACTCCCATGGTGTATATGCTTCTTTATATAAATGATAAAGTGTTTTACCTTTCCATAAGCTTTTCGTATCCTGAATTAAAAAATCACCATTTTCTATATTTAAAGTCATTGTATCTGGTGTATATGTTTGAATTTTAAATCCTTGTGCTCCAGCCTCTGCTGCTGCCTCTACAATTTGCAAGGCTCTATCTAATGATTGATTATGATTCCCTGACATTTCTGCAATAATAAATGGTGGCGAGCTATTGCCAATCTCTCTACCCCCGATATATAAATTACTCATATTTTTCACCTTCAATTTCTGTTTTTATAGCTTCTTTCCTTTCCATCCATTGTTCATAAAAAAGGGTCATTGTAATAACGTCGATAAATTCATTATCCCTGAAAATATGGTTCACATATCTTCCATCTTCCTGGAAGCCGAGTTTCTGATGAAAGTTTAAACTAATACGATTTGATTCTAATATTTCTGCACATACTTTTTGTATGCCATTTGTTTCAAAAATATAGTCTAATGCTACTATACCTAATACAGTTCCAGCACGCCTTACACTCTGTTTATCTCCTATATAAAATCCCCAATTACAAGTTCGATCTATTTTATTTATTTTTGTAAAATTAACAAATCCAATTGGCTTTTCTTTATATATTAGTAATCTTGCAATCATTGTTTCATCATATTTTAGTTTTTCAAACCATTTATAGTGTTCGTCTATTGTTATTTTATGATCTTCGTACATAACAGAACGAATTTCTTCTGTATTCCTCCACTTTAAAATAAGATTTAAATCTTTCTTTTCTATACATTTCAAATGGAATTTTTCAATGTTTAACATACTATCCTCCTAAAATAATTTTTGTTATTTCATCCGAATTACTGGCACACTTTATGGCAAGAGCCTTATTAGACATTTCTCTCACTTTATCTGAATCTGTTAAAAGTTTGTTTAGACATTTCGTAATGGTTTCATCTGAAACACTTTCAGCTGTACCGATATTCCATGTAGCTCCGGCCTCCGCCACAGCTTTGGTTACTTCTATTTGATTTTGTGCAGTTGTAATTGTTATAGAAGGTAATCCAAGAAAACAGCGCTCCCATGTTGTTGTGCCCCCAGCTCCTATCCCTAAATCCGCTCGTATCATAAACTCTTCAATATTCTCTATTTGACAATAAAATGAAGCGTTTGAAATGCTCTTGCAATAATTTTGAATATCTTTCTTATGAGGATTTTGGCTTCCTACCACTACATCTATTTTTAAAGTATCACTATTAATATTTTGTATAGCTCTTAACGTTTTTAATGTCTCATTCGTTACATCGTGCCCACCAAAAAATATAAAAATATGTTCAACCGCACCCGTTCTTTTTCGTAAAAATTTCTTAGCAGAATGGAACTCTGGCCGTAATATGGCATATTTAGGTCCTAATTTTATTAAAGAGTGCTCTGGTATTAATTCTTTATAGCGTTCATTAAGACTCTCGTATAGATTTTGATCTAATAACAATTCACAATCATGTACTCGATCTGCAAGATCATCGATTACCATAATCTTTTTTACAGTTTTTCTTAAAGCAGTTTCCCACTTTTCATCTAATCCATAATGATCAACAATTAACCAATCAAAATTGGGAAGTTGCGACAAAATATCCTTGGTCTGTCGTGCATCAACAAACCAATGACATTTTAACCAATCCAAATAACTCCCGTGTACTGTACTTAAGAAATTCGTATTTTCACCATCTGCATCTAACAAAAACACATGAAATCCCTTATTTAAAATATATTGCTGCAAATCACCTTGCAGCTTACGACAAATGAAATAAACTTGAGCACCTTTATTCCGTAACTCATGGGCCAGTGTTAAGCAACGCATAATATGACCGGTACCTATTTCAATAGATGCGTCGGCGCGAAAGGCAATTTTTTTCTCAAGCAAGTTACTCCCTCCTCACTAAAAGCACTACAATTTATTAATTTATAATTTCGTTTCTCTATTTAACTCATCCACTAATGATTGTTGATTTGCCCATTTCAATTTCACATGACTATTGATTTGAATAAGTTCAGGATTTCGAAGGATATAATCTTTTATTTGATGAAAAAATAAAGGTTTAGATTTTACATTCAGACTTTTATAAAGTTCATTGAACATATCTAAATCTGGTTGTTCATCTAATGTTAACCTCCAAGTAGGGTAACAAAATGGCGGAGGGAGTTTTACTATATTGACCCGGAATAAATGTGGATTATTAATAAAATAAAACGGAAGGTATTCTGCATAGGTTAAAGTTTTTGGGGTTTGTAGCAATCGTTCGATTGCCTCTAAAGTAAAAATATCGCCTGCTGTTCCGACAGGTAACGTACTTAACTCTGCCTGTGTATAGTCTGCACCGCTTTTCAAATGTTGATCTAGTAAAAAAGTATTAATTTCTGGTGATACAACTGGGCAATCTCCGGTAATCCGTATTACAATATTTGCCTTTTCTTGTTTTGCAGCTTGGAATATGCGATCAGCGGTATTTTCTGGATCACCCCTGAAAATCTTAACTTTCCCATCTAAATCAAATTTTTCCAAAGGATCATCTTGTGCAATATCTGAAGTAGCAAGTATGACCTGGTGTTTCCCTGGAATAGCTAATGTATTTATAAGACATCGTTCAATGGAAGGAACTCCATGTATTGGCAATATTGCCTTTAAAGGTAACCTAGTAGATTTTAACCTACAAAGTACAATAATTACTACTTTAGGAGGTTCAATAACCTCTTTCGTTAATGGAGTTCCTGCTTGCAAATTATATAAAGCTACTTGAGGTAATAATTCCTCAAACTGAAGCTGGTTCAGTGCATTTTCAACGATACCTAGTTCCATATCAACTTTATTAGCTGTAATGATTTCTCCTTTTTTTATATCAACTTTTGTTACTGCTCTTAACAACTTTTTGTTTCGCAATTCTAATAACACCCCTTTCATTTAATGTTTAGCAACTCTATAAAACGAAAGAACTTTTCTTACTGCTTTTATTACATCCCCTACATCACCTTTTGTCATTTTAGGAAATAGAGGAAGTGTAATAATTTCCTCATATAAATTTTCGGCTTGTGGACAAAGGCCTTTTCTATAACCCAAATTTTGATAAAACGGTTGTAAATGTACGGGTATATAGTGCACATTCACACCAATATTTTCTTTTTGTAATGCCTCATAAATTTCTTTTCGATTACCCTTTAATAATTTAGTATTTAACCGAATGATATAAAGGTGCCAACTTGAGTGGGTTTGGGGCAATTGCTTTGGTATGATGATTTCAGGTAAACTATTAAATTCTTTATTATAAATGTCTACATATTTCTTTCTAATCTTAATAAAAGAATCTAATTTACTTAACTGTGATAAGCCAAGAGCAGCCTGTATATCAGTCATCCTGTAGTTGTAACCCAAAAATTGCATTTCATAATACCAAGGCCCATGATTATCAAGAAGTTTTTGAGGATTCCTTTCAATTCCATGTGTACGAAATTGAACAAGCTTTTCATAAAGCAAAGTATTATTTGTAGTAATTACTCCACCCTCTCCTGTTGTAATATGTTTCACAGGATGAAAGCTAAACATTGTCATATCACCAATTGAACCAATCTTTTGGTTTTTATAAGTGGCTCCTAATGCATGTGCTGCATCTTCAATGATAATCAAGTTATTCTCATTTGCTATTTTTTTTATTTTATCTAATTCTACAGGCTGCCCAGTAAAGTGTACGGGAATAATAGCCTTTGTTTTGTTTGTAATCTTTTCCTCTATAGACTTAGTACTGATATTGTATGTTTCATAGTCTATATCAGCGAAAACTGGCTTTCCACCCTGGTATAAAATACAATTTGCACTTGCTACAAATGTCATTGAGGTTGTAATTACTTCGTCTCCCTCTGTGATTCCAGCTGCATAGCAGGCAGCATGCAAAGCAGCTGTACCACTTGAAAAAGAAACAGCGTAATTTGCCCCAACGTATTTTGCTATAGCCTCCTCAAACTGTTGAATCGTTGGTCCTGTCGTTAAAAAGTCTCCTTTTAATATATCTATAACTGCCTGAATATCATGGTCATCAATTTGTTGTTGACCATAAGGCAAATATGTTCCTCTAACAGGATTTCCCCCATGTATACCGAGAATTTCCCTGGCCATTATTCTTTCTCCTTAGGGTTAATTTTTAAAGATTTAATCCACTCTTCTGTTTTAATAACTCCATCTTCTAAAGAAACTTTCGGTTCCCAATTTAATATTGTTTTTGCTTTTTCATAGTTACATAATAATTTTTGAATTTCACTTTGTGGATGGATATGAGTTACATGTTGAATACTTACTTTATTTCCCGAAATCAATTCTGCTAATTTATTAATTGATATATCTTGTCCTGTTCCTGCGTTGATAATATGACCATTTGCTTTAGAAGAATAGCCTGCTTTCACAACGAAATCTGCACAATCTTCAACGTATAAAAGGTCTCTCGTTTGTTTCCCATCTCCATAAATATTTACTGGTATTTTATCTAATTTATTATTTATAAAAATGGCAACAACCCCACCTTCACCTCCAGTTTTCTGGAATGGTCCGTACGTATTAAATGGACGAATTACCACAACTGGAAGCTTATAAGCATAATAGTAAGATAGAACCATATTTTCAGCAGCTATTTTTGATCCAGCATATGGAGAAGCTGGTTTAATGGGGTCTAATTCTGATATTCCTTGTGCATTAGTAGCTTTATCATATACCATACAAGTACTCATAAAGACCATTTTGACATTATGCTTATGACATTGTTCTAACAAATTAAAAGTACCTATTGTATCATTTTCAAAAGTCGTTCTAGCATCATCTATACTATCTTGAACATTAATACTTGCTGCTAAATGATAACAAAGGTCAAATGAATGATTTTTAAATAATTGGTCAACCAATTTTTTATCTTTAATATCTCCTTGTATACATTGCTTCAAGTTTAAATCATAAACGAACTCGATAATATTTGCTGTAGTTGAATTCGCTAAATTGTCTAATATCCATACTTCATGCTTATCTTGCAATAATCGCTTTACAACCCACCTACCAATAAATCCTGCACCACCAGTTACTAATATTTTCATAATTTCTCCCCTCCTGCTAGTAGTTGCTGGTTTATAATCAAATTTCTAAGTTCTTCTTTTGAAATCGCATCTTGATGATCTGAGCGATAAAATCCTGGCTTCGCGCTATTGGCATTTTCATATTGAGCACCTTTTTTTAGTGGACTTGGTATGATAAACATATCCGGTAATTCAAAAGCCTGTAAAGATTCATCATGTGTCATAAGTTCTTCATACATTTTTTCACCAGGTTTTAATCCAATTTCTTCAATCTTAATACTATCTTTGGACAAACTATACAACTTTGTAACTTCTTCTATCATCACTTCACTTAAATCTTTTAATGAAATAACTGGCATTTTCAATATGAAAGTTTCACCGCCCTTTGCTATTTTCATTGCTTCAATGGTTAACATCGTTGCTTGTTTCAGTGTCATCATAAATCTGCTCATACTAAGATCAGTTACAGTTATTTTGTGATTTTCTTTAATTTGATTTTCAAATAAGGGAATAACAGAACCTCTCGATCCCATAACATTTCCGAAACGTACACTTGCAAATATTGTTTCACTAGATCCTTTTGAATATTCCGCTGATGTTATCAATCTTTCAGCTGTTAGTTTTGTTGCACCATAATTATTTGTTGGTGAAATTGCTTTATCAGAGCTTGTGAAAATCACCTTTTTTACTTTCTGGGCAATTGCTGCTTTTATTACATTTTGTGTTCCAAAAATGTTGGTCAATACCGCTTCAAACGGATTATATTCACAAAATGAAACATGCTTCATCGCCGCAACATGGAACACATAATCAATATTTTCCATTGCGCTATATAGGCGATCATAATTTCGAATATCCCCAATTAAATAGCGAATATTTTGATTTTTACCCCTAAACTCTTCTTGTAATAAAAATTGATTATATTCACTTCTACTAAAAATTCTTATAACTTTTGGCTTTCCCTCTAAAACATTAGAAAGAATGCTTTTTCCAATTGTTCCTGTTCCACCAATAATTAAAACGTTTTTATTTTTAAAAAACATAGATATGAATACCTCCTCTTTTTAAAATAATGTTTATCCTTGTGCGCTTTGAATTAAGCCTTGCAACTTTTTGGTGCTTACTTCTTGTGGATAATTTTCACTAATAAATTGTTGTCTTAATTCTTTTGCTAGACTTGACTGCAAAGAATCGTTTAGGACCTTTTCAATCGTGCCCACCATATCTTCAATAGAGTGATTTACAAGCCAATCTAATTTATCGTAATACTTATAATCTCTATCCTCTAATAACGATTTATAAACAACTACAGGTATATCTAATAACATTGCCTCTAACCCAACTGTTGAATTAGAAATAACCACAAGATTCGCATGTAAAATAACATCATACATGTTCACTTCATTTGTTATATATTTAACATTAGGATATACGTTACTTAACCGAACATATTCTCCCACTAGGTTACGCCCTTTTTCCCAAGGATGAGGCTTTATAATAACTGTGATATTTTTATCTTTAACTAATTCTTCTGTCAATTCGATATAAAATGAAGTTTTAAATGGCTGGGTTGCAATAAAAACTACTTTTGTAGAGGGGTCTATTTTTAATTGTTTAAAAAGATTCTTTTTATCCATATATACCCTATCGAAGATATCATCATATCTGGGATGCCCTATAACCTCAATTTGAGATTCACTGACCCCTTTTTGAAGGTACCAATCTCGTTCATATCTTCCATATACAACCTGTTTTGTAGCGAAAACTGGAAAGTATGCTTCTTCACCCATTATCGCACCATGCTGAAGACAATAACTCGGTATCCCTTCACTTTTAGATAGAAAAGTAAGAGCTCTGCTTGCTATATCCTCCGTTGTGCCAACAATCACACCAGAAATAACTTGTTCTTTAAATATGAAATATGCCATATTAAGTTTCTCAATCATAATAGGGAGGTCACTGAGTAATTTTTTTTGAAAAAACATGTTTGAAAATAGTGGATGTTTATTAAACTTTGAATAAATTTTTTTAGCCTTTTCGATGAAAACATGTGCAGTATTAGGGGCTTTATTTATATAATCTGGTGCACAAATTGTAGGAAGACCATAAAGTTCTGTCTTTTTTGATCTAGTTAATATCTTTGTATGATTTGGATTAAAGTGAGTAAAATTACTTACTGAAAAACGGAGATAATCTGAATTCAGGAGAATCACTCCATTTTGATTTATTCTTTTTATCTTTGATTGAAATGAAGACATTCTTTTTTCAAACTCTAACTGCAACTGTGTTTCCTCTATAGGTTCAATTGACAGTTGTTTATAAAAATCTTTTTCTTTCATTTTATTTTTTACATCTTCGTCCAAATATTGATAGAAATTACTCAGTAATGGTAAAGGAACATTATAATGCTTTAATTCAGAAAAAACATTTATATATTCTAGATTTAATAACCAGTAATTTTTCAAATAGATGTCACTCAATATTTCACCCTCTTTTTTTCTTAAGTCTTCTCTTAATTCTTTACATGTTCTTTGTGATGGTAATAATTGTACAAATTCATTTTTTTCTTCCGCAAATAACTGCGCATGTATTGAATGTGAAGTAATATAATTGATATCTAAAATTTCATCTAAAGGATAAAAATCCCAATAATGATTTAATCTCCAAAAAAGCGTGCATCTCCTATACGATAAAACTGAGGGTCTTCATCCCAGTAAGTACTCCACCTTTTTTCAAGAATCGGCAAAACAGATGCTCTATGCATTATAGAACAATGATCAATTGCGCATGGCGCATTATTAGTGACTTTTTTTGCAGGCCTTTCAACAGTTTTGATAGGTAAATCTGATTCATCTAGATGGATCGTTTTTGATGCAGAATATACAATTTGAACATCTTTATTCTCATCAAGATAACTAGACATCATTTTAAGTCGCTCTTTTTCGTATTGATTATCATCTGTAATATAAGTAATATACTCCCCTTTTGCATGTTTAAGTGCCTCGTTAATTAAAGCAGCATATCTGACTTTTTTGTTCGTTCAGAAATATGGGCTACATTACTTTTATAAAAGTGTACATTTTTCTTGTTTATGAATGGTTGAATCACTTTCTGAGTCAGTTCGTTAGAATCATCATCCATAATAAAAAGTTCAAAATCTTGGAAAGTTTGGTTTAATACACTTAATATCGATTTTTCTACAAATGTGGGCTTATTATAACTCGTCATAATAACTGTAATTTTAGGCAAATATTACTCTCCTCCTTATCATTAAATAAAAAATAGTTACGTTATTATATAAAGAGAAAGGACGAACCGTTCCGATAATTTTAAAAAAGATTTATATATGTAATAAAATGATAAAGTAGCTATTTTATTTGCCCATGCATCTTTTTTATAATCCGCTATAGTCTATACCATATCTATGAACAAGTAATAAACTATTTAAGTACAAAAAAGAAAATATCAATAGTTAGAAACAACTAACTCCAAAGATTCAATTAATATTCACCTGAAAATATTAAGCTATCCAAAATTCTCACAAGAGGTGACAACTTTGAAACCCCTAATTTCAATTATCCTCACTAGCTATAATAAACCTTCTTTAATTAATCAAGTTATTGAAAGTGTTCAGATGCAAACTTTTAAAGAATGGGAACTTTTTATTATGGATGATAACTCTTATCCAGATACTATAAATATCATAAAAAAGTATTTAGATGACCCTCGAATTTATTATAAGAATAGTTTTATACAAGGTAATGAAAGATATAAAACCACAAGATATGCAACGCTCATTAATGAGGCGCTTCCATTAACATGCGGAGATTATATTTGCTATTTAACCGATGATACTATGTACGTTCCAAATAGATTAGCTGAAATGTTATCTTTCTTACAAAAAAGTCCTGAAATAGATGTGGTGTATTCTTCTCAGCACGTAAAATGTGTTGATTATAATCTACAACCTACTCATGAATATGTAAGAAAAGCCTCGGAAATTTTATATACAGCTGCAAATGTTGTGGATCACTGTTCAGTTATGCATACAAGAAGAATTTTATTAAAGGTTTATCAAAAATACAGTAATTATTGGGAGACCGATTCTCTATATTGGTTTAACGGAGATGCAATGTTTTGGAAACGTCTAAATACATTCCAACCTTTCTATCCTATTAACAAAGTGCTCGATATTACTTTCAAAACACCTTTTTCCTTCCAAAATCTATATGCCAACCTCCCATCTAAAGATTTAAATGGTATATTGCTTAGAAATTCACAAGGTGACGTATTTTTAGTTGATAATTATAAACGTAGGCCCATATCAAAAGAAATGCTTTCTTACTTCAAATATAATCAAAATCAAATTGTCCCAATACCTGAACCATTTATTTACAAATACACAGAAGGACCACCTATATCTCTTACAGAACCCATTCCAAATTTACGTGTTGTAAAAAATGAAAAAGGAGAATTATTTTATATAGAAAATAATCAAAAACGTCCATTTATTAACACTACAGCATTTCGCAAGTTTAAATTTTCAGCTCAAGAAATTATTAAAGTTTCGCAACGTAATTTAGATGAATTTTCAGATGGACCACCTATTTACCCGAAATTATCTAATTACACGATTCTACCTGAAGGGAAAGTATTTATCTATCATCACAATTATTTCATTATGACAGATCGCATGCTTCACCCAATAGATAAAGACATGTTACAAAAACTGTATCTATTAAAGAACTGTATACCGATTTCAAAAACTAGCTTATCCTACTTTAAAATTGGTCCTCCTATTTCATCATATCCATCTCACTTAGCTGAAGAGTACCAAGAAGACTGACAAACGAGATTGTGCCAAGAAGTACTATCCCCATGCCCATCAACTTAAGAAAAGTAAGCACCCCAAAACCAAAAAATGAGCTGTTTTCTCAAAATATCTACCTGTAGAGAAAGAAAGTTTTCATTTAGGGGGTACTTCAAAACCTTAGCTTGCTAGTAGGGGTCACCATCTATCAATATTAGTAATGCAGATAACATCATCCTATCGAATAATAAGAAATATATATAATGCCATACTTCATCATTATTGCATGCTTGTTTCTTTCATCTTTCACAACAAATTCTATATGATAATAGGTGCACTTCTTCTCTTCATGAAGTTTTGATGTACCATTATGACTCTCTCAATTCTGTCAAAACAGTCACTTCTTTTTTTTATTTTTTCTTTCTCAAATAGTTCTGATTTTCCCATTGATTCTTTTAGGTTCTGGTGCAAAAATAAAGTAAAAGAGAATAAAGCATATATATTCCTAACAGAATCGTATCTTATGCTACAAGTCCAAACAATTGATGGACGAATTCTTTCTGATTTTGGATAGACTGGTTCCGTAAATTAATCTGTTCTTTTTTAATCATATGCATGGCTTCTACTCCAGAAAGAATGGATATAGCTGTGTCAAAAGATTTGAGCCCTAGCATAGAACGGATACGCTTCTTTATAAAGCGATGATCTTGTTCTACTATATTATTCAAGTACTTTTGTTGTCTAAGTTGCATACCATCAGGTATGCTTTTTTCTTTTTTCAACAGTTCAATTTCTCTTGGATAAGCCGGATTCTTATCGACTGTTATCACACGTGGCTTTGATACATGAAAAGACCGCAAAGCTTTCTTGAAAAAGCGCTTTGCAGCCTTTCGGTCTCTTGTTTTGCTTAGACAAAAACCGATTGTGTTTCCTTTCGAATCAACAGCACGGTACAGGTACATCCATTGCCCTTTAACTTTTATATATGTTTCATCAACTCTCCAAGAGTCATTGGTTTGCTTAAGGTGACGACGAATTCGTTTGTCCAATTCCGGGCCATACTGATGAACCCAACGCATAATCGTGGTATGAGAAATAGATAAGCCCCGTTCCTTCATCATTTCCACCAAATCACGAAAACTGAGGTTATACCGTAGGTACCATCACCATCTTACCGTTAACAAAATTATATCAGGCTGATAATGCTTCCATTTGAACAAATTTTCCTTTTTCATACTGATCAAACACCTTTTCTAGAGTAGTAATATCAGTATGTCCAAGTTTTATAGATTTTTTGCACCAGAACCAGCCAACCCGTTCCTAATTCAAGTGAAAATACTGGAATCCCTATAGGAAGTAGTGCTTTGAAAAACTCCCACTTGTAGTACCAAATAATCTCTAAAACATCCTTAAAACTTGTTGGACCCCACATTCCCCTCACCCCTTATCATCCCCTTAACAACAAACAAGACGGCAGCGCCTACGATAATTGCTATTGGTTTCATCACTACTTCACCAACAATCCTAATTCACGTAGGATTCCTGAGAACTAATAACCATACGCAAAACCTACAATACAAATTCCTGGAGTGTATCTATGTTCTAAATCTTCATTGTACGTTTTCTTATAATAAGCTAGTTTAGAATCAATGTTATGTTTGTCGCTAATAATTACTTCCTCGCTAGGAAATCCATCCATTTCAATCTGAACAACTACATACTCTGCTTCTTCATTTACAGCTTCATTAAAACACTTTTCTAATTCCTCTAATGTTACACCCACCATTAACCTTCTATTTAAATGTACATTTTGCTCAATAAAAAAGAGCACCCACGTCAGTAGATGCTAAAATATGTGAATGGACTTCTCGATGAGCATTGAATAGGATATAAGCGGTTAACTTGTCCTACACTATACTATATGATTTCTTTATCAAAATAGTTCATCAAAAAGGCACCTTATCCAGGTGCCCTTTCGTGAACATAGAGGTAACACTAAAACGCAGCAATAAACTTGATATCGTGGTGTGTCATATCATTCTATGCTCGATATTCCCTAATATGCTTAATGGTTAATGTGTAATTTCTATATAACAAAGAAAAAAGTACCCTTTTTGGATGCTTTTTTTGTATTTAATCCTTCTTCTCTTTTACCACTAAAGAGAATACATTGTCCAAATTAACCATACGATCTCCAAATCTGAAGAATCTTGCTTCTCTTGCTTGTATAGAATTTTCTATAGCAGCAACTGTTACTGTCTTTTTATACTCAATTTCAAATTCGTGTTGTTTACCATCGACTGCTTCTATGCTTATTATAAATTTTTTCATTTACTTATTCCCCACCTCTCCCAATCTATCTATTCGACAGAAAAGAAGAATATCCTACAAAACAAAAAGCCATCACCGAAGTGACAGCTCCTGAAGGGGAAGAGAGAGAACAAATGGCAATAAGTATCTCTTCAAGCCTCTGCTATTCTAGATACTCTCAGTCTTCTCGTTTATACTCCGTAGAGTCGGCTACTTAATGTCATTTTCGCCAATTTCGAATTATAAAAGATTTATATCCAAACGCATATGTTTCTTCCTACGCCTTGTTTGAACCAACACATAAAACTGAGGGGAATGTTCAGCTGTATTGGCTCAAACAAAGAGCGGAAGCTCTCTGCTCGGTTAATCGTTTAAGAAGAACAGCCTGACTTATATCGGTGATTGTCGGTAGCAATTACTAATATAATTTAGACTTTCCTTCTTTTATGACATGCAGTTCATTCAATCAAACCATCATATCCAATTGGTGCCGATCTAGTTTTAACGAATTCCTTGAAAGAATTCTCCTTCCTCAAGCGCGTGAAGGGCGTAGCCCAGCGGTAGGTGGGAGATGAATTTCGGTTTGGCGTAGCCAAAAGGCTTTGCTTTTTATTCTGCCTCTGATATAATCAGTCTTATAAAGTACAAAGGTTGGTATATCAATGAAATTATACAGCAATAATCATTCAGTGTTCTTGTTGTATTATCATCTTGTGTTGGTCGTAAAATACAGAAGAAATGTGTTTGATGATGTTCATATTTTGTTCAAGGCACATCCGAATACAGAAATGACAAAATTCATCAATGCTTATAAGAGTGCAAGTTCTCGAATAATCAAGAGAGACTTTCCACAAGTGAAAAAGAAACTTTGGAAAGAGTTGTTTTGGTCAAGAAGTTTTTGCTTACTAACTACTGGTGGTTCTCCAATAGATGTAGTAAAGAAATATATTGAAAAGTGAGGTGAAATGATATGATAAAGCATATAAATTCCGTTTGTATCCAACAGAAGAACAAGCATATCTTATGCGTAAAACCTTCGGTTGTGTACGTTTCGTGTATAACAGAATGTTAGCTGAACGGAAAGAAGCGTACGAAAAATACAAAGATGATAAGGAACAACTAAAGAAACAAAAGCTTCCAACTCCTGCGAAATATAAAGCAGAATTTGAGTGGTTAAAAGAAGTTGATTCATTAGCTTTGGCAAATGCTCAACTACACTTGCAAACTGCCTATAAGAATTTCTTTAGTGGTCAAAATGACTTCCCAACATTCAAAAGTAAAAAAGACAGAAAGTCTTATACAACGAATGTAGTAAACGGAAATATTATGTTGCTTAATGGTCATATCAAATTGCCAAAACTGAAAATGGTACGTATCAAACAGCATAGAGAGATACCACAAGATTATATGATCAAGTCATGTACGATTTCTATGACACCTACTGGTAAATACTATGTGTCCATCTTGACTGAATACGAAAAAGAGGTTGTACAAAAAGAAGTAGAAACAGTTGTTGGATTAGACTTTGCGATGGATGGATTATATGTTAGTTCTGAGGGTGAGAAAGCCAATTATCCTAAGTTCTATCGTAACATGTTAGACCGATTAGCAAAGGCACAACGAGTATTAGCAAGACGCAATAAAGGGTCTGAGCGTTGGAATAAACAACGTATTCGTGTAGCTAAGTTACATGAGAAAGTAGCTAACCAACGTAAGAATTTCCTTCATCATGAGTCTAAAGAGTTGGCTACTCATTTTGATGTTGTAGCTATTGAAGATCTAAACATGAAAGGAATGTCGCAAGCACTTCATTTTGGAAAAAGTGTCGCTGACAATAGTTGGGGAATGTTCACTTCTTTTTTAGCTTATAAACTATACGAACAAGGAAAACAACTTATGAAAATAGACAAATGGTTTCCTTCCACAAAAACATGTAGCAGTTGTGGAAATGTAAAAAACATGTCATTGTCTGAACGAGTATATTCTTGTATATGCGGTGTAAATCTCGATAGAGATTATAACGCAGCTATCAATATCAAAAATGAAGCAATACGTCTATTAGTGTTAGCGTAAATAGCAATAAAATAACCTTTGGAACAAGGGAGTTAGCTCGGCTGTCTTAGGACGAATTCGTTAGCTATCAAAAGTAACGACTAACCGAGAAACCCCCACTTCAAACAGTCCGTTAGGACGTTAAGTGGCGGGTAGTTCACGTACATGTAATACTCCGACTCAGTTTTAGAATCAAACTATATACCATCAATCGTGATCGGCTTGCTCTTAATCTTCGGTTTCCTCTTTTTCTGTACTTTCACTTTTTGTTTATTTTTAAGAGGTTTAGTCTTTTTCTTTTTAATCAACTGCTAATCTCACTTTCTAATAGTTGCGATAGGTAAGACTTTGAAGTTATCTCCATCTTTTCCCCCGCTTAGCACTGTACGTGCGACTTTCATCGCATACAGCGCCCCATCTTATCCTTTTATACTAAAGTAACTAGATTACAAGCTTTACGGAGTTTGTTTATTTTCTTCAATTGTTTATCGTTCAATTGAAGAATTCTCATATATGTTCTAATCGTCTCGTCATTTGTAGCGTGAATCAATCTGTGGACAAATTCATGTACAATAATCAGGTTATTAAACTCGTCAGTTCCTCCCATACCTTTCGGTATTTTATGGTGACAGTGCACATCTTCAGCTATTAAGAAGATTCCGATGACAGCGCATTTACCATTTTGCATGGAATACCTGGATATTCTGTTATCTGTATACTCCATGCTTTGTCCTTTATTGGAGGATAGCAACATCTTTTGCATTTCATTGGCAATGTTACCTTTTAGGATTTTGATGAGTTTTTGTCTTCCTTGCTTAGTATAATTGCATATGTCTTGACTAAAACTTTGAGGGAATCGTGTTTGTATGTCCGCTAGTGGATATACATGATTGCCTGCTATTTCAAAGGTTCTATAATTGTTCCTATGAGTTCTTTTGTATAATGCATTCGCATTGGTAGGAATCTTATATTTCCCTATTGACTTTAGACGATTAAACAAAGTTTTCGAGAGACGAAAGGCTATTTCAGCAAAGTCTATAGTTACATGTGTTGCAATTTTGTAATAATTTTTTATACCAAGCACATAAGAGTTATAGTCCTGTACTGTTTTCCCTGATGGGCTTTTTTGAATTGCTTTAATCCTTGTCTTTGCTTTTTCAAGGATATCCTTTTTCTTTTTCTCGCTTACATGTGTGTTTGCCACATATCTTTCGCGCTTTTTAACAGATTTGATAGAGAACCCCAGAAAATCGGAAGATTTTCTTTTTAGGTTAGTTATAGTCGATTTTTCATTAGATATATTAAGGTTTAATTGATTTTTAAGATAACCTTCTACTGCATGGAATATTTTGATTGCAGATTGATGATTGTTAGTAAATATTTTAAAATCATCTGCGTATCTAACGATATGCATTTTCTTCAATTTTGTTTTTATCAGCAATGGATTTTTGGTTGCTGTTGTGTATGGTCTTCTTGTTTTAATATTCTCCCATTGCCTAGATATCCACCAATCCAAATCGTTTAATACAACATTACTAAGTAATGGGCTTAGGATTCCTCCTTGCGGAGTTCCTTTTGTAGGAATACCTTTTCCTTTGATTGGTGCTTTTAACATTTTAGAGATAATTGTCAGCACCCTTTTATCAGTTATGCCTATGTTGTATAGTTGTTTTAATAACTTGGAATGGTTCACGTTGTCAAAGAAACCTTGTATATCAATGTCTACTACGTGACTAAATCTTCCTCTGTTTATCAGATATTGACACCTAGCCATTGCATGGTGTGTTGACCTGTTAGGTCTGAATCCATATGAATGCTTGTGGAATTTTGCCTCGCATATTGGTTCTAGAACCTGTTTGAACATTTGTTGAATCAATCTATCTCTCATTGTAGGGATTCCTAATGGGCGTTTCTTCCCATTAGGTTTAGGTATTTCTACCCTACGTACCGTATTTGGTTTGTAATTTGTGAGAGTTTTTCTAATATCGTCAACGAAGGAATTTACATCTTCCATTTTATAATGGTCGATTGTGATACCATCTGTTCCTTCAGTTTTAGAACCACTGTTAGCCTTTATACTTCTATATGCCAATAGAATATTTTCTTTTGATATGATGTATTTATATAGATTTACACCTTTAGTAGCGTTATTTTCACTACGTTGGTATAAATCATCGAACACTTTTTGTATATCGTAATATTCTGCATGTCGTAATGTTGTACTCACCGATGTATTATTTCCCCTTTCTTACGAAAAGTCCCATCATCTTACTCGATCCTGTGAGTTACATCTAGTTAATTTAGTTTTCAAAGAACAAGACTAGGGACTATCCCTCCACATTCGTTACATGCTTCGTCGGTACTTTGTCCCCACCTTCACAAGAATGAAGCAATTTCGGTTCGTTAGAACCTTATATGCATCTGTCCGCTAGTAGGCGTTGGTGACAGTTTCTTGCTTACCACGTTCCGATTGACTTAGCTATACATATATCCTTAGGTGCTTGCTTTAAGCCTGTTATCTTTACACCCTCATCGTTAGATGTTCCGAATTTCGTATCCTTTACTCTTACTTTTCGGTAGATAACGTCATCATTGACGACATACAAATTTCTATTGTATTAATAATTTAGACCCGTACATTCGCAAGTTCGCCAGTCCGTTATTTTAGACATTCTCACCATAGATATTTTGTAGCATCCCGACCTATCCATTACCATATGATTTCTCACTTAGGTTTTGTTCAGCCGACTTCACCTAGCTTCATACAATTTGTGACTACTATCACGCCTTGCATGTAGGAGTATTAGATAAGTAGTTTCAGCTCAACCTGACGGCTTTCATTCCTACTTTCAGTCAAACAGTTGTTGTTATCAAATTAATAACCCTCCTACTTCGTGTTTGCACACTTATGAGGAAACGTGTCGCACAAAGGATTATTTTATTAAGTTCTCTATGAATTATTTTCTTCTATCTCTTGGCTTTCTTCTCTTATTTGACCAATTAATGAAACTACTGAACCGACTGCTTGGACCCAACTCCCCGTAATCACTATAAGTTGTCCATCCTCCTCATCACCTTCCGAAATTTCCTCCACTTTATCCCGACTAGCTTTCAATTCCTATATCCCACCTATTGATGTAACACCACCTAATGCTTGTATCCAATTCCCTGCAATTACTAATTTTTTTTGTGTTTCATCTTCAAAGTCTATAATGAGTCCTGTTAGAACCGTTACATTACCAATTGATTGGATTTCGTTACCAATCAATTCAAGGGATATTTCTCCTTGTCCATCAGCTTCCAGACCGTTCCCCGTTGCCTGTAATACATTCCCCCATATGTTCAAGTCTTTTCTTAATTCGCTTTTCAATCTTTTTAAAGGTGTACTCCCAATCGCAGCAATAATTGTCCCTACTGCAACAAACCAAGCGCCAACTATCTCCTTAATCGGATCATCCATTCTCAATCTACCCCGTCATTAATTTATTACTTACAGGATATGAATTTGCGCATATCCATGTTAATATCCTACTTCTCTCCCCTTGAATAAAACTAAATATTACGTCAATAATATAGATGACATTAGATTTTTCTCCTTGTTCCCCCTTGGAGATGAGCAGTTAGTTTTTGCTAACTGCTCTTATATTTATAACAAATATAAGATTCTTTAGAATGATTCTTCTTTATTTCTCAATATAAGGAGCCTTGGATTTTCATTAAAACTCCTGTAGTATATGAACAAAGAGTAAGGTAAGAGTTACTCTTTGCCATTTTAGGAGAGGTTCTGTTGGAGACAACAGGACCTTTTTTCGTAAAGAGATGGTTTTGTTTAATTTTTCACCACTAACCACAAAAATATCTTATAATCGTTATATACTGAATTAAATTAAAAGATTAGGAGTAGATCAAATGCCAGTTACACTAGAACTTATTCTTTTCATTCTTATAGCAATTAGTGCTGTTGGCTATTTAATAAAAAAATTTCAAAAAACTAGGAAAAGAAGACTTGGAATTTCAATAGAATTTTTGGTTCTTTTCTGGTCAATATGGAGAATATCGACTATCATAATCTAATTTGTAAAATATAATCTTCCCTGAATAAAACTTAATATTCCGTCAATACTACAGATAGGCTGTTAAACAGCCGGAAATCTCTTGTGTGTAACCTTACTAATCGAGACTTCCTTCAAGACTGAGCAGTTAGCTTTTGCTAGCTGTTTTTCATTTGAAATCAAATAGTGTTTTTGTTCAAAATGATGCCCCATTCATTTGGACACATTTACCACTATTTTTACCAAAAAATTCATGATATGGTTAATTAGTCGAGTACGTCATTACTTGACGATTGCCCTTAGAATCCCCGCAGACAAACGGGGTTTCTTTTATTTAAATAGCTTTTTGGTTAAAAGCCTTTCACACTTAAACTAGACAAGCATATGTTATTGTATGGAGACCTTCCAAGCATAGCAATCTACCTTTCAAGGAGCATACTTATTAGTGTGCTCTTTTCATTTGCTACTAAATAACGATTTTGTTAAATTTTTTCGCCTTTTAACTGGACAAGCATATGTTATTGTATGGAGACTTTCCACTCATAGAAATCTACCTTTCTTGTCAAAGAGCATACTTATATGTGTGCTCTTTTTCGCTTGTTATGAAATAAAGATTTTGTTCATTTTTTTGATACATTTATGAAACATTCATGTGTTATCTTCAGTAAGTCCTTTTAAAAACAGAAAAATTTATTATGTAAAAGACCCTAGTCCCCTCTAGGGCTTTTTACGTTCAAATAAGGATTTTATTAAAAAACTGCACATACATTAATCATGATAGGCTTTTCGATATGAGTCTTGGTCATAGGGCGCCTTAAAAAGCGCTCTTTATTTTTATAGTGACAGGCTCAATAACTCCAAGTAACAAATACAATATAAAAAATTCACTCATGAAAATCTGATTACGATTTTTTGAATTTTTTATATCTCATGAGACATTCACCTATCTTACTAAGAGTGCATATAAAAATGTGCTCTTTTTATTTGTTGTTAAATAAGAATTTTGTTTAATTTCCATTAACCGTTTTATCCACTTTACATATAGTAATATCACATGGAATTTCATAGGTTTCTCTGGACCAGTTACCTTGTATTCCTTGTGAATCTTGTGGAAAGAATCCGTTTATGACTAACGGATTCTTTTATTTATTTTTCATACAACGATTATGCGTTGGGTTCATCAGTATGGTCCTGAATTGGACAAACGAATCCGTCGTCACCTCAAACAAACAAATGACTCTTGGAGAGTCGATGAAACATATATCAAAGTAAAAGGTCAATGGATAACTTATTCCTTACAATGGTAAAAGTGCTATAGGAATCTCGCAAATCCAAAAGTTATATGAATCATATTTTGAAGTTTTACCATATGAAATAAATGTCCTTGGATGGAAAGCAACCGAATTAAGACATCTTATAGGTCGTCTAGGTGAATTCTTTTGTGTTCTTTATACGAATGACGAGCTATCCAAAGTGACTAATCAGCATGGATATGATGTCATCAAAGATGGGAGAAGAATAAGTGTTAAAACAACTGCCCAAGGAAAAGGTTTTATCACGATCAATCAAAATACATTCTACCAATTCGATGATTTCTTCGTAGTTCAGTACAAAGATGATGATTTGAAACTATTATTTTACGGGCCAAAGGAAGAAATTCCATCGCTTAGACCATATGGGAATAATTATGAGGTCAATATAAGTTCTTTAATGAGAATAGAAAAGACACTCCTTTAAGAGTGTCTTTTCCTATATTTTTTAGCAGAAGCAACTGCATCCGATAATGATTAATAGTATAAAGAGTACAACGAGTAAAGCAAATCCGCCACCAAAACCGCAGCCTTCGCCGCAACTACCACCATAGCCCATAACAATAGTTCCTCCTTTAGATAAGAGGGTGAAACTAGGGTTCATTCCATGTATTTTAACGGGTTCACTTTACCTTATGTTTTTATGCCTGAATTGAGCAGGTCCTAAAAAAAAGACGCCATAAGGCGTCCCCCACAATTGGGTAGATAAGGTTTAGTTTTCTAATTTAAAGAAATTATGTATCACACCTTGAGAGTATATCATAATATCTATTAAATTTAATATTATATGCATTATTACATAAAAGAAAAGAGACCCTAATGTGCCTTTCTACTCTGTAACAAATTTAAATACATAGTACATAAAAAATAAACAAGATAGATATGCTAGTCTGCCAGCAATCAATTCTTTCATAAATTTCATAAGTATCACTTTGACAAGCAATGCTAAGAATAACGGTATAAACAGTACCATAGCAAGTTTGATCGCTATGGCATTTATAGTTGGGTTAAACGGTTCAAAATTAATTATGATATTCACTTACCTTTCTCTTTATGCTTTTATTTTTATAATACAATTTATATTGTTTTGTCTACTAAAAAATGACACTTTAAGGTGCCTTCCTCTCACTTAAACCACCCAAACTTGAAATTTTTACATTTTAATAGGAAATATCAGGAGGTGAATTTTCATTTTTATGTTAAAATATTCAATATTCGTATTGATATTAGGGAGATGAATAGTATGTCTGGTGATTTCAACATGGATTCTAATTATTATGTAAGTGGTGCTGAAATCTTAGAGTTATTAGGTAGTTTAAGTCGTTTATTAATTGTACGTGAATTGGTTGTAAGTGGGACTTTAACAGTTTCTCAGTTGAGTGCTGCGACGCATATTTCGGAACCTATGATTTTACAACACTTACGCAAACTAACTATAGGTAATATTGTAATTAGCGAGCGCAAGGGTACAAGGCTTTATTGTAGAATAGAAGATAAGAAAGTTATTGATATTATCAATTTATTAGGATTATTATATTAAGTTTTATTTGATGTCTTTTTTTGAATTTAAGCACTTTATAATTGAAACAATAACAAATAAAAAAGACACCCTAAGGTGCCTTCCTGCGACTTGAACCATCGTATTGTAATATGGTATCGGATGCCAATCCAATTATTATTTTACCACGTTAAATAATTTCGGTTATTGAGAAATAATAAAAGCCCTCTTTTGAGTGCCTGTTTCTAATTTATTACATCCTTAATTGATTGTAAATTGATTTGAATACGTGAATTCACCACGATATTTAATTGCAGCTACATAAGTACCACTTGTATAGCTATCTGTGATAGGAGTTTGCCAAATTTCTGTTCCAGGAAGAAATTCTGGTTCTATTGTTTGGAATCGTTCTAGGGTACCATTTGTGTGGACTTTAAAAATTTTCATTTGCGCACTAAAATGTTCTCTACCAAAGTGCTGTGTTAAGTAAAATGTATCACCAGTTATTAAATCCCCAATTTTCCAATCAGGTTGATATGTACTTTCCACGGAACTTTCCAGATCCACAATGGTTTTAAATCCCCAATCATCATTAAATGGATCTGAGTAAGCTGCAGTAACTTGTGAGGTAGGCTTAATCATTTCTATTGCAGTAAACCCGCTAAATGTTAACGCCCCAATTAATACTAATTTTCCTAATTTCATTATTGTTTCCCCCTATTAATTTTCAGAAATATTAAAAATCAGAAGTCATACACACATAATAATATAATTTATTGTATTATATTTCAAATATTTTCTAAAAAAATCCATAAACATAAAAAAGACACCCTAAGGTGCCTTCCTCCGACTTGAACCATCTGAATTTTAATAATATGTATTGGACTCCTATCCGAATATTATCTTATTATTTCTCATGAAAAGACACTCTCAGATTTCATCTGATGACCATATTTTGTGTGATTTTGTAAAAAAATGTAGAAATTTAAGTTGAAATATTACATTATTGTTAGGACTTATTTTTTATATATTAGGGGTTCTACCACATCGCTATCAAGCTAAACTTACGCAAAGCCAATTTTAGGCGAGATTGCTTCTTTTTTCTAAAGGGCAAGTGTAGGTGATTGAAAGATTTGCATACGAAATAAACCCTAACGGGTTTTACTTTTTTGAATTAAGCGGCTTGATTATCAGACATGGTACAATTGTAAACGACACCTAATATATCAAAGACCGTTTTTTTCTCATATCGATGAGATTTCCGCCCGTTTTGCTGTAGGAGATTGAACAGGCGAAGTAACACCTTTGATAGCTCTTGGGTGTCTTTTTGAATAGTTTGGAATAGAAGAAGAAAATAGTCTTTAATCATATATATTGCTTTATACTCACTAAGCTCTCGTTTTTTCTTCATGAGGAGTAATTGGCGCATTTGAAACATGATAGAAGAACAGAGTAGAATGGCAATCAATTGACCATATAAATGGCACTCCAATCGTTCTGATTTTATCTTTTTACAATGATGAATTTGAAAGAATGATTTCCACGTTTTAAATAAAATCTCGATTTGCCAACGTAAAGAATACCAGTCATGTACCTGTCCCATCGGGACAATATCTGTAGGGGTGTTTGTCATATATACATTGATACCACTGAGTCGTTTACTACGAGGAGAATACTTCATTCCTTTCTTTTTTTCTCTTACAGCTTGATCTTGTAATCGTTTTTGTTGCTGTTGTTTTGTTAATCGGTGAACAATTACACGAGCTGGCACTTTATCAATCATTCCTACATAAGCATCAGCTATTTCACATGTTTGTCCTGGTTGAAGGGAGCTCATTAACGTCTCCATATCTATCTGTATATACTCTGTACCTTTCTTAATTCTTCCGTCTTGAAAATAATCAGGGTTAGGATTTTTTTGATAAATACGTGTATTCGACTTGATACGAGAGATATAGTAGGCCTCTTTATCTTGTATATATTTAAGGTCTTTTAAATGAAAATAACCTAAATCTCGGATACATAAATCATTCGCTGTCACAGTTGGGGCACACAGAGAGCCGTAAGTACGATCATGTTGTTTACCTGGACCTGTATGAATATGTAGGAACTGTCCACTTAACAAATCATACTCAAGTTGAATTTTTATCCCAGCCGTATGACTGCATCCTCCTGCACCCGGATAAACAGATGAAAATACATCGGGAATTTGAAACCCAGTTGAATCTAGGATACGAATACGCTTGAACATAGAAGTGTATGGAGAAAAGGGCAGCTTAGTTGAAAATAACTTTTGGTTGAGAAGTTCGGCTAACACTTGTTGTAGAAATTGCACGGCTGTGGCATTAAATCGTTGATTCAGTCCTTCAGGACTGATGAGCACTTCTGTTGACGCTTCTAAACAGCTACATAACTGAGTTAAAGAGGTTTTAGCAACATTTTGACTAATCCATACACATAAAGCTACTAAATCTTGTGCTTGATACTTACTGGTTCGTTGTACAAAACCAACATCTCTAGCAAGATTTCGTAAGAAATTTGGAGATAAAAAACTTTGAATCTCTTGAGCAAATAGTTGTAATTCGTCGGACACAGAAACAGACATAAAAAACGCCATCCTTTCCTATGATTCTATAGAAAGAATAGCGCATTTTTTCATTTGAGGGGAGAACTTTGTTTTATTAGTTTGATAGCTATTGAGTAGCACCAAAGTGTTTAAGAATAAAACTGTACAACAGTTATTTGTTAGGTATTCTATATTTCAGTTAAAAAGAATTTTTAAAAATCAGTACGTTTATAAATTCTCACCGTTAAGAAGTAAGAACCGATAAATATAAGCATGGTAACGATTGAAGCAAGTGTAATTAGTTGATTAATAGTAAATTGTGTAGTAACGCTATATACAAGGTCGGTAATATTTACATATTCCTCAATTGGTCTCCATAAAACAACACATACAGGGAAAATAATGCTGACAGCAGCCATCAAATATTTATTGGTGAAGCGATAGAAAAATGGTAAGTAGATAGACGTAAACAACATGACAGTAAGAACACTAACCACAATTGTCTGTGGAGTTTCAATTTCAACTCCATAAGTCGGGGATGCAACTTGAATTACTACTTGTATCAATAATGAGAATAGAACTACTAGAATTGTAAACAACACTGTACCAATATATTTTGACATAATAATTTTATTTCTACTATAAGGCAAGCTATTAATAAATTTGTGACTATTATTCTTTTCGTCGTAATAATGTAGATTTATCATATAAGAACCAGCCACCAAAACGACTATGAACCCAAAACTTCCAAACGTCCCTATAAAAAAGCATATACCAAGTAGATAGAGTAAGATCAATAATTTTTGCAATCTAAAATCCTTTAATATTAAATTATACATATTGAACATTCCCCTTTTTTGTATAATACATAATATCTTCTAATGTTGCTTCTTCAATTAATACATCATTCCCTAATTGCGTACGTGAACGGCTGGCGTTACTTGTGAGTGCTTCAAACCCCATGTTTGTTTCACGAATCCCGATTAATTGTTCTCTGATTTTAGGCGTAAGTAAGGATTTATCCCCTTTTACAGTTGCATATTCTTCAGAAATACTATGTATATCTTTTTCAAACACAATCTCACCATTATGAATAAATACAATATAATCAGCAATACGATCTAAATCAGTGGTAATATGTGTGGAGAAAAAAATTGTTTTATCTTGATCGACCATTAAATCATAAAGGATGTCTAAAAGTTCTCTTCGAAATACAGGATCGAGTCCAGATGTCGGTTCATCCATAAGTATAAATTCGGCATGGTGTGAAAGTGCAAACGCTAGGGAAGTCTTCATTTTCATCCCTGTAGACATCTCTTTCATTTTTATGTTAGTCGGTAACTCAAAGCGCTGTAAGTAGGATTGGAACTGATTTTCATCCCATTTTTTATACGCTGGAGCAATGAATTTTTTCAGTTGATGAATTGTCATATCTTCATAATAGATATTGTCATCGTATACGAATCCTATACGCTCTTTAATAGAAACTTGGTCCTTTTGATGATCTTTACCGAAAACTGTGATATCTCCGCTATCCTTGCTAATAAGATCCATAATAAGTTTAATTGTCGTACTTTTCCCAGCACCATTTGCGCCAATAAATCCCGTTACAAACCCCTTTTTGATGTTGAACGATGCATTTTTTAAAGAAAATCCCTTATATGTTTTTGAAACATTTTTCACTTCTACAATGTTCTCCATTTTTATTCCTCCTCATAAATATGATTAATAATTTGTATTAACTCATCCCTTAATAAATGATTAGCCTTACTCTCTCGAACGATTGTACTGAACTTTTCACGTATTGGATCACTTGGTTCATCCGCTCGTTGTTTCTTTGTTTGTTTTGCAACAAACGAGCCTTTCCCTACTATAGAGTAGATGTAACCCGCCTTTTCAAGTTCTTCGTACGCTCTTTTTGAAGTAATAACACTTACCTTCAAGTCTCTTGCTAATGAACGCATAGAAGGTAACGAATCATCTACTTTCAATGTTTCATTTAATATTTGTAATATAATCTGATCAATGATTTGTTGATAAATAGGAGACTTAGACTTATTAGATAGTAAGACCCTCATGATTCAACTCCTTGCGTCTTAAATGCTTATGAACACATTATACACAATGTGTACAATATATACAATATATACATTTAGGACGGTGTTAATTTTTCATATAGGATACCGTCATATTGATATAAAGACGTTATCCTTTCCTAAGATTTCTCAGAAAGAATAACGTCTTTTTCATTTTAGAGGGTATTTTGTTTTGATAGCTTGATAGCGATGGGGTTCTACCACATGCCCATCAAGCTAAGAATTTAGGACTACCCCCAAACGATAAATCTGTACAAATTGCTCAATTTTATCATTTTGAGGTAGTTTATTTGTGTTAAGTTGATGGCGATGTGGTGCTACCCCGTGTAGGAAATTTAAAGATTTGCATGCGAAATAACCACTATCTGTTTCTTTTTTTATGGTTTACTAAATCCTAATAACCCAAAAATAATTACTAAACTTTCATCCATTGGGCATTTCTTCCTTTTGAGATTAACTTAATATAACCAAATAATTGTAAGGAGCTTAAAGTTTTACTGATTGTACTTTCGGCTATATCTGGATGGATGCTACGGATACATTCTTTAGTAAAAGGATGTTTTTGTTTAAGTATAAAATTTTGAATGCGTTCAACCTTAGTATTGTTACATATAGAATCTCGGATTGTAGAATGCAAGTCTTGGTAGGCCTCTAATATAATATTTAAAAACATTTTTATCCAAAAACTAATATTGTGCTCACCACAGTACCAATTAACTGAAGATTTATATATTGAATCGTAATATTCTGATTCTTTCTTCTTGATATATTTATCTAAACAAACATATTTTACAAATGTGTGTCCGTTTTTTACTAATAGTAATTGCATTAGCATAAGCGCTAGTCTACCATTTCCTTGACTAAAAGGGATTATGCAATAAAAATTTAATATAAAACGAGCGATTAATAAAAGGGAATGTAGTTCCTTTTTATTGTTTACTGAATTGTATTGATTACATAATTGTTCCATAGCCTGTGGAATAAGCTCGTGTGGGAAAGGACGATAACTACTTGTATACATCCCACTTTCCGGAATTCCTGGGATGTAAAATGGTTTTTTGCGCCATTTTGCACTATCAGAGGTACTATAATGTATTAATTGAAAATGCAATTCTTGTATAGTTTCTGGGCTAATTGATAAAGTACAAGATCTTTTATGTACAAGTGACAAAGTTTTAAAATAACAAAAAACGGCATCTTCTTCGATGTTTTGAGGCACTATATCATCTAAAATAAGTTCTTTTAATCTTTTATTTGGAACTTTTATATCTTTATATACAGTAGTAAAGTTTTTTATGTAGTGCAAAGGTATATTCTTCTCTAAATTAATGAATATATCAGGCTTTTGTTCTTGATAGGCAGCTAATCTTCCCTTGTATTCACTAATTTCACTTACTAAGTTTATTAATTTTCTTTTAAGCCCAATATTTTTATAATTGTCTTCAAAAAAGTTTCTCATTTTTCCCCCTGGTACTACCCCTAACTTGTTGCTACATAAAATCATTCATTCCAAAGATATATTACAATAATAACATTGAGTAATGCTATAGTTTTTTATTTTTTAATTTATTTTATTGTTTTTTAAATATGAACCCCCATAAAAAACTATAAAAATTACGTTTGTAGGAAAGTTGATTGGGTGTACATAAAAATGAATAATGAAAAATCAGTTAAATTTTATCGTATAATGAGAAAGATAAGATATTAGAATGGATATTTTCCCCACTCACTCGAGAAGGAGGACTAAGAAAACGTATTGTGAAAAGTCCTTATTTATAAGAATTTCAAAATATATACAAATTGATAATATATCTCCAATATTATCAATTTGTATTTTTGAAATAAAAAAGGCTAGGTTTTCATCTGTGTCATAAAGTGCATTTTTTTGACATGATGTATAAATTTCTAATGAATTAACTTAATTCCCCCGTTTCGGAGATTTGGGCAAAAACACCCAAGAAAAAGATAATGTACTTGATACATTCCGCATCTAATTTAAATTAGATGTTTTTTTGTTTTGTCGAAAATATATGAGGTACCATCAACAAACATTAAAATGTTTGTTGATGGTACCTCATATATGGCGGATTAGCATTTTTCTTAGTCCTCTTTATAGGGTGTTTTTTATAAACTGGACTGTGACTTAAGACTCTTTTTCATACCTCTTTCGGACGGAAACACCAATTGACCATTTGTAATCAATAAAAAACGCTCCATTTGTGGAATTAGTACATGTATGATTTTTATACCATTGGAAAACTCTTTGACTGGAGAATAATAGATAGAAAAATGTTGTTGGTGTAATCGCTCTTGCAGTTCTTCGATGTAAAGTATTAAATTACGTTCTGAAAATCTCGGTAAATCCTCAAATGAAACATAAGTGGCTGGAAATTGATTAAATACGGAACACATATTCATTTCTGCACAAGCATAGTGACGAGGATACGGCTGTAATTGATTCAAAAAATGCTCTCGATGTGCTAGCTCATCACCAATATTTGCAGAGGCAATATGATTCACCTGAACCAATTCTGTAATACTTCGCAAGATAGCATATTCAGGGTATAAAGATGTGCCTAGCCCGAATATACCAGTATGCTTTTTATTTTTTGTAACAGCTAATATAGTTGGAATTGCAACTTCCGTTGTAATATCCAATAGTATAATTTCCTCTTGTAATTCCCCTTCTGCTTGTACAATTGTTTCTTTTAGTGATGATGGAAGCGTATTTGGATGAATTATCTTTAATGTATGATCTGGTATATCATAGTAGAAATGTCGAAGTAGGAATAAAGAAAAAGCATCCCGTTCAATGACTTCATTCGTTGCATGAATAATCGCTTCATGTAAAGTGGAACCAATGGCTGTGCCACTATTAGAACTGTATCGTTGTACTTTCTGATACTGATAAGTATCCGTTTCGATTGGATGTTGCATATAATGTGGATTGGCAATGAAAAATGGATACCATATATGTTGTTGTGTATCATTCAAAGCATAGTATTTTTTACAAAGTAATTGTTGATCGGGTTCTTCTACTATCAATTGCATAACACGTTCTCCGTCAAGTATTGGGTTCTTCGCAATATGATGAGACGAGAAAAAATCACAATCTTTCATTGTTATATTCTCCAGAGTATAATGCTCTAAGGCCTCAAACAATGCTCCTAATTCATTGTACTTCCCTTTTCCTACGCCGAATGATTCAATCTGCTGATTTGAATTAAATAATTCCACGTATGTGGTTTGTATTTTATCTCCAAAAACTTTTTTTTCCACTGAAAAACTTAATTCTTTGAACGTATCCATAATACGTTGACGCGCAATTTCTTCTATGGTTTCTCTTTCCCAAGAATATAGCATTCTAATAACCTCCAGTTAAATAAAATAAAGTAAATGAATACAATCTTTCATGGATTTATGTATAGATAAAGAGGACATCATAAGACTGTCCTCTTTATCTTCTTTATTTTTTTTCTTGTAGTTTCTGTAATTCTTTTGCTTCAGACACTGTTAATTTAGGTTCATGACTTTCACTTGTTACTATAATCCAACGTCCCATTATGAACTCCTCCTTCATTATATAATCATGTGGTACATCCAAATTATAGAGAGAAAATATTGAAGAAACAACCCGTTATTATGAAAATTCAAATTTCTCAATAAATTACGGTTCTATAATTACACTTTTGAGTGTAATTATAATTTTTATGTATTTAGTGATACAGAGAACTCTCAATTTGGGAACATCCCTAAAAACAGACACCTTTAGACACACATTCGCGCGTTCCAAAAAACATCTGTTTATAAAGGTATACCTTTTTAAACATCATGACTAAGTATTTGTATGAATTTTTCACAGGTAAAACACATGTGCCCCAGAACCAATAATCGTATACGTGTGCTTTTTTGTACTTCTTATAAGTGGTTTTATGTAAACTAGATGTGTATATGGGATATATTTTTGAGAACAAAATAAGAGTTAAGCAGCCTTATAATTTAATCATAACTCAGTTGATTGTAATTATCATGTTGCGTTGGTTTGGAAAACTTTTTTAGTTTAAATTATAAGGAGTAAGGTGAAGATGGTTATAAGGAAAGGAAGGTAGTGTCAAGATGCTATTTAATATTCTAATTGCATTTGTGTTACCTTGGACTGTTGGGATTTTTCACCTTTACAAAAAAGAGAGAAGAATTATACCTCTGATTGGATCATTTTGTTGTGTCGTTGCTTTTGTTGTAAATGAATTCGGCTTTTATTGTGATTTTTGGAGAATTGCTCCTTTCCTTGATCAAAAAACTTTGTCTGCTTTACCCTTTAATATAGGACTTTATCCGATTTTGGCAAGTTACTTGATATTCTTTATAAAGAAAACCAAAAGACCTTACTTGATGGTCTTTTTCATATCCCTATTTACTACCCTTCTTGAAATGACATTAGTTTTAATTGGAGAAATCGTATATGGTAACGGCTGGAATATTATTTGGACATTTTTTTCCTATATCATCCCTTATATGTGGGTGTACTGGTATTACCTCTATTTAAGAAAGTTACAAGTCATGAGCTAAATCCTGAAGGCAACATAATAGAATTCGAATGTTTTTGATTTTCGATAACGAGATTTATTTGAACTAGTAGTAAGTATCCCTAAATTGTTTGTTTACAGTGTTTTGAATGTATACTTTTGTTATTGATTTTTCTAAAAATAGATAAAGTCGGATAAGATTAATGAAATCAATGTTTTGAATGTACACTAATATTCATTAGTTTACATTCAAAACATGAAAAATAAAGAGATTAGAACATCTAAAAAAACTAGATCTATGCTAGCTTTTTTTACATAGTTTTCTTTAGAAGAAATCACTATATCTAAAAACCTATAAAAATCCCCTCAAAAGATTTAAAGGGACTTTTATAACATTTCCCTTAACTTTATAGTTATAGCCTACAACCTATGCAATTCTATTTTTCGCTTTTATCTAAGTCGCGTAATAACAAGATGTGCTGAAACAGACTCTGTTCCTCCAGCCAGAGGAGTGATGGTTAGTGCTGTGGATTCGCTAGCAGGATTTCGTACAGTAAGTATTGAATTGATGACTGATGTTTGCACAAGAGCCATTCCTACTATCTGAGAAGTACCAGTTGCTCGACCAACTACCGTATAAGCTAATTCAACAGCTCCTGCTCCGGAATTAAGAGTTAAAACTAGTTGACCCGCTTCGGTCACACTCACCTGAAACAAGACCTGATAACTACCGATTGCAGACAAATTAAATGTATCAGCACCAGTACGTGCAATCCCCGCCCCACTAAAAGGTCCGTCTCTTGGAAAATCTACGTCTCCACCGACTGCAACTGTTGCAGCATTATCAGGGGGCATCAACGCATAAAAATCCGCAAAATCTAATACTCCTCCTGTCGGGCCTGTTGCTCCCGTTAGACCTATGTCTCCTGTCGGGCCTGTTGCTCCCGTTGGACCTATGTCTCCTGTTGGGCCTGTTGCTCCCGTTGGACCTATGTCTCCTGTTGGACCTGTTGCTCCCGTTGGACCTATGTCTCCTGTCGGGCCTGTTGCTCCCGTTGGACCTATGTCTCCTGTCGGGCCTGTTGCTCCCGTTGAACCGGTTGCTCCTGTTAGACCTGTTACTCCTGTCGGACCTGTTGCTCCTGTCGGGCCTAACTGAGCCAAGGGCAAAATAATCTTTTGTATTAATTGTATTTGTGCCTGTCTTGTAGTGTTATCAATAACAAATAAATTAATAAGGGATAATAAATTATTTACTAATGTTTGTAATTCAGTTGTTAAAACAATAAAATTTAGTTGAGATATATTTAAAATAGTAATTAAGTTCTTAGTAATAGATACAAGATCTGCTTGTTGTTGTTGATTTAAAAATCCCGCTTGTGCAAATGCTAATAATTGATTTAGAATAACAACTAATTTCCCTATATTTTGCGGTGTGGGTACTGTAAGTACTGCTGGTATTGATACAATGAGCTCATTAAGAATATTGGTCCAATTAGTCAATGCTGTTAATGTCAAAGGAATTATATCTTGTCTTTGAATTGGAGGACAATTACAAAAGTTAGGTTGGCAACCCCTCCTGCAATTTACCATATTTATCACGTCCTTAAATTTATAAATACATATACAATATATTTAATGAATCAATAATTTCTTTTGAACCTATCAAACATCTATAAATTACAAAAAAGGCTCACTCCTTATCTATTTTTATATAGGAGTGAACCTTTTTTATTATTAAGTATTTAATGTAACACTTTCTATATCTTCACAACTTATGAAGATAAAACTAGAAGATGCCGGTGTTATTATACCTTCCTCCTCTAATATAACTATACAAAGTGTTGAAATGAATTGTTGTAATATAGCAGGTCCAATAATTTGACCGGATCTAGTTGTAATTGTAACCACAGTTCCCAATGATCACTAAGTAAATCATATTCCAATTGGATTTTCACGCCTGCCTTATTACTACTCCCACCTGAACCTTGATAGTCAGTGGCGAATTGATCAGGTAGTTGAAACACTGTTGCATCTAGAATACGGATACGATTGAAAGTAGAGATTATATGTGCAGAAAGTGAGTGATTTGAACAGAGTTTTTGTGTGAGAAGAGAAGTAAAGACTTCTCGAAGAAATGCGACAGCTGCTGGAATAAAGCGTTGATTCAGTCCTTCTGGACTCATGAGTGTAGCTGTATTTACATAAAGCTGACTACGTAAGAGAATCACTTGCTACATGTTGACTAATCCAAATACATAAAGCGGCCAAATCTCGTGCACCAAACTTACTTTTACGTTTTGCGAAACCCGTTTCCTGTGTGAGCTGTTGAAGGATACTTGGAGATAGATATCGCTGTAGTCTTCAGCGAATAAATGAAACTCAACTTGAATCGATAGAGTCATACAAAACGCCATCCTTTCTGTATTTTTCTACAAAAAGAATAGCGTTTTTTTGATTATATGGATACAAATTTATCTTAGATTGATAGCGATGTATGGTGACCTCTATTAGAATATTTAGGAAATTGTTATTTAAGCTTTTTTCGGAGGAAGTTACAATATATTTTTCTTTACGTATTGGTATATGGATAGTTTTAAATTATTTTTAGAAATTTATTTTATGTGTGGAATATAAAGTAGGAGCTGGTGTATAACAGTACAAATACAAAAAGCGTGAACAGTTTAGCATTTTCACGCTTTTTGTATGGAATAAATCATAAAAAATGTAGGGAAATGTCGAAAGGATTAAATTGATTTTAAAAATTGAAGGTGATACCATAAAATTAAACAACGTTTAAAACATTGTTTAATTAATAAATTCTAGAGGGGAGATAAGTTGAGGGAAAATGAAAAAATATCAACGAAAGAAAAGATTTTAAATACAACATTGGAGTTAATTAAAGACGAAGGTTTCGAAAGTGTAACAATAAGAAAAATTGCGGCATTGTCAGATACAAATATCGCGCTTGTAAATTACCATTTTGGTTCAAAAGAAAAATTGATTAGTGAGACGATTAAAGTCTTATTAATTAGCTTTCAAGGTACTTTTTCTATTTTAGATGATATTAAAGTGCCAGCGAAAGAAAGATTAAAAATATTTTTATTGGATTATGTACTAGTAATTCAGCAATACCCTGAGTTAGTTAGGAAAATTATTGCAATGGGAACTACGGTATTTACATCTCAATACGAATATGGAGATTTTTTGAAGAGGCTCGGTTTTAGTAAAGTGAAGAATATTTTGAGCGAAATAACAAATGAAACGGATCAGGAAGTTTTAATGATGATGACAGTGCAAATATTTGGATCCATTTTTCTTCCAGCATTAATGATGCCAATTCTTGAATCAGGGGCAGATATAAGAGTACTGCCTGTAGAAAAACAGATTGATTTCCTATTTGAACGCTATTTTTATAAAAATTGAGACAGTGGGTGATAGAGATGGTTAGTTTCTTTAGAAAGCATTGGTGTGATATAGGGTTAGTTGTGGCTATTGTTGTCGCAGTTTGTTTAGTCGTGAATTTGGGAGAAATGAGTGAAATAAAAGTACTGTTAGCGTTAAGTTTTGTGGCCATTTTATTGCATCAATTTGAAGAGTATCGTTGGCCAGGTTATTTTGCCGGTCTGTTTAATGTAGTTATATTTAAAAGTGATATACCAGATCGCTATCCATTAAATACGCAATCTGCTATGGTAATAAATATTTTGATTGCGTATGTTTTTTATTTACTTCCGGTTTTCTTTCCAAATATAATATGGCTTGGGTTGGCACCTATTTTAATGGGATTTTTTCAATTCATATGGCATGGTATTTTTGCGAATATAACAGCTAAAACAATATACAACCCAGGATTAGGTGCGGTTATATTACTACATGTTCCGATTGGTTATGCATATATGAGATATGTTCTTTTACACAATCTAGCTACAAATTTGGATTGGATATTAGGGCTAATCTATTTTCTAGTAGCTACCTATTTTTTAATTATAAAAGGAAATATGTTACTGAAAAGTAAGGAGACAAATCATTACTTTTCTAAAAAGCAATTAGGTCCGTACAATGATGCATTAAAGTGATTCAGAAGGAATTTTGGATGCTGAAGAGAGTACAAGTGAATTACAAAAGAAAGGTGCGTAGGCGCCTTTCTTTTTTTTGAAGGAGATTTTTGTATTTTTGGGTAGCACCACATGCCCATCAAGCTAAGATTTTGAAGCACCCCAAAACGATAGAAATAAGTCTAATTATTATAAAAGATAAAAATATTTGTTACGAGGGCGTCTAAGATATCAATTTAATGGCTATGCAGTAGTCCCTATACCCATTAAACTACATATAAAAAGTACCGCTAGAAGGTTTACTGTTTAATGCTGACGAAATTTATGTAGAAAATTTCGTCGTGAGGAGAAGATAACTTGAACACAGAAAAGATTTTTGAGTATGAAATGGATCAAGAGTTAAGGCTGGCTATTCAAAGATTATTAGTAGAGTGTTTTGAAGAAAGTTACCCGCGGGAAAGAATCTATTTTAAACAACTCCCGCATTTTAGAATATTGGCTTTAACTGAGAAAAATCAACTTATTGGTCAGGTAGGTTTAGATTATAGAGTGATGAACTTAAATGGTATGCCTATAAGAGTTCTTGGAATTATTGATTTATGCGTATCAAGAGAAGCTCGTTCTCAAGGAATAGGAAACTTATTGCTTTCGGAAATAGAAAATTTCTGCGAGGGTAAGTCTATTGACTTTCTACTCTTATTTGCCGATAACAAAAACTTGTATTTGAAAAAAGGATACAAATCGGTAGAGAATAAATGCAAGTGGCTTAAAATAGATGAACAAAATCAGACTACTTTCAGCATAGGAAGTGAAGTTGTAAACGAACTTATGATTAAGGAAATGGGAAATGTAAAATGGCAGGATGGAGAGTTAGATCTATTAGGCTATCTTTATTAGACTAAAGGTACGTAAGTTAAAAAAGGTGTCCTAACTCATCGCGATCAAGCTAAGGTTTCACACTACCCATAAAGCAAAAAAGACGTTATCCTTCCCTATGATTCTATAGAAAGAATAGTGTATCTTTGCATTTTAAGGAAGTTTAGTTTTGTTAGTTTGATAGGGATGTGATGCTACCCCAAGTCCATCAAGCTAAGCTTATATAAGTTTAGCTTGATGGGCTTTTTTCTTTTTTCTTTTTTCTAAAGACCCAGTGTAAGTTGGCGGTACGCCTTATTGCGTAAAAAGTTCCATTGCTACACAAACTCTCTAAAACGTGAGATGAGTGACAGCAATAAAGATGTAATTATTGAATCATTGAAGCGAAGAATCAAGAAAATTGAAGAAGAAAACAAACAATTACGGAATCAACTAAAAGTGGCATACGCAGATATGTATAAACAACTCTAAAAAATAATGGGATTGTAAGGTGCAAATTTAGTAAAAATCCTTCACATATTAATACCTTTTCATAATTTTATTTGTGTTTAAATTTCTTGCATAACATATACTGTAACAAAAATATCGCGTTTTTTAATGAAATTTAGTTTTCATAACTCCACAGTTGAAACTTAAAGGAATGATTTAAATATGAATAGGTGGATTGCTCTAGAATTAGAAAGAATTTTAGAAACTAACAACCCTCCTCAATCTAAAAAATGGCAAACTACTCCCCCTTTTTGTCTATTTAATTATAGCGGAAAGTTAGTATCTTTAGCAGGTAACGTTAAGAATGGCAAATTTACCACTCCCTTTTTTACAGTTAAAGCATTAGATACTAAAAAGAATTGTGCCCTACTTGAATTATTATTTCCATCTCCGGTTATAGAAAATGAAGATCCCACGAAATTTCCGCTAAATAAATTTTGTTGTGTAAAAAAATTATTTCATACAAAAAGTCAATTGTTTGTAAACCTTGCTGACTTTTGTGGTTTGATTTTTGTAGACATCCCAACTTTTGATTGTTTGATAAAATCAAGAATGATAAAAAATAGCTTTTGTTTAACTTATTGTTTAACCAAAAATTGTCCGCCTCGAATTATATGGAAAAAAAGTGAAAAATATCTAAATAATACAGCTACCATAACAAGTTCGTATAACAATGGAACAGATCCAGAATTACAAATATTTTTATATACTAAAACCAAAACATATAAAATGTTTATCCCGAAGGGACATTGTAAATCACTTACTGTATCAGATTTAGAATATATTAAATTCCCCACTCCACAAAAACTTGTCACAGGTACTATACAAATACAACTTAATTATTATTACAAAGAAAAATATTATTTTTAAAATCACAATAATTACGCTTTTTTGTAATTATTGTGATTTTATTTTTTCTATTTATTCATGGCCACAATATAAAAAAGGACATACACTATTAATAAATTAACTGCACTATTCATTGAAAAGGGGCGTTTATAAATTGGCAAACAAACTAAATTTCACTGGACCACTTGGCTGTTGCGGTATTAGTGGAAAAACAGGTCCTACTGGATCAACTGGTTCTACTGGACCAACAGGCTCCACTGGACCAACTGGTTCCACTGGACCAACTGGTTCTACTGGATCAACTGGTTCTACTGGATCAACTGGTTCTACTGGACCAACTGGTTCTACTGGACCAACAGGCTCCACTGGACCAACAGGTTCCACTGGATCAACTGGTTCTACTGGATCAACTGGTTCTACTGGATCAACTGGTTCTACTGGATCAACTGGTTCTACTGGATCAACTGGTCCCACTGGACCAACTGGTTCTACTGGACCAACTGGTTCTACTGGACCAACTGGTTCTACTGGATCAACTGGTTCTACTGGATCAACTGTCACCACTAACTCCATGTTTGCTTCTAATACAATTGGTAGCGTCATAAATGTTGCATTAGGTGGAGCTACTAGTATTCCTCTTCCAAATAATCAAGATTTAGATGGTTTTACAGTCAATGGTACAAATACCACTTTTACAGTGCCACAATCAGGCAGATATTATATTACTTATCAAATTAATACTACAGCTACAGTTGGTATTGGTGCTGGTTCAAGAATTTTATTAAACAATACCACTCCTATTCCCTCCACTATATTAAGACCAACTATAAGTGTATCTGCTTTTAACAATGATGTTATTGTTAATTTAAGTACTGGAGATACCATCCAACTACAATTATTTAGTAGTATTCTTTTAGTTGCAACACTTCTATCAATCGCAGGTTCAGTTGGAGCTGCCTTGACGATTATCAGAGTTTCGTAATATGTATCCATAGTAAAATTTTTTTAAATCTGTAAAGTCAATTGTCCAAACAAAATCGAAAAATTAAACATACAATAATGTATCTTGTTTATAAATTTAGGAGGAATTAACATTGGCACAAATTGGAAATTGTTGCAATGATCAACTATGTTGTGTAAATGATGCTGTATGTTGCAATATTATTTTAGATGATACTGGTGGTACCGCTACACCTATTTGGGATGATGCTACTACTTTTGTAATAAATGGGACAATTATGGTAGAAAATAATGGAACTGTTGGAGTAGGGCCAACGGCAGCTCTCACTGTAAACGGAACAGCTGTTGGAGGATTTGTAGTCGCACCAAGCGAATGTAGATCCATTACGATGAATGATATAAATTCAATTGCAATTGTAGGGGCTGGAACAGGTACATCTAGTGTTAAAGTTTCTTTCTCGATAAATTATAAATTCTAATATAATGAACAAAAGGTGATACATATTAGTCATGATTAATATGTATCACCTTTTGTTTTTCATAACTTTTAACAAATTAGGTCTTGATATATCATTCTGCTCCTTTTTATTTCTAGAGGTAATAATCGTCCTTATGGATATTCTAATTCAATTCATATAATTTCGAATGGATAACTTCTGCATCTATATTAAATTTTTCTAGAACAACTTTCACTACGTCCACAAACCAAGGATCTGCATCAGGCGAAACATAAACACGTTCGATAAGGTTAGAAATATCCACGTCTATATTCCGCCCCAAAATATATTTATATTCTGATGAAAGGTCTTTGTTATTAGCTGTTTCTGAATAAACCAATCTAACTTCTTCTTCATGTTTAAACGATAGTCTCTTAGTAAAATACTGATAAATCATAGATTCACGATAATTATATTCCTTAATATGATCTATGCAATCCACTTTCCCCATCGGATCAAATTCTCCAGTTTGGAAGTCTTTTTTGTTTTTTTGACATTTTTAGTATTCTTCTTGTTCTTCTGCTTTTTAAGTTTTTTATTCACCTTGAGAACCCCTTCTATAACATAGTAAAGATTATTAATCTTCCACTATGTTATAGAGCGTATCTAACAAACTTCTATTCCTCCACGAATTCATTATCAACCATATAATCTATTATCACCCTTACATACCACTATCACCTTTACACACTACTATCCTCCCTATTTTTAATAAGGTGTAAAACACCCTTTAAAAAAAGGAATAGATGTGACAAAATGGCATTCACATCGTATTCACCTAAATTTTGATATTCCAAAAAGGTACACCTTTTGGGAATATCAAAACCACATGAAATATTAGTTCCAAAACCTCAAAAATCCATTTTTGAAATGCATCTTAAATACGGACACCTTTTGAAACAGATTTGCTCGTTTCAAAAAAAATCGACCTGTTTATGAAGGTAATTAGGATTATTTTATATACGTTTATTTTCAACGAATACCCTTATAAACGAATAGGGTATGGAAACGGTTATGAGATTCAAGGGTCACTCTGGGATTAACAGCTTTTTTTGTATTCATTTCCCAGGGTTTCCTTCATACCTAGAATCGTTTCCGTACCCCCTATTTCTTTATTGTATAGTTTTTTAATAATTATTCGATATGTGAAGTTATATATATGTCTTGTAATTTTTTTGGTTTTATTACCTAAAATTTATATAGTATTTTATATGGATTATATGGTAATATATAAGTAGAAAATTTGTTATCCATTGTTTATCTATTGTACGTAGCGTGAAGGACAAACCTTACGCCCTGTTAACTCGGGCGAGGTTTGTCCTTTTTTTATTTTAAGAAGGAGGAATTTAAAATGCAAAAAGTTTATAAAATTGGAGCAGTTGTAACAACCTTAATCGTTGCTTGCATCGCGATCTTTACTTTAACTAAAAATGAATCAGTCAAAACAGAAACTGCAACACCAGAAAAAGCGATTGTATCTGCTGCAGATGCAGAAAGGGTACCAAAATATATAAAAGATATTTCAAAAGAAGAATTAAAACAAAAAATAGAATCTCAGGAAGAGTTCATTGCCTATTACTATCAACCAGCATGTCAATATTGCAAGAAAGCTGCCCCAGATATCAATAGTATGTCGCAGAAACATGATAGAACCATTTACCGTATTGATATCTCTACACCAGAAAATCAAAGTGCATTCCAAGATTTTAATATTCCTGGTACTCCAGTTGTTGTAGCTTATAACAGAGGAGAAGAGGTTGAACGCCTTGAAGGGGCAATGTCAGCTGCTACATATGATGGATTCTTTGCAAGACGTAATTCGAGCGCTAGCTAATATAGTGCTCGTTTTTCTTTTATTAAGAAAGGAGAATTAACATGCAACAAAACGCTCGTATTCATTCTTTAGACATAATAAGAGGTATGGCCATACTATGTATCCTATTTGCTAATCTACCTACTATGACGGGACTAGATCCCTTTAATCAAGCAGGTTACTCCGGTATAGATAAAGTAGTTCGTTTTCTAGTAGATTTACTGATATCATCAAAGTTTTATACCATTTTTGCATTCTTATTCGGCGTGGGATTTTATATCTTTATGAGAAATACAGAAAAAAAGGGGTATCCCATATATAAACTATTTAGTCGTAGGTTATGTATTCTATTACTATTTGGTGTAAATCACTTTATCTTTCTGTGGTATGGAGATATTTTACATGCATATTCTATAGCAGGTTTTGTTCTATTGTTCTTTTATAAGCGGTCTACTAAGCTTATTTTTATAACAGGTTGTAGTTTTTTACTTGCTAGTTATACTCTACATGTTATTTTATTTTTACATGCAAGCCCTTCTATTCCTGAAGAGATACCAAAATACTATCAATATATGTTTACAGGCAACACTACTAATTACACAGTGAATCTATTTTCAAATTATTTACATCAAGTAAAAGCTCGTTTGTTCTTTCTTATGACACAAGAATTTCAGCAACTTCTAATAGGGATCCCGGAATATATTGGGTTATTTTTAATAGGTTTATGGGCTGGAAAGAAGAATATTTTCAAACTTGTATCGGAACTTGAAAAGAAAATTAAAGTCTTACAGTGGAGTTCACTATTTATTTCATGCTTACTCTCTCTGCCTATTATCTATTATTTTATAGAAACTGATGTTTATTACGCTAGCCATATCCAATTATGGATTCTTTTTGGGGGGAAAACGCTAGCTATATTCTATATTTGTTCCTTACTTTTAATTTGCGAGAAGAAAGGAAATGTAAAGTGGCTGCACCCCTTTATGAACATAGGCAAGTATGCTTTAACTAATTACATCACCCAAAGCATACTAACGCTTGTCATTCTTTCGTGGTACTTTAAAGATATCTCACACGTATATTACTGGCAACTATGTATCTTCGGACTTTTTATTAGCTTCGTACAAATTATATTCAGCAAGATTTGGAGTAAACACTTCCGCTATGGTCCTATTGAATGGGTATGGAGAAAAGGAATTTACAAGGGATAACCTTTTTTACTAATTAGATGCCATTAACTGAAAAATGTGATAAAATATTATATGAAAGATTAAGGATATATTTGTGGTTTTAAAATGATGTTATTAAAATTTAAGTGGTTCAAGTCAGAGGAAGACACCTTAGGGTGTCTTTTCTTTATAGAATTTATGATTTACCCCTATAACGAATTGTAAGTACGAATCTGCTGCCTTATTATCCTGTAAAAGAAAAAATAAGTTAAATTCGCATAGATATATATCTTATAGTTAATTACATACACAACTCCACGATATAATTATATCTATATATTCCACTTGAAGGGTGATAATGATGAATTCATACACAAATAAGCAAAAAACAGTATCCCTTATAATAGCTTCGTTTATCTTTTTCAGTTTTGTATTAACTGGTATATACAATTTTAAACAACCAAATTTCTTTTACGTAAATTTAGGAGGTTTAGCCCTCAACAGTTTCATGTTATTTGTAGCAGCTAAAGCATTAATGAAACAAATTAAAGACTAAGTATATAAAACGATAAAATAAATTTAAGCTTATTTGAGGTATCGCCACATCACGATCAAGCTACTAAAATAGAGATGGAGGATTCAACATGAATAATCTAAAAAATTTCTTAAACGAGAATCTTTTTATTAAATATTCTATATATATAATATTAGGAGCTGGATTAATAAGAACAGGTTATGAATTTGGCTATTTCATTACAAACTTTATGTTGTAAAACAATAAGAGGTTCAGCCCAGATACGTATAAAAACGGGACATATACTAGGATTTACTTCCATGATATGACCCATTTATTTTTATACAGGTATAGTCTCTTCTAGGGGTACCGCCATATACCCATCAAGCTAAGAAAAGCAATTACCCCAAAAACGAAAATTTTGTATTTTTTATATCCCTGCATTCTCATTTTTATTTAATGAGAATGCAAGGATACTCGATTTGTAATATTACCGCGAAAATCGTAATTATTATTCGGAAAATCAAAAACACAACTCTGCTTCTAGGGTTATTTCCTATTACTAGATTGGATTTTGAGAAAGTGTAAGGTAAATACTTTTAAAACAATATAAAACAACGTGGGGTAAACCAAATCCAAATACTGTATTCTAAGCTCTATTTTTTTACTTTTCTAAAACAATTCCTGCTATTTCATTAGCATATTTTTTGGGGTCAAGCTCGTCATAGTTACTTAATACAGCAACAGACAAACGCTCTTCTGGGAACCGCATGAAGTGTGAACTATAACCTGCCCAGCCTCCTGAATGTTCCAAGTATCGACAGTTAAAACCTTCTGCAAACCTAAGCCCCAAAGCATAATCTTCATTGTCAATAATCGTCTCTCCAGTTGGAGAAATTTTCGGACCTATTTCGCTCATTCTTTTAACAAGGTCTTTTCCACCAACGGTACCTGTAGTTAAATTCTCTCCCCATTTTACCAGGTCTTCAACTGTTGTATGAACTGCCCCATCCCCTGTATGTTCCCAAGGACTTTCATAGATTTCATATATTCCTTTTTCATTCTTCAAATATCCACTAGCAATTGATATAGTAGTTGGGTAATAATCCACAATTGTTGTGGCCCTCATATTTAAAGGATCAAAAATAAGATCCTTTGTAAATTGACGTAGAGACTTGCCACTTACCTTCTCTATCACTTGTGATAATAAAAAATATCCTGTATTGCTATACTCAAATTTTGTGCCAACTGGGAACCTTGCAATTTGATGACTATTAAGGTGTTCTAGCGATTCTTCCACAGTTAATGTATCAGTATATTTAATATTTGCTGCTTCAGCCAATTCCATATAATCACCTAGTCCACCCGTGTGATGAATTAGGTGTCTCAATGTTACAGGTTCAGCATATGCTCCTATAGAAGGGACAAACTTTACAATTGAATCGTCTAAACTCAATTTCCCCTCTTGCTCTAAGAGTAATATAGAAAACGCTGTAAATTGTTTAGAAACTGAAGCAATATTAAAAATGATTTTTGTAGTTATGGGTAGATTTCCCTCTATAGAAGCTAAGCCAACTGCACCTTTATAAGTTACTCCGCTATCGAAACTAGCAATATATGCAAAGCCAGGAGCTTTTGGTGAAAACTTGTTAATTAATTGATTAATCGATGTATGTGTCTTTTCATTATATGTATTATTCATCTCAATCACATACCCTTCCCTTTAAATGATTAGAAATATATTAACCTGTTATCTTTCTTATATTGAATCCAATTGGCCCTCTTTTGTATTCCCTACTCCAAATAAAAAAACAATACTACATATAAAAATATCAGTGAGAATGTAAGCGAAAAAGTAAGCGTTTAATTGTTTAGTTTAGCCAATGAGACCCCGTATCGGATTATGAAATCCAACAATGGATAATCATTTTCAAGCTGGGTGCGCAGACCTACTTGGATACTTCAGTTTTGGATTATCTTTTGCATCATTCCAATATAATTTAAATATAGAATGGTTCATGTACCCTAGCAGTTGACTACATTCCCTCTTACAAAAGTATTCCTGTTTCTTTTGCCTTTTGCACGGCTTCTTCTCGATTTTTGACTCCTAGCTTCTCATAGAGATTCGAAGCGTAATTTCTTACTGTTCCGTTTGACAAGTAAAGTGTCGAAGCTATCGTTTTATAACGACTGCCTTGTGATAATAGTTTCAAAATCTCTAGTTCGCGTTTCGTTAAGCCATACTCTTTTCCAATTGATTTTGATCCAAAAGGTTCTGTTTCTTTATTTTCTTCCCACACTCTATGGAACAAATCATGATTGATCAGCGTACCTCCCCGATAGATCAGACGAATTGATTCGGCTAGTTCACGCGAATCCATGGATTTCAACAAATATCCATCCGCACCATTTCGTATGATTTCCTTTACCTTTTCTGTATCCTGAAATGTTGACAGAATGAGTACACGAATGTCCGGCCATTTTTCCTTAATCATTTTTGTCGCATTAATTCCATTCAGATTGGGCATCTCTAAATCCATTAATATTACATCTGGTTTCAACTTTTCACACAATTCCACAGCCCGGTCTCCATCTTCAGCCATTCCCACTACTTGTAAATCCTCCTGACCATTCAAAATTGTATGAAGACTTTCTCGAATAAAAGAATGATCATCGACAATACACAAGCGGATTTGCTCATTAGACAGTTGTACTTGTTTCGGTAATACACATGAAATTAACGTCCCTTCCCCTTTTTTGGAGTAAACAATGACTCTTCCTTGCACCTGACTCACGCGCTCTTTCATTGCAGTTAATCCAAAACCATCCTTCCATTCTTCCGCCCCACATCCATTATCCTGTACATCCAATCTTATCTGTTGTGGTTCAAAGTGAAGTGACACAGTGATTTCTGTGGAATGCCCATGGCGAACAGCATTTGTTAGTGATTCCTGCAAGCTCCGATATAGTGTCATTTTTGATTGTTTGGAGACCATATACTCATCCCCTATTATTCGAGTACGTACATTTACCTTTGCATGTTTCTTAAATTCCTCTGTCAATTGTTGTAATGTGATAGGTAAGGGAAGCGACTCTTGTGATAAATCTATTTGATGCAAATACAGTCTTACTTCTTCCATACTGTTACGAGCCAATTGTAATAATGAATCGAGCTGTTGCTCTCCTTCTTTAGTCTTTAATTCCGTACGTAATGTTTCCATACCCATAATAATTGAAGTATAGGAATGTCCCATTGTATCGTGTAAGTCTTTTGAGAGCCTGTTACGTTCCTCCAGTAATGTAATCCGCTCAACTTGGGATACGTATTGTTCTAATACACGTTTCTGGTTCCGTATGGTTTCACTTTGACGGTAATTAATAGCCAGTAAACGAAAGAAAGAACCCATAGCAAAAGCTAAACTGAGTTGTAGGATGATTACCCATAAATCTGTTACTTTGGAAAATATCGCTATAAGCAACGGGAACAAAATAATTGTGATAGGGCCTGACCAGCGGTAAGATTTATGCGCGCTATTTACCGCAATCATAAAAGTTGGCATTAAAAAAGCAAGATACGCTGACGGAAATAATAAAGTTAAATAGAAACACACTCCGCCAAATAATAATATTTCAGTAAACAAATAATAGCGATAACTAAACATTAAACAAATCCAAGGTACTGAAAATGAAACAACTTCCCAAACAATTATGATCCAAGGTGGTACTGTCAAATGATTTTGTTGTTGGATAGTCGTAAATATCAATGATAGCCAAACGATAAAACGTATACAAAGTAAGGCCCAATCATACCAAAACCATAGTTTCAAAGTCTTAAACAAATTATCACTCCTTTATAGCTTTAAACATGGAACGCGTGTACATTCCAATCATTCGAACTAAGCAGTTTCCAATAAGATTATGTATCCAGATGAGAATGAAACCAGCAATCATGACAAAAATTGCTGTCTCCCATGAATTCAAAGCAATGCCCAATAAGTATATATTAAAATATTGAAAAAGTAAGGGGTTAACGATACATACTAGTGGCATTACATACAGTAAAACAGCACATATAAGGCTCAATATTCCGACGAAAAATTTCTGCATGAGCCAAAAAATAGCCCTCCAGTTGCTATTATTAAGGATTGTATCTCTTGCTTTAATCCATTTATTTCCCTCCTCTCTTATTCTTGGTTCGAATAAATCTATCGATATATCTGTATAAACTTTCGTCTGAATACGTTCATACTGAATAAACGTATGAGTTGTTTGTAGCACCCATGACAACAAGGGAATACCCAAAAAGATAATCGTCATTACTAATGCAAATGTAATGCTGACTAGATAGAAACAAAAGTAAAAGAATCCGGATACAAAGGTAAATAACAAGAAATAAAAATCTTGCAAAGTTTTTTGAGCTGATGCTTTCGTCATTAAAATCTTTCCTCCTCATTCGTTGCTAATGCGTTAAAAGTCACTTTTTAATTCTAAGTATTTTTCTGTCACATACGGTAGTGTCAAAATGTCATGGTTTGTATGACATAACCATCAATACATCCTTATCCACTCAATTTTTATTATTATTTATAAATATGACAGAAGTTCACTATCTACTATGACTCGCCGCTTGCTACACTCTGTTCATAAGCTAGCGAGTCGCTAACTCGTTGAGCTAACAAAAAATCCTAATTAAATAAAGGAGCGTTCAAAAATGAAACAAGCAATTAACAAACTGGGGATCGTTGCAATTCTTCTTTCTTCTTCAACCATGATTTCTGCATGTTCCCAACAATCATTAGAAGGAGAAACATCAAAACCATCGGCATCCACAACTAATATTGAAATGCTGAAAGGACCCAATAATAAAAAAGAAATAGAATCTTTTGCTGATCCATTATTTGAGGAAAAAATGAAAAAGTATAATGTGAATGGTTCTAGCTTTGTCGTCGTTCATGATGGAAAGGTTGTTGTTAATAAAGGGTATGGATATGCTGATAAAGAAAAGAAAATTCCCGTTACTAAGGACACGGTCTTTCAAATTGCTTCAGTCTCAAAAACTTTTACTGCCTTGGCTGTGATGCAACAAGTCGATAAAGGAAATATTAAACTAGATCAAGACGTACAAAAATATCTTGGTGGATTACAAATACCTAATCAAACAGGGAAACCTCTAACACTGTTTGATATGCTCACTTATACCAGCGGATTTGATTTTCCTGACCTTACAAATATAACCGGACCCGAATATATCGATAATGAAAACAGCATAACAATGAAGGAATTTTTCTCTAAACATATGCCAACGGTGGTACGGCCACCAGGGGAAGTTTATACGTATGATAACGTCTCATTTGCGCTCGCAGGGTTTGCAGTAGAGAATGTTACTAACAGCCCTTTCTCCAAATATATGGAAAATAATATTTTCAAACCATTAGATATGAAATCTACAAGTATAAGCTTCACGCCTGAACTTCTAGAAAGAATGGCTACACATTATGGTCCCACTGGCGAACCTATCCCAACAAGTGGGAGCGGTTTAAGGGATACACCACAAGGAGGCATTTTATCTACTGCAGAAGACATGTCAAAATACATGATTATGCAACTACAGAAAGGAAAGTTTAAAGACAAAGAAATTGTAAGTAAAAAAAGCATAGATATGATGCATGCCTATCAAGTTTTTGACGATAAGACCAACCCTGTTGCGACAATTGGATTTGAAACGCCTTTTAATAAATTTGCTAACGGTCAACACGTTGTAATGAAAGGGGGAAGTATGCCTGGACATCAATCACTGATGATTTTAGTGCCTGAACAAAAAACAGCATTCTTCATGTCTTATAATAATGATTCAATGATGAGTATAGACGTATATGAAGCACTCATGGATCACTATTTCCCTGCTAAGAAGAATGAAGTAAAAACAAGTTATCTCCCGTTAGAGGAAAAAGAAGCTCATAAATACCTGGGCTTATTCCAAAATACGCGTTTCGCTGCAATTCGCACTCATTTTACTTATGAAAATGGGAATTTAGTCATGGAGGGTGGAATAACTGGAAAACAAGTTCTCAAAATGATTCATCCGTTGTTATTTGAAGATTCGGAAGGCAATAAAGTTGCTTTCAAAAAGAATTCAGCTGGAGAAATCACATATTTTCACTACGATTCTCCTAAAAGCCTTGATTTTGTAGCAGATGCCCAGAGAATTAACAACAAACCATCTTTTGATGACATTCCACAAAAGAGTAACTATAGAAATCACATTGATAATCTTCATGCCCTAAATATTATGGGTGCTAAAACAGGTAATCTATTCAATCCGATGGAAACCATGACACAAGGAGAGTTTGCGGATACGTTGTTACTTGCTCATGGATGGAATGGTTTTCCAGACGAATCAAAAGAAGCAAGGGAAAAAGTTATGAATGGAATTCCAGAGTATAACCGTGCTACTCCGATTACCCGACAGGTCGCAGCAACCATGATTCAAAACGTAAAGCAAATTCAAGACTTGAAAACGATTCAACCTGACAAAGCTATTAAAGTTAAATTACTGGATGCCGCAGATGACTGGGCAGTCCAATCGATTCAGGCACTTGCCTCCCAAGGAATTCTAGACCCTGCTACTTCCATTAATGCTGACGGATCCTTTATGTTCCGTCCGAAAGACCTGTTACTGCGTCAAGAAGCAAGCGCTTTGCTGGATTTAGCTTTTAACTATTATGCACCGCCTATCAAACGACAGTAGATATTGATCCTAAATTGAATCATAAAAAAATTGGATGATGGTATCTCATCAGCATCAAGCTAAAATATAACAAGAAATTCAATTTTATAAGATTTTTATGAAAACGGAAACGATTCGAAGCATAATCCGATGCATTTGAAGTTTTTGTATTTAAAATAGGAACCTATTAGAAAATATAATAGGTTCCTTGTTTGTTATATAGGGGGTACCATACATACCCATCAACCTAAGAATTTGAAAGTAACCCCCAAAACGAAAAAAGATGAAAAAAATAATAAAAAAGCTTATCATTAAGTGCTAAAAGATAAGCTTTTTTGTCTATACTTATTGAATTTTATTGGATTTATTCCATGCTAATATAGTAATAAAATATTGAATACCAAACAAAAGAGTAACAAGTAGAATGAACTTTATACATACTAGGATCCATCCAACAATATCTTGAGGTAATTGATTATGATATGTAGTGTATGCTACACCAGAAAAAGATAAAATAAGGGTATAAGATAATTTATCTTTTAATTTTTGTTTTAATTTTTCCTTGTTATCGATTTCTGGTTCGTAAACACCAGCTAAAATGGATCTAATAAAGAAGAATACCATATAACAGATAATGATACCAAGAGCTGTAGCCCATTCTAGAAACGGTCTTTGTAAGTATACGCCCCTTATTATTAAATCTATGAAGGCTAGCAATAAAACCACAATTCCAGATTGGGCCCAAATTTTCATTTCAATTTGCTGAATTCTTTCATCTGAATGTGTACTGAGTGAAAACCAATTTTTTAGTTTTTCCATTCTATTTTTCCTCCCAAAATAATTCATCTAAAGTTTTATCGAGTGATTTAGCTATATCAATGCAAAGCTTTAAAGATGGATTATATTTATTAAGTTCAATAAGACCAATGGTTTGTCGAGTAACATTTACAAGCACAGCTAATTCTTGTTGAGTTAGCCCCTTTTCTGTTCTTGCAATTTTTATTTTGCTTACTGACATTAAATACACCCCGTTTGTAAAGATAATCTTTATACTTTTCATCTTATATTCTATATATTAAATTATACGCAGTATCAATGCAATATATAATTTGCATTAAGACGTATATAGATTGCGCTTGTCCTTTCCTTTTTTCCATTTCTATTATTTTTGTCTCTAAAACTATCTCACAAATATAAAAATACGCTATGCTTTCTGTAGAATTATTGGAAAGGATGGCGTTTTTGTATGTCTATTTCTGTCTCTGATGAATTACAACTATTTGCTCAAGAAGTTCAAAGTTTTTTATCTCCAAATACCTTACGGGATCTTGCTAGAGATGTTGGTTTTGTACAAAGAACCAGTAAGTACCAAGCAAAAAATTTAGTCGCTTTATGTGTATGGGTGAGCCAAAATGTAGCTATGACTTCTTTAACTCAGTTATCTAGCTGTTTAGAAGCATCAACAGGAGTACTCATCAGTCCTGAGGGACTGAATCAACGATTTAATACGGCGGCCGTCCAACTTTTACAACACCTACTAGCCGAACTACTAAGCAAAAAATTGGCCGCATCTATGCCGATTTCTTCTCCATACACTTCTGTTTTTAAGCGTGTTCGTATTTTAGATTCAACTGCATTTCAACTCCCGGATGTATTTTCATCGGTTTATCCAGGTGCAGGAGGATGCAGCCATACAGCTGGGATAAAAATTCAACTTGAGTATGATTTGTTAAGTGGACAGTTCCTACATATTCATACAGGTCCAGGTAAGCAACATGATCGCACTTACGGCTCTCTGTGTGCCCCAACAGTGACAGCGCGTGATTTATGTATCCGCGATTTAGGTTATTTTCATTTAAAAGACCTTCAATATATACAAGATAAAGAGGCCGACTATATCTCTCGTATCAAGTCGAATACACGTATTTATCAAAAAAATTCTAACCCTGATTATTTTCAAGACGGAAGAATTAAGAAAGGTACAGAGTATATACAGATAGATATGGAGACGTTAATGAATTCCCTTCACCCAGGACAAACATGTGAAATAGCTGATGCTTATGTAGGAATGATTGATAAAGTGCCAGCTCGTGTAATTGTTCATCGATTAACAAAACAACAGCAGCAAAAACGATTACAAGATCAAACTGTAAGAGAAAAAGAAAGGAATGAAGTATTCTCCTCGTAGTAAACGACTCAGTGGTATCAATGTATATATGACAAACACCCCTACAGATATTGTCCCGATGGGACAGGTACATGACTGGTATTCTTTGCGTTGGCAAATCGAAATTTTATTTAAAACGTGGAAGTCATTCTTTCAAATTCATCATTGTAAAAAGATAAAACCAGAACGATTGGAGTGCCATTTATATGGTCAGTTGATTGCCATTCTACTCTGTTCTTCTATCATGTTTCAGATGCGCCAATTGCTCCTCATGAAGAAAAAACGAGAGCTTAGTGAGTATAAAGCCATATATATGATTAAAGACTATTTTCTTCTTCTATTCCAAACTATACAAACAAACACCCAAGAGCTATCAAAGGTGTTACTTCGCCTGTTCAATCTCCTACAGCAAAACGGGCGGAAATCTCATCGATATGAGAAAAAAACAGTCTTTGATATATTAGGTGTCGTTTACAATTTTACCCTGTCTGATAATCAAGCCGCTTAATTCAAAAAAGTGAAACCCCATCGCCATCAAGCTAAGATTAAGTAAAAGTCCGTCAACTAGACTTTTTCTATTTTCTAAAGAGTTGATATCAGCTTTCTAAAAATCTGCATACCAAATAAACCCTAACGGGTTTCATTTTTTTAATTAAGCTACATGATTGTGAGTAACGAAATAATTGTACACGACACCCAATATATCAAAGACTGTTTTCTTCTCATATCGATGAGACTTCCGCCCATTTTTATGCAAGAGATTGAACAAACGAAGGAAGGTCTTTGATAGTTCCTGGGTGTTTTGTTGTAGAGATTGATATATAAGTAGGTAGTAATCTTTAATGATATAGACCGCTTTATATTCACTTAATTCTCGTTTCTTTTTGACGAGGAGTAAGTGACGCATTTGAAACATAGTGGAGGAACAAAGAAGGATACTAATTAATTGCCCATATAAATGACACTCTAGCCGTTCTAATTTTACAGAATTACAATGATGAATACGAAAAAATGATTTCCATGTTTTAAATATCAATTCAATTTGCCATCGTAAGGAGTAAAAATCGTATACTTGTTCCTTTGGTAGATATTCCGAAGGGATATTCGTAATGTAAAAGTTTATTGCACTAAGCCGCTTACTGCGTTCTTTATAGGTGATTTGTTTCTTATGTTCTTTAGATGCTAAATCTTTTTGCCTACGTTTCATTTGTGTTTCAGTTAATTTATATAAGATAAGTCTTGCAGGAAGTTTTTGATACATTCCGATATAAATCTCAGGAATCTCATATGTTTCACCAGACTGTAATTGGTCAATAAATTGCTCCATATCTAGTTGAATGTACTCAGAATGCTTTTTTATCGTTCCATTGTGAAAGTATTCAGGTTCCTTATTCTTTTGATATATACGAGTATTGAGCTTTAATCGTGAAATAAAATAAGCATCACACTCGCTTATAATATGTAGATCTTTTAAGTCGAAGTATCCTAAATCACGTATACATACATCGTGTGGTTGAAGAGACGTTAGGCAAGTGGATCCATACGTTTTATCATTGTGTTTTCCCGATCCTACATGAACATGTAGAAATTGACCACTTAGTAAATCGTACTCTAATTGAATTTTCACACCAGCACTTTGACCACTACCTCCTGAACCTTGATATGTAGAGGCAAATTTATCTGGAACCTGAAAATGTGTAGAATCCAATACACGAATCCGACGAAAATAGTTTGTATACGATGTTGGAATTTGGCTAGATAAACAAAATTGTTGATGGAGTAAAGAGGCTAATATTTGTTGTAACAACTGTACAGCTTGGGAATTAAAGCGTTGATTGAGTCCTTCTGGGCTCATAGAAATACCTGTGTTAACTTCTAATCGGCTACATAGTTGTGTCAATGAAGTATTTGCTATATTTTGGCTTAACCAAACACATAGAGCCACAAAATCCTGTGCGCGGTATTTACTTTTTCGTTGAACAAATCCTATCTCTCTAGCTAACTGTTCCAAAGCATACGGTGACATATATCGTTGTAGTTCTTTAGAAAACAATTCTAGTTCATCTAAAATCGATAAATTCATACAAAAACGCCATCCTTCCTGTATAATTCTACAAAAAGAATAGCGTTTTTTTCGCAATTTGAATACAAATTTATCTCAGCTTAATGAATATAGAATGGATTTTCTTAATTTAAATAGTCATCATAAGTAAAACAGCAACGATATTGGCAGATGCATGAGCTATCCAAGAAATATAGATATTCTTCGTTTTATAGAAAATAACCCCAAAAATCATACTATCTATGAATACTGTTATTAAATCTATTAAAACCACAATAAAATTCCCAATAGATATATGCATCAATGTGAAAATGATAGATGATAATAAAATCGAATAAACAGGTTTTATAAGCCAGTTAAGTCTTCCTTGCACTAAACCTCTAAAAGTAATTTCTTCTCCTAAAGCTAATATTAGTAAAGTGAAAAGTAAATTCCCATTAATTGCTTCAATGAAATCAGCTCTTTCTAATACATGATCTAACACTTCTGGAAATATATTTTTATACAAAAGGAAATAAATCACTTGTAAAATCACGCCAACCAATATTACAAGTGGCCAAGAATGTTTCAAATCGCTCAAGATATTTTTTCGATTAAATCCAATACTTTCCCTTGTCCTTTTTCTAGCCATTCTCTCTATTAAAAAATATACAATCGGTAGTATGAATACTAATCCTTTTATTTGTGGAATAAAAAAAGTACTGACTAACATAGCGACTACAAAAATCACCATTTCAAGAAAGGGACGTTTCTCGAACAAAATTGTCTTCATTTGAACCTCCATTAACTAAAGATGTTACTTACATGTATTGTTTTTTCTTTTCATAAGATATTCTAGCCAGCTTATCTCCATTTCTAAATGACGAACGCCATAATCGAGGAGTGAAGAACGATGGTAAAATTCTTCAGAATTACTTGACTGAGACGTTTGTACTGCAACAATTTCCTCGACTTGTTGAAGCTTAGACTTTTGATTTTTTAAATGATAATAAAATTCTTTTAAAAGATTCGAGCGTTTGTCTTTCTCTAGATAATCAATAAAGAATATTTTTACTAAGTGTTCATTTTTAGTAGTTTGTAAAGGCTGCTCAAGCCATTTGAAAAGTGCAACTTTTCCTGCATTCTGTATCGTATAATTTTTTTTGTTTTTACTATCACCCTTCACATTTTTTACACTTACCCATTCTTTTTCCTCGAGCCTTTTAAGTGCGGGATATAGACTACCAAAACTGGACTTGTAGAAAAAACCGATAGAGTGATCGATATTCTTCTTCAAGTCATAGCCGCTCATCGATTCCTCATGTAACAAACCTAATATGATATATTCAAGCATTTTATCACCTCAACTTTATATCTAAATTATATATCGTTTCGATATATTGAGCAATAACTTTTTATTTGAATGTATGAAATTATACATTATGAATCCCCTAGTTTTTTGTACTTGGGCTTAAATTTTTCAAATATAAAAATACCACTATTTATAAGAATTGGGATTATTTTTTCGTTATGGGGAGAAAAGAATTTCTTAGGTTGATGGGCATGGGGTTTCAGGATGATGTACAAACTCAAGGCATAGTTGATATCCTTTTAAAAATGCATTCTTGGCTGCTGCTGGGAATAGAGTTTCAAAGCGCTTTACATTGTTCTTAAATTTCTTTTCTTCAACTTCGTTATTAAACTCCCTTTCTTGTAGGATATTAGCTTTGTTACCTAACAATAAAAAGTAATGATTAATGATACGACTAATACTTTCTTCAAACGTTGAATTATCCTCACAATACTTTGCAAATCTCTCTTTACTCATGCTTACAATTTCATTCATAGTTCTGATTTCTCCCTTTCAAATGTTATTAATACATAAAAAAAGACACACCGATGGCAGGTTATGTGCCTTCGGTGTGTCCGTTTAGCTAAAGAATTTATCTATTAATTTGTATATTTCTCTTAGTAAATTGTTGTTCATGTATTAGAATACATCTCTGAATTTTAAAAGTCAACAGTTTCAAAAAATCCTAATACTAATATATTCACTTATATTTTTCTTATTTTTTATGTATCTAATCTAAAGAAAACAATATTTCAAATAAAAATATATTCAAGTATTTTATATAAATAATACAAGAATCATATATAACTAAACTCAATTATTAAATATAAAGAGAAAATACAAGTGCTTATGAATCCTTATATACCATACGTTCTTTTATAATAAACCAAATTACATATCGTACTATCCCCATTACATACAAGTAATGAATCATAAAAAACACAAATTAAGAAGCTAAATATCATATTACTAAGAATTCACAGGTTTTTATATATAGTATTAAGATAATCACAAGTATTGAATCGAATTATAAACAAATTGAATCGTATCCAAAAGCAGCATAAAGTGTTTATATATTTACGTAAAAACGCCGGTAAAGACATTTCCTTAATAAAAAAACATGTCAAATAACCCTTGCTTTTATGTGATTTTTTAACAAGGGCTGCTGCTTACTATATTTTTTAAGATTTTATGAAGTCTGGATAGGCACCATTTTGATTATAATAATTCATCATTACATCGTGTTTTTCTTCTACAGACAAGCTTTTTTCCGTAAAATCAGTCCAGAATTCTCTAAATTGCACTCGCATAAATGCAGGAATAGAGAATATTTCTTGCTCTTTCGTATAATTTTCAACCTGATCTAATGCATAAGTCATTGCAGTAATCAGTAATTCGTTTTGTTTTTTCTTTGTTGGCATGTATGCAGCAATGTCCACAATTTCCTGTTTAAATGCAATTATCATATTTTCACGATCTTTCTTTCGTAATGATTGTCCCATATACTTTAAACGAGATACTGCTTCCTTTCTGCATTTCGCTACTGGCCTATGTAAATCTTTTTTATCATTCTCCATTACACAGTTTGAAGAAAACACCACATTGAACTTTTCAATGATGACTTGCTTCACCTGTTTTCTAACACGCGCTATGCGAGAGTCGCTAGACTTCTTTTCCTTAGAATCAATTGCTGTAAATTGCACAATTGGTTTTAAAATTTCTATGTATTGTCGTACCTTCTTTGCATTACGATTCAATTTATCCTTTAAAAAAGCCATTCTTCTTGTAATCTCGAACTCTTGAATCTGGTGCTTATAATGCTCCATACCAATTTTTCTCGAAAAAGTATTTATTAATTCTAATAGGAACATAATCCCTCTGTTATCACGAGCCTTTACAAGACTACTAAGTATAGTTGTTTGAATAAGATGAAATGGAATTCGGAAATATGATAGTGATATATCTGTAGTTTTTGCAGCAGTATGGTTATACAAGGCATAATCTACAACCTCATATACAGTACGATTTCCAACAGGTGTCTCTTTTACGAGCCTATGCTCCAAGCAAACTTGAAACCCCGTATAAATTGTTGTGTAGGGAATCCCACTTTTCTTAGCAAGATCCATGATTTGAAATTCACGTGGTAGCATACCAATATCATTACATTCAAAGTGAAGCAAGATATAAGTAGCTAAAGCTGAAGATGGTAATTCTTTTCGTTCATTTTCTAGTTTCACGATGTTTAATAATCCATCGAAAAACTTAACCCCATGAACCTTAAAGTTCTGTTGGGAAAAAGCCATTTGCGCATTCATAGTCTTCTTTTACTCCCCTCCCCAAAAACACAAAAAAGACACACCGCTGGCAGGTAATGCGCCTTCGGTGTGTCCGTTTAGCAATTTTTTTATTTATTTGTATATAACTCTTAAACAATTGATATTCATGTATAGATTATCTTTATAAAATTAAAATGTCAATACATTTTCTCATTTAAATTTTATAAGAAATAAAACCTATAATTGATTTAATTAGAAGTTGTACCGTAGATATCTTCTTACTGTTAATAATATGCGTTCGACTTCCTATCATTTCCATTTGAATAGACTTTCCCCATAACAACCACACTTTTTTTAGCGTAACACTATCAGTATGTCCAAGTTTAGAAGATTACTTGCAAAAACTTTAGAGTTTTTGCACCAAAACCTTTCAACCTTTATATACAGCCGGATTTTCAAAACTACTTAGTACATAATTAACTCACATATTAATGTTATGTAAACAATTAAAATTCATTCCAGAGAATGCATTCACATTAACATATCAACTGACATTAACATGTAATCAAATTCCCGCTGTTAAATGTTGATTTCATATCAATATTTAACAGCGGAGAACAAGTATACACACACATTCATTTGAAATCATTAACAACCTTATAAGAAACATTTCTAAATGACTAGAATTATAAATACCTATAGAACCTGCCCAGGCTTGCACCATAGTTAAAAGCTAACAAAATATAATAAAACTTATAAACCAATACATACTTCAGTGTATTAATAACCTCTATAACAAATCTCAATTATTTTTTTGATATATTCCACCTAAATAAACACTACTTCGATGGAGCTTCAAAATTCACTCTTAACTCTATGAAACTAAACCCTTAACAAGTTGTCCTTTTAGTTGATACAAAATTAACAACAAGTATAGCATCGTATTCAAATATCAATCTCTTGTTAATAGCATTATAGTTTCATGTTAATGATAATAATATAGATATTCTTAACAATATCACTCAATAACCGGTCAACATGTTAATTTCATTCTCTTTATTCATTTTGTTATTTGCATACATAATTAATCAATTAACACCGAAAAGGTATTGATCGACTTATTTAGATGATCAAAAGGAAACTTTAGCATATTTAACCTTCATATCAAAGTGTTCTATAAAATCCATCACTATATATTTATTTTATTTATATATTAATCAAAGCGATTATTGAACATTCTATGTTGAAAGCGCCCCTTTATGGAAGACCACCATAGATACAGCAGGCGCCTATGGTTATTTTAGTTGATAAGACATTAACATTGATAGGAGGCTGTTCTTGTGAAATTTGTTTCATATCAATGTCACATTCTATGTTAATGTCAATACAAACCCAAGATTCGCCCCTGGATCGGATGATTTTCACCTTTATTAAAAAACAAGGCGTTTTATGTTAGATAAATAACGTCTTTAAGTTGTTTAAAAGCTACCAGTATTAAATTAACTATGCAAATCCAACCAAGTATCCTATACCATATTAAAATACTCGTACATTTCACATTAATGGCAGCGTAGAGTGGGAATTAACTCTTACAGTTTATTTATCTTGATTCTGCTCCTATATCGCTAAGTACATTTAAATTCACCAAATAATACTAATGTAGTAGTATTATTACCTTTTTCTCTAGTTTTTATACATTATAATTTAAATTCCTTAGTTTAGTATGCTTGTTTTTCCATAGTATACTTTAATTATATCCTTATAACTTATTTACAAAACACCTATATTTCCTTATCATTAATATTAAGTGACATGATTTGTTAATCTCATGGCAACTATCATTAATCTTACTAACATAAAAGATAGGTATTTTCATCGATAGAACATTACCATTTAGACACTTAGAGTTAACAGTAATATCAACAAATCAAGCATATTACGTGTTAACAGTTAATGTTTTGTTAACAAACATTCGGTTACATGTTAATTTTATATTTCATGTCAATCACTGAACAGGTAGGGATTTACATGATTATTATCGAATTAATGCCTAACATGTCAATTTCGGTTTACATGTTAATTACAAATAGGGTGTTTATGAGTTGATTTTTAAGGAGGTAGTTACAGTGATTGACCAAAAAAACGAATCACAAGACCATCAAACTAATGATGATGACATATTAAATGATACTGTTTTTGAAAAAGCATGGCGAATAACTGAATTTTCTAAACTAGTCGGGCGTCATCATAATACTGTTTATAATTGGTTCAACATTCTAGAGGAAAAAGGGCTTCACGAAACTTTAAGAACCCAAAACACAAACGAAAAACTCTATAATACGTTAGATCTTGAAATTGCTCTATTTATAAAACAAAAAAGAGATGAAAAATGGTCTTTAGATGCCATTATTGACCTTTTACCACACCAGTTTGATTTAAGACCAGTTTCACCAGAGAATCAAACAAATGAAGTATCTACCGAATTAAACCTTCAAGCCGCTGCAGAAATTATCGAAAAAATGGTAACTAAGCAGTTAGAAGAAAAAATAAAACATATTGAATCTCATTATGAAGAAAGGGTTGAAAATATACTAAAACAGTTACCACAACCAGAAGATGTAGAAACCATAAAATTACGCCAACGCCAAGATAGACTGGATAATTTCATTATTGAGCATAGAGCACGTCAGGAATTAAGAAAACAAGCAGAAAGCCTGTGGAATAGTAAACCTGAAGAAGAGCGTACTAGAAAAGTAGGGTGGTTTAAAAAAGAGGAAGATTTGGGTAGAAAACAACTCTTCATTGAGCAGTACATACAGGATAATATTATTGATTATATAAAATCTCTTATGAATACTGTGGAATAACAAAAAAGTCTGGATCTTTATCCAGACTTTTTCTTTATTTTGTAGTACCGAACATCTTATCTGGATCTAGGAAATCCGCAAATTCATCATCTTCATTTGCTCCAGCATCTTTATTTTCTTCATCACTACCCATATCAATAAAATCTCCAAATGCAAAGCCTAAGTCGTCATCATCATCTACATTCTCTATTGTACTAATTTGAGACTTTGTGTACTGAATTTGGCTTTGTCTTTCTTTAAACTCATTAAATTCTTCAACTAAACCTTTAGATAACCTTGATGGTAATGCATCAGTTTTATAGAACGTATATACACTTCCTAAGAAATCATTCTTACTTACTAAATACCCGTTAAAAACGGTACCATTTATAGGTAGATTATTTGAAACTTCTACTTTAGCATCATCCATAAAGGAATCATCAATGTTTTTTTGCTCATCTAAGATAGCCAGCATGCCAAAATGATGTACTCTTGACGCTTCAACAGAACCATCGTTATTTTTCTTCATCAAATCAATTGGAGGATGGAATGAGCTTCCTCTTAATGACTCTTGGAACATCTCTATAATTGCATGGCTATTTTCTATCTGGTTCATATTGCGTGAAACCTTATTAATAACTAAACAGCCCGTTTTCTCAAGTAAAATACGTTTAAAGTCTTGAGAATCAAGTATTACAGATGTACCAGATCCATTGGCAGCAGTATTTAACTCATGAATAATCTCACTAATGCGTTGATTTGCATAGTCTCGTGAATTGGCAATACCTTTTTTCTCATTTTCATTTAATTTCTTAAATTCATCATAAAAGTGCTGGTTATCAGCAAATACTACAAATGCTACACCTTTTGATTTATCATTTGCTAATTTCCAAATCTCCTGTGAAAATTTATTTACTTGTCGTAATACATCTGGCCCATCTGCTCGGACAGGCAGTGTTACAACAATCCCCATTTTTATAAAGTCTTTGCGTTCAATAGCATTTTCAAAGGCGATTCTCGTAAACTTCGCTTGATTTGCTTTTATTTCAGCCATTGGGTATTGCTGTGCAACTTTTTGTAATTCTTGTCTAATTACTGGCTTATTATGAAAAGCCGAAAACTCTTCAATGGCCTTAATGATTGTAGAGGTTCCTGTGCCTCCACCAAGTCCTGCAAAAAACAAAACAAGTTCATCAGATGGTCTTACACGTTCAGTTATAAATTCTTTTAATTTTTCTTTTGCGTCATCATTTGAATCAAGAACCTTTACCGCACGCTCAGGGTTTTTACCTAAACCACCTAATTTAAGTGAAACTTGATTGCTTTTTGGTACATTTTTTAGTTCGGCTAGATCCCCATCATTACTATTTAGCGCTAAGCAGTTATATACTGCTGTTCCGTCTGTATGTTTATATTCCGCAAATTTATCTACCATTCTAGTACCAGCTTGACCAAAACCAATCATCGTCATTTTAACTGCTACTTCATTCTTCAAAAAGTTCTTTGCCATTATTTTATCTCTCCTTATTCACTTTTTTTTCTTTTTCCTAATTCAATAAGTACTTGTTGTCCTCTATAAGTTAAGATTAAAAATTTATATGGGTGCATAGTCTTTTCATAAATTAAAGACATTGATGATAATGTACTCACACTTATTTCAGCCGAACGCCTTGATATATTTGTACGTTCAACTTCTAATGAATAAGATTTTCCTTTTGTTTTCTTTACTCTCCTGTCTATAACTACATTTTCCACTATTTCATTAATGGATATGCCCCTCATATATGTTGTCTCTTGAAATTGTTTGTTTACTACGTTTCCTATGTATAGAAATACACTGTATAGTATCTCATCTTGTTCAAGAATATCAGCAAACATGTTTACTACTTCATCTGCAAACTTGATTGTTTGATATTTTTCACTTAAAACCTCGTTCAAGTTGTCCCCCCCTTAAAGCATTGGTTAATTATTCCTAGAAACATAGTACATCATTATACGTCGTATATCAAGTCATTCTATATAAAACTTATATATAGAACTTATAAGTCTCTTAATAAAAGAAATCCGTATTTTACATAGGTTCTTATATACGATGTATATATAAAGCGTATATATGATATATCAATCTCACACTTCATGTAATTCACATTTTAACAAGGATTGATTTACTATCATGACTACATGAAATGAACATATCAAAAAATAGCTCTATTTTATTAATATAAAACTTATAAATTATCAATCCAAAACCTTGTGCATTTTATATATACACTTTGTATATACAGCGTACATTAAACACTATATATATCAATAAATTCCATTCTTATATATATCAATTTCACATCAACACTACATAGTAAGCGGTACATGTAAGTTGTGTGTATAAGAATTATATGTACCGCTTATATAATAATGAGGGAAAAGTTCTGTATTTTAATAATTAACATTGCACTCATCTATTTATATTGATTAAAAGCTTCCATTAAGTTTCTATAAAAATTCATACTTCATTTTCCCTTCATTAACAATTTGCTTTTACATGATTCATCTCTTGTTAGAAAAGGGATTGTTAATGTTATGTTAATGCATTTCTTCACTTAACTTAACTCTTTTATTAATTCGCACAACTGTGTATGCAGTAAAAACAAGGGTGCTGCATGTGAATCCAATTTCTTATCAATTTCAGTCATTCCTAAAAATCTATTAGGGAAGATTGTTAATTTCATATCCACAAAATTACTCAATCATTTTAAACACTTTGTAGTTTAAAATGATTGAGTAGTTTACTTCGATCGTTCTGACATTTTCACTCCATTATTTTCATATGAACAAAAGACGGTATCTCAAAATTTATTATGTAGTTTTATGGTTTAGTGAATGGGGATCTAAATTAAGGTAAAGAGCCCATGGACGTATTTATACCATGCCGTTGATTCAGAAAGAAATAACATTAATTTTCATCTAAGTAAGTTGATGATTCAACACAAAAGGAAAAGCCTACAAAAAATTGAATCTCGCACTGAACCAGTAATAGAAGTAGACACTCAATCACAAAAAAGAAATTAATAATCTAATAACGAGGAAAGAAAATCACTCTTTGTTATCAAAATCCTTTTTATAATTCTTGAATAATTTCAATCCATAAAAATCTTAATATTCCTATCTACGTCTTGTTAGGGCGGTATAACATCACTTTATTAGTAATTTTTCTTTTGAATGCTTGTTAGGTATCTAGCAGTACCCCGTCCTAACAATCAGAACAATCTCGTAAATCCCATTAAATCAATAATTTTCTACAGATTTATAAAGCAAGTTATCATCCCAACTTTGGAGTACAAGAGTAGGTATCTCTAGAAGGCAAATCCTCTCATTCATTTTTTCTTGTTTTACAACCAATATTTAGATGTACTAGTATATATAAAATGATACTTATTTAGTTTTAGTTTAATTTAAGATACGAGGTGTATATAATGTTCAAAAAACTGTATAAATATAAACGACCAGGTACCCAAAAATATTTTCATCTAAAAGAAGCAGACATATTTGTTTTTACAGTTTTATATTACAAAAGAGCCCTTACAACACGTCAAATCACTACGTTATATAGTGCATTTGAGGGGAGGGAATGTTCAGAAGCAAGCGTATTTACAAAACTCGACCGATACTCCCAATATGGTGCTATCCTAACTAAAAAAATAGATAAAAGGGATGACAGTATAACAAAACGCGCTTTATTTTCCTTGAAAGAGAAAATAATTGAATTCTTAAAAGAGATAGGGAAGCTCCCACCTGGCGCTTCAAAAAAAAGATATTCACGTATAAATTCACTTCACACTTTATGTTCACGTGAGGTTCTTGTTCGTACTCTACTAGCTACTACAGAGAAGACACAAAATAATGAGATTTTATATAAATTAGATATCCGCTCTTATTACCTGAAGAAAAATATGAAAATTGAGGATGGCCAGTTACCGGTGATACCTGATGAACACATTTCATATCAAGATAAAAATATCTATATTGAAATGGATATGTGTAAAGAAACCAATTCTACCTTAGTTGAAAAAGTAGGCAAGTATGTAGAATATGCTCAAAAAACGAAGGACAATGTTTCAGTTATTTTTGTCATGTACGACAAATCAATGTTCCTTGCAGAAGAAGCAGAACCACCATACGTACGTATGAAGAATCTATTATTTTCTATGAGGGAGTATCACGAACTTTTAATGACAATACCTAATCTAAATATGTACGTCTGCTCACTTAAAGATGCTGGAGACGTTATTTCAGATATCATTCTTGGAAAAGATGACAACCAAAATTTCGAACAAGATATTCTTGTGCCTTTATCTCAACGTACAGTAGGAGATGCTGAATGGCGTTATGCATTTGTTGAGAACGTACAAATATTTAAGGAGCCAATAGATGGCGGTCTACGTCGAACTTATAGGCGAGACAAAGACGTTATACAAGATTTCTTCTTTATTTTTGGGAACGAAAATGATTATCGAATGATCGCTAGATTAGATGACGTCGTGTTTTCAAGAAGAGAAGGGGATGACGGTGTTCCACTTGTAGTTATCTATCCTAAACGTGAAAAGCCCAGAGATATTCTTCTGATGGACACTTATGAAAATGTACGACTGCTATCAATCCAAAATAAAAGTATCCATATAGACATGGATGAACAGATCATGGTACGTACTGCAAATAACGTTCATCCGAAAAGACGTAAACTTGTTGAGTTATATTAATCTATTATTTTTTATATAACACTATATAATTTTATTGATTTTCATTATTTAAGGTGGTAGAATAACGTTTGAACATATAATTAAAACTACAATCAAATCAGAACATATGAATTAAGGCAAGCGACACACGCTGTTTTTACAGTGGGTGTCGCTTGCCTTTTTTTATTTGGAGAAAGGTGGAAAATGAAAATGAATTTGCAATTTACAACTGCATCAACAGCCAATGGGGGAGTGCTTTCTGTGAGAGAGGCATTAGCAAATCCAGAACTAGTACTTGAACATATTACAGAAGAAGGTGCGGAGTTCAGCGTTTCACTACAAGATATTCAAATACCTGGTAAGCCTAATTATTATTGGTACGACGTATTGATTGAAACTGCAACTGCTAAGAAAATAGAAGTGAATATTGCTGTACTTTCTCAAGAAGAATATGACAAGCTTTGTGAAAAAGCTAGTATCGACCTATATTTAAAACAGACTGAAGATACAGCAAAGTTCTTTCTAGAAAAGTCAAAAGAGCGATTTAATCCAGAGTTACAAGAACGTTTTACATTCCGCCATAAAGCTCAGCTGTTTCTGTAAGGAATAGGTGAGCCTTTATGAATACGTTTAAGCAAAGGTTGCCTTTATTTACAACTATTACACTAATTAGCGCATTTATTATTTCTTTTGGAGTCGGTTTAATAAACTATATAAAGTTACTATACTATGCATTTGAACTACCGTCTTATCCTATAGAAATTACATATGTACCACTTATCTTAATGTTCTTCTCTTTATTTCTAGGAGAATTTAGTTTTCGTTTCTACAGCCGTATTCCAGCTTTACATGTGAAAAATGGGAAACTTTTCATTCTAATTGCTTCACACATCGCAGTTGATATCCAATTCTTATGGTTTGCAACTGCTCCTATCCATGCAAAGGTTATCCCTTATCTCACGGATAAAGCAACGCATGTTAATTTTGGTGAATATCAGGCAGTAGGCCATGTATTAACGGGGAATTTCCACACATTAACCATGATATTTGTGTTTTTACCTACTGTATTTATGATCTTGTTTACTCTTTGGTATAGCGGGCATATTGTTCGTTACCGGGAAGAAATTTTAAAATGGGTACAAAAATATGAGTACAAAAACCACAAGTTACAAAAATGGTTTAATAGTCAGGAACAACAAATATATCCTGATGTAGAAATTGGTCCTCATATTGAGCATAAAGAAATGGTTCGTATCAAAGGGAAAGATAGAACATTAAATGGAATCATTATTGGTCCAATTGGTTCTGGTAAAACATCTAGTTTAATCATTCCAATGATTAATCAAGATTTACACTGGATGGTACGTTTCATTAATAAGTTCGAGAATGCTTATAAAAAAAATGATTATGATACGGAAGAAGTAAAAGGGACGTTTTTAAATGGTGTCACTGTTATTGAACCGAGTAATGATTTATGTCAAAAAGTATTTAAGTTAGTACAAGCACACAAAATTCCTGAAAGCTCTGTTTACTATATTGATCCAACTAACCCTGATACAAAAAACATAAACATTCTGCGTGGACCAGTTGATAAAGTAGCAGAGGTTTTCGCAATGGTTATTCAAGGTTTATCTGAATCCAATAATGCATTCTTTGAACAAGCACAGCGTAACCATCTTAAGCAACATATCTATTTATTAAAGCTGCACAACCCGCAAAAAGATGTAACCTTCGACGACTTGATAGAGATGTATGATGATGTAGAACGTGTCCATCGTATGCATAAACTGTTAAAAGTACAGGTGGAAAGGTTATACGATTTTGTTCAAACTGGCACTGCTTCGCGGGACCAGAACAACGAATATAAAATTATAAAAGGGATAGATGAGTGGTTTGATAATACAATTCGAGAAAAAACAGATTCTCAAGGCGAACCTGCGGTTTATAAAAAAGGGAAATACCGCGGGCACCCCATGCATTATGATAGAGAAGAAGAATATGTAAAAGGATTACGTAATATTTTAAAAGACCTTGCTTCGAACGTACTAATACGACGAGTTTTATTTGGTAAATCCGATTTCGATTTTGATGTACATTTAGAACAAGGTGGAATTTTATTAGTAAATACGGCAAAAGGGGAATTGGCAGACCTTTCTAATGTATTAGGAAAATTCGTCTTACTTAGTATGCAGAATGCTGTATTCCGTAGAGAACCAAACGTTTCACCATACCACCATATAATTGTCGATGAATTCCCAGATTACGTTGTCCGCCCGTTTAAAGAATTCCCTGCACAATCTCGTAAATATAAAGTAATCCTGACAATTGCAAGCCAAACACTATCTCAATTAGCTCTCGATTTCACAGAGCAGTACATGTTTACCTTGCTGGGCTCATTCCGTAACAAAATGATATTTGGAGATGTTACGCCATATGATGCAAAGATTTTCTCTGACATGTTTGGCGAAAAAGAGGAATTTAAAGAATCTGAATCTGAACAAGGCATTTCTCCTATGCAAGAGAATCCCGTTAGTCGTTTAGGATCAACCTATCAAAAAACAAAAGAAGTGGTTATGTCGCCAGGGGATATTATGGCACAAGGTGCATTTATTTGTGCTGCTCGTATCGTACAAGATAATCATGTGCAGCCTGTACAACAAATCACAAGTAATTTTGTACCCAAAGAAGAGTTTGCTAAAGCAATTATTCAAGTTGACGAAAAACTAGGGCAATATTGGGGAAATGAGCGTCTCATTCTAATTAAGGAATCTATTACTAAAGCAAATCCAATGAAGCACGTAGATGCGGAGAATATGAAAACAAAAGAACCATTACCACCTATACAGATTGATACGATGGAGCAGAACAATTCTATAGGAACAGACGAGGGACAACAGCAAATTGTCTCATTGGATAATTATAAGGAGAATAAATCTGAACCTGAAACAAAAGAAGTCGAAGATATAGTTGTATCAAATACATCCATTGCTAATGAACAACAGACAAGCCACAACGAGAAAGATGAAGAGGACACTTCTCTATATGAAGAGATTAAAAGCTTCGTAATTGAATCACAGCAAGTCTCGCCATCCCTGCTGCAAAGAAAATTTAGGATTGGCTATATGAAGACAGCGCGATTAATTGAGAAGTTAGAACAAAATCTAGTTGTCAGCTCCTATACAGGAAAAGAACCTCGTAAAGTTCTAATTTCAAAAGACAATAGTAGTCCACTATCGCCAGAGGCGTCTGATATAAATTCTACCGTCTTGTACGAAACAAATTCCGATAAAAGTATTCCTCAAGAAGTAGCCATTCCAAGCGAAGACAAGGAGGCCGCGCTTGAAGAGACAAGCTTTTTTAAAGATATCTTATATGATGATGTTGTAATTTTTGTGAAGCAATCCAGGGCGGCTTCCCTATCGGCATTGCAGGATAAATTTAATATTGGTTCTACACGTGCCTCACGCTTACTAGATGCCTTACAACGTCATGGAGTCTTAAATGACATAGACACGCAACAAAAGTTGGAATGTGTAACACCTGAAATACATGAAGAGGTAGTTGAAGAAATAATCAAGGAAGTAATTGAGCTAAAGCCAGAGGATATAGTAGATTCCTATGAAATAGATATGGATGTGGCCGAACTTAACAAAGGTTTATCCATTTCTATAATGGAACAAGAGTGGAACACAGATGCTTCAATTGAGACGGCGCTTTCAATTAAAACCGAACCATTCCAAGAGGAGTTACAAGAAGAAATAAATACACTGCAAATAGCGGAAGAATCAGAAACAGATATTGGTGAAAAGCTCATTCCAGTTATAGAAGCAGTAGATTTTACAGAAGAAAACAAACTAGATGACGAAGTTGCAAAAGTTTACGAATCAATTAGTGCTACTGTTCATAAAAACTTAGAAAAAAACATGGTAGAAAACACAAAAAACACTGAAGAGCAACAAGAGTATAGCCGTATGACCTATAAAGAACGTCAAGAACGCCTCAAGGCTCAACAGAAAAATAAGTATAGTGGTGCACAGCCACTGTCATATAGAAATGAACAACCTAAGAAAAATACATCTAACGTGATGAGTAAGGAATTAAACGATATATTTGATTAATATAGCCTTTCAATTAGAACAATACTTTGAAATTAATGAGAGATGTTGACTTGTAATAAAATCACGATGTTATTAAAAAAGCTTTATTGCCGATTAATAAAAGAGTTGTTGCTAAAGATGATGTGAATTGGAATTTCACTCCATCTTTTTTATCTTGTTATAATGAATATAATGATATTTATATTTCACAATCAAATAGGAGGAATAAATGATATGTTAGATAAATTAAAAAATCATTTTAAAGATGTAAATTTAGTGTGTTCACAATGTGATAAAACAATCGAACATGGTGAACGATTTGCAGTTTCTTTAGTATTACCTGAAGAAAAAAATATGCCTGTTGGACAATTAGATAAAGTATTAGCTAAGAGAGCAAACGAAATTTTATGTAGTAAATGTAGATAATTTTATAAAAACACTATATGTAATAGAAGTTATTTTAATCAAATTTTTTACTGTAAAATAAGAGTTTGGGTACATTATTTAATCAAACTTTAATTCAAAGCTACAAGAGATTTGCCAGAAAACATTTGAAGTTGAACCAAATAACACTTGCATAAATTTCTAAATACCATTATATTAAAATTAATAATTATATAAATAAAACATAACTTACGTGAAGGACACACCTTACGTACCATTCCAACGGTACAGGTGTGTCCTTTTTTACGTTCTAGGAGGAAAAATAGAATGACAGTAGAGAAAGAAACAACACACGTTGCAGAAGAACTAGGGATGGCTTTTGGACAAGAAATCACAGTAGGAGACACACAAGTAGAAACAAACTTTAATCAATTTGAGCGAGTACGTGAGCATGAATTAGAAGAGTTAGCTCGTATGAAACGTGAACGTATTATAGGTAAAGGCTTAATTACAGTAGTCTCTGAAAAGTTGTTCCCAACTAAAAATGGTAAATCAGAACGCATACCCGTACTTACGATGCAAATTGGTACCCATACAACTGCATACTGCCCAATTACAGAGGCAGGGATAACAATTCCTAAGAATCCTCAATGGCTAGTTGGTAGAACAAAACCTGTTATCATTGAGCATTTCCAAAAGACAGAGGAAGGGAACTTTGCCGTTGTATCAATCACAGCAGGAGAGCTCGCATTACAAAAAAGATTATATGATGAAGTAACCTCACAAGGTGGGAATAAAGTATACACAGGAACAGTTTCAGGTCATATTCCAACTGCACAAACCGTTCTGGTTGAAGTCCATGGTGTAACTATAGGGGTAAGGTACTCACATTGGTCACATTCATTTGTACGTCCGGAGGATATTATTATTGGTGATGTTGTAGAGCTCATTATCGATAAAGTAGTAGAAAAGAACGGCCGCTATGAATTTAGAGGAAATAAAAGAAACTAGAAACAGATCCAATGGAAAAGCTATTAGAGCTTAAGAAACGACGTGATCGTTTTGTAGGTAAAATTGTAGGTGTAGATGCCATTGCTGGTATTTTCGTAGAAGTTGCACCTGGTATTCAATTTAAAGGATTAAAGAGCCGTAATCTTGCTAATCCAACTCCAGAAGATGCAATTAACCAAACAATCGTTACATGTGAGCTGCTTAATATTGATCCAAAAAATCGCAGAGGAACTGTACGTATTTTAAATTATCCTCAAGGCCAAAGTAAAAAATCTAGTTCTGCAATCTTTCAATTTTAATGAATGACTATGCGTACAATAGAGAATCAAATGTCTCCATATCTCCCTTCCGTCCCACATTTATCAAATGAGGACGCACAGGGACTTCAGGTATATCGGATACATAGTCTGGATAAAACCTATGTATTCCATTCCTATGACGAATTAGTTACGTTTAAGCAGCGTTTAACAGAAGAACAGCATGCAATACTAACTTTCATCGGTATTCATACATCTGTTCGTTTTAATCATTTATTATATCTATTCAAAGATAAGTTTTCGCGTAAGAGAATTAATGATGCACTTCAAGGACTACTTTACTATCGTCTCATTGAAAAATGGCAAGTAGAGAATTTTGATATGGAAATTCTTGAGGAGGCTTATACGTTATCCGATAATGGGTTTAAGCTCTTAAAGTACTGGCAAGGAAATATGTTTTACTTTGCTCCAGAGCGCCTTGATAATCACGGCAAATACGTTCACCTACGTTATTGGCATGATATAGACTTACTCTGCCATCTACGCTATGCTCCGTCCTTTGTGGGGCATATTATGCATCCATCTATAAGTAAAGGGGTTTTTACCCCTCCTTTAAGTTTTGTAGTAAGCGGTGGAGAAGATCGTAAATTTAATTTTGTTGTATACTCCACCTTATTATCAGATACAAAGGATCGATTAAAGCGGATTATCGCTAGATGGAAGACTTTTGTAGAGTCAGGGAAAGATGTTATTATGCAAGACTTAGGGAATAATCCTACAATCTTAGTTGTTTATGTTTCTACTGAAAAACAGGCAAAGCAAATTAATAATGATCTACTACTTGATTTAATTCCTGGTAAAGTATTGCTATGTATAGGAGAAACCTTACATTCTCAAGGATTACAACATGCTTTTTATCAGCCTCTTGCAGAAGGGGAGATTAAACAATTAAATACAAAGCTATTCGCAACAAACTAAGCCATCCTTACAAGCTATTGCTTTCTTTTAAAGGGTGGCTTGTTTACTTTTACAAATAGAGATGATTTGCGTGTTTTATCATTTGAAATCATCAAAAACCACGATGTTATCGGTATAGAAGATTTGCAAGTATCGAATATGCTAAAGAATCATAAGTTAGCAAAAGCAATTAGTGAGGTATCATGGTCACAGTTTTGAACCATGTTGGAATATAAAGCAAAATGGTATAGCAAACAAGTCATTGTCGTATCGAAAACATTTGCTTCAAGCCAATTATGCTCTTGTTGTGGATATCAAAACAAAGACGTTAAAAACCTAAACCTACGTAAATGGGACTGCCCTTCTTGTCGTACACACCATGATAGGGATATTAACGCAAGTATCAATCTAAAGAATGAAGCAATACAGCTTCTAACCGCAAGGACTGCGGGGATAGCCTAATAAATTAGAGTTCGATAGAACTCTTTACTTAGGAATCCTCCACTTCTAAACGAAGTGAAAGTGGGGGTAGTTCAATGCTTTGTATTCGCTGCTTAAACTCTTTCGGTAAACAGTTATTTTCTTTTTTAAACAACTTATAAAACTGTGACATGTTTGCAATTCCAACTTCGCATCCGACATCTGTAATACTAAGGTCACTTGTTATTAATAAACTTTCAGCTTGTTTGATGCGCTTATAATTCACATAATCTAAAAAGGAAATACCCATAATTCTTTTAAAGTATTTGATGAAATAATGATAGCTTAAATTTATTAATGCACATGCTTTGGTTACGGTTATCTTTTCTCCTAAATGATCTTCTACATAATCAAGTACTGGTTTTAAACGAGCAAAGTCGTCTTGTTCACTATAATTTAATATGTTATGTGTGTCATTTCTTACTAGTAATAAAAGTAATTTCTTAATGGCAGCACTAATTGCGATTTCATATCCGTTCATTTTCACTTTTGATTCTGTAAAGATTTCTGTAATAAGAGCATAAGCCTCATGTTTCACCACTTCATTTTGTTCAAAAATATAGTTTAACTCATTTAAGGATTTTGTTTGTTCTGAAAAGCAATGTAAATATTGTATAATGCTTCGGTCAAAGTGTTGTTTTAAATTTACTTGAAACACAACGTATTGTAACGAACCTGCAGAAGGTTTATGTGACCGATGCAACTCAGATTTCCCAAAAATAAAAACATCTCCAGGGCCAAGAACAATATACTTATCTTTATTTTGTATACCTAAATATCCTTCTATAATTGCTAGAAACTCAATCTCTTCATGATAATGCCAAGGGGCACTCTCAATTTGATTATTATAAGAGGTTTCCATAACAATGTCCCATACTTTTAAAAATAGTAATGGATTTTGATAAATAACCTTTTCTTCAATTGCTTCAGCAAGCTTATTACAAATTCCTTCTGACATAGACGTTTACACCTCCTTATTAGGAATATAACACCTTTATCAAAATGCGATAAGTAAGTTGCCTTATTTCTTATAGAAAAAGGCAACTTTTGATAAAAACATAACGATATATAGCATATTTTTTCAGTGAAAAAATTTCTATAATAATTTTAAATCAAGCAAAAGGAGGCTATGATAGTGAATATTTTAAAAGTAGGTGTTATTGGCTGCGGAAGCATCGCACAGTATCGTCATTTACCAGAATACGAAGCAAACCCATATGTACAGATTGTGGCTGTTTGTGACAGTAATAAAAAGCGCGCAAAAGAAGTTGCCAATAAGTATGGTGTAAATATGTACACTGACTATAACGAGCTTATCAATTGTGAAGAGTTAGATGCAGTGAGTGTATGTACACCAAATGATTTACATGCATCAATTTCTATCGTTGCTTTACAATCGGGTATCCATGTACTATGTGAAAAGCCAATGGCGACGTCAAAAAAAGATGCGGAAATGATGATTGAAGCTGCTGAAAAAAGCGGTAAAAAGTTAATGATTGGTCATAACCAGCGATTTGTTACTTCTCACCAAAAGGCAAAACAATTGATTGAAAATGGAGAAATCGGAAAAATATATAGCTTCCGTACAGCATTTGGTCATAGTGGTCCTGAAAATTGGAGTGTAGATGGAAAAGAGAGCTGGTTCTTTAAAAAAGATGAAGCGTTTCTTGGTGCAATGGGTGATTTAGGTGTACATAAAGCGGATTTAATTCGGTATATTCTTAATGAAGAAATTACAGAAGTTGGTGCCTTTGTTGAGACGAGCGCAAAAACATTTTCGAATGTAGATGATTGTGCTGTATGTATGTTGAAAAGCGAAAGTGGCATTATCGGAACACTTGCAGCAAGTTGGTCTTACGTTAGCAAAGAAGATAATTCAACAATTATTTATGGTGAAAAGGCCACTCTTCGACTAGAAGATGATCCGACTTACTCACTCATTCTTCAATATAAAAATGGTGAAGTTGTAAAATATGAGCTTGATAAAATTCAATCGAATGCTGCAGTTGGTCAAAGTAATTCACATGTAATTGAGCAGTTTGTAGAGTCTATCCTTTCTGATAAAGAGCCGTTAATTAATGGTGTAGAAGGAATGAAATCGTTAGAAGTCATTTTAGCAGCCATACAATCCAGTGAAGCAAAACAAATTGTTACAATTCCATTATGAGAAAAGGTGAAGACATGAAGAAACTACGCATTGGAATAATAGGGGCCGGAGGAATTGCACAAGGTCGCCATATCCCTGCATTTGTAAAATTACATCAATATTGTACGATTACGGCTATACATGATAGAAACATAGAACACGCAAAACAAATCGCTGAAACATATAACATTCCTTATGTATTTGAAACCTATGAAGAAGTCTTTAAAGAAGTTGATGCTGTTTGTATTTGTACACCTAATAAGTTTCATGCTGAGATTTCTATCGCAGCATTACAAGCAGGGAAACATGTATTATGCGAAAAACCGATGGCTTTAGCAGCGGCAGAATGCAAAAAAATGATAGAATCTGCAAAAAACAACGGTAAAAAACTTGCTATCGCTTATCATTATCGTTACATGAAAGAGTCGCAAGTTGCAAAACAAATGATGATAGGTGAGATTGGCACACCTCTTGTTGTTCGTGTAAAAGCACTCCGTCGCCGAAAAGTACCAGGCTGGGGCGTTTTCACAAATAAAGAATTACAAGGCGGAGGAAGTTTAATAGATTACGGTTGTCATCTTCTTGATTTAGCACTTTGGTTAATTGGAAATCCAAAACAAACAGAAGTCATTGGTAGTGTCTATAATGCCGTTAGTAAGCAACCAAATCAAGTAAATATGTGGGGAGAATATGATTATAAAACGTTTCAAGTTGATGATCATGTTACCGCATATATAAAGTTTGAAAATGGGGCATCCTTGTTATTTGAAACTTCTTGGGCAGCAAATATTAAAAATGATGAAGAACATGTGAGTATTTCCGGAGTAAACGGTGGAATAAATGTTTTTCCAATTGAATTATATACAATAAAACATAATATGATATTAAATAGTGAACCAGTCTGGATAGCAAATAACGGCGATCCTGGAATTTTGCAAGCAGAAAACTTTGTAAAAGCTTGCTTATACGATGAAGAATTAATTGTAAAGCCTGAGGAATCGCTGCAAGTATCGCAAATTATTGATGCAATTTACGAAAGTAGTAACACACATGAAGAAGGGACGGGAAGATAAATGAAATTAGGAGTATTTACAACACTTTTCTCTCACATGGAATTTGAAGAAATGCTTGATTATGTACAAGCAGCCGGTTTGCATGCAGTAGAAATTGGTACAGGTTGTTATCCTGGAGGTTCGCACTGTAACTTAGATGTATTATTAGAAAGTGAACAAGCCAGAAGCGTATATATAGAACATGTACAAAAAAGAGACTTAATCATTAGCGCTTTTAGTTGTCACGGAAATCCATTATCCCCAGATGCTGCTTTTGCAACAGAATCTCATGAAACATTGTTAAAAACCATTCAACTAGCTTCACTACTAGACGTACCTGTTGTGAATTGTTTTTCAGGCGTAGCAGGTGACCATGAAAGCGCAAAATACCCGAATTGGCCTGTTGCACCATGGCCAAATGAATACAATGATATTTTAAAATGGCAATGGGAAGAAAAGCTCATTCCTTATTGGAAACAAGTTGGTGAATTTGCAAAAGAACATGGTGTAAAAATTGGTTTAGAACTTCACGGTGGTTTCTTAGTACATACGCCATATACATTACTAAAACTACGTGAAGAAACATGCAATGCGATAGGTGCTAACTTAGACCCTAGTCATTTATGGTGGCAAGGAATTGACCCTGTCGCTGCTATTAAGTTATTAATGAAAGAAAATGCAATTTATCACTTTCATGCAAAAGACACTTACATCGATCAAGATAATGTAAATATGTATGGTTTAACAGACATGCAGCCCTACGGTGAACTGAAAACAAGAGCTTGGACATTCCGTTCTGTTGGCTGTGGTCATAGCTTAGAAGAATGGTCGCAAATGATGAGTGCACTTCGTACATATGGATATGATTATGTTGTAAGTATCGAACACGAAGATCCACTCATGTCTATTCAAGAGGGATTTAAACGTGCCACAAAAAATCTTCAATCTATTTTAATTGAAGAAAACCCTTCACAGATGTGGTGGGTGTAACTTCGTTTAAAAAAGAAATAAGTTACATTTTTTTCAGAGAAGCCATTCGTAAAAGAATATTAGCTTCTCTTTTTTAAAAGAAACGTTTAAAAAAGGACGAAATATTCAAAAATAAATTACGAAAACTAATTATCCTGTATCTACCTCTATACAAAGTATGGATTTTACGAAATAATATTGTTTGATGCCTGTTTCAACAATAATGATATATGCAGATGTAATTATTGTTGAAATAGAATATGTAAGAAAGGAGTAATACATTGCTACGTATACAAAGAGGGTACATGTACAATCCAGATGATAATAAGGTAATTGTTAATGAAATTTTCTACGATGCTACATCAGAACAAAAGCTAGGAAGCAAAATGGGTGTGTTCGATGCGGTTAAACTACCTACTGCTATTTTTCAAAAGGTCCAAGAAACTGAAAGTATGTCCTACATGGAGACTGTTGAAGTTGAAGCAGAAACCATTAAAGAAATACTTTGTTATTTAGACCAACATCAAAAGCCAGAAAAACTATATTTTGAAATGCAGTATATGAAGTAACACCAAGAAATGAAAATAAGAGGGGATTTATAGCAGGGGAAACAGGGGTATTATTATACAATACATATAACATCTGCATAATAAATTCCTTCTTATCTTCATTTCATTAAAAACAATTGAATATAATATAAAAATAGTTTAATATAAATTTATATTTATTGTTTAATTGATTCCGTTTATTCCCACACCTTATGTGTTGTGGTTGAGTTGTAGAAGCAAGTTGTGTTCTTGTTTCAATTATGAAAGGGCTTCTTTGAGCCGATTAGTGTATATATAGCTTATTTTGCTATGCACATTTTAATCGACTTGAAGAAGCCCTTTTTGTGTTGTCTTTAAGTTAGGAAGCACATGTAAATAGACCTTCGGGGCTAATAATATGCTAAATGAAAAAGCACTTATTTTGTGCTTTTTTTGTTTAATTAAGAGGAGAGATAATATGAAATTTTACAAGATAGGAAGTTCAAAAGAGTTTATGAGAGTAATTTATGCTCGAAATTCATATGAGGCAGCTGGGTACTATTTATTAGAAACAAATCACAATTGTACAGACTTAAATGAGTTATTCATTCAAATAACGGGCCTCTCAGAGCATATTCAGGTTCTGTACAATGGTTATCCTGTTACTAAATCTTTACAAGAAATCTCTAAAGAGAAGCGCTTTACAACATGTCCTTGTACTGTAGTAGAGATACTAAACTAAGCAAGAATGAGAAGGCTAGATATTTAGGTATTATAACTAAAAAATACTGTGAAGAAATAGCACATGATTTGTACTTTTTTTATTTGGAAAAGGAGATATTTATGATGAAACATGAACATGCAATTACATTAGATGAACTAGCATTATCACTAGGGGAACTTATATTAACCTTTCAAAATAAAGAAATCACCGAACCCATTAAAAGTCGTTTCCTGCACACTTAGGTGTACAATTTTCTTATAAAAAAGAATCGCAGGAATTCTATTTCTATTATGGAGAAAAACACTTACCAGGTCTTTATCGTCTCTTACTATTGTTAAAGATTTTTGAATTTGACAGCAAAGAAAGAGATTAATTTCTAATTTATAGTAAACTAGATAAAGAATGGAATATAAAAATTAAGAACTAGAGTATTTATATACGTAAGATACTTGTTGCAATGCTAAAAGCACAAGGGATTAGAATGTGAAACTTGAGAGGAGTACTTTAATATGATTACAGTTAACCGAGGATATATGTATGATCCAGATGATAATGAGGTCTTAATTACCGAAATTTATTATGAGGCTGCTACAGATACTAAATTAGGAAGTAAAATGGATAGCTTATCTTACGCAGTTATTCCTAATGAAATTAAAGAAAAAATAGAAGCAGCTGCTTCATTATCCTATATGGAAAGCATTGAGATGTCTCAGCAATTAGCTGTCGTATATCAAAATGAAATTAACATGTATGGAAAACCTGAGAAATTGTACTTTGAGTTAAAGAATATATAAGAGGGAAAAAGGCATTGGACGAATTTGTTCAATGTCTTTTTTATTAATCTGCAGAGGAGCATATATAATGAATGTTGTAACTGAAATTAAAACGAGTCTTTTGACAATTTGTGTAGGGGATGTTTTTAGCAATGGCCGTATGCCGTACCATCTAAAAGTTGTAAACATTGAAGTAGAAGATATGACGAAACCAGACGATGCAAAGATATTAGCCATGGGACTGAGGAACAGCTTAATCGCTGGTTATCTACCTATATAACTGGCGATATCACGTCTTTTAGAGAATGGTTACTTCATGGTCATGCAGAAGCCATTCATCAACTCATAGCAAAGTAAAAAAAACAACAAAGTGCGTAAAGCTTTGTTTTATAGCAGGGAAACGAATGAACAGGATATGAAGTCTGTTCTTTTTTTATTACTTTTTTGGAGGGTAAAATTATGAAATTTACTATTAACCGTACTTTATTTATCGAAAAATTAGAGAAAGCTAATGCTACTGTAGACGTTAAAACAGCTCTTAAGCTCTTTAATCGTGAAACAAATTTACAATTAAAGCTCATTAGTGATACACAGCTGTTAATACGTGGCGAAAGTATTATCTATCAGCCTAGATTACTAGCTGGTACATATCCTGATACGGCACGTATGGTGCCCGGCCAGTTCAAAAGTGAAATACAACTATCACTTAAAAACACGTTGGAACAGCTTTCTGCCTTTTCTTCACTAATCGTGCTTACGTCAGAAGGAAAGGAAAGCATTCACCTTAAACCACAAAATTCTCAAGTAGGTACTGCAAGTGTAGAAATTCCATGTAATCAAGTAGAGGCATTTACATTGGCTTGTAATGTGGAATATCTGCTGCAAGCACTACAAACGATATCTTCTGAAAAAATCGCGATAAAAATGATTAGTAATCAGAGACCTATTGTGGTAGTGGGAGCAGAGGATACAATTCATTCTAATTTGCAGTTAATCCTACCGGTTCGTGTGTAATGCGGCATTCAAATGATTATGAATCACAGTGACTTCTTTGACTTATTACAGTCAAAAGAAGTCCTTCCTAATAATCAAGAACTTCGTCAATCCTTTGAATTGCTTATCAACGGATTTATTGCAAACGAAATGCCTGATTTAGAAAACAGTGGTTATAACGGACAAGCAGTATGTGGAGTGGAGTTAAATTGAATGGCGAGGTCATTCTTTCACCGCTTGGCGATTTATTTCCAGATGCTTTTACGAAAAAGAAACGGCTCCAAGTCAATTAAGTTGTTCCGAATTAGCTGCTTCAGAACCACAGCGCGTTATTACAAATAAGTTCGCTGCCATGACTGTTGCATAATTCGTCAACGAACTCTTTGATGAAGGTACTGTATCGAATCACTATATCATTTTCCAAGCTCAAAAAGCGTTTATGAAAGCTGCACCAATTGAGGAGTAATGATATAGGAGGGAACAAGATGAGAGTGTATCAATTAGATTCCACTCAATTACAACACACTTTAACACCAACAAACATGTGTAATGGTGTTCTACGATACTATCAATATAAGAATTATGCGGTTGTATGTGTACTTAATTTATCAAAGCATACTACTGAAATGATTCCATTGCTTCTGGCTTGTATAGCAGAGGCTCTGATTCATTTCCATCCGGATTCTTTTTTAGCTAAGGATGAATCTAACCTCTTATATTGGTGTAGAAGGAATTTTAAAGGATTTCATAATATCTCTTGCGATGGATTCTTACAAGATTTCAAGCAGGTATATGAATGTTACCAAGCATTGCAGAACGTTGGGAAACAAGAGAACAATATAAAAATAAATATGTAATAGCAGGGAGCAGAGAAACGCATGTATAATATAATCAAACGTCAATATAATTCAATTATCCAAGAGGTGATTCGGATTAACGAAGAAGTACAAAGGGAATTAAACCTATTAGTACAAAAAATTTGTGAAACCGTGTCTTCTGTCCAAAAAATTATCCTTTTTGGCTCTCATGCTTATGGCACACCAAATGAAGATAGTGATTTTGATCTTTGTATTGTTGTGGATGGTGTAGGAGCAAGAAAAAGGGAAGTCATTAACCGTATTAATTGGGGTATTTACGATGTAATGGAAACACCAGTTGATATTTTAGTGTATGGACCGGAAGAGTTTCAAGAACGTGCTAACCGCAATGTAACCATGGAGCACAAAATTGCACTAGAGGGGAAAGTTTTATATGAAAAATACTGAGGATCTAAAAGAGTGGCTATTCATTGCAAAATCTGATTTAGATTCTGCTAGGTACTTAACTCACATGAAACCTTTCCCTACTGCAATTATTTGCTATCATAGTCAACAATGTGTGGAGAAACTTCTAAAAGGATTTCTTGCACTAAACGGTAGACCAGTCCCTAAAACTCATAACCTTTTAATGCTGCACAAATTTTGTCATAGATTAAATGAGGAGTTCTCATTGATTTTAGAACAATGCGTGCAGCTGAATGGTTATGCTACAGACATTCGTTATCCGTATTTCGAAGCCCTTACCGTTCAAGATGGGTTAATGGCTATACAACATGCTCAAAAAGTAATGAGTTTTTATAAAGAGGCTTTAAACAAGCTAAATATAAATGAAATCGTAATCGATTAAGAATAGAGGAAGTACGTAAAAGAGAGTGCCTTTAATGAGGGACTCTCTTTTTCTATCTAAAAAAAATAGAAATGACTCATCCCAAGGTGTTGGGTAAATACCCCATTCGAATAATATTAACTAAGATTATTTTTGTTAAATATTTAACCGTTTATAATTTCCCCACCATTCACGTGCAGAATTTGCCCTGATATGTAAGATGCATCATCAGAAGCCAAGAATACATAAGCAGGTGCCACTTCAAACGGTTGACCGGCTCGCTTCATAGGAACGTGGTCTCCAAATGTGGCAAGCCATTCTGGAGGCAAAGAAGATGGAATTAATGGCGTCCAAATTGGTCCTGGGGCCACACCATTAACTCGAATTCCTTTCGGTACCAGTGATAATGACAGCGAACGTGTAAATGAAACAATGGCTCCTTTAGATGAAGCGTAGTCAATTGCATCTTGATCTCCATGATAGGCACTAAGGGATGTTGTATTTATTATAGAGCTCCCTGAATTCATGTATGGAAGAGCGGCTTTCGTCAAAATAAACTGCGAAAAAATATTTGTGTGAAAAGTACTTGCTCGTTGGTTTGAATCTACATCAAGTAGATCGTTCTTTATGTATAGTACACCGGCATTATTCACCAAAATGTCAATACGACCATACTGGTGAATTGTTTGCATTACTGCTTGTTGGCAATGCTGCTCATACCCAATATCACCTGGAATGGTAATGCAACTACGACCATACTTTTTGACATAGAACTCCGTTTCTTTTGCATCACTATGTTCATTTAGGTATGAGATCGCTATGTCTGCACCCTCTTTCGCGAAAGCCACAGCGACAGCCCTTCCAATTCCACTATCCCCACCAGTTATAAGCGCTACCTTATTTATAAGTTTACCAGCTGGTTTATAATCGGGGTTATCAAATATAGGTCTAGGTATCATTAATGATTCAATGCCAGGTTTACTTTGTTGTTGAGGTGGGAAACCCATCATAATCACTCCTCTCTGAATTTTCATGTAATAAATGAAATTCTGGTATAGGTTATGATTATCATCAGGAAAATATATCCTCCACAAGGAATTAAATAGAGGAAGTGAAGGGGGCTTAATACTGAGTGAAGAATAATGTACGACTATTTCATGAATATCGTTCCATAAATAGATATTTATATTTCTCAGCTGATATCTTAATATACAATTTATAATTTATTGTCTTAAACAAAGATAGTAAAATAAAATACAAAACATAAAAAATATATGGAGAAGTAACTCACTATGAGGGCAAAAATCGAAAATGGATGTAAAAACACTTTTGTCACAACAATGGGCAAGCTGCTTAGATGAAGAAGACTGGTTTCCGCCACTTGAAAAAGTGCTAAAGAATATTACTTTTGAAAAGGCAATTTGGAAACCGGAGGGGGAAATGAATTCCATTTGGGAATTAGTTTGTCATTTATTTTTCTATAAAAAGAGACTTCTGATGCGATTTCTTGGTAAAACAGCGAATGAACCCCAAGCAGAAGATAATGAATCTACATTTCGAAGACTATTTAACATCTTTTTATTGTAGTAAATGAACAAGAAAGAGGTTATTTACTACAGATTATCTAAACCATCAAATCAAAATGAGAGTTGTAAAGTGTTTAATTTACATGTAGAAAAATAAAAAACCACTTAGAGTGGTTTTTTATTCGCGCATTGCTCCTGCCTCACGGGAGGTCATTGCTCCTTGCCCTTGGCTAACATCTTTTTGAATTTCTTGTTTTACTTTTTGTGCATCAGTTCCCGCAAATTTTTGTTTCATATTAGAACCCAAATTTTCTTTGTCTTGTTGATTCTGTAGCATAAAAGTCCTCCTTTATTTATTGATTTAACAATCCTATTATTTACAAAAACACTTAGTATATTCCAAGGATTCGATTGAAATTCACTTAAAATAAAGGGACTTTCGTTTGAATAATAAACATATATTCGTTGTTCAACTAACGTATGCGTTAGTTGAATATGACAAATGCCTTAAAAGATAGCCTGTATCAATAATTACTTGGTAATCATCGATACAGGCTTTATATTTCAATAACTAATCGTCTTTCTATATATTTAATTTAATATCCTTACTATCTTTACTGTTAATATTCATGTGTCTTTAATCTGTTGTATTGTTTTGAACGTGCTTGAGTGGAACTTGTTGTAAATATCGGAAATATCTTTTTAGAGATATCTTAGTTTTGAACCCCATTCTACTTACCAATTCATCTTCATTTATTCCTTGCTTAATAAGACGGAGAATAAATGTATTCCTCATCTGCTGTGCAGAAATACGCCTATTTAAATCTGCTCGTTTCACTTCAAGTCGTATCATTTTTTGAATAGCAACCTCAGACAATGCCTTTGGTGCATCGATTTCGTATACCCATCGGTATGTTCCACGATTAAAGTCAAATGCAACAAAGAAGGGATTATCTGTATAGTGCCGAGGCCTTACTGGTTCCGGAATCATTTTATAATATTTATATAGTTGTTTTGTATCCTCTCCCGTTAAAGAGATAGATCTAGTCATACCATTTTCCACTGGAACAATTAAAGTATTACTAGCAAACTGTATATGGCTCATATTAAGCGATACAAGCTCTTGCAAGGATAAACCATAGTTTACTACTAAATTTATTATACAAGCGTTTCTATCCATAATAAGAGGGCGATATTTAGCTTGTCTTTCTGTTAATCCCTTTGTTGAAAGTATCGTTTGTTTTAAATGCTTTTCTTCCGTTGCAGTAATAAAATCCTTATCACTTAGTGATTGATCAGGAATTAAGGAGAGGTGAAACGCATCTAATGGACTATCTATCCCTAAAAACATGTTCAATTTCTTTAAAACCACCCATATTCTGTGCCTTGTTTTCTCGGAATATTTGCGCTTGCTTTCTAACTCAGAGAAATACCCCTGATAATCTTTTGGAGATAATTCATTCCACGATTTGATATGAAAAAGTATCTCATTTACTTCTAACCATTTAAAAAAATCCTTAATATCGTAAGAATAACGTTGTATCGTAGAATGTTTTCGACCTTTTTCAATTAAGTAATTAGAAAAAGCTTCTAATGTTTCTTCTAACCTAATTGTCTCGTTCATTATAATCACCTAATTTCTTTGGGTATATTATAACAGAAAATAGGTGAAAGACCTGCTACCGCCCTCTGCTATGCACGGTTGCTGGCATATCAAAAACGCAAACGGACAAACAACCCTTTGCATTTTTGATATGTTGATTATTATTTACAAAGCCAAATGAATAAGGCTATCATAATACTCCAAAAAGGGAGTACAAGTAATAATCCCCAAAAAACCCCTTTAAAAAATCTAATTTCGTTATATTCATTCATTGCTATATTAGTTGTATTTTTTAGTACGACCATGTTTAATCCTCCAATTATTAATTGATTATAAAATGAAAAAAGGACAAACCTCGTCCTGGTAGGGATACGTAGGTTTGTCCTTTTGTATGTGGGTAATGATATGTTTAATTACCATTATTATAACTGAATTAACAAATATTTTCAATTAGGTCATACTTCTTATTAACAATCATACTAGTAATAATAAAATCTATTATAAATATATATCTTATATATTAAAAAGAAATAAAGATAAAACTTTTATAGGTTATCAAAAATAGGGAAAAGACCTACTCCTACAAGGGATAATTTGATGTTAGAACGTAAAAAATCATAAATAGTAGAAAATGTATCCGTAGATTCAACGATTGTTAGACTTTCAATTCTACAAAAAAGCAGAAAGGAAATCATATGTTACTACATGAAATCGGAAAGAAATTGATACAAATCACATTATATTTATTCAACTGTGGAAATAGGGCTTATTTTCTTTATTTTGGTAAATAGAGCAGTATTTAACGTGCAATTATCCACATTTTGTTCAGATAATGCAGCTATTTGTTAACATTACTCAGTATTTACACATAACTCACATTATTTTTGATGATTTTTATTAGATATATTCAACGACACTAGTATTCTCAAGGATATTGGGAAAATATTATTCACATTTGATCATATTTGTCCTCATATCCACTATTTTTATAAATATCCTTCTGATTTTTTGTAGATATAAAATCAGATGTTTTACTATACGTGAAGAATATTCAATATGTAGTGTGGAGATTCTTCTATAGGTAGAAGAGGATTTGTATAGAATTGTATAAAAAAAGACTCCATTTTACATGAAGTCCTTCTGATTTGGTATTTATAAATAGGGTAGTAGAAAAGGGGGGTTAATCAAACAAACACGAATAGCCCTCTACTTTCGATTTTTTCAAAAATAGAGAGCTTGTTGCTATTATTTTATTTCCATTGCGGTTAGCACCTGATCTGGAGCTGTTATTGTTACACCAGCACGTACTAAACGTTCGAAGGTACGCATAAACTCTAGTAAATTAAACTGCTTTGGCAGCTCAATAACACGAAGTTTTTCTTGTGGCAGCTTATCAATTGCCTCGATAAACCATTCACGTACATCACTTGGAATCGTGCGTTCTTTATGGCCACGAACTTTTAATTTTTCACGCATTTCAATTTCTAAAGCGATATATGTATGGAGATTCACTCCCTGATCATATGCATATTTTCTAAATAACGTTTCTTCCTGGTATTTTAGATAATTACGGTGATAAGACTCTTCCGTCACTGGTATCGCAAACTTCTGCTTCAGTAGTGCATGCACATTTTTAAACATCTTCTTAATGTTGCGAAGAGAGTACATGGAATAATGTAGACCAAAATTAAAGACAGCTTGTTCACGGTCACTATTTCTCTCTTTTGGTACATGTTGCGCAATAAGAGGGTAGATGCCTTCTTTCGCCGCTGTATCAAGAATTTGATATTGAGATGTTTGATGTAACAGTTTTTTCAATGTATATACAATTTTCGTTGGATATCCTTCTTTTCGATCAACCATGTCACGAAGTCCACGAATTACACCACGAATTTGACGATGACAAGTATGCTTTAATACATGAATGAACTTATTCATGTCTGAAGACAGTTCACCGATATTCATTTCTTGTAGAACTGATTCGATGAATTTTGCTTTACGAGCATAGGTAGCTTTTGGTGTAAATGGATCCCTGTGTTGCTCTTCTCCAGATTCTTTCGTACATAAGAAGTCCGAATGGATAGATAGATATAAGGTTGTATATCGTTTTGTATGCCTTACACCTTTTTGCATTTTGCAAATTTTGAATAGGGGATTACCCGTACATGGTAAAGCAGTTGTTAATTCTTCGATAACCGCACGGATTTGGTGCGGATATTTTTTATGTAAGAAACGATACATCCCACCAAAGTGAGTTTTGTTGCCCCTTTCGTCCTGCTTGTCCAAAGAACGCTTTAAAGTTGTTTCTGTATGTTGTTGCATAGCAATGTCTAAGAATAGTTTCTTAGCTGCTACAGATAGCTTAAAGAAAGCCTTTGTAAATACAACAGGACTAATATATACGTATGGATTAGCCTTTTCTGTTTCTTCATTCATAAAATGAGTCAATTTGATTGTATATCGACCATCTACGCCATTTTCGATAGAGATTATGTTATGTATACTTAATTTCTTTAGAGCAATATAGAACTGAGAATGCTGGATGTATGCAAATTCTTCTTTATATTGCTTGTAATCTTCCCACATCATATGTATCGTTACATTTGGAATGACACCATTAGTAAAGCATTTTTTATGTAGATATAAGAACACTTCAAGATCTGCATTCGTAATACCATATAACTTATGTTTTCTTCCTGTTTTTTCTGCAAGTGCAGACATTGCTCGACGTGAAAAAGATGGTTTCGCTTGTTCGACAAAGCCTTCTACATCCGCAATACGTTCTTCGTATGTCATGTGCTGCAGAATATCTTCTAAATATGTATCTTTATAGCTGTAGTACTTCTCCTCAAATGTTGCAACAAACTTCTGCCAAGATTTTAGTGTAACTAAAACAGCATTTGTTGTTTTTCCATTTAAGCTACGCTGATTTTGAATAATAAATGATTTCCCCATCTTTTTCACCTCCGTTCTGCAAATTCAGAAATATATGTCAAAATACTATAAAATGTACCAATTTTGATTATAGCAAATCGAAAATTGGCGAAAGGTGCTCCTTTAAGAAGAAAGATAGCAACTTGCAACAGCTTATAAAGCTAGGTGTATCAAGGGATATGAGAATTCTATTAATTTTTTTTGTGTTAAGGATACCGCAAACGTGTTGCAAGTTGAATTATATGTATAAGAATAAGTAAAAAGTCATCTCCCCACTTGATATATAAGGGATTAGATTGAAAATGACAAAAAAGTTAGGGTAAGGATACCGCAAACGTGTTGCAAGTTAAGAAGTACGCTTATTAATCATGAAATATAACGATTATCGTTGATGTGATAGGTTTAATTAGATTTGTATGGATTACGATAGGGTGAGGATACCGCAAACAGTGTTGCATCTTATGCGAAAAATAAGGGTAAGGATACCGCAAACGTGTTGCAAGTTGAATTATATGTCTAAGAATAAGTAAAAGCACCTAATTCCTTGATATATAAGGGATTAGATTAAAAAAGACAAAAAAGTTAGGGTAAGGATACCGCAAACATGTTGCATTTTATTTGAGTAACTTGTTGTAAATATAAAAAAATCACTCAAAAATTTAAAAATAGAACGATTTTTTGTGTAATGTATTAGGTTGAGAAAAAAATATACTGTTGCAAGTTAGACGAAATAGGGTAAGGATACCGCAAACATGTTGCAAGTTGTAGAGTAAAGGAAAGAAAAGCGCAAAAGGAATGCAAGTAAAGAGGTATAGGGAAAAGCAAGAGCAAACGTGTTGCAAGTTGAAGAGTAAAGGAAAGAAAAGCGCAAAAGGAATGCAAGCAAAGAGGTATAGGGAAAAGCAAGAGCAAACGTGTTGCAAGTTGAAGAGTAAAGGAAAGAAAAGCGCAAAAGGAATGCAAGTAAAGCGGAATAGGGAAAAGCAAGAGCAAACATGTTGCAAGTTGAAGAGTAAAGGAAAGAAAAGCGCAAAAGGAATGCAAGTAAAGAGGAATAGGGAAAAGCAAGAGCAAACGTGTTGCAAGTTGAAGAGTAAAGGAAAGAAAAGCGCAAAAGGAATGCAAGTAAAGAGGAATAGGGAAAAGCAAGAGCAAACATGTTGCAAGTTAAGGAATTAAGGAGAAGAAACCGCAAAATCTTGTAAATATCTGTTACAATAAATTAAATATAATAGTAGTAAAGATTTTTATGATGAAAACTACTTTGTTGTGATCCATGGTTTAGGGAGGAATATAAAGTGGATAACTTATTACAAATGTTCCGAGATGCATTGCTAATCTCTGAGCCAATTTATAAAACGAACGAGCTATTATGGAACAAGTGGAATGCGTACTTTAAAGATGTTGAAAATAATAATAACAAAGTACTAACCTCACACTATGCTTCTCCATCATTTACTGCATTAGTATCTTGGTTAGAGAAAAAGCAAGAATCCGGAATTACATTAGTACAAATTTATGCGAAGATTGATTCTTATAAGGAAGAAATATATAAGGAAATTGAAGAGTATATAGAAAAAGAATTTCAGAATGTAGCGCATTCAAATTCCATAATATTAGAAAATGATCAAAATATAGATAAGACAAATATAGTGAACCATGAGGATTATTACGAAGTAAATAATTCTGCTGTTTATTATAAACTAAGAGATGGAATTGCAAAGAATCAATTTGAAGAAGATGAAAAAAGTAAAGTCCTACAGTATCCCATTGAAACGAAGTCTTCTAATGGTGTAGCTCAACTTTCTTCACACAAAGACGAGGATTTAAGACTTACAAACAATGAAGAATCAGCTCGATGGAATACCCTTGTTGATGATGTAATGAGTAATATGGATGATTTGACGGCAGACTGTTTAGATGCAATTACAATACAGTGGATAAATGAGGCGAAATCTCCAGATGAATTCATTGATTTTTCATACGAGCAAGTTTTAGAGATGTGCAATATTCCAAAGACAGTCGTTAAAAATAAAGAATATTATCGAGCGGAAGATAAAATTAAAATAGCGAAGAGGATTGCGGCTTTAGCAAGCATTTTTATCTATTTAAATGATGATAATGAGGTCGTAGTACTAAACGATCGTGATGACGAAGGAGAACGAGTAGAATTAAAGCGTGAGGTTATTAAAAGGTTATTTGTTTTAGATTCGGTTGTATTGTGGAGACATAGTGTTACAAACGAATATATGGGGATTGAATCTTGTCGTATTAAGCCAGGTAGTTTTTTAACGAATTATTTATACGGATCAAATAATACAACAGCATTATTGTCTAAAAAGGCCCTTGAATACAATAGTTATAGACATAAATATCATAAAAGGTTAATTCGATACTTAACATGGCAATGGAGAATTAGACAAATGTATTCATCATTGAAAAAGCCCTATTCCATAGGAGGGGATAAGGGGCTACTAGCAGTAATGGATATTCCAAAAGATTGGAAGCCGAATCGTATTAGAGAACAGCTAGAGAATGTTTTAATGGATTTAGAAAATGAAAAAGTAATCTCTCATTGGGAGTATAGTGACCCGCTTGATGAACAACAAATTGGGAAACGTAACTGGTTTAAAAATTATTACGCTAACTTAGGGATAACTATTTTACCACCTGAGGAAATGCTACAGTCAATGGATAGTGGAATAGGAAAGAAATTTATAGAGGAACCACAAGAGCAATTACCTGTAGTAACAGTTGTTGAAGAGGTTAGGGAGACTGTGGAACCAGTCGAACAAAGAGAGAAGAAAATTCGGGATCAAATACTGAAAGTGCATAATGAAAAAAATGTAAGTATTCGTGAAATAGCAGATGAAGTTAGTATTTCGCCATCTACGCTGTCTAGATTTTGTAATTATAAAACAAAACGCTTGTCTAAAAAAGCATTAGAAAAGTTAACAAAATGGTGTGAAAGACAAGAAATATTAGAGAAGATGTAACGTAGCCTAAAAACTACTTTTTTATTAAGAAATAGCGAAAATGAAAATACACATACATTATGTATGTGTATTTTATTTAGAATAATAGATGATAGGAACCAACTACTGCATTTTAAAATAACTGTTGATATTGTTTTGTGAGAATGAATTCATTTAATATATTAGTTAAAAGGGGGAGTATTGAAAATGAAATTAAATAATTGGGATGAAATTAGTATTGAAAAAAGTACAAGCATTGATAAAGAAGAAATGGAGTTATTATTACTAGCTGATCCTTCATCAGAAGTAGTTAATGGATACCTTAAACAAGGGGACTGTTTTGTTTTAAAAAAGGATACTATTACTGTGGGGATTATGATTTTAATTCCTACTCGTCCTGAAACAATTGAGATTATAAATATAGCAGTTTCTGAAAAAGAACAGGGAAAAGGATATGGAAAATATTTGCTGGGGTTTGCTATAGACTATGCTAAAAAAGAGAAATATAAAACCATAGAAATAGGGACGGGAAATTCTAGCTTAATGCAATTAGGCCTTTATCAAAAATGTGGGTTTAGAATAACAAATGTGGATAGGAATTTTTTCTTACGCAATTATGAAGATGAAATATATGAAAATGGTATTCAGTGTATAGATATGATTAGGTTAACGCAATATTTATAAAAAAATTAAAAAGTAATCATATATCAAAAATCGTAACTCTCAGTTGATTGATGAGATGTTACGATTTTTTTTGAATAATGTAAACCTTAACGCTTCATTAAAAAATGAAGTATGTGAGAAGGCCTGAATTGAATTGTAAATTCTTTTATTGCAAAGTTATTTTTAGAAAAGGTATATCATTTATGGTTTGAATTTAAAAATATTTCAAAATGTTTTTTATTATTCAGATAGATGTTTCTCTATTAATTTCAATAAAAAGTAAAAACAGTAAAAAATATTACAGTTAATAATAATTGAATACTCTTATTAACAAATTGATGAGTTATATCTTTCGAATTAAAAGAAGGAAAATTCTTTCTTTTTTTGGGGGGATTAAAAAAATGCAGCTATAACAAGTATCACGTCATTTTTATAATATAAAAATATAAGGTTTTATAGATTATTATTTTTATGATAACAAATTTTTTTCTATATTGAGAAAGTGAAAAAAAGAAAAAAATTGATTGAATCCCATAAAATAACATGTGAACATTATAGATATAAAAAAATACCTCGAAATTCTAGGGTTTTTTTTGTGAATTTAAATATGTATCTTATTAGGAGGAATGATAGTGTTAATAATTTAGTTTGTTCCATTGTTTAATAATTTACGTGCATCTATGGGCTTTCATAACGCGCAATTATCAATTACTGGTAAAAATTTTGATATTAAATTTCTGGGGAAGTGATAAGTAATGGTCACTGCATTAAATAATGAAATTAAAAAATCATTAGTTGAAAAAATTGTGAATAAAAGTGCGTGTATTGGATATATTGGTCTGGGATATGTTGGACTACCATCGGCTCTTAAATGTTTAGAAGCAGGTTATGAGGTAAGAGGATTCGATAAAAGCACAGCTAAAATAGAAAAATTAGAATGTGGAACAAGTTATATCAGTGATATACAGGATACCGAAATCCAAGATGCTTTACATACAAATAGGTTTTTTATTAGTACAGAAATGAAATATATAAATGGATGTGATGTTGTCGTTATATGTGTTCCTACTCCTTTAGAAAAAGATAGTAAACAACCAGATTTAACATATATTCATTCAGCAGCTAATGAAATAGTCAAGTACATTAGAAAGGGTACATTAGTCATTCTAGAAAGTACTACTTATCCAGGTACAACAAGAGAAGAGATTTTATATAAATTAGAACATGAAACCAATTTTGAAATTGGTACAGATATTTTTGTAGCGTACTCTCCAGAGAGGATTGACCCTGCGAATAAATCATTTTCAATCCAAGATATTATTAAAATTGTAGGTGGAGTTACGTCTAATTGTACAGATTGTGCTGCAGCCTTTTACAGTAACCTAATTAATGGGATCCATAAGGTCAGTAGTCCAGAAGTGGCAGAGACAGCGAAGTTATTAGAAAACACTTACCGTTTTATAAATATTGCATTTATTAATGAAATGACACAAATATGTAATGAATTAAACATTAATATTTGGGAAGTAATTGATGCCTCTGGGACTAAGCCGTTTGGATTTCAAAAATTCTATCCAGGTCCTGGTGTAGGAGGACATTGTATTCCAATTGATCCTATATATTTTAAGTGGATTGCAAATAATAAAGATTTGGCAACAAGAATGATTGATGTAGCACAAGAAATTAACGAAAACATGCCAAATTATATTATTAAAAGGGCATTACAGTTACTACAAGATGAAGATGGAAAGAATGTTCTTATGATTGGCGTAGCATATAAGAAAAATGTTAATGATGCTAGAGAATCGTCAGCTTTGGATATTATGAATGGTTTAATGCTAGAAGGGTATAACGTCGATTACCATGATCCATTTATTGAGGATCTAATTGTGGACAATCATAATTTGAAAAAATCTATCGATTTAACTATGAATGCATTAAATAAATACCATTTAATTATTGTTCATACGGATCATGATTGTATTAATTTTAATTTGTTCAATGAGGCAAATTGCTTAATTTTAGATACAAGAAACATATTTAAAGATGAATCAATATATAAAAAAAATATTATATGTTTGTAGGTGATTATATGGTAGAATTTATTCCTTTTTATCGACCAGAAATAAATGATGAAGATGTTGAGGGAGTTATTCGTGCTCTTAAGTCTGGATGGCTTTCAAAGGGGCCAAAAGTGATAGAGTTTGAAGAGAATTTAAAAGAATATCTAAATACTGAACATGTAGTAAGTTGCAATTCAGGGACTGCGGCGTTACATTTAGCGTTATTGTCTTTGGGGATTGGATTAGAAGATGAAGTAATAGTTCCAAGTTTTACTTTTTGTTCAAGTGTAAACGTTATTATGCATGTAGGTGCAAAACCAGTATTTGTAGACATAGATGAAGAGGATTTATGTCTTGACCTCCATGATGTTAAAAGAAAAATCACTAAAAAAACTAAAGCCATTATTGCAGTTCATTTTGCTGGATACCCAGCCAAATTAAAAGAACTTCAAAAGATATGTAAAGAACACGGGTTATTTCTGATAGAGGATGCGGCTCATGCATTAGGAACTAAGTATGATGATACTTTGATTGGTACACATGGAGATATTATTTGTTTTAGTTTTTATGCTACTAAAAATATAACAACAGGTGAAGGTGGAGCGTTAGTCACTAAAAATGAGGAGATTGCTGAAAAAGCTAGATTATATGGTTGGCATGGCATCACCAAGAATGCATGGAATCGTTATGGCGAAAAAGGAAGTTGGCGTTATGATGTTCTATTACCTGGATTTAAGTATAACATGATGGATCTACAAGCTAGCTTAGGTATTAGTCAGTTAAAAAGAGCTGATGAAATGATTGAAAAACGAAAGAGAATAGCGGAAATATACCAGGAAGAATTAAAAGAAATCCAAGAGTATATAACATTACCTAACTATGTAAACAATCCAAGTATAAAACATGCATGGCATTTATTTGTTATAAAGATTAATCCTAATTCTCCTATCAGTAGAGATCAGATGATTCAAGAAATGAAAAAGAGAAATATTGGGCTGAGTGTTCACTTTATTCCCGTTCATATGCATCCATATTATCAAGAGAGATTTAATGTACATTTACCCAAAACAGAAGAAGTATTTGATCAAATTATTTCATTACCATTGTATAGTGCACTTACAGAAAATGAGGTTGAACATATCGTTACATCTTTAAAAAGTTTATACCAATTAAAGGTAGGGAGGTAAATATTTATGAAGATAGGAGTTATTGGTGGCGGTGGATTTATTGGTAAACATGTTACAAAGGAGTTAATAGCAAGAGGTTATGAAGTAATTATATTTGATAAATTTAAACCAAGTATTGATGTTCCTTTTGAAGAAATTGATATCTTAGATATTGCGACATTAAGAGAAAAGCTTATTAATGTGGATGGGGTCATACATTTAGCTGCATTAGTAGGTGTTGATAATTGCCGTTCAAATGAAGAAGATGTAGTCAGGGTGAATTTTGAAGGCACGAAAAATATTGTAGAAGTTTGTATAGAAAATGGAATAGATAAGTTATTATTTTCTTCTAGTTCCGAGGTGTATGGGGATGGTGTGAGTATTCCGTTTAAAGAAAATGATGTCAAAATTCCCAAATCAGCTTATGGAAAAGCCAAATTAATGTCAGAAGATTTTTTGAAAGAATATGCTAATAATAGTTTTAAAGTCAGAGTGGTACGTTATTTTAATGTATACGGTTCACAACAAAATGATAACTTTGTGATTTCTAAATTTTTAAAACAAACTCATAACGGCGAAAATATTACTATTTATGGGGACGGACAGCAAATTAGATGCTTTAGTTATATTAGCGATATTGTTAACGGAACTATATTAGCATTTGAATATGAAGGAGAGAATTTTGCTGATTTTAATATAGGAAATAACAAGCCTATATCTATGGAGGAATTAGCGGGAAAAATCAATGAGTTAATGGGAAACAAAAGTGAAATTGAATTTCTTAATTTAGGAGATAAGGGAGTAAGAGATTCTAACATAGAAATATTCAGAAGAATCCCTTCGATAGAAAAAGCTCAATTATTATTAAACTATCAACCAGTTATTTCATTAAATAAAGGGTTAGAGATAATAATAGAGGAGAAATATGGAAACACAGTATCTATATCCTAAAAACCCAAAAAAAATTAAGTATCCAATATATCCTTCTTTTTGGAGTATATTTGATCATATATATTTTTTGAAAAGTATATATAGATCCAATCATTCTAATCTAAAAGAGAGTTTACAAACTCTCTACCCTAATTCCGAAATTATATTAACTAATAGTGGTTCGTCGGCATTAGTAGCAGGGTTAAAGTATCTAAAGATAAAAAAAGAGGATGAAGTAATTTTATCAAATTTTAATTGTCCTAATGTAATAGAGGCTGTATTAACAGTAGGAGCAAAACCTGTATTAATTGATTTGACTACTGATTACTCACTTTCTCTTAATAAAATAAAAAAATACTCAAATGAAAATACAAGAGCAATTATTCTTACACATGTGTATGGATGTCATGAAGATTTAGAGGTTATTAATTGGGCCAGAGACAATGATATTTATATAATTGATGATGCAGCACAAGCAATGTTCTCTTATCAAAACGAAAAATTAATTGGTAGTTTAGGTGACATTGGAATTTTAAGTTTTGGGGGAACTAAACCCATCCCAAGTATAGGGGGAGGAGCATTACTTCTTAATCGTACGGTAAATGACTCGTGTGATATGGATGAAGAAAAGAAAGAAGAAGTGCTTTTAGATTATAAAAACCACCTGAAAACGCAATTAGCTTTAAGAATTAAGAAGAGTAGGCTACTGAGTTTATTTACTGATTATTGGGAAAAGCCAGGGATTCTTCCTTCTTATAATGATAGCAAATTGGATTCTTTGCCAGAGGAAACGGAAGTTATATATCCAAAAACAATGTCCACATTACGCTCATTGTTAATTGATAAACACTTAAAGAGAACGAAAAAGATTTTAGAAATTAATATATGTAATGCCAGTTTGTGTTATACGATGCTGCAATCAATTGAAGAAAAGTACGGGGTAAAGATTATATATTCAGCTCAGAATGTCTATTTGAATTATTTTACTATTATATTCAAAGAACTATCTGATAGATATGAGTGTTCTGTATATTTAGCGGAAAAAGGAATACAAACTTGTTGGAACTATCTACCTTTGAGTGAAATTCCTATTTTTTCGAAGTACGCTACCGAGTCAGAAAATATAGATTTTTTATGGCCAAGAGTATTATCAATACCTTTTAAATATCCTTTAGGGAATAAAGACCTTAAGTATATATGTAGTCAAATTCTAATATATTTAGAGAAAAAGAAATAAAAGGTGATTATATGGAAATTGAAATATGTACTGATGCCCAATATTGGGATGCCTGTATGGAAGAATACAATGGTTCTGTATTTCATTGTTATAAATGGGGAAAATTAATGGAATTATTACCTGGTGTTCAATTTCTTCCAGTACTAATAGAAACAAGAGATACAGTAGTTTTATCTCCTATGTATGTACAGGATGGTAGACTGCTAGGAAGTTTAATTGGTTATGGAGGCCCAATAATAATTGGCCAAGATAAAATAGATTTTTCATTTTATGAATCAATAATAAATAGAAAGTTTGAAAATAAAATTCAAAAACTTTTATTACCTATAACGATAAATCCTTTTCAAAGTTATAGTAATGAAAAGTGGGATTATAAAGAAACTTATATGTTAGACCTACCAAATAGGTTTGAGGATTTATGGACGTCGTGTTCTGGAAAAGCTAGGACAAGTGTAAGATATGCACGTAAACAAAATGTTGAAATTCGGCCTATAGCTTCTGAGGAATTAGATGAATTTTACAATTTATATCAGGAACATAATAACAGTATAGGAGCGAGTTACTCATTTAGTAGAGAGTTTTTTAATCATTTATTTCTTAACTTACAAGAAAAAATACTTTTCTTAGGGGCATTCTTAGAAGAAGAACTAATTAGTTCCAGCATTTTTATAATGGATAAACAAGTTTTATATTACTGGATCAATATTAATAATACCATAGGGAAAAATTCACAATCTTCATATTTGCTACTAAATGATGCGTTTGAATTAGCAATTCATAATAAATTAAAGTATGCGGATTTAGGATATTCGCATAATAAAGGAATTGCTAGACCAAAGATATACTGGGGAGCAGTTTTGAAAAAATGTTTTTGTTTAAAAGAGAGGATTTAAACTATGATTATTAGTGGCCACCAACCAAGTTATTTACCTTGGTATGGTTTTTTTGAAAAAATTCATAAATCGGATGTGTTTGTATTTCATGATATAGCACAATTTGAAAAGAAAGGTTTTTTAAATAGAAATCGTATTAAAACTTCCCAAGGAGTATCCTGGTTAACGGTTCCGATGCAAATGAAAAATTATAAAGAAATCCCATTGAATAAGTTAAAGATAGACAATACACAAGATTGGGAGCGAAAGCATTGGAAGACAATAAGAATTAATTACTCTAATGCGCCCTATTTCAATGTATACAAGGATTATCTAGAAAATTTTTATTCAGAAAAATGGGATAATCTAAATAGTATGAATATGAACTTTATTCATTTTATTATTCAAGAATTAAATATTGATACGGAATTATATTATGCATCAGAGCTAGAGGGGATTACAGGGAAAAAAAGTGATTTTGTATTAGAGCTTTGTCAAAAGTTTAATGCCAATACTTATTATTCTGGAAGTTTAGGTCAAGATTATTTAATAGAAAGTGATTTTGAGCATGAAAATATAGAAATCATATACCAAAGGATAAGAGAGTATTCTTACCCACAGTTATTTGGAGAGTTTATACCGCATTTATCTATGCTAGATGTTTTATTAAATTGTGGTCCAGAGGAAACAGAAAAATTTATTAAAGGAGTTTAAAATCATATGAATGTACTTGTATTTGCTGCACACCCGGATGATGAAATTATTGGTGTTGGTGGAACAATAGCAAAACACGTGAAACAAGGTGATGATGTACATGTTGTAATCCTTGCAGAGGGGAAATCTTCGAGATCTAAAGAATACAGAGAACTAGATTTAGAGGTTAAGAGCCTGTCTTATAAAGAAACGGAGGGGGCATGTACTACACTTGGTGTAACAAGTTTTGCGAGATTAGATTTTCCTGATAATCGTCTTGATACATTGCCATTACTCGATGTTGTAAAAGAAATTGAAGAGCACATTAATAAAATAAATCCTACGATTATTTATACTCAATATGGTGGAGATATAAATATCGATCATACTGTTGTTTATAGAGCAGTGATGACAGCTACACGGCCTCTACCAAATAGTAATATTAAATGGGTGTTTGCATATGAAACCTTATCTTCTACTGAGTGGAATTATAATGAGAAAGATAAGTTTCTTCCTAATTATTTCGTAAATATTGAAGAACATTTGGAGGCAAAATTAAATGCAATGAAACATTATGAATCGGAGTTAAGGGAATTTCCTCACCCACGTTCAATAGAAGCAATGAAGCACAATGCTTTTGTATGGGGAGCAAAGTCAGGATATAAAGCGGCTGAAGCATTTATGTTAGTAAGAGGAACATGGTAGGTGAAGAGAATATGTTAATACCGCAGGTACCATTCTTTGGATTAGATAGCAAACAAATTGATTTAAAATGGGTTGAACAAGGTTATGGATTAGAAGCAAATATTTTTGATGGAGAATCTTTACATGATAAGTCATATACAACAAAGTTTTCAGATGTACTTTCTTTTGTTCAAACACTTAATCCATCTTTATTAACCTTGCATTTTCCAACTGATAATGCAGACTATTTAAATAGTGAATTTATAAAAAAACAGTTATATGAGTTTATTAATCTTGCTATAAAATATAACGCAGCAGGTATAACAGTTCATGCTAATCAATTTATGAACATAGCAGAATTTCAAAAGTATAATCTTATTGATAATAGAAAAAGAATTATAGAGTTCTTTAAAATGATAGATGAGGAAATAAAAGGAACCAATATATGGATAGGTGTTGAAAACTTACCCATCATTGGAAACTTAGGTGATGACTTTGATCCTATATTTGTATACCCAGAAGATTTTAATGACTTGGTAAATTTAGATTTATCTAATGTTGGAATAACGTGGGATATATGCCATTGGTCTATCACTTATCTTACACGTCTAGGTATTTCTAAATTATTAAGACAAGAGGAAATTGAGTATAAAGACTTTCATAAGTATATAAATTTAATGAATCATATCAAACATTTACATTTTAGTTCTTTTAAACATTTGACGATTCCTTATAGTGAGGTACGCTGCTTTGAGGGAGAAAGTCCGACTAATGGTTCTATTAATGAACATTTATTACATGAAACTTTATTAAAAGTAAAGAATCAAGTTTCACGTAGAAATATAGGAATTGTATTCGAAGTACAGGAGACTGATTATACAAATAGAGTGAAATCATGGGAGACTCTTAATTGGTTCCAAAAGAATATTACTGGCATACAAGCAAACTCGAATTTTTTAAAGATATAAAAAGAGTTACTGCTTTAATATCATAACAAGTAGTTTGAGTTAGAGATGATTTTAATGAACCTTTTCTTCTAAATAAGTATGTTAGGAGGGAAGGTTTTACTATTAATGTTTCCTAATAAAAGGGAGGACAAATGAAAAAATTAACTATTATCCAAAAAAACATTGTAAGTTTTGGAATTCTATTTCTTTTCTTTTTTAGTAATCCATCTGGAGAACCAGTAAAAGTAAATGCTATGGTTAATAATAATCTGTATTCTCCTGTGACAGAACAAGTTCGTGCTAATCGTGCCATTGAGCATATACGTTTTCTTTCTGAAAAAATTGGTCCACGGCCAAGTGGGACTATGCAAGAACATAGAGCAGCTAAATACATTGGAGATACATTGCAGAAATTAGGATATGAGGTTGAGTATCAAGCATTCCCTGTACCTGATCAATATATTGGAAGTATTTCTTTTAGTATGTATGGGGAAAAAGATTGGCAGGTTGGGGCAGCATCTAATGCATTTATATCTACAAATCCAGTGGTTGGCTCAGTAGTTTTTATAGGAAAAGAAACCAATATTAATAGTTTATCTGAGTCGATCCATGGGAAGATAGTATTATTAGAACAAGCCGATACTATTGAAAAATATAATGAACAGGTTGAGCATGTAGCAATAAAGGGAGCAAAGGGTGTGTTGTTATATAGTACGATTGGGGATAGAGGGAACTATGGAGAAGCTTTTAATCCAGTTTTAAAAAAGAAACAATCGATACCTGTATTTGGGCTTGCCTATAATCAGGGGATTAGAATGAAAGAAAAGTTATTACATAATCACAATGTAGTCAGTTTAAAGGCAAAGCAAGAAGTAAATTTACGCTCATCAAATGTTATTGCGAAAAAAAAGCCTAAACATACGACAGGTGATGAGGAAGTAACAATAATGAGTGCTCATTATGATAGTGTTATTGGGGCACCTGGAGCAAACGATAATGCTTCTGGAGTAGGGCTTTTATTAGAGTTGGCTTACAATTTTAAGGATATAGAGACTAATAAAGAAATTCAATTTATTGCTTTTGGAGCGGAAGAAAATGAATCTTTAGGAGCTTATCATTATGTTAATCAGTTATCAGCTAAAGACAAAACACGTATTCGAGGAGTGTTTAATGCAGATATGATTGCAACAAGTTATCATCAGGCTAAGAATTTATATGCAATGACGTTAGATGGCTCTCAAAATGAAGTAACAAATACTGCTGTAGCTACTAGTAAAGAATTGAGGAAATCGGTTGTGTTAACTGGAAAGTTTGATTCTAGTGATCATGTACCATTTAATCAAGCTGGAATTCCCTCTGCTTTATTTATATGGATGGATGTAGAGAGTTGGGATCCTCTTATTTATCATGTTGAAAGGGTTTTCCATACACCTCAAGATACCGTTTTAGAGAACATCTCGGCTCAACGTATGCAAGATGCACTGGAGATTATTGGTACGAGTTTATATTATTTTATCAAAAGATAAGTATTTTTATGAATTGGTAGCTTATTTTGCTAAATTTAGATTTTGGTAAAAGTGTTATAAAGCTCTTTACGTAATAAAAAATATACAGTGAGCATAGGTGAGGTATATATGAGAAGTACATGGAAAGAGTTCAAGGGGATGGACCTTAATGTATGGATCCGCTTTATTGGAGAAGCTTTAAATGGTATTGCAATGATGATGTTAATGCCATTTTTCGCATTATATTTAAAGGATAAAGTGGATTCTTTGCTTGAGGTAGGTGTGATCATAGCTTTATCTCCAATTGCAGCAAGTATAGGCTCGTTAATTGGAGGACATATAGCAGATACTTATGGCCGGAAACCAACTATGGTACTCTCTATGGCTAGTAATGGGTTATTAATGCTGTTTTTTTTGTTCATAGATGGTTTTATAGCATATGCAATCTTATCTATCGGTTTAGGGTTATGTAACTCTTTTTTTGAACCAGCCGCATCTGCGATGGTTACGGATGTAACAGAACCAGAAAAAAGAACTGAGGCATATGGATTACTTAGAATGGCTCATAATATAGGAGCAGCGATAGGTCCTATAATTGGCGCAGCAGTTGTAGTTGTATCAAAAGATGTCATCTTTTTGATTACTTCTGGAACCATGCTGTTTTATACAATATTAATGGTACTGTTTTTAAAGGAAACAAAACCTAAAAATGTCATGATACATGAAGAAACACCTGGAAATTCAATAAGATCCACATTAAGAGTTGTTATAAGGGATAGGATATTACTTTTCTATATAGTTACAGGAATCATTATATTTATGGGATTCTCGCAATCGGAAGGTATGTTACCGCTTCATTTTAGTAATGAGAAGACAATGATTTTTGGAAATAGTAATCCATTCCCATATTTAATGACGTTAAATGGCCTATTAGTTGTTTTTTTTCAATTTCCCATTTCAAAATGGTTAACTCACAAATCGATTGGGAAATCAATGCTATATGGCGCAATTCTTTTTGGTATTGGTCTTTTGGCAATAGGATGGTTACCAAAGTGGTTTCAAGTAATAAACACAAACGATTTAGTTATTTTAGTTTCATTATTAATAGCTTATACAGTTTATACTTTAGGAGAAATGATTATGTCACCTGTCCAAATGACTTTCGTTGCTAATTTAGCTCCAGAACATTTGAGGGGTACTTATATGGGAGCCGCTAATCTGCAGTGGATTACAGGTAATATATTAGGGCCTCTTTTAGGCGGTTTATTACTGGAGCATCTTCTAGGGCATATATTATTTACAATCTTAGGTGTGGGATGTGTTATGTCTGGATTTGTTTACTTATTATTAGATAAACTTGTTGAGAATAGAAGTAAACAGATACCTATAAAACAAACATCTTAATTTTAAAAGTGTTATCAAGTTGAAAAAAATTTCTATTTTATGAATTAAGTAAAGCGCACGTTTATTAACAATAAACGTGCGCTTTGCTTATTATCATTTATAATGTATTGAAATTAATTCATACATAGTAACTTTGACAGGCTACGGTTTTAATACGATAAAAATTAATTTGATTCTTCTTAGTCGACTACAATCAGATTTCTTGTCTTATCAATATGATTAAGTAGCATATGATACTCTTCTTCATACATAGTTAAACGTTGTAGAAGGGTTTGATTCTCTGCTTCTAAATATTCAATTTGCTTTTGTAAATTTGTCAATTCATTCACTTCTTTATAATTTTGTAGAAAGATAATAATGTCATCTAATGTAATAGATAAAGAGCTTGTTTCTTTTGTTTGTTGGATGGGGGACTTGTTATTTCCAGTTTTTTGATTTTGTTTAGCCTGTTGTATTTCTTCTTCGTATTGTTTTCGTACGCATGAGTTCCAACGAAATCCGCAAGCAGCAGGTGTCCTAGCTAATTGCTTAGCTACCTCTTTAAATGCAGCTAATTGTGTTCCACCGTCACGAATATTTTGAAGTACTATTGTTGCGAGAAGTGAATCGTTATCGTTAGTCCAGGAATCTTGTCTTGAAATTACCATTTTTCAATCCCCCTTATATGCCTTTAATTACATATATGCAATTACTTAAAATGATAGAAGCCCAACTTCTCTTAAAATGTAAAGGTTTTATACTTAAATAAGAGATCGGTTTAATATGAGGAGAATAAGACTCAAATTAAAATAATTAGGAGTAAGTTGATAGAAGTATACACTCTGTGAACTACCCGCCACTTAACGTCCTAACGGACTGTTTGAAGTGGGGGCTTCTCGGTTAGTCGTTACTTTTGATAGCTAACGAATTCGTCCTAAGACAGCCGAGCTAACTCCCTTGTTCCAAAGGTTATTTTATTGCTATTTACGCTAACACTAATAGACGTATTGCTTCATTTTTGATATTGATAGCTGCGTTATAATCTCTATCGAGATTTACACCGCATATACAAGAATATACTCGTTCAGACAATGACATATTTTTTACATTTCCACAACTGCTACATGTTTTTGTGGAAGGAAACCATTTGTCTATTTTCACAAGTTGTTTTCCTTGTTCGTTTAGTTTATAAGCTAAGAAAGAAATGAATATACCCCACCCATTATCAGCGACACTTTTTCCAAAATGAAGTGCTTGCGACATTCCTTTCATGTTTAGGTCTTCAATAGCTACAACATCAAAATGAGTAGCCAACTCTTTAGACTCATGATGAAGGAAATCCTTACGTTGGTTAGCTGCTTTCTCATGTAACTTAGCTACACGAATACGTTGTTTATTCCAACGCCCAGACCCTTTATTGCGTCTTGCTAATACTCGTTGTGCCTTTGCTAATCGGTCTAACATGTTACGATAGAACTTAGGATAATTGGCTTTCTCACCCTCAGAACTAACATATAATCCATCCATCGCAAAGTCTAATCCAACAACTGTTTCTACTTCTTTTTGTACAATCTCTTTTTCGTATTCAGTCAAGATGGACACATAGTATTTACCAGTAGGTGTCATAGAAATCGTACATGACTTGATCATATAATCTTGTGGTATCTCTCTATGCTGTTTGATACGTACCATTTTCAGTTTTGGCAATTTGATATGACTATTAAGCAACATAATATTTCCGTTTACTACATTCGTTGTATAAGACTTTCTGTCTTTTTTACTTTTGAATGTTGGGAAGTCATTTTGACCACTAAAGAAATTCTTATAGGCAGTTTGCAAGTGTAGTTGAGCATTTGCCAGAGCTAATGAGTCAACTTCTTTTAACCACTCAAATTCTGCTTTATATTTCGCGGGAGTTGGAGGCTTTTGTTTCCTTAGTTGTTCCTTATCATCTTTGTATTTTTCGTACGCTTCTTTCCGTTCTGCTAACATTCTGTTATACACGAAACGTACACAACCGAAGGTTTTACGCATAAGATATGCTTGTTCTTCTGTTGGATACAAACGGAATTTATATGCTTTATTATGCTTTGTCATATCATTTCACCTCACTTTTCATCTTGATTTTCAATATATTTCTTTACTACATCTATTGGCGAACCACCAGTAGTTAGTAAGCAAAAACTTCTTGACCAAAACATCTCTTTCCAAAGTTTCGTTTTCACTTGTGGAAAGTCTCTCTTGATTAGTCGAGAACTTGCACTCTTATAAGCATTGATGAATTTTGTCATTTCTGTATTCGGATGTGCCTTGAACAAAATATGAACATGGTCTACATCATGATTCCACTCTACCAGTGTTATGTTGTAATTCTCGGATAACCTGATAAACATGTCTTTTGCATAATCTGACATATCATCATCAAACACATTTCTTCTGTATTTTACGACCAACACAAGATGATAATACAATAAGAACACTGAATGATTATTGCTGTCTAGTTTCATTAATATACCAACCTTTGCGCTTTATAAGACTGATTATATCAGAGGCAAAATAAAAAGCAAAGCCTTTTGGCTACGCCAAACCGAAATTCATCTCCCACCTACCGCTGGGCTACGCCCTTCATGCGCTTGAGGAAGGAGAATTCTTTCGAGGAATTCGTTAAAATGCGAAATTGCATAAAAAATAAGGTTGACTATTTATCAAGGTTGTAACTATACTGGTTACAGCTATGCGACTAAAGTAATAGATTTGATGGCATGAACTAGTTGTATTAATGATATATAAGTGAATATAAAAAAATGAATGGAGTTGAAAATATAACCCTAAATATAAGACGCTTGTATAAAAAAGAAGTTAGGTAATCTATAGTTTTTTATAATCATATATAAATTAAAAGAGGTGCACGATTTGAAAATTTTTAAGGGAATTCTAGTTTCTTCAATTGCATTAACAGCATTTAATGGGGTGGGCGGACTACTCCCAAGTGAAAAATCAGAAGTTGCCTACGCAGCTAGTTACGATTATTCAAATAAGCAATTGAATTCTATTGTACATAAGCAAGTTACTAAACAATTAATTTTGAAATTTAAAAATGAAGCAAATTTGCCATATCAGGATGGGATAGAAAAATTCATTAAAGAAGAAAAACAAGACCCTGAATTAAATGGAATTTTAGCCAAATATCAAAATGTAACTATAAATCGACTTTTTAGTTCTTTAAATCCTAAAGAAATTAAAAATCTAGGTAAAGAAATAAAAGACTCTGATCATATTTCTTCTAATTTGCTAAACTATTATATTGTAGAAACCCAAGGTGATATTGATGTACAAGCATTGCTTGTACAATTTGAGAAATCATCTCTTGTTGAAACGGCATATTTACAGGAAGAAGAAGCTCCACCTGAAGAGCGTTTATCCAATTTATCAGTTAATCCATATGATGAACCTAGACTTACAAGGCAAGGTTACCTTGAACCAGCACCATTAGGAATCAATGCACCTTATGCCTGGAGTATAAAAGGTGGAGATGGAAAAGGAACAACTTTTGTAGATATGGAGTATGGCTGGTTATTTAGTCATGAAGATTTAGTGAATCAGAAGATCGAATTGATGTCCGGACAGAACAAGAGTGAACACCATGATCATGGTACCTCAGTCTTAGGAATAGTTTCTGCAGAAGATAATAAAATAGGTGGAATTGGGATTGCACCAAAAGCTAAGGTAAAGGTTGTATCTCAGATTAGAGACAACGGTATGTATAATACAGCTGATGCTATATTAAGTGCGGTTAACAATATGCAAGCTGGAGATATTCTTTTATTAGAAGCTCAAGCAACTTATGAAGGATATGGAGATAAGAATTATCTTCCTGTAGAAGTAAAACCGGATATATTTGATGCAATTCGTATGGGAGCAAATAAGGGAATTATTATTATTGAAGCAGGTGCAAACGGCGGAAATGACTTGGATCAATTTAGAGACCGTAATGGTAAACAAGTTTTAAATCGTAATAGTCCTGATTTCAAAGATTCAGGGGCGATTATGGTTGGAGCAGCTTCTGCAAGGGTCCCTCATAAACGTTCATATTTCTCTAATTATGGTAGTAGGGTAGATGTATATGGATGGGGGAATGCAGTGGATACAACAGATGCTAAACCACGTGAATTTATGATAAATCTATATACTTCTAGCTTTAGTGGAACATCTAGTGCATCACCTATCATTGCTGGTGCTGCTGCATCAATTCAAGGAATTACAAAAACTAATCTGGGAAAAGTATATACACCAAGCCAGCTTAGAGATATTTTAAGTGATCCTAGTACAGGAACGAAATCCAATGATCCAGCCTCTGATAAAATTGGTGTTTTACCTGATTTAAAAGCCATTGTATCTAAACTTGGCTTTTCACCAAACTTAAGCAATGATTCTTCCATTGTATTCCCAGAGGAACAAGAAATAAATAAAGGGAATGAAGGAACTACTATTACATTCCCGAAAGAGGATTCCGCTAATAGTGAAGGGAACTCTAACTTCATTTTCCCAGAATAATTGTAGAAATACCTTTTATTTAGTATGAAAGAATCTTATATAAGTAGTTGTTTATAATACTAGTGAGACAGGCTCTTATGTGTAATAGCATAAGAGCCTATCTGTTGTACTTTTAACTATATGAGGAAGGTACTTCTGGGGATATTTTAATTGCTTTAACAAATAAAGCGTTAAATTGAATTTATTTACAAAATATACAAGCCGTTTAAGAAGATTTAAGAAGGAGGGCAATTTAATATTCTTAATGTATTATACTGCGTAGCTGAAAAGGTTATATAATGGTTATGATATAATAAAATTCAAGTACAATAAGGAGGGGGAAATTAAATGATTTTTCAAAGCATGATTACAGCTATTATAGAAAAATTACAAGAGACTGTGAATCCCTATTGGATAATTGTATTTGGATCCATAGCAGAGGACAGAGAACGAGATGATAGTGACATTGATATAGCTTATTTAAGTGACATAAAATTAGGGAATTATGAACGTTTTTTATTAGCACAGGAGTTAGCGGATATTGTTCATAGAGATGTTGATTTAGTTGATTTATCAGAAGCTTCTACAGTTTTCCAAGCTCAAATTATACATACAGGAAAGACAATATTTTGTTCGGATGAAGAGCGAAAAACAATTTTTGAAATAAAAACTTTAAAAATGTATTCAAAATTGAATGAGGAACGCAAAATCGTATTTGAGGATATAAAGAAAAGAGGTTCTATATATGAAGAATGAAGTTATTTTGAATAAAATTTCTACAATAGAGCGTTGTATAAAAAGAATTCAAGAGGTATATGGAAATAACCCTGATAATTTAGAGGATTATACAAAGCAAGATTCTATAATATTAAATATTCAAAGAGCATGCGAAGCAAGTATTGATTTAGCAATGCATATTGTTGCAGGAAAGAAGTTGGGACTACCTCAATCTAGTAGAGAGGCATTTGATTTGTTGGTTGATGCAGATCTACTTAGTACCGAACTGGCAAGTAAGTTAAAAGCAATGGTTGGGTTTCGAAATATTGCTGTTCATGATTATCAAAGTGTAAACTTAGATATTGTTCGCCAAATTATTGAAAAACATCTAAAGGACTTTAAACTATTTACGAAAGAAGTTATGGGAATTCTAGAACTATAAAAGTACAAATCTTAGAACTATGATTAAAGTGGAGAACACTGTAGTAACTGTATATCATGAGGAGGAAAGTACTTCAGTGGGTTCTTTACTTGCTTTAACAAGTAAAAATAAATTAAGCGTTACATGGACATATTGAAAAAAGGCATCTTAAGGTGTCTTTTTTTGTTTTGGAAATTATTCGTATATTTTATTATAAACGGAACATAATATTACTAAAATCAGTGGAGGTGTGTATGAAATGCAAATTCGCGAAAATAATAATTCGAACGAAATCTTGATAGCAGCTGCAGCAAGTGCTATTGAGCAAATGAAATATGAAATTGCTCAGGAGTTTGGTGTTACACTTGGACCGGATTCAACAGCAAGAGCAAATGGTTCAGTAGGTGGGGAAATTACAAAACGCTTAGTGCGTATGGCGCAAGAACAGTTATCAGGACAATATAAAATTCACTAAGAGAAAATATGTGTTTGAGCCAAAAGATAGGGAAGGAGTGTGAAAGTATTATTCACACTCCTGTTTTATCGTGTATAGGTAAAGTGTTTAAATCAACTAAATGGCTAACGTTGCTCAGTTGATGGCAGTTAACTTTTTAGATGTATTCCCACAGTAGAGCAGTTAATTCATTTAATGTTTTATATGGAGATAAATTAGCATTCATATGCTAATTTTCATGGAAAATAGAAAAACCACCCTTATAAAAGTGGTTTCTAATAATTATTTTGGATTATACATTTACAATTAGGCGATAAGATAATTGGGCAAAGTTAAATTAATAAGAGATACTTTATACATTTCTATTATTTTGGTTCTGGATAATGATTGTAGTACGAGATTCTAATAAATTCTTGGTAGACATTTGTTAATTTAGCATCTCTAAGAGCATCGTTGAATCTTTGCATACGTACACTACCTTGAGCGTATCCTCCACCAGGAGTATAAGGATTTCTAGCTTCAAAGTCATCCATAAATACTTTTAATTTTTTATAGTCTTGAGATTGATAGAAAGCAGCGGCTTCTTCAGGTGTAACATCAAAGTAAGAAGATGATGCTGAGTTATAAGTAGCTGCTTGAGCAGTAGGTGTCTCTAGCATAGTTGCAGCCCCACCAAACATAGTAAGCGCCATAGAAGACACAATGATTTTTTTAAACATAATAAAACCTCCATATAGAATATTTGGATTAAAAATCATCCTGTAATCATTATAGTTACAACGGAAATGATTATCAAATGCAATGGTGCATAATTTATGATGTGAACGAGAAGTCCCTCCATCTCTATATGAAGGAATGTAATAGGAAATTAATAGATTGAAAGAGGGATATATACTATTGGTGTTAACAAGGAAATAAAAAGGCTTTTTTTAGTTGGAGGAATTTAAAAGGCCCCGTCATTACAGACAGGGCCTTTCAAAAGGGCATGACATTTAACAACTGAAGGTACCATTATACTACCATTAATGGGATTGAAATTCCATTTGTTTGGTGTTGAGAAATAAAAAATATATGTTGTAGGAGGAGAGATGAAGAGATGTTTCTTATAGATTTTGAAATACGAGAAAGCAAATGCCGAATTTAAATCTGTCTTTAAACAAAGGGATAGAAGTATTACTTTTGCTTAGCAAAGCGTGTTAAGCCTCATTCAAAGTCAAGTAATTGACTACAAAATAATTCTCTCAACACAAAATATAGTCTGGTTAAAAAATTAGGGGGATCAAATCATTGAAGCAGTAAAAAAACTGTTTTCAGGATAGGTAACCTTTTTGTTTTAAAAAGAGAATATATTTTCTCAACAGGACAAATGGTAATCATCTATAAGTACTAATTATAAGGATAATAGGAAAATAGAAATTAATAATAAAGGAGAATGCGAAATGAAAACAGTAGTATCTGATAGAAATCTAGCTGAAATCCGCGAAGAAGATGTAGAAGTCTTAAAGGTAATGGCACATCCGGTTCGGTTACAAATTGTAAATGAATTAATGCACCATAAAAAGTGTAATGTTACGCAGTTAACGGAAATATTAAGACTCCCACAATCTACTGTTTCACAGCATCTATCAAAATTAAGGAGAACCGTACTCCGTGCAGAAAGAAGAGGGTTAGAGATGCATTATTATATAGATAATGCTAAGGCTCGTCAGATTGTAGGAATTTTAGGTTTGTGGGGAAGTGATAAGTAGCGGCTACATTACATTTTAAAATGAAACACATTTGACACTCCCACCCCTAAAGGGGCCAGCTGACTAACGTCAGTGGGATTCTTGCTACCAAAGGCGAAGTCCATTTCTGGTATCGCTGACGTGCAAGATTGCGGTGTGCCATCACCACTCCCACAACAGACCATATAGGTTCGTGGGCTACGGTACTGTGACCATACCGTACAGATTGTTGGTTCTCAAATTACAAAAACAATTAAATTGATACATTTAAGGTGCAAGTTATAAAAAATATTAAAGGGGGGATTTTTATGTTTAAGAAATTAGTAGTAGGGGCTTTAGCAACTGGGTTTATGCTGTCTGGTGCTACAGGAACATCCGCAGCTGTAGACACTGATAATAATTTGAATAACAGTAATAATTCAATTGCCGCAACATGTGATTATAAGGCTTTTCCTTATAATAGTAAAGATGATATGCCTATGGTAGTGATTAATGGTAGTGATTAAAGGGGGAATAAAGCATTATTTAAAAGGAACTGTTATAAACGGTGGACAGTTATACGGGTTATATGAACCTGAATATTGTTAAAGAAAGGACACTCATTTGAGTGGCCTTTCTCCGACTTAAAAAATATAAAAATATAACAATCATCGAGTAAGCTTATTATAGCATCAATAAATAGGATTTTTATATGTAATATTGCATATATATAGATTTATTGAATCTTTATCTATATAGTTTAATTGTCTGTTATTTGTTTTAATTCATTTACTTATATTATTTTTTGAGCGCTCCAGCAATGGAGCCTTTTTTTATGCAATAAAACATTTTCTTTACATTATTTAGTCGATGTATATTAGCTTTTCCTTCTTAAAAGTTACCTATATTTTACCAAAACATTGTATAGACGACCAGTCTTTTTATGAGAATTTAGTGAGTTAATAGTATTAAATTTGAAAATAGTTTTTATATCAAAAGTAGTAGATGGATTATTCTGTATGTCAATCGATATGCTAAATTGCATATCGAAAAAAGTAGAATTTGTTAACGTTTTCAAAAAAAGGGATATTTTTATAAATTTCTGCTAATATCAAACTTGTACTTATTATAAAACAAGGGGATGTTTATATGTTTAAAAAAGTTACATTAGGGATATCATCATTAGCGGTGGCGGCGGTAGTTGGGTTAGGAATGGCATCGGAGGCATCAGCAGGACCAGCAGCACCTCTAACTTCTTTAAGTGTAGTAAAAGTAGAATCACAATTGGGTGGAGTTGAATACATTAATCCTAATAGTTTTAGTACAACTAAAGATCATGGGGGAAGTTACTTATATGTTTACACAAAAGAAATAGGATATGGCCAGTTTCCTTTTGCCAAAATGAATGGATTTGATGTGAAAAGTATTGGTTCACAAATAATTGGTGGTAATCCTATTGTAGGTTGGGAATATAAATGGGACGCATCAAATCATCAAGAAGGGACTTTTGAATATCAAAAGACTTCAATAAATTATCCAAGAGATACGTGGCGCACTTCATTATATATTAAATAATTAGTTTTATATATTCGTAGCATGAAAATTCCTGCACCTTGTGTGGAGATTTTCATAAAGAAAAGGCACCCTTATGTAGGTGCCTTTTCCAATAGTTTGTTTAGCAGAAGCAGCTAGCTCCAACTATGATTAATAAAATAAATAGTACAACTAATAAAGCAAAGCCTCCAGCAAAGCCACCGCCACAACTACCGCAACTACCACCAAATCCCATTTTAATCTCTCCTTTGAGTAGGAGGGGAAAATTAAGGTCATTCATGTATTTTAACGGGTTCACTTTACCCTATGTTTTTACGGATTAATTGAGCAGGTCCTTTTGAAAATAAAAAAAGACACCCTAAGGTGCCTTCCTCCGACTTGAACCACTTTACTTTTAATAATATGTATTGGACATTAAGTAAACACATCCTATAAAACAGAATCATTTATTTTTACCAGATTGTTAGTGTACAAATACAAGAGAATCGAGATCGTTTGTTTGGCTAGATTAAAGCAACGCCACATCTATATGGTTGAGATGTGTTACGCCTTCTAATCGGAGAATCTGCTTTATAGAACGTGTCCACAATTTATATTTTACTACATGTAATATTTATTTAGTGTAATTTTTTACAAATATGTATAATTGCATAAAGTTTACGAAAAAATGAGAGTATAATTTGGTATTGTGTAATAAAGATAAAGTCCACCTACGGAAATAGGTGGGCTTTTTAATGCATAAAGAAAAGACACCCATATAAGAGTGTCTTTTCCGATAGTTTGTTTAGCAGAAGCAGCTAGCTCCAACTATTATTAATAGAATAAATAATACAACTAGTAAAGCAAATCCTCCAGCGAAGCCGCCGCCACCACCACCACAACTTCCACCAAAGCCCATAATAGTTCCTCCTTTAGATAAGAGGATAAAACAAGAGGTAACTCATGTATTTTAACGGATTCAATTTACTTTATGTTTTTATGCATTAATGGAGCAAGTTCTTTTGAAAAAAGAGAAAGCCAATCTAAGGCACTTCTCCTGAATATTAATAAATCGCATATATTAATAAAAACAGACTATTTAATATAATGTATTAATCCTAACAGAAGGGAGGAATAACCATGCAATTAGTTTGTTTCCAAGTAGTAAGTGGACAATACTTCTTAGTTGTAGAAGGTATCCAGATTCCTGTACCAATTCCAGCGTTTGCTGCAGCTCTATTAATTGGTTTAGGAGTAATCCCACTTTGTTCTTAATTTAAGGAATTGTAAGCAGTTTTACCTTTCAATCGATAAGCCCCTAAGTATATAAATGCTTGGGGGTTTTCTTATAAAAAAAAGACACCCTAAGGTGCCTTCCTGCGATTTGAACCAACGTAATATGGTATTGGATGCCAATCCAATTATTATTTTACCACGTTAGATAATTTCGAGTATTGAGAAATAGTAAAAGCACTCTTTCGAGTGCCGCTATTTACTTCACTACTTTATCCATAACTTCTTTATACTTATTAAACTCTTCATCTTTCATATCGCCATTCATCTGTAAAAGGAAATTCCCCTTAGCATATGTATGTGAGAAAAGCATTGGAGCTGAGTTTCCTAGCTCATCATAGTACTTCTTAGCTTTTTCTAAGTCTTCTTTCTTACTAAATTCAAACACACGGCCACCTTTATCCTCACCTAATTTAGGAATTAGGATTCGTTTACCATCTTTACGCATGTTACCGAACTCTTTTTGTGGTAGATCCGTAGCATTTTCAGCTTCTATACCAGCTTTCTTGAACTCGTTAATAAGTGAAGTTGTAGTAACCGGTTCAGGCTTTTTAGCTTCTTGTTTAGGTTTAGATTCAGTTGCAGTCTTCTCATTTGAACCACAAGCGGATAATCCCATAAGTAAGGCGCTACATGCTAATGCTGTAAGTAATCTGCGTTTCATTGTGTTACCCCCAGTATGTATTAGTTATATAAGCTGAAATGTAAGATTTCTTATCTCATGGTAGCAAACAAGTTATTTGTATTTTGTTATATTTTGTCGAATGAGAATAAAAAAAGCACTCACAAGAGTGCTTAACCATAAATCTAATGTTTTTTACTAGATTTTTTATGTCCTTTATTTCGTTCACAAGCCACGCCATCGCCATCGCGATCTAAATGTGAAGCATAAGCTGGGCTATCTGGAGTTATATCATAGTAACCGGCATTATTTGCATCTGTACAGTTTGCAAAGTGTACTTTCTCTTGTTTAGGTACAGCTTGTTGCTGAGGTGCTGTATTAGCAGTAGTTTTTTGTTGCTCCTGTTCTTTTGCCCGAGCTGCTTCTTGTTGTTTCTTTTGTTCTTCCTGTTGTCTTTGAGCCTCTTCTTGTTTTCGTTGTTCTTCTAATTTCTTTTGCTCTTCAGCCTTTTTCTGTTCTTCTAATCGTTTCTGCTCTTCAACTTCTTTTTGTTCTTCGGCTTTTTTCTGTTCTTCTATTTTCTTTTGTTCGTCTTCCTGTTTTTGCTCATCTAGTTTCTTTTGTTCATCTTCTTTTTTAGTTTCTTGTTTTGGTTCTTCTGATGTACTTGCTTTATCACTTGAACCACAAGCAGCCAATCCCATAAGTAACACGCTGCATGCTAAAGCCATTAATAATTTCTTGCTCATAATTTAATTCCTCCAAGATATATAAAATGTAATATTTCTGGACAATCTTATCAAAATAATTATCCGTATATTGTCATATTTTGTCGATTAGAAATAAAAAAAGAGAGCCGTAGCCCTCATTGGTTAATTTGGTACAATCTTCACATAATTTTATCCCTAGAAAATGGAAGGAAGTACATTCTCGTATTTTATGATACTGGTACTAGTTATCGGAATTGCAGGATTCATTTACCTGATGGATCGGATAGACAAACGGATTATGAAGGATGAAAAGTGATGGATAAACAGCAGAGTGACAAAGAAGAAATAGCAAACATAATCAAAATGATACGAGATTTAAGAGCTAGAGGGGTACATAACAGCGCAGATAAGGTAGAGGAAGCACATAAATATATTACTTTAGCTAAATAAAAAAGCCTCGCAGGGGGCAAGGCTTTAAACAGGGTAAAAGAATTGTCGAGTAAATAAGAATTACTTCTTGAGAATGGCTTAATTTTAACACGATAACTCGTATGCATGTGTTACGGAATTATGAACTATTCTGATGTGCGAAGCATCATAAAGGGTGAGAAAAATGCATCCGCTAACTAAAATTAGCATAGTAAAAGGCCTGTGCAGATGCACAGGCTGGTTGATACACATATCGGTAATTAAATGTTAACAGATTTATTGAATAATCGTTATTGAGAAAATAAAAACAGTCGATTACCCCTAATTAGCTATTTCAGGAAACGACACAATATTTTGTCCCTCTATTATAACATGGTCGTTTCTTCTAATTAAACAAGGAGTGAAAGCCTATGTTAGATAAAAATCAATCAAAAGTCGTCCTTCCTTCATGGGTATGGAAGGAAGGACGAAATGAAAAAGAAGCAAAAGAAAAAGCGATTGAGTACATTACTCCCAATCGCTATCCAGGATACAAAATCATTGAAATAAGAGGCGATATATCGCTTTAGAAGGATTGGACCTAGTGTTTGATGAAAGCGAAGTGATTCAATTACGAGAAGTGTGGGATGAGGATAAAGATATTCTTGAAATAGCAAAAGGGTTAGGAAGGAATCAACTAGAAATCGCCACATTAATCATGGATCAGGCAGATAAGAACAAAATTAAATCTCGTCCAATGGGGTTAGGGGCATGAAACAACTACCACGGGAGGGATATAGTCGAAATTTTTGATTATACTGCAACAAGTACAGCGGACAAATTTTTGAAGCGTAATAGCGTTATGACGTACTCATTAGAGTTTTATGACAAAGACGAAAAGTGGAAGCGTCGTTGGCTTGAGGCGAAGTCCGAGAGAGAAGCTATAGAAATCATAGGATTACCAACGGATTACCATAATAGGTAATATATTTCCAAATGCTAGGTGTTGAGAAATCTTTTTATAAATCCTTCATTCGGCTCAACAAAGCAATCAGCTTAATTAGCTAACTGCTTGTTGTACAAAAGAAAATTAGGCCCTGCAAGTTAGGATGTGTAACGTTAAGTTACAGTTATAGTGTTAGCAGGACCGGAAATGTTATACGGGGATTAATGTAATGAAAATTTCATTTTGTCGAACTCTATTTGAATAAAGTAACTAAAATTAATTGATTGTATCCAATGCAAGGGATATTTTTGAATAAAGTAACTTTAATCAAAGGGGAGATATATATAATGACTGGACAAAACAATCGTGGTGGGAAAAGAGAAGGAGCAGGACGTAAAGCGATCGGTGTAACAAGAAAAGTATCGTTAACTTTACCAACTGAGTTATGGAGTGAGATTGAGTTTCTGTGTGAATACGATGGGGGGAGTCAATCTAAAGTAATTCGAAAAATGTTAGAGACGCAGATACCGAAAACTCAAATGGTACGGGATATAAAAGAACTTCAGAATGCCAACATTGGTGCAAATATTACAAGTGATGAGGATGCCGTAGATTTTTGCGTGAAACTGGTTCACGAGATCTTTATACAGAAGAAGCATAAATATGAACCGGATTTACAATAAAAGAGCAGCTAGCAAAAGCTAACTGCTCAGTCTTGAAGGAGATCTCTACGGTTACACATAAGAGATTTCCTGCTGCTTAAAAGCCTAGCTACAGCATTGACGTGATTTTTAGTTTTATTCAGGGAGGTAGAGGGAAATGAATAAATTTATGCTGTTCCAACTTGGTTTTGGTCTGCAACATCAGCATCAAATGTGTTTGTCGCACTAACACCACTAAAGGTATTAGCAACAAAAGCAACATTGGATGAGCCTGAACCATTATAAGCTTTTGTATTTTCCTTTGGAGAGACGTTATAAAAATCACCTAAGTTGAAAGAACCGTTACTATTTTGTACAACCATGTTTCCAACAATAGATGGCATCAGTTTCACCTGCTTTCTTAGGAAGCGTTTAAATTAGAATATGGTCTATGAGTCTAGATGTTCATCTGAATCTGAAAATTTTAAAATGAGGGATGTTAGAAAACCTAATAAATCGCTTTGGGAGAAGAAGAATCTTGAAGATGTAGGAAAGGTGCTTCTCATTGAAGAGAGTTATTACGATTGGATTGCAAAATGTGTTAAAAAAACAAATAAGGTCCAAATGAAATTCTATAAAGTGATGTTTGGTTTAGGTGAAAATATAAAAGTTATTAGGGCGAAGAGTCGATTTGAAGCAGTTGGCTATTACTTAATGGATGTTATAGGTTTTGGAGATATTCATGATGTTGTTATTGAGGAAATGGATCCGACTGAAAAGGTTGAGTGGGAATGTATTGGATTCCCTGTCTATAAAACGTTAGAGGAAATTCACATGGAGAAAGAAATAGGTTGGTCGGATGATACACGGTATTTGGTGGTAGGTCTAGAAAATTAAACAAAATCCTTATTTTGTCTTTAAAAACTATAGATAAAAGAATAAAAAAATAGAAATACTAGGTTTTTTCCATGAAAACACCAATAGAAGGAAGAGTGAAATTTAAAAACTAGAAAGATGAAAACATTGTTTGTAAATTGATTTTTAACATTTTATACAATTTATCATCTAATAAATATTAGAGGGAAGGAGGTGTTGATGTGGACCGATTTAGAAGAATTTCTGATACTCAAAGGTTTATAGATCCTGCAACTATAGGACCGACTCTCCCGCCACTCCCATCCATTACTTTTCCAACGGGTCCAACTGGAGTAACAGGTCCACCTGGAATAACGGGTCCAACCGGAGTAACGGGTCCACCTGGAATAACAGGCCCAGCCGGAGTAACGGGTCCAACCGGAGTAACGGGTCCACCTGGAATAACGGGCCCACCTGGAATAACGGGTCCAACCGGAGTAACAGGTCCAACCGGAGTAACGGGTCCACCTGGAATAACGGGTCCAACCGGAGTAACAGGTCCAACCGGAGTAACGGGTCCACCTGGAATAACGGGCCCACCTGGAATAACGGGCCCACCTGGAATAACGGGTCCAACCGGAGTAACAGGTCCAACCGGAGTAACAGGTCCAACTGGAGTAACGGGTCCACCTGGAATAACGGGCCCACCTGGAATAACGGGTCCAACCGGAGTAACGGGTCCAACCGGAGTAACGGGTCCACCTGGAATAACGGGCCCAACCGGAGTAACAGGTCCAACCGGAGTAACGGGTCCAACTGGAATAACAGGTCCAACCGGAGTAATACAAACGGCAAATGTATTGTATTTTACTTTTTCAGACGGACAAAAACTTGTCTATACAAATGCTGATGGTTTACCTCAATATGGGACAACACAGATATTGTCACCAAGTGATGTTTCCTATATTAATTTATTTATAAACGGAATTCTTCAGCCACTATCTTCGTACCAGGTTGTAACTGGGCAGTTAACTGTGTTAGCGCCTGAAGCTCCAGTGCAGGGAGCTTCAATTATTCTGCAATTCATTACTATTAGTTAAAAAAAAGGACAGATTTCTTAATAAAGAAATCTGTCCAAAAACAAAAGATGTTGATTAAGTTACGATAAACTCAACAGTGATTGGAATTCCTGGATCTAATGTGTCTCCACCTGGGATTGTGATAGCACCAGTTGGACCAGTAGTAACACTAGAATTCGAACCTGGCTGCAATACGCCGTTTACATAGAGATTATAATACGTAAAAGTAGGGAATGCTGTAGCAGCCACGCCAGCATCATTTAGACAAGCTGTAGCAGCAATCGCAAACGCAGCACCTGTCCCTGTTCCTGCACCTAGTGAGGATGTAAATCTTCTAGAAGCTATAAATGGAGGTACGATAGCCATTTGGTATTCACCTCCTTCTCGATTTTATTAGGACTAGATTATGAGAAAACTTGTCCTATATTGTATTCTATGACGTACTTAAATACTAGAAACGGCTTATGCATTAGGGTTTAAGTGCAATTATTAAATTAGATACATTGATGTTGAATGAAAACGCTATTTTAATAGACAAGTAAACAATAAAGAACTCATGTAAACACATGAGTTATCTTATCAGAAATTATTTTTTAAGCTTTTCAAGATAAGCTAACAGTTCTTCATATGAAGGTGCTTTCTTATAGTAAAATACACCATTTTGATCTGCTAATTGAACCTCAGGCCAAGGTGAATTTTCGTAGATATCAACAATATTTACGAAAATTTACCATTAATCAGGAAATCTAAACCTACTCTGCCTGAATCTTTTGATCGTACATGCGCAATATAAGCTGTATTTGGTAAAGAACCAAGTACATGAAAAATAACGTATGTTCCTTCTTTAAAGCTATTCTCAGTAATCTTTATTGGATAGATTACTGGAGTTTTACATGGTGTTTCAGAACTAAGTGCGCCAGAAATAAGCATTAAAGTTCAACTCCTTTAGTATGTATAAACCTATATAGAAGAACTAAAACAACCGTATCATTCATTAACTATCATTTTGTGTTTTGTCCACGATACAGAAGAAAGATTTTTCTAAACACAAAAGTAGAAGAACGTTTCAAAATGTTGGTTCAAGAAATATGTAACGGACTGGATATTGTTATTATCGCAATGGAATGTGATACAGACCACGTTCACTTGTTTTTAAATACAATGCCAACACTTAGTCCCGCCGATACAATGGCGAAAATTAAAGGGGTGACATCAAAGCGTTTGAGGGAAGAATTTCCTCACCTTATGCACTTGCCAAGTTTATGGACACGTTCCTATTTTGTTTCTACCGCTGGGCTATCGCCCTTCACACGCTTGAGGAAGGAGAATTCTTTCAGTAAATTCGTTAAAATGGATTCTTTTTTTTGCTACAAAATATAGACTAGCGTAGTGTTTTTGATCAAACTTCATTTTAAAGCTACAGAAAGGGAGATTTTTAAAGAAAAAGGCGTATTGGAAGAAAGTTCAAAAACTGTGCACAATTTCAGTATAAGTTTAATGAATTATTATGTGATAATTTAATTATAAAGCTATTTGGATGTAAAGGAAGTTAAATGAATATTTGAGTATGAAGTTATGAGGTTTCGTTTTTATTTGTTTAATCTTTGTAATCTATGTTTATTATTCTTTTACATCAATGCTCTTAATATAGTAAGAAAATTAATAGGAGGGGACTATTAAAATGAATAAAAAAATTCTAAAGCAGTTGAAAAAAATGACTACAAATAAAAAAGGATTAAGTGCTGCTGTAGTAGCAGTAGGAATTATGAGTACAACTTTAATTCCTCAAAATGCCTATGCACATGGGTTCGTTGAAAAGCCAGGTAGCCGTGCTGCTTTATGTAGCCAGAATTATGGAGCTTTGAATTTAAATTGTGGCAATGTAATGTATGAGCCGCAAAGCTTAGAAGCGCCTAAAGGATTCCCACAAGGTGGACCGGTTGATGGGAAAATTGCTTCAGCAGGAGGCCTGTTTGGTGGGATTCTTGATCAACAAACAGCTGATCGATGGTTTAAGAATACGATTAAGGGTGGAGAGAATACATTCACTTGGAAATACACTGCTCCTCATTTAACAAGTCAATGGCACTATTACATTACAAAAAAAGGATGGAACCCAAACAAACCTCTAACAAGAGCGGATTTTGAATTAATAGGAACTGTAAAACACGATGGTTCTGCAGCATCTAATAATTTATCACATAAAATTAATGTACCAACTGATCGTAGTGGATATCATGTCATTTTAGCGGTTTGGGATGTAGCTGATACCGTAAATGCTTTTTATAATGTGATTGATGTGAATCTAGTTAATAATGAAAAACCAGATACAGAAGCACCAACTCGGCCATCTGGACTACAAGTAGTAAAAACCACTTCAAATAGCGTAGAACTTAATTGGAAGCCTGCAACAGATAATGTAGGGGTGAAAGAGTATCAAGTGTTACGTAATGGAGAAGTAATTAATACTGTAGCAGGTACTAGTGTAGTTGATAAAAAATTAAGCCCAAACACAGATTACACGTATACAGTAAAAGCAGTAGATGCTGTAGGGAATATATCTAAGGAAAGTGAAGCATTAGTTATTAAAACAACAGTGGAAAAACCAGATACAGAAGCGCCAACTCAACCTAAAGGGTTACACAGTATGGGAATCACTGCCAATACTGTTGACTTAATGTGGAGTCCGTCTGAAGATAACATAGATGTGGATCATTATATTGTATACAGAGAAATTGCAGGGGTTACGAAGGAAATAGGTACTGTTAATACCACATCATTTATGGACAAGAATTTGCAAGTAAATACTACATACAAGTATGTAGTTACTGCAGTTGATACGGCTGGCAATGAATCAATGAAAAGTGATATCTTAACAGTTACTACGAAGGAACAAGAAAACGCTTATGAGAAATGGGATTCGTATAAAGCATATAAAAAAGGAGATAGAGTAGTTCACGAGGGTAAGGAATACGAGGCGGCCCAAAGCTATCAAGGGAATGGGGATCCGAATTGGATCTTTGCTTTATCTTTATGGAATGAAATAAAATAGTAATTTAATTAGTAGCTCATTTTTCATGTAATCAAGTAGATTTGAAATGAATAATTAAGAGGAGACAAAATCAAGTTTTATATTATAATTAAGCGCATCCTCTTAAAAGAGGGGCATTATTAATAATTTACAATTAAAAACCTTATAATCAAATTAATGGATTATAAGGTTTTATTTTTAATATAAAAATTATTTACTGAGATTTTTTATGTCCTTTCATCTTTTCATCTCCTGTTATAAAATATTAATAATAAAATTGCGATATTGTTATATTGACATGAATTGTAATATGTGTGTATAAGTTTATATAAAAAGAAAGAATTTTTTTGAGAGGATTTCTTATTTTTATATAATATATGTGGTGAAAAACAGTCCAAGGTTAAATAATAAAGTGGAATGTATGGGTCACTGTTAAAGAGACGCAGTTAATTAGTGGGTACATATATTAACTATACTAATAAAATATTGATTTTTCTCATAATTTATTGGAAGTAGAGCGTGATATTCCAAAAATTAATGCAAAAGTCAGTGCACATTATTTACTAGATCATCTTGATAATAATAACTAAAATATGTAATATATAGGTATATTGTTAGTTTAATTGATTCCGTTTATTCCCACACCTTATGTGTTGTGGTTGAGTTGTAGAAGCAAGTTGTGTTCTTGTTTCAATTTTGAAAGGGCTTCTTTGAGCCGATTAGTGTATATAGCTTATTTTGCTATGCACAATTAATCGACTTAAAGGAGTCCTTTTTTGTTTGTTTAAGTGGATATATAGAGTAGGTATTAAGTTAGAGAGAAATATGATTGTTTAGAAGGAATGTGTAATGATGAATTGAAAAATATAGCATCTAACTAAAAGAGCTATATGGAATCATAGTAAGAATGATCTCAAGTAGAGACGAGAAATCAAAGTTATAAGTACAGGGTTAGAGTAAGTACTCTAACTTTTGAAGGGAACCTAATAATTCATTTATAGAAGAGGAGAAGACGAATTGAGAACAACCCGAGAAAGATACGTAAACAATGGGGAGTATGTAATAGAACGTAAGGATCTACATAAAGAGATTATTGAATCATTTTTAAATGAACATTCACAGCAAGAAAAAGAACCTGAAGCCATATTACTTGGTGGTGGTTCTGCTGCTGGAAAAAGCTCAATTGGAGAGTTAGTAAGTAAGGGGTATAAACGTAAGAAGAAACATATGATTTGGATAGATTCTGATAAGATCAAAGAAAAAATACCAGAATATCAACAATTAATGGAATCAGGGGACACAGAACTAATAAAACAAGCAGCCTTTTTGGTTCATGATGAAAGCAGTGATATTACCATGGAACTTTTAAAAATCTGTATGAAGAGAAAAATAAACTTTATGTATGATGGTACAATGAAAAATGTAGAGAAATATAAAAAATTGATTCAACAATTAAGACAAGCTGAATTCAGTATTAATGCAATCATTGTAGATGTTCCAATAAAGGTTGCTTTAGAACGATCAATCATGCGTTTTAAACTAACAGGAAGATTGGTTCCGGAACATATTATTGAAGAAAGCCATATGAAAGTAGCAACTACATTTTGTAAAATTAAAGATTTGATAGATTGTTATAGCTTATATGATAATACGGGTCAGCAACCAGAAATTTTTGCTTTTAAAGAATCAAAACAAGCAAAAGAAATTATTGTTGATGAATCTCGAAATAATCAATTTAACGAAAAATCAGCTCTTGTTTTTTAGGGAACATACATTTAATAAATTTTATAAAATGATAAATAGATTTAATTTCTATAATCTCCTGACAACTTATAATATTATTGATATAATAAGTATAGGAGGCGATATGAATGGAATTTAAAGAACTTATGAAGTATATAGAAGAAAACAAAGAAGAGCATTTTCATGATTTAATCGCTAAAAATGAACGGGAAATGGAAAAAAAGAAGAAGAGAAATAAAGAATTTGAAGCAGAGGAGTTGACCTTTTAGGTCAACTCTTTTGTTTGCATAAATGAGTATTTAGTTAAAACTCTCCATTTATCACAAAAATCAATAATAGCGCATGTGCTGATTTTGTAGATATTTGTGTGATATGTACTTTATTGTAAAACTACTATATTATTTTTACATGTTAACATCATTGTATGTGGGATTTAATTTATGAGAAGAAAATCGTATGAAATAAAAAATGTATAATTAATTATTAGTAAAAACTTAAATAGGTTATTTGCTAATCGTAGGAGAGTTTTTTAGTATTAAATTAAATAGAAATCAGTGTAGTAAATATACGCTTTAGGAGAGAATATATGAACCATTTTATTGTTATGCAGGGACATACTTATCAAGAAGAAAAGGAATTAGGAATTATTTGGTCACCAAAAAAAGATAGAGGTGGTAATGTACCACATTCATGGAAAAGAATGATGGATGTAAAAAAAGAGATCGAATCTTTCATTATGTAAAAGGGAATATTGTAGCGGTTAGTATTGCTGAAGAAGAGTGTAAGGAATCGAATAAACCATCGATTATGAAAAGTCATGATCAATGGAATGATGAAGGCTATCTGGTGTCTGTGAACTACTCGCCACTTAGCAAAGCTTGAAGTGGGAGCTTCTCAGTTCCACGACGAAAGTACCCTTTCGTCTCCCTGAGCGTTACTTCGGGGTGTTCCACCCCTAGATGTCCAACGCTTGGACGCTCTTTTGGTACGGTTGATATTTTACGCAGGAACCGAATGGCTTGGTTTTCGCACTCTATTTTCTTCCTGCAACCTCATATATCAAGTTATCAAAGAACTTCATATAGCTAGTTTATCAAAAGTTTTTGGCTATGCCAAACCGAAATTCATCTCCCACCTACCGTTGGGCTACGCCCTTCACACGCTTGAGGAAGGAGAATTCTTTCGGGGAATTAGTTAAATTAAAATCATATTGGCTAACGTAAAGAATACCAATCATTTACTTCTCCTATCAGCACAAGTAAATGATTGGTATTTCTCATTAATATTGCTAAAACTGAACTACGAGCAGAATACTTTATTTCATTCTTTTTTCCCTTACAGTTTGATCTTGTAATCGCTGTTGTTCTTTTATCAGTCATTCCTACATAAGCGTTGGATATTTTGCAGGTTTGTCCAGACTGAAAAGAGCTTATTAAACCATCCATTATTCACGTTCTTCTTCATATATTTGTACCGCAATTTTTTTTGTATGTGGTTAAAACTAGTTTTTAAGAAGCATATGTTTTAGCAACTGCAGAAATTCTTTATCACTTTTATCATCTTTTATGTAATCCTGTTCGTAGTTAAAAATCATTCGTACTAACATAAAAGCTGTAAGTGGTAATGGTACCTTATGCAAAGCTCCTTGCTGATAACCTTTTTCGAGCAAATTACTTATCATTTTAATTGCTTCTTCTTCAGACTTTTTAAAACAAGCTGTAATTTCAGGTGAATGGTACTCTTTATATTCTTGAAAGAGTGTAGAAACAAACGGATCTTGATGATATTCTAGGCTGATATAATGAAGGATTTTTTGTATTCGAAGTAAAACATCTTTTTCCTCTTTATATAAATCAAATAATTGTGAACGTATAAGCTGAATATGACGCATATAGCAGTCACATAATATTTCAGTTTTATCTGTATAGTAATAATAAATAGTACCTTTACCAACTTTAGCTTTCTTTGCAATTTCATCAACCGTTGTGTTACGGACACCACCCATAGAGAACAGTATTGTGGCAGATTGAATGATTTTCATTTTTTTATTTTCTTTTTCTAATTTGATCATTGTCTACACCCTATCCTTGAAATATTTAGCGAAGTTTTCTTGCATTACATTCTGTATCAGTCCATTTGTAATTTTTTAACTCCTAATAGAAAGTCCTCTATTTGCTTCTTATAGAATAACATACACCATTCTCATTTCTAGTATATAACTATAATAGAATGCAACTTTATAACTTAGGATAAAAATGAAAGTTTAAGGTAATAACTTTTTAATCAGACGATGAGAATTCAAGTGAAAGGGGACAGTGATTTCTTTCTTGATTGAATTATTTGATTTTTTATTTAATTCGTTTTATTATATAAACATGACTAAAAGATGTTTTTAGTCGGATTTTTTTACGGAAAACCGACTGATATTTAATTTTAGTCGGTTTCTATACTATTTGAGAGAAGGTAGACACTATGTGTGGAATTGCAGGGTGGATAGACTGGTCTAAAGACCTGTCTCATGAACAAGAAACGTTAAAAAAAATGACAGATGCTATCACTCACCGAGGGCCTGATGCAGAGGGGCATTGGCTTTCAAAACGAGCAGCATTAGGTCATCGACGTCTCATCGTCATTGATCCTGAAGGTGGCCTTCAACCTATGCTATATAAAGATGGAAATGATACGATTGGCCTTACGTTCAATGGAGAAATTTATAACTATCAAGAATTACGTAAAGAACTTGAGGGGAAAGGTCATGAATTTCAGACAAAGTCTGATACAGAGGTATTACTACATGCTTATTTAGAATGGCAAGAAGATTGTGTTCAACACTTAAATGGGATTTTTGCTTTTGGTATTTGGGATGAAAGATTTGGGAAATTGATGCTTGGTCGTGATCATCTAGGTGTGAAGCCTTTATTTTTCGCTCAAAGAGGAAGCGCAATTCTCTTTGGTTCAGAGTTAAAAGTTTTGCTTTCGCATCCGCTTGTAAATGCAGAAGTAGATAAAGAAGGACTTTCTGAGGTATTTTGTCTTGGACCAACACGTACTCCTGGTCATGCGATTTTTAAGGATATACATGAAGTACGTGCGGGTCATTATATGACGTTTACCTCTAATGGTTCAAATACGACACAGTATTGGAAACTTGAAAGTAAAAAACATATAGATGATATTGATACGACAGTGGAGACAATCCACTCCATTTTACAAGATACTGTTAAACGCCAGTTAATTGCTGATAGACCAGTGGTATCTATGCTTTCCGGAGGTTTAGATTCAAGTGGTCTAACAGGTTTAGCAGGAAACGAATTTGGGAATAAAGGGGAACGTCTTCATACATATTCCTTGAATTTCATCAATGATGAAAAAGACTTTGAGCAAGACTTCCTTCGTTTTGATCGTGATGAACCTTGGGTGAAACGTGTGGCTGAATATGTAGGAACAAAGCATCACTCTATAGAGTTAGGATCAGATAGTTTAATAGAGCATTTATTAATTCCAATGCGAGCGCGTGATCTACCTGGAGTTGGAGAACTAGAAACATCACTTTATTTGCTATTTAAGGAAATGAAAAAAGACGCAACAGTTGCACTTTCAGGCGAATCCGCAGATGAAGTGTTCTCAGGATATCCATGGTTCCATCAAGAGAAGTTTTTAGATGCAGAGATATTCCCTTGGAGTGTTAATTTATGGTATAGTACAGAAATTTTATCAGAGGATTTTAAAGAAAAGATTAGCCCTGAAAAATATCAAAAACAAAAATTTGAAGATGCGGTTGCTGAGGTTCCTTTTTTAGAAGGTGAAAGTGATCTGCAAATGAAGCAACGTCAAATGTCTTACATGTTTATTACACGTTTCTTGCCATTTATGCTAGAACGAAAAGATCGTACAAGTATGATGAATGGCTTTGAAGTACGAGTTCCATTTTGCGATTACCGGCTTGTAGAATACTTATGGAATGTTCCATTCGAAATGAAAAGCATAGACAATATTGAAAAAGGTATTTTACGTCGAGCTTTTGAAAATGTACTTCCAGAGGATGTACTTTATCGCAAAAAAAGTGCATATCCAAGCACAAAGGATGCTTCTTATCTACAAGGTATTAGTGATTGGATGTTACATGTGTTGAACGATCCTCAATCACCTATTTTACCATTAATAAATGTAGAAAGAGTTCGTGCTATTGCAGAAGGAAAAGACAAAGTAATTTCTGGTAATGATGCACGAGGTATAATAGATTATTTACTTCAAGTTAATAGTTGGCTTCAGGAATATAATATTAAATTAGTATGATAAATGTAATCTTCGAATAAAGAGGATAGATGAATCCTCAATGACCTAAGTGAACCGCATCTCCAATGTATTAGATAGTTATCTAACATTTGGAGATGCGGTTTTATTATCTTGATTTGCAATAACGCTAATCAGTTAGTAAATTAGAATCAAATAAGGAACATAGAAAGAACTAGGGGAAATAATGTGAATTGGAGGTACCCCACCTCCATTAACTTAAGGGATATTTTCAAACAAAATGTGGTCTTTCCATATTAAAATCATACCTTCTAAAATTTTATGATAGTCAGAAAAAACGGTTCTGGTGCAAAAAGATGATAAATAAAAAAGAATCAAGGATTCCTAACGGAATCATCTGTTAAGCAGTTAATCCAAACAGCTGGTTGATAAAAATATTCTGATTTTGGACAGAATGGTCCTGCAAATCAATTTGTTCTTTTTTGACCATATGCATGGCTTCAACGCCACTCAATATAGAGGCTGATGTTTTGTATGATTTAAATCCCAACATAGAGCGTATACGCTTTTTAATAAAACGATGATCTTGTTCTACTATGTTATTTAAATATTTTATCCTTCGGATTTTGGTGCCTATTGGTATCCTTTTTTCTTTCTTCAACTGTTCGATAGCAATTGGATAAGCAGGGTTCTTATCAACCGTGATGATACGAGGTTTTGAGACATGAAAAGACCGCAAGGCTTTCTTGAAGAATCGCTTTGCAGCCTTATGATTTCTAGATTTACTCAAATAAAAGTCAATCGTGTTTCCTTCAGAATCAACAGCACGATATAAATACATCCATTGTCCTTTTACTTTTATATATGTTTCGTCCACTCTCCATGAGTTATTCGTTTGTTTGAGATGACGTCGAATTCGTTTATCAAACTCCGGTCCATATTGATGTACCCATCGCATAATAGTTGTATGAGCCAGGAATAACCCTCGTTCCTCCATCATTTCCACCAAATCACGAAAGCTTAAGTTGTACCGTAGGTACCAACGTACAGTTAACAAGATGATGTCTGGTTGATAATGTTTCCACTTAAATAAATTCTCCTTTTCCATACTGATCACACACCTTTTATAGAGTAGTACTATCAGTATTTCCAAGTTTGATAGACCATTTTCATCTACTTCAAAGTTTTTGCACCAGAACCAGAGAAAGGTTAAAGAAGGCATGGATGCTGAGCGAAAGAAACTTGACAATAGAAGGACAGGGTTCTAAGAGGTTTTAAACCTTGTTGATAATAAGAATCAATTAACATCAGAAGTTGATAAGCTAGGAATAGATGTTGAGGCTAAGAAAGTCGAGATTAATATGATTTACATTCTACTAAAAAACAATTAAACTGTATAAATAAATTAATTAATTAATTAATTAATTAGTAACAGACACAAAAAGGAGAATTATCGTGAAAACAAAAAAATGGACAATTTGGGGAATTATCTTTTACATTCATTCAGCAGTATTACTTTTCTTAGGGTTCGATAGACTCGGAGGATATCAAAATTCTGAAACATATACCGATTCGAATAAATATGCCTACGTAGGCGGAGATGCGTATAATTATATTATCAATACAAATGTACTTACAGGTTTCTTTGTACTTAGTGCGTCATTCTTTGTAGCAGGTACGATGTTAATAGCAACTGGTTCAATTCTAAGAGCTATCAAGGAAAAGTAAGTGAAGAACAAATACTTGAACCGTCAATAACACTATATAATTAAAAATAGACTTCCTTAGGAGGTCTTTTTTTATCTTTACTTTTGTTTCTACGAAGCAGGACATGAATTACGGGATAGTACAGATTCAACTCTCTGCTCATTATATGGAGAAGAATGGAGTCTCTAGAATGGTTTGCTAAAGGGGCTAAGCTAAGAGTGTTTTTAATAAAATCAATATTTTATTAGCACTTGATATGCAATTTAAATGTAACGTTTTTTGTAACCTGATTTTAATAAAATAAAATGTTCCTGTTATTCGCTTATTTATCGTTATATCATACTTATTAGATTTGGATTCGAAAGTATCAGTAAAACATTATAAAAACGGATCAAACCCTTGGTATCATTGAGTTTGTATCTTAGTAATAATATTATGATAGTATATGAATTGAGATAAGTCTCGCTCTTCTATTTAAACCTTAAAGACTTATTTGATTCTAAATATAATCAAGAACAGGAGAATGATGATGAATCTAAATAGTATGGTTAATTCAGCCTTAAAAGAAATAAGTAAACATTCATGGGCTTTAAAATCAAATAATATTGCTATGAAAAAAATGGATAAATCCTCTTTTATTAATAATGAAACAGGTATTCCTATTGATATAAGGTCTTTTTTTGAGATAGATGTAATGAAGGAAAATAGCAATTTTCAAATAACTCTAGAGTTTATGAAACAAGACTATCTTGCTAGGATTAGAAAGGGGTTGGGAGAAAAAGCTAGGACAAAATTATTATGGCCTAGTAAACTAACCGAGTATGTTCAAATGAAGTATCCTAATATATATGAAGAATTTAGAAAGGATAATAAAGTTGAGGATAACGTACCGTATATGATTTTTAAAAAGATAGATAAGAAATACTATAAGGTTTCTTTTTCTACAAGTTTGGAAGAATATGAAGGAATAGGTTCTGTTCAAGTTACTTCAACTTCAAAGTTAGAACCTGTTAAAAGAAATCGAGAGTATAGTTCTTATGGAGAGGAAATAAGAGATTCTGTTGTATATGAGTACTTATTCAATGCGAAAAGTCACCGCTGGATTGATGAAAATATCCTTGGTTTAGATTCGAAGGAGAGCAAAGGTTATCAAGCTATGGGTATTCTACATCATATTGGGATAAAGAATGACCATAAAGGAATCTTTGAAGGAATAAATATTTCTGATGCTCTGTCTCTGTTACAAAAAGAAATGGAAGATTTTAATCCTATTAAGGATGTTCTAATACGATTGAGTGAAGAAGCTATAACAATAACTCTTGATACACATGTGGATGAAGAAGATGATTTTCCTGAAGGGAAAGAAAAGTTTAGATTACACAGATATAGAGAACGTAATAATAAATTAGTTAAACAAGCTAAGGAACGCTTTATCCAAGTACACGGGAGGCTTTATTGTGAGGCGTGCGGAATGGACTTTGAACAAGTTTATGGTGATAGAGGAAAGAATTTCATAGAGGCACATCATAGAAAACCGATATCTGAAATGAAAAATGACGAAACGACTAAAATTGAAGATCTAGCAATGCTTTGCCCTAATTGTCATAGTATGATTCATCGTAAACCACTGGTTACTGTTGAAGAGCTGAGGGTTTTAATTCAATCGAAATGGAAATTTATATAAACAGATTAAAAAATATACAATGTAACACATAATGATATGAATAAGTCCTTAATATGATGTTTTATCGTAAAGGAATAGGTGAAAGTTATGCTGCACGTGAAGTTTGATTTTTAAAAAGGTGTGATATTACACCTATATATAATAAAGGTACTTAAATTTGGAATTTATATCAGGAGAAGTTATTCATTTAAGATAATGAATTAATGTGAATTTTGTTTAAGAAAACTGTGAATTGGATGGAGCAACGTGTTTTGATGAGTTATATAATCTCATATTTAGACACGAAGATACATAATCGAGAAGAGGAGCCGATATTCTCAGAGTACTCTTATGGAGATGGTGAGAAAAATGGGAGGATATTTAAAGCTAAAGTTTCAAAGGAAGGCTTCCTTTTTTATAAAAGTATAGAAAATATCCTCTGTATTACCGCATTTTACAAAAATGAAAAAAAACGGATGTTTATAAAGCGGCCGCCGTTCCTAAGGTTCGCTTTCATGATTTACGTCATACCCATGCAACGTTACTACAAGAGGAGGATGTGAATATTAAGATTATTCCTGAGAGATTAGGACATAATAACATTAAAATCACATTAAATACATACTCGCGTGTGCTGCGAACAATGCCAGAGGATGCATTCAACAAAATTGAGTAGATCTTGTAAGTAATGTGACCAATTCTGTGAACATTGGTGTTATAAAGTATGAAAGTAATCAAATAAACCTCCACCCTATCAAGGTGGAGGCCTTTTAGCTAATTTAGTTTTTCTTTTGTATTAAAAACTCCCAAAACTTCTTTAATTCCTCCTGCTTTTGAGGAGAGGCACTTTTAATAGCTTTAAACCACTGTTCTAATTCTGTATCAGTTACCTCAATATTATCTCTTGTAATGAATCCTATTTCTTCTAATAAGGATTTTGTGCTTATATTCATGGCGTTTGCTATTTTTTCTATTACTAATAGTGTTGGTTCTACCGGTTTTCCAGTTCTGGAATCTACGCCTTTTTCAAGTTTGTCTATATAAGTATGACTAACATCACATTTTTGAGCAAAATCGCGCAAGGATAGCTTATTTGTTAAACGATAATTTTTAATAATTTCACCAAGAGTTTTCTTCATGTGTAATCCTCCTAGTACAATTGTAAACAATAATTTACAAAAAGAAACAAAAATATAGAAAAAACTTGTAAAACATTGTTGACGATAAAGTAAACTATGGTTTACAATAGTTTTGTAATCAAATGAATACAAGAATGAATACAAGAATGAAGGGGATTAGATAAATGAATAAGATAGCTGAGTTGAGGAAAGAAAAACTAATGTCACAAGAAACATTAGCAGTACTTGTGGGGCTATCCCGCACCTATATTTCCGAAATAGAGAATAATAAAAAACAACCTAACGTCAAGTTAGCTATAAAAATAGCAGAAAGTCTGGGAACAAATGTAGAATCTATTTTTGGACCCCGTTGTAAACTATAGTTTACGAAAGGGGGGTATAGAATTTAATTACCATATATATCGGTTTTGTCATATAACCCAATTAATAGTAAAAAATACAGAAGAGGAAGTGTTCAATATGAACATGAAAACATTTGAAATGCGTGAAAAACGCTTAGCAGAACTATTAGGTGCAAAAGTACTATGGGAGTTTATAAGTGCTGTCACAGAGGAAATTGAAAAACAAGAATTAGAGACGACACCAGGTTTATTAGAAGATCTATTCGTACATGTGAAAGAAACCATTCAAATTCAAAATATGAATCAACGCTTAACAAAAGCCCCTGTAAAAACAGAGGCTGATGATATAAATAAAGATACATTATTTATGGAAGCATATGTAGAATTAATCAATCATAAGTTTGTTATTTCTGAATTAGCTGTAGAGCTTTCATCTGTTCTAAAAGAATTAAATTGTTTTGTTCAATCATCTTTGCCACTGCTTCAAAGTGAGCTTGATTCTCAAGAACCTCAATCTGCTTCTCTTTAGGGAGTGATTGAAGTATTTCTTTTATTTCTTTACACTCGTATATGTTATTCTCCGAGTCTTCAATTAATTTATTGCGTCGATTGGTGTATTCAAGTGCACCTAAAGTTGCTAATGCGCGAGGAGCTAATCCTAGAATTTCCATGTATTCCTCTCCTTTCCTCTACAATAATTCGATAGGGGAAAGGAGATTCCTTTAATGATTTGGTAAAATTGTGAAAGGTGACACTTATGTTAACTTGAATATCTTTTACTAACTTATTTTGTATAAAAAATAGCTGCACTCAAGTATAGCTAGTCTTCTTCACCAATTTATATGGCCTCGATGACAAATTGAGATTGAGGTATATAAAGTAATTGGGCTGCTAAGGAAGTTGTTGTATTAGCAAATGGATATGCTTCCTTATAAAGAAATTTACTATACACGATTTCATTCATTTCAAAGGTCGTATACAGTTTTTTAAGGATTTTTTGAGAAATTTTATTTGTACAAGCAGCAATAAAATCAAAATCTTTTTTACTTATCTCTTGAATGGCATGTGAAAGAAGGGTGGTGATTATCCCACTCCCCATCCAATCTGGATGACAAGCGCCCATATCTAGATAGACCAATTTTTCTTTATCTAAATGAGAAAACTCAATAGATTCTGTCTCTAATGTATCTAAAAGTTGAAAAATAGGTTCCATTTGTGGGCATAGTTCAGTCGCTTTATCTGTATCTATTAGTGGCTGGGTTACTTTTTTTGTTAAAAGAACCCCAACAATTTGAAAATTCTCTATTGCTACAAATGACATGGCTTGAGATACAGCTTGTTTCATCATTTCTTCGCACATTTTGTGAAAAGAAGCAAAAGGAATTTGTAAACTGCTTACAAGAGGTTCATTATTCACAAAAGAATGTGCAAGTAAATGTGCTGCATCTTTCACGTGGTGTGTATCAAGTAGCTCTATATTCATATGTTTTTCCTCTTTCCTGATATAGTGAATAGTAATTAAAAGGATTAAAAATTTTATTTAATTTAGTTAAGTTTAACTATTAAAGCGCTAACAAAAATGGTTATTAAACATATGAATAAATTTGTTTAGTAGCAATCGAAATATGTTTATAAAGAAATTCTACGATCTCATCTATACATTCAACAGTTGTATATGGAGAGATAGAAAAGAATTTTAATGTAGAAATCGGATTTCTATCATAACTGTTTATTACATCTACTACACAAGAACGAGTTGTATCACCAAAAAATACTTGATCGCGATTTTTTCCTAGGTAATTAAATAGTTCTATATTTAATCGGTTTGTATCCTCAATCTCTTCTTTTGTTGCAAGGCCTATTCGTTCTTTTTCCCAATTTTCTTGGCCATCTCCATTCATATAGAAACGGAAAGTTGTAATTGGTCCATATGTAAAATCATTTGTGATTGCGACTTGAGGTAGAGCTTCACGCAACTTCTCTCTAAATAATAGATTTACACGAACATAATTTGCTAATAATTTTTGATATCCTTCAATTCCAAAGGCTAATAGATTGATATACATGGGAATAGCGCTACCAGCTCGTGAACATTCTAAGGTATAGCCTGTATGATAACTTCCATATGACCTATTGCCTAGATATGGTGTGTCATCTTGTTCAATGTCCATCAGTTGTAAATCAGTATGATTTTTTACGATTAATATACTTGAAGCATAAGGTGTTTGTCCTAATTTATGAAAATCAAAACATACACTATCAGCAAGGGACATATATTGCATTTTATCTTGTACGTATTGTAAGGCATTTTTCACATTAGGTTCAAATGAGAGTAAATTTTCTTCAAAACTATAATTATTAAAGAAACTATAGAATCCGCCCATTGCAGAATCAGCATGGATATAAATAGGTTTTAATTTATATTTTTTTTGTATTGCTTCAGCGCTCTCTTTAATTTTTTTATATCATCAATGGTAAATGTATCTGTTGACCCCATAGTAGCTAGAATATAAAGGGGGATACCTCCATTTTTAATAACTTGTATCATTTTAGCCTCTAAATCATCTATATCCATAGAATTTGTATAGGGATCAGTTTTCACTTTTATTAAGTGATTTGACCCTATGCCAGTTGCTTCAGCTGACTTTAATAAACTATAATGTGCATTTTCAGAAGCAAAGCAATAAACATTTTGTGGAGCACCATGTTCTTTTGCAGATGGGAATTGTTTAGAAATTGCTAAGCGCAAGCTCGAAAACACGCATCCTTGTCCACCCCATGTTGTATAGCCACCGCTGTTATGTGGATTATAACCTATCAGTTTTGAAAGCATGGATACAACTTTTACTTCTGCTTCTGCTGCCCCTGGACCATATACATCCCAAACACCATTACCATTTAAAAGGGACATGGTTAGTATACCCAATAGTGATGGAATACTTGGTAGTGGTACAGCGTTAGACAAGTAGTATTTATTTGGATAAGGATGGCCATTCATAAATTGGTTTAGCTCTTCTATAACCTCAGACATAGTGATTCCAGATAGTGGTATATGACTTTGGTGAATTAAGCCATTGTAGTATCCTTCTGATTTTTCCTCACATTTACCTAAAGTAGCTCGCTCTTCATTTTTTAATTGGTCAAGATTTTTAATTATTTTCTGCATAGATTCTAATAAAAGTTGTTGTTTTTCTTCATTTCCGTCAACGCTCGGAAATAGTTTTAAAATATCTTGCATGCAGTCACTTCTCCTTGTGAAAATCTGGATTTTTATTTTAATTGGTTAAACAAAAGAGTATAATAATTTGTAATTATCCTTTCAAATATTTAGAAATGAGGAGATATTTAGAAAAAAATGTAATTCCATAGAAAATTATATGAACTATGGAATTTAAAGTAAAGAAAAATTTTTTGATTGATTTTAAAAAAAGTAATTGTGAGATAATGAAGTTTCTAAAAATATATCTGAATTAATTGTTTATTTAATTTGTATGTTGTCTAACATGTATTCAACTAGTGTAGTAGATATTTTAAGCCGTAGTAAACTAGCCTCAAACGCATCAATAATCTTTTGAGGATCTCCAAAAACTGCTGGTTGATTTTGGTCATAATGATGACCGATTAATCCACCCTTTGTAGAAAGAATGATATCCTGCCTACGTTTATTTATGGCTTTTGCAACGAGTGTTTCACTATGACCTAGTCCATAAACATCAGCAGTGTCAATTAAATTAACTCCTAGGTCAATTGCTTTATTGATTGCATCAATGGATTCATTATCTTTTACTGCGCCCCATTCATCCCCACCAATCGCCCAAGAACCAAATCCTATCTCTGAAACTATTAATCCCGTGTTACCTAATAATCTATATTCCATTATGTACGGACTCCTCCTATTCAGTTTATATTATTAGAAATATATATAGTGACCTGTTGGAATATCCTTGAATTTATTTTCGGGGTATAAATTAGAGTGTATATTTTAATAAATAAATATAAGATTACTTTATAAAAAGAAATTGGAATTATTAGTATAATGATTTTTTATGCTTAAATTGAATAAAAGTATGAACTTTCATGGTATAAATATGAATTTTATTCATAATTTTAATAACTATGCAATAAGTGAAATAAATGTTGAATTTAGTCGAAAAAAATACATTTACAAATCGTAGAATATGTACATATAGTTGTAACTGTAAATATTATCCGTTTTGAAATATTTATAAAAGGAGAAATTCATATGAAGGAAATACAAAAGCAATATGAAATTGTAGAAGAATTGGATGCAACAGTAGGGCAAGAAGCATTATGGATAGCTCATCAAATGGAATTAGAAAATGGAATGAACAATGAAGCTACCATAATAAAGCTAAAAGGAAATCTTCAAATAGATACTTTTAAGAAAGCGCTTACTTTGATAGTGCAATCTCATCCGGCGCTACGTACACTATTTATTAAGAGGGACGAAAAAATTAAACAATTCATTCAAAAAAGTATAGATTTTGATATACCAATTAAGGATTTAACTGCTTTTAAAAACACAGAACAAAAATTTATTTTTAAAAAATTCTTAGACTCTATAGTGAATGAGAAATTTAATTTAGAAGAAGGGCCTTTGTTTAAATTCCACATCATTAAATTGTGTGAAGATGAATTTATTTTACATATGATTTTTCATCACATTATTTATGATGGATGTAGTTTAGGAATTTTTATCCAACAATTGTCTCATATCTATTGTGAATTACTTCAAGAAAATACGGGTTTAGTATCAGAATCTCCTTATAAGAGCCTTGTAGAATTTGAGGAAGGTTTTATTGACCGTGCAATATATAGAGAAGGATCATCCTATTGGAAAGATTATTTACAAGGTGAATTACCTCCTACAGAGTTTCCTGCTACTATTAATAAAATGAATGAACCGATATATACGAATGAAAATATAAGTAAGAATATTGATGCCGATCTATTTTATCAAATACAATGTTTTGCTAAAAGAAATAACATAAGTGTCTATCGGGTTATGTTAAGTACTTATTGTGCCTTGCTTCATCAAATGACAAACGCTGAAGAAATTATTGTAGGTATTCCAATTAATACTAGACCACACACGGAAGAAGGGAATGCTTTTGGTTATTTTGTTAATACATTACCTATACGTATAACAATAGAAAAGGGGGATACATTTAAGGTAATACTTAACAAGGTGAATAAATCTGTTCATTTGGCTATTAAGTATAAACATAATCCATATTCACATATAGTAAAAGATTTAAATCTAAATAATAATACACATCATAATATGATATATTCAACAGCATTTAATACGGTAAGGATACCTCAATTGAAAATTCCAGATATTGAGTCCACAGTTTTAACAGATTGTAAAAGAGTAAATCCTTTTAACATGACCTGGAGAATAATGAGATATGAAGGGGAAACAGAGAATAAAATTGAGGTTGACTATAATTCAGCGTTATATAAACCAGAGAGTATTAGTGATTTAGTTGAAAGATATATATATTTGTTACAAAAACTAATGAAGAATGTAAATGAGCCTATCCATTCATTGGATTTACTTTTAAAAAAGGATCATCGTTTATACAAAGATATAAACTCAAATACTCTTGCATATCCTAATTCAAAAACACTAGATCAATTAATCGATCTACAAGCATTAAAATCGCCAAATCAAAAAGCGATTTCAATGGGGGATAAATCGATTACCTATTATGACTTGCAGCAAAGGTCAAATCAAATTGCGAATTATTTACGTGAAAATGATATAAAAAAGGGACAGCGTGTAAGTATTACTATGGTGAGAGAGATTGATACAATTGTGTGGATTCTAGGCATACTAAAATCAGGTGGAGTTTATGTACCAATCGATCCAAAGTTTCCTGAAAAAAGAATAGAATATATATTAAAAGATAGTGAAAGTCAAATGATTATTACAAAGAAAGAATTCAGGGGATTAATTGAAAGTTTTGCGATTCATACAATTTATCTAGAGGATTTTCATTACGCTAATTCTATAGAAAATATTGTACCTACACATACCATAGAAGATACAGCGTATATTATCTACACGTCAGGTTCGACAGGTTTACCAAAAGGAGTAGGTGTACCACATAAAGGAGTAATTAATTTATCATATTCATTAATGAATCAATTTAATTTAGACAAAAATGATGTATTTTTACAATTTGCAACGATGATTTTTGATGCCTCCATTATGGAAATATTTCCGATTTTGTTATGCGGAGGGAGAATGCATTTAATTTCTGAAATCGAAAAACGTTCTGCAGAGGAATTTATAAATGTAATTAAAAAGAATGGTATTACATATGTTCTTTTACCAACTGCATTTTTTAAATTAATAGCTGATATGCCAAAAGAAATGTTACTTACATTAAATTCTTTAAAATGTGTATTTGTGGGAGGGGAAACCCTACCTGCTGAATCAGTTCGTAAATGGCAAAGTAAATTAGGATTAAAGATTCCAGTTCTTAACGCATATGGTCCTACTGAAGCTACTGTATGTACAACCATTTATGAAGTAAATCATGAGATAAAAGAAGAAAGTTCTAATATCCCAATAGGTAACCCAATTGCTAATAGTAAAGTTTTCGTGGTCAGTCCGTTCAACACGTTATGTCCGTCAGGAGTAGTAGGTGAGTTATTCATTGGTGGTGATGGGGTTGCCAAAGGATATATAAATCAAAAGGAAAAAACAGAAGAGGCATTTATTTCTTTCGAAGAATCCTATAATCTCAATAAAAAAATGTATCGCACTGGGGATTTAGTACGTCTTTTACCAAGTGGGAACTTAGAATTTATCGGAAGGAAAGATAATCAAGTAAAACTACGTGGGTATCGAATTGAGCTTGATGAAATTGAAAGAGCATTATTTAAACACCCAGAGGTAAAAGATGCAGTAGTAGTAACTTATCAAAATGACAAAATCGCTAGCTTTTATTTATCAAAAGACAATACAGAGATAAAACAAGAGGACTTAAAAACATTCTTAAGTGAAAGTTTACCAGATTTTATGACTCCAAATTATGTATTTCACCTTAAAACATTTCCATTATCACCAAGTGGTAAGATTGATAGAAAAAATTAGAATTACAAATCCCATCTTTACTTGAAAATATGAAGAATCAATATGTACCACCAATAAGTGAAACAGAAAAAAGGTTGGTAAAAACATGGTCAGAGATTTTAAATTTAGGGAAATATAGAATCAGCAGAGATGATGACTTTTTTAAACTTGGGGGACATTCATTAATTGCTGTGCAAGTGTTAAATCAAATTCAAAAAGAGTTTCATTTGAAAATAGAAATTAGAGATATTTTTGAGCATACAACAATTGCTAGTCTATCTGCTTACATTGATAAATTAATGGAAGTAAATACGGATAGAGAAGAACATGATATGCAAGTATTAAAGGTTGCAGATAAGGAATGTTATAAGTTATCCAGTGCTCAAAAAAGAATCTGGTTTTTAAATAAGTATAACGCTATTAATAGAGTATATGATACACAACTACACATAAATATTGAGCCAAGTTTAAAAAAGAATATTTTACAAGACGCCATAAGATTTTTAGTTGAACGACACGAGATGCTACGAACAGTGTTTATTGAAAAAAACGGGGAGCCTAGACAGGTCATATTAAAATCAATATCTATTGACCTTATTCACGATGATATTGAACACATAACTAAAAAGGAACAACAAGAATATATACGTAGAACAATAAATCAAACGGATCATACACCATTTGATTTGGAAAATGGACCACTTTTCCGGATTAGAATTTTTAATCTTGATAAGAAAAGATCCTATTTATATATCAATTTACACCATATTATTACCGATGAGTGGAGTGTAAGGAATTTATTAGATGAATTAATGAAGGTATATAATGCCTTTGCTAATCGAAGAAATCCCGAGTTACCAACTATTCCTAATCGATATGTGGATTATGTTGAGTGGGAACAGAAGCAGCTAAAATTAGGCCGGTGGGATACAGAAAAATCTTATTGGATGACCGAGCTTGCAGCGCCTCTTCCCCTACTAAATCTTCCGTTAGATTTTAGTAGGGATCGTCAAAGTACAAATAAAGGTAAAGTCTTTGAAATGAAGTTAGATAATAAAATGAAAGAGTCTTTGAAACAAGTATGTGAACAAGAGAATGTGTCTATGTATATGCTATTTTTGGCAGCATATATACAATTGTTACACTATCTAACGGATCAAAAAGATATTATTGTAGGTACACCGGTTGCTGGAAGGAATTATCAGGAATTTGAACAAATACAAGGATTTTTTGTAAATACTTTAGCTATTAGAACACAATTAAATGATGTGAAAAATTTAAAACAACTAGTACAAGTCGTTAAAGAAAAATGTTTGAATTCTTTCCAAAACCAATCGTACCCATTTGATAAAGTAATTGAGCAAATAAATCCTGATAGAAGTTTTGGAAATAACCCTATCTTTTCTACAATGTTTAGCTATCAGAAAGATATTTTGCAACAGCATGATGCGTACAAGCTTCAATTGTTACCTAATAAACAAGATGTTAGTAAGTTTGACATTTCTTTAGCTGTTGAAGAAGGATCGGATTATGTAGAGATTTCATTTGAGTATAATATTAATCTTTTCAAGGAAGAGTCAATTAATAGGTTTACTCAAAATTTACTTAATATACTGGACGCATTTATTCATCAAAGAACAGTGGCACATGAGAATCTTTCATTCCTATCACTGGAAGAGGAATCTCTATATAGAAAGGTAAATCATACAGAAAGACCGTATCCTTATTTTCAAAATATACAGGAGCAATTCTATAAGCAAGTAGAAAGACAATCAAATAGGATTGCTATAGCGACTGAAACAGAGTCTTTAACATATAGACAATTAAATATGAATTCTAATCAAGTAGCTCAACATTTACTCGAAAAAGGTATAAAAACAGGTGACAAAGTAGCCATATTTTTAGATAGAAGTATCAATAGTATTGTCTCTATGATTGGAATATTAAAAGCTGGCGCTGCCTATATACCAATCGATGTAAAATACCCCGAGGATAGAATTAATTATATAGTAAGTGACAGCGAGGCATGTAGAATTATAACGAATTACAAATACAAAAATCATTTGAATTCAAGTAATTATAACGTTTCAATAATAGAGGATATATATCGTACGACAATAAATGATGATGTTAAAATTTTAAATAAACCAGATGACTTGGCATATGTAATTTATACTTCAGGGTCAACAGGCAAACCAAAAGGTACATTATTAACTCATAAAGGAGTATTAAATTTAGCTGAATGGAGAAATGAAGTATTTCATATTTCCCCAAATGATAAAGTAACACAGTTTTATTCCCATAGTTTTGATTCTTCTGTATCGGAAATTTTTTCTACCTTGTTAAATGGGGCGGAACTATATTTATTAAGTGATGAACAGCGCTATTCAACTGTAGCATATGCTCAAGCTATCCAATAAATACAAGCAACTATTTCTGACGTGCCAACAGTATTTTTTAATGAATTATCGACTTCATTGACTAAATTGGATAGTGATAAGATACGTTCTTTAAGATTTATGATAATGGGAGGGGAAGCTGCATCCACAAATGCTATTAGGAGTTGGCAAAATACTTTTAAAAACCAAGTGCAACTGGTAAATGAGTATGGACCTACTGAAGCAACTGTTTCAGCGATGTATTATTTCATACCAGACTTAGAATGCGAAAATAATATTTTAGGTAGTATACCGATTGGTATTCCAATTTCTAATACAAAGGTTCATATTTTGAACTCATATATGCAACATTGTCCGGTAGGGGGCATGGGCGAATTATATATTGAGAGTTTAGGATTGGCCCAAGGGTATTGGAAACAGGAAGAGAAAACAAAACAGGCATTTATTTCAAATCCATTTTCAGAAGATAATAGTAAAAGGTTATACCGAACAGGTTATTTAGCAAAGTGGTTACCAAATGGAAATATAGAATTTATGGGAAGAAAAGATAAGCAGGTTAAGATTAGAGGACATAGAATTGAATTAGGGGAAATAGAAGATGCCATATTACAATTTGAGGGGATAAGTCAGGCTGTGGTAACACAAACGAAAGATGGAATGCTATTGCAAGCTTACTATAAAACAGTGGACGGTATAGAAATAGAGAAAAATAAGTTAGCAATACATTTATCAAATGTATTGCCAGAATATATGATTCCTAAATATTACTCTCATGTGTTAGAAATACCAATAACGGCTAATGGGAAAATTGATTTCGAAAAACTGCCAGAAATAGAGTTTGATAATGAGAAAAAGGATGATTGTATACTTAAGCCCCAAACTAAAGTGCAAAAAAACATTGCAAAAGTATGGTCTGAAGTTTTAAACATAAAATCTATTGGCTTAAAAGATGATTTCTTTAATTTAGGTGGGCATTCTTTAAAAGTTATGCCGGCATTAGTTAAATTAAAACCGTTATATCCTAACTTGAAAATTCAAGACTTCTTTAAGTATAGAACAATAGAAAAATTAGCCTCTCATATTGAAGAGATGGAAAATATGTCGTTAAAGAAAGAGAAAAATATTAATGTAGCATGTATTGAAAATGAAACGAAAACGAATCCGGTTTATAAAAGAACTAAATTAGAAGAATGTGAGTTAGATATGGTGAATTATCCAAAAGCAGTTTTCCTTACAGGAGCAACAGGATATTTAGGCGCACATATTTTAGAACAATTATTACAGTTGCCATCTACGACTATTTACTGTTTAGTAAGAAAAAATGAAAATCAAGTAATTGATGAAAAGTTAAAAGAAAGAATGAGATTTTATTTTGGTAAAGAAATTCTTCAAAAGTTGGAGGAGAGAGTAGAATTAATTGAAGGAGATTTATCTTTGATAAATCTAGGTCTTGATCCACAGAAAGTGGATCATTTAAAGAGTAACGTAGAGTCAATAATACATTGTGGTGGAGAAGTTAGACACTATGGAGAACGTGAGCATTTTCAAAAGGTAAATGTTCAGTCTACAAAATACTTATTGGAATTAGCTAAGAATACAAATGCACGCTTTCATTATATATCGACTTTAAGTGTGGTAGGACAGGCTGAAAGCGATCCAAAAGAATTTAAATTCTTTGAGTCTAATTTTGATAGAGGACAAAATTTAGATAATGTGTACTTAGAAAGTAAGTTTCAAGGTGAAAAAATGGTCAGGGAGGCAATGGAAAAAGGAGTTCGTGCTACTATATACCGTGTGGGGAATTTAGTGGGTAACTCTAAAACGGGTAAATTTCAATTCAATATTAATGAAAACGCCTTTTATAGATTATTGAAAGGGATATGCTTATCTAACATAGCACCTGAAATCAATACGTATGTAGATTTAACGCCTGTGGACTATGGAAGTTTAGCCATTACTGAACTATCTTATAAGGCCAACACAGTAAATAAAACCATGCATATTTGTAATCCAACTCAGCTTAAATGGGACCAATTTATTAATTGTTTACAAGTTTTTGGATACGATATCATGTTAATGAAGCAAGAAAAGTATATAGAGAAGTTTTTTAATACTAATCTAACTACTGATGAACAGAAAGCTTTAGAGCTCATAATGCCTTTATTAGAATCTGTAGAAGAGCTATCAGTAGCTATACCATCTTGTTTGTATACGCAAGGATATTTGAAGAATGTACATTGCTTAGAACCAAATCAAGAGTATATCAATTTGTTATTAAATTATGCCATGAGTATCGAGTTTTTACCAACCATTAAAGAACCAATATTGTTATAGAATATACTATCGATTTTGAACAGATTGATCTATAAATATGAAGTTTTGAATGTTCGTTTACTTCCGCTTATTGTTTTGAAAATGAAGAAAATCAAAGAGGTTATCTTATTTTTATGAGAGGATGTCGAGGAGAAACGTAAGGAACTTGAAGCTTTACGGGAGAAGTATTAATTGTATAATAATGTAGCGAAGGAAGACGAAAATGGCTACCAGAAATGGTGGCCATTTTTACGTAGATTGATATTAATGCTCAGGATAAATTCTTCTACATGCCATGCGACCTAATTCTGGAGAAGAAGCAATCATTGCGGCAGAAGCCACGGCAGTCATCCCAGAACTTCCAACAGCAGCAGAGGCTCCAATGGTTGCAATAGTAATTAAATATATCAAATTAATTTTGTATTAAACTTTTTTGGTGAAGCCTTAGAAAACAAAAGAAATTGAGTTAATAAATCCCTTTTTATGGTAAAATTAACTTGAATGATATCTCCTGTAAATCTGATTATACGTAAATCGATACTTAATTTCATGCGGGGATGAGAGAGAGGGACAAAATGAAATTAGCAATTCAAACTAAAAATTTAACAAAGTCTTTTGCAAATCAATCCATTGTAAGGGATATAAACTTATCTGTTCCAGAAGGAAGTTTATATGCTTTTATTGGACCAAATGGTGCAGGGAAAACAACAACAATGCGAATGTTATTAGGATTAATTCCATCAGATGAGGGAACGATATTGTTTGATAATAAAGATATAAAAGAATGGAAAGAAGAATTATTTGAAAATGTGGGTTGTTTTATTGATTCACCTACTTATTATCCTAATCTAACAGCATATGAAAATTTAGCCTATGTACAAAAAATGATTAATAAATCTTTAGATGAAATAGATAGAGTATTAAAAACTACAGGAATATATAAAGCAAAAGATAAAAAAGTTAAAGATTTTTCTTTAGGAATGAAACAAAGGCTAGGTATTTCCTTTGCTATTCTTAATAACCCTAAAATACTAATTCTTGACGAGCCAACAAATGGATTAGATCCAGAGGGAGTACATGAGATAAGGCGTTTATTACTTCATTTGGTAAAAAATGAGGGGAAGACTATATTTATTTCTAGTCATAATTTAGCTGAAATTGAAATGATAGCAGATCACATAGCATTACTACATAAGGGTAGCTTACTCTATGAAGGGAAATTAGACAGTATTATTACTTCTGGAGAATATATCATTCATGTTAATACTACTACTTCTACAGAAAGAATTTTAAGTAATGAAGGTATACCTTATAGTATTGAAAAAGAAGGGGTATTCAGAATAACAATAGATCAAGATAGTGTTCCTAGTTTAACCAGAATATTAATTAGAAATGATATAGATATTTTTGAAGTTAGCCCTAAAAAGCCAACATTAGAGGAAGTTTTTTTATCTTTCACTAAACAAAAGGAGTTATTATAATAATGCAATTTATCTTTAAAAGTGTAAATAGTGAGATGAGAAAAATTGGTGGGAGAAAATTATTATTAATTTCTTTGTTTTTTTCGTTATTATCAAGCTTTTTGTGTATAAGTTATTTTATTTTTAATAAGAATCATCCCGACATGTTTCAATCTACAAATCTTATAGCAATTACAGTAAATTTTAATACACTAACGTTAAGTATTTTTTCTGCTTGTATGTGGTATTTTATCATTTCTTCGGAAAATAAATATGGTACTTGGGCCATTATTTATACACAGCCCATTTCGAAACTTAAATTATTGGTAACTAAAAATTTAATGTTTATACTGTTCTATTTGGTCTTTAATATTTTGAATTTTTCGGTTATGGGTATCTATACTTTTATAAATGGATATGAAATATCAATACTTTATTTTTTAAAAATGTTGATACTTTGTACGATTTTATCTCTAGCAATACCATATTCTCAATTGCTTTTTCATTTAATTATAAAAAAGGGAATTCTTGCGGCATCCTTGTCAGTTATTTGGCTTTTTTTCTTTATAACATATGGATTATTCCCTTTAATATTTACAAAGACATTTCCAATCTTTTATTCATTGAATATAGTAAGTGACGTAGCGTTTAAAGAAACAATTATTTTATTATATCTTGCAATTTCTTCAATATATATTTTAGGAATTATGTTATTGTCTGTGAGTTTTAAATATTATACATATGAATAATAAAGGGTGAAACAAGTGGGTATTTTAGGTGAATATAAAAAAAGTCTTCATAATGGATTGTATATCCTGTTACTAGTATTTCTGTTGATTCCAATTAGTTTTCAAGTTTTACTAACTGTATCGTCTCAATTAAAAGATGGCGTTTTCATGCATATAGCGATTCTGAGCCTTTTTTGTAGGTTATTTTTACCTATTGCGATAGGTCTATTAGTGTCATTTTCTTTTGTAAACGAATTCAGAAGAAAAGGATATATGTCTGCTATTTATCACGGGATCACTTTAAAAACTATATTAAGTAATAAGTTTTTATTTTGCTTAATAATTACTTTTGGTTATTTACTATGTGCTTTAATCATAACGAGTATACCTATAGTATTAACGGTTGATAATCTCGGGACTGTTTATCAAAGTTTAATTTTTTCTATACTTTTTATGGTAATTAGCTCTTTAATTATTGTGAATCTACATTTTTTAATAAATATAATATTTTATAAAATCCCGTTACTTTCATTATTAGTAGGGGGTATAGGTGGACTTGGTAGCTTTTTTATCTCTCATACAAACTATTGGATACTATTCCCTTGGTCATATCCAATTATGAGTCTTTATATTGATAGCATTGAAACAAAACAATTGTATATTATTCTCTTTGTATATCTATTATCATTACTAAGTTGTATATTGATGTTGTCTACTTTATATAATAAAAAATCAATGAGATGGAATTAAGGTTACAATGAGGAGTGTAGCATTAGTAATAATAAAACATGTTGTAGTTACTACAATATGGATCTCGATACGTTAAGCCAATTAATAAGACATGCGGATCAAATGTTATTGAATTCGAAGAAGCTAAAGTATGATAGATGTCACTTATGGTCACTCGAATATCTATTACTAATTTACTCTATTTAAAAAAAGTAGCTGCACAAAAGCGCAGCTACTTTTTTTCATACAAACATTATTATGCAAATAAAAACCTTAACGTAAACTTGCGCTTAATGGTACTTGAGAATAAACTTTGAAATTACTACCATAAGTACCGTGTTGAGAAAATGAGGAAGAAATTGAGCTGTTCCAACTTTTGTAGGTAAATCCAGATGTATCTGCTCTTAGAAGTACGTTTGAAAAGCTAGCTTGGCTAAAAGAATTACTTCCAGTATCTTCAACGCCCTGAACCATTTTTACTGGTTCATATTGAGAAAACGTACCATATACAGGTTGATTTACATATTTAGGACTTCCATTTACATACATAGTAACCGTACCATTTCCGTTATTAACTAGTTTAAGGTTTACTCGATCACCATCTTTAATTGATGTATCATACTGTGTGTTCCAATACTTACTGTTTTGACCTGATTCATTATATCCTGAATTAAGAAATACTTTATATCCACTTGATGTTTTTGAAATACCACCCTCAACTTTAGATGCTCCAATACCTAAATACCAATTCACATATCCATCCTTAACAACAACTGATTTTGGTAGATTTATATCAGCTGCAATCCCGGTATAGTTACTATTTGTAACACTTTTTACAGCACCTTCTGTAGCTGCAAAACTTGTATTTGCAAACATTGATAGAGCAATTAGAAGTGAACCAACTAGATATATCATTTTTCTCTTACTTTTCCTTAATACTTGTTTCATTTTAGGTCCCCCTTAATTTTTATTATTAAATTGCATGGAAAGTTGGGCAACTAACCACGACTTACAAATCAAAGATACATTAGGTTTCATTTAATGTATATATTTTCCTGTTATAAGTCATTGAAATGTCAAACAAATTGAATATTTCATATTTATCAATATAGGGGGAGTTGACAGAATAAAATAGTCCTTCTATTTGAATTTAGGAAGGTTTTGTAATTAATATTATTAAAATCTATAAACTGGTTGGGTATAATACGCAATACCATTCATTTGTGAGAGATAGAAATGGAATTAATGCAGGGGATTTTCAAAAGGGGATATCAGAAATTTTTAGAAATGGAATAACAACAAATGAAATAAATTAAAGGCTGTTGTAAAGGCATCTATGTATGAGAAGGTGGTAGGAATGAGAAGTAAACTTTGTAGTTACTTTGCCTTGGATGAAAGAAGATTTAATAATTGTTTAATAGGGTTCGTTTCCTAGTTAATACGTAGTTCCTGGGGGGAGGGGAGAATGCCTAAAATAGAGAATAGATTTGTTTTAACCAATCCTTTTCAAAATAAAAATAGTAACGCGAATAGTCCGAAACACATTTGTTTCGGACTAGGGATTCACAATTTCTCTCATTTTGATTAAACAATTTTGTGGATTAAAAGTTGAATATTTAGACTATTTAAGCAGGACAAATGATATTACGTTAATCAATAGATACTTCAACAGAGACACTCGGTATTGTGGGTGATGGTGTATCTCCACCATTAAAGGAAGAAGGTTGTGATACATGTAAACTAATCATGCTACATGCTAATGCACTTACTACTACCATACTTAATACAATTTTTTTTATTTTTTTCATTACTTTAACGCTCCTTTTCTCAAATGATTCTTATTGGCATTATTGCTAATGTAGAAATATTTGCTCGCCTTAACATGATTATCTGCCTGGTAAAATTGGAGTGCTAAAATCTCTGCATGTTCTTTTACACAATCCCACATGCCCTCTTTTTCAAAATAAGAAATTGCATCAGTAACTACTTTTTCTAGTTTAATTCTAGGCAGTTCTGTGATTAGTTCATTTAAAACTGCGAAACGGTGCTTATATTCCTCATTTCCGGATTCATTTGTATATTTCATGCCCTGTTCGATATATGATTTTGCTGTTTCAACGCCTTCTAATTTATAATATGCTCTTGCTAAGACAAATAATGCTTTAAAATGGTTCGGTATTTTATTTATAATTTCAGAACTCTGTCGGATCGCCAATGGATATAAATCTTGAATATTATATAACCAGCCCAAATTGTAACGTACTCTTAATAATAAATGTTCTTTATCATACTTCTTAAAAACATCAATAACCGTATTGAGACATTCTTCAGCTCTTTCAAACTCTCTTAGATCTATACAAGCTAAACCATATACATTGTCGCATAAAGCAATATTGATTTCATATCCTACATGATTCAGGTATATTTCTTTCGCTTTTACTACATGTTGAATCGCTTCAAATGGTTGATAAGACTGATAAAAGTAAGTTGAAATTCTATACTTAAACTCGGCTTTTTCTACTTCATCAGGTATATCAATTAAAAGTTCTTCCGCCTTTTCAAAATGTGTTCTCGCTTCAGTATAATTTGCTATAATTGTAGAGTGGATTGCCTTAAAGAAATGATAGTAGTAAGCTAAAAATGAAAATTCATCTTTGATATTAGGGAGCTCTTCTATTTTATTAAAAGAATCTTTAGTAATACTCATTCCATCTACCAAGACCTTATATCTAAAATTCAGTAGTGAATAATAGAATGATAAATATTGGTCTGTTTCTATTCCTTTTAAATTTTCTTGTACTTTTAGATATGTTTGTTTTGCTTCTTTTACATGATATGAACGGATTTCTTCATACCATTCATTTAATATTTTCATCAATTGCTCATTGCGTTTTTCTTGAACAGTCATAATATCCCCCTTTTCTCCGTATAGGCTTATTCTGATAATAACAGGAATTAGATACTTTAAATTTCACTATGAGTTTTTTTCATAAATATACAGAATATTCTGAATAAATCGAGTGTCCATACTTTATTTAATGCGACAAAATATAAGAAAGTATGAGTTTCGTCGATGGATTTTTTAGATGTTTAAACCGTTCCTACTGAATTTTTCTTTTAGGAGGTGGCGTAGAATTATGACAGAAACGGAGATGGTATACACCGCTAGTGTATTGAGAAATATATAGCGATATTAAACTTCAAGGGATTCCACGAAGATAAATAGAAGTATACCTATATCTATTTATAATGAAAAAGGGGCGTTGGTTAGTATGATAAGTTTTGGGATTAATTTACGCACTATCATTAGTTATACACAAGAGAGTAGGAATCGTAATAATATAAAGATTATAAGTCAGTTAGGAATAAAGTTGTTTGATATATACGGAGAACCGTTACCAGTATCAGATGTTAATCGAGAGTTAGTGACGGCTTTAAAACGTCAAGACATAAATAAGCAGCGATATATAATAAGTCATTTAGAAGGATAAAAAAACTGATATTATGGGGCGTTTCTTTACAGGAGGCGTTTTTATTTTGCGTAGAAATGAGGATGTAGCCTTTGCTTCAAATAGAAAAATGATAAAATACTGCAAAAATAGTAAAGGAGAAGGATGGCGAATGAAAGGAATCGTTATTTTAGGCAAGGAGAGGGGGACTTAATACTATTTGTTTGACAGAAAAAGATTCATTTACAGGAAAGCACCGACAAGTGAAGAAAAGAGGCATCATAATTCATTGTAGGTCGTTTTTTCTGGTTTGAAATATATTATTTGTGACAATTAAATCGTACATTGATATTGCAATTTTTATGTGGACAGGCATTACCTGACCACAATTGTCGTACTAAATGCGAGTACGTACCCGTATGTTGAACAAAACTTAACATGTACAGAGATAATAAGGTTGTTTAATTTACAATAAAGTCGTTTAAAACAAAATAAGGTTCTTTAAAAAACGCCAGTCATGTTATTCAACAATCGGGCCATATTTCTACATTGTGCATGTTTGATTGGTAACAGGGTGTAGTAGCAAAGATGACACTGGAATTTCCATTACCCCATACCGAAAAAAGGGTATAGGTATACTTTCCTGTTTAAAATGTTGTTCGTATAGGAAGCGAATAAGCTTCCTATACGAACAACATTACATATTAATAATTTAGAGGGTTTTAAAAATAAAGAGGTGGTTTTTAAATGTATAATGATTCAATATATTTTCCTTATATAAATTATGATCAATGCTTCGATCGTCAATTCCCTGGTCCTCAGATTCCAGGTATACCTGGAATGCCAAGTTTTCCGGGTGTACCAAGTTTTCCAGGACAGCAAAGTTCACAAGCTCCAACATCTCCTCCCCCATCATTTATTCCTCAACAATCAACTGCTTCACCATTTGCTGTTGATCCAGGAGCAATTTCATTATGTTTATTTCGAAATACTTATATATGGCTTAGTAATGGTGAACAGTTTTGGTATTTCCCAATTTTTGTAGGACCAAGGTCTGTTGCTGGTTTTAGATGGAACGGTAGGTTTTGGGTTATTTTTGGAATTGATACGAGAAGGATTATTTCATTTACATGTTTTTAAAAATTATAGAGTAACGATAGAGGTTTAATTATATAAACAAAAGAGGTATTTGAATGAAAAAATTTCAATCATTTGATGGTACAATAACTATGATTAACGATTTTGTAACAGGGTCAAACGAAGATATAGGATGTAATAAATTAATGTCCGTAGATAATGGTTATGGGAATCTAATAAAATTTGTAGTGAAACCAAATACGTATTTTATCGACTATGCAACGGTAGTAGTAGGAGATAAAGTAACTGGGTTTTACGATGCTAACGCTCCTGCTCTTCTCATTTTTCCACCACAATTTCAAGCGATTGTTATGGCAAAATATACACCGCATCAAAATGTAAAAGTAGACTATTTTAATGAACAGTTGGAGAGTAGTGATGGAAAATTAAAATTAAATATTTCTCCTTCTACTCAAATTTTATTAACAAATGGTCAATTCTTTACAGGTAATCTTGTAAATCGAAATTTAATAGCTATTTATATTTTTACAACAATGAGTATACCAGCTCAAACTACACCATATAAAATCATTGTTTTGTGTCAAAAGTGATTTCTATTCTAAAGGGTCTCTCGGTTTATCAAACTACAATCCATTGTAGAATCAAAAATTTTAGCCATCTTATTGACCAGGATCATAGGCATGTCAAGAGACGTTTTGCTAAATCTGCAGGATTTCAAAATCTTCGTCATGCTTCACGTACGATAAAAGGTATCGAGACCATTCATGCCCTATATAAACAACGGCGAAGTCTTCAAAGAGACTCCGCCTTTTCAACGTACAATAGTATTCCTTTCTAAATATGAAGATAAAAGTATCATAAATACATCAATATCATGAAGATACAGGAACCTAATATGTAATATTGCATATTAATGAATTTATATGAGTATATATAACATGAAAATCACTATAACGAACATGCAGGTTTCCTTTTTTATTTGTTATTTTTATCAGTAAAGTAGACCACATATCAGCTTCAGATACTTGTTTTATGATACAAGTAATCAAACAAAAGGAGGGCCATACAACATAATTACACCATTATTAACAGGGCACTCTTTTAAGTACAGGAGATTATTAGCGGGTGGAGAAAATGTTGAAGATATACAGACAGATAAACATATTCCATATGAAAAAAATGAATTGCAGCAAACTCTAGAAAAGTACGATTCGAAGGAGTTTGAGTTATAAAAAGAAAATAGATAAATTGACAAGAGAAAAGCACTTTGTGTATATCACAGGTGTTTTTTATTTTCATTTTGATATAGGGCTTGAATTAAATTCCCATGTTTTTTTGCGGCCATCCAATACTACATATGTACATATTCATTATTGAAATTAGTAATAATAAAATGTATTATTGAAAAGCACTATTTATAATTCAAGTAATCAAGGCTATGTATCCATAATAATTTGAACATTCAGAAATTATAATATTATCAAAAAATGAGGTGAGGTTAATAGAAACAGTACATATTAAATGGTATGGATTGTATAGTTTAAATGATTTTTATAATAGAGAAGAAGCTTTTAAGAAGGGAATATTTGCAATCTCTAGAGTATATGCTAAGAATGAAACATTGATCTATATAGGAAAAACCAAAAGAAGCTTTATACAAAAGATAAGGGAACTTAATAAAGATTGGATTTTTGATGAAAGCGAATTAAAGATTACATTAGGAATAATAGAGTCTCCTAGTGGTGAAAGTTACTCTGAAAAAAAGGTAAAAGAGATAAAATCCCTTTTGATTTTACGACATACCCCAGTAGAAAACAACACATCTTTATTGTACCATAGAGGGCAGTTTAATTTGAAAATTATAAATAAGGGAAGAAGGGGCTTAATTGTTAAAAAGATTTCTACAGGAGATCTAATGTGGACGTAATTGGAATCACCTTTGAATAAAATTGAAGGTTTCTTACGAACAGATGCTTATCAATTTATAATGTATTAAAATATTTTTGAATAACATATGTCAGATGCTTGAAACAACACAAATTTTATTATGATATGAAATCTTGTATGGGAATTGTAATTCATTTCCATTGTTTAATGAAAATATTAAGAATTATAAGGATAATGCATAAAGATTAGAAGAGAAAATAAACTCGGAGGTTTAAAAAATGGGACAAGGAAGCAGGTTTCAAGAAAAACAACAAAATCGTCGTAAAAAAGTGATTTTTAATATTGCATTTACTTTGGTATTAGTGACAGTTGGTATAGTGACATACCAGTTGTTTTCCCCTTCTGATACATCAAAGAAAGCAATTGCTCAAGAAAAGAAAGCAACAAAGATAGAAGAGAAGAAACATAAAGAGAAAGAAGCAGCGCAGTTAGAAGAGAAGAAACGTGAAGTGAAAGAAGCAGCGCAGTTAGAAGAGAAGGAACGTGAGGAGAGAGAAGCAGCACTGTTAGAAGAGAAGAAACGTGAAGAGAGAGAAGCAGCACTGTTAGAAGAGAAACAAAAAGCAGAAAAATCGGTAAAAACGAGCGAAAATGAAAATAAAGAGGGAGAAAAAACGGTATCTCAAGAAAAGGGTTCTCAAACTAATCCTTCTTGGAAGCCAATTGGTACAGAGCAAGGAGCAAAACCTGCAATGAAATTTAAAGAAGGAACAGTAGATTGGAATGAGATGAAAAAAGCAATTTCTTATGCTGTTGATGTTCCAGAGGGTCAATTGATTTTTGATTTTATTGGAAATAATGGTGAAAATAAAGCCTACGGTAATGTACGAGATAAGCAAAGTAATAAAAAATATAAGGTTGATATTGATTGGGTAGAGAATCAGGGCTGGAAACCAGTATCTGTTCAAGTGGTAAAATAAATAAGCAAAATGTAAATGCTATCCTCTCTTGTTGTGAGCGACTAAGCTATTAAGTGATGATATAGAAGTTCATATAGTAGAGATTCCAAAGTTGATGCAGCAATGGCGCGAAGAGAAAGTCAATCCGGGGGAAGATTCGTTTGTTCGTTGGTTATTATTATTACCTGCGAATGAAGATGAACATCTCACACAAACATTAGAGGATATTGCCATGAACCGAGATCCGATTTTACAAAAAGCAATGAATAAATGGGAACGTCTGAGTCAAGATTCTTCTTTCCGTCAAGCATATGAAGCAAGAGAAAAGGCCTTAATGGATGAGGCAGCAAAATTTGCTCATGCAGAACAACAAGGAATTAAAAAGGGAATCGAACAAGGGGTTGAGCAAGGAAAGATGCAACTCATTCGAGGCATGCATAAAAATGGTGTGTCTGTAGAAGACATTGCAAAGCTTACAGGATTACCAGAAATAGAAATACAGCGATTTTTGCAGAGCTAGTTCTTAGAGAAAGCATTTTATCCAATAAAATGCTTTCTCTAACTCTGCCTGAAAAGAAGATGAGATGTCTCAATCTTCTTTTTCTATTTTTAGGGGATACGGAAACATCACTATCAAGCTAATGAAAACGAAATAATCCAAGACTGAAAAAAATGGGAGTATCTCATTTTTTTTCGGTTTCTGACAGAAGACTCCTTCCTCAAAAATATAAAGGTGTGAAACACTAATTTTAGGTGGGAGATGAATATCAGTAGGCGTAAGCCTACGTTTTTTATATACTGTAGATATCCTATAAAAAGGTGAGGTGCACCCTATGTTAGTAAGTAAAGCATATAAATTTCATATCTATCTAAATAAGAATCAAGAAATATTAATTGCTAAAACCATTGGTTGCAATCGCTTTGTATTCAAAACATGAAATTAATTAGCTAAATTCTTCTCTAAATAAAAGACCACTGATTTTTTAACGAATTCCTCGAAAGAATTCTCCTTCCTCAAGCGCATGAAGGGCGTAGCCCAGCGGTAGGTGGGAGATGAATTTCGGTTTGGCGTAGCCAAAAGGATTTGCTTTTTATTTTGCCTCTGATATAATCAGTCTTATAAAGTTCGAAGGTTGGTATATAAATGAAATTAGACAGCAATAACCATTCAGTATTCTTGTTGTATTACCATCTTGTGTTGGTCGTAAAATTCAGAAGAAATGTGTTTGATGATGATATGTCAAACTATGCAAAAGACATGTTTGTCAGGTTATCCGAGAATTACAACATAACACTGGTAGAGTGGAATCATGATGTAGACCATGTTCATATTTTGTTCAAGGCACATCCGAATACAGAAATGACAAAATTTATTAATGCTTATAAAAGTGCAAGTTCTCGACTAATCAAGAGAGACTTTCCACAAGTGAAAACGAAACTTTGGAAAGAGATGTTTTGGTCAAGAAGTTTTTGCTTACTAACTACTGGTGGTTCGCCAATAGATGTAGTAAAGAAATATATTGAAAACCAAGGTGAAAAGTGAGGTGAAATGATATGACAAAGCATAATAAAGCATATAAATTCCGTTTGTATCCAACAGAAGAACAAGCATATCTTATGCGTAAAACCTTCGGTTGTGTACGTTTCGTGTATAACAGAATGTTAGCTGAACGGAAAGAAGCGTACGAAAAATACAAAGATGATAAGGAACAACTAAAGAAACAAAAGCTTCCAACTCCTGCGAAATATAAAGCAGAATTTGAGTGGTTAAAAGAAGTTGATTCATTAGCTTTGGCAAATGCTCAACTAAACTTGCAAACTGCCTATAAGAATTTCTTTAGTGGTCAAAATGACTTCCCAACATTCAAAAGTAAAAAAGACAGAAAGTCTTATACAACGAATGTAGTAAACGGAAATATTATGTTGCTTACTGGTCATATCAAATTGCCAAAACTGAAAATGGTACGTATCAAACAGCATAGAGAGATACCACAAGATTATATGATCAAGTCATGTACGATTTCTATGACACCTACTGGTAAATACTATGTGTCCATCTTGACTGAATACGAAAAAGAGATTGTACAAAAAGAAGTAGAAACAGTTGTTGGATTAGACTTTGCGATGGATGGATTATACGTTAGTTCTGAGGATGAGAAAGCCAATTATCCTAAGTTCTATCGTGAAATGTTAGACCGATTAGCAAAGGCACAACGAGTATTATCAAGAAGAACCAAAGGTTCTATTCGTCGGAATAAACAATGTATCCGTGTAGCTAAGTTACATGAAAAAGTAGCGAACCAACGTAAGAACTTCCTTCATCATAAGTCTAAAGAGTTAGCTACTCATTTTGATGTTGTGGCTATTGAAGACCTAAACATGAAAGGAATGTCACGAGCACTTCATTTTGGAAAAAGTGTTGCTGATAATGGGTGGGGTATGTTCACTTCTTTCTTAGCTTATAAACTAAACGAACAAGGAAAACAACTTGTGAAAATAGACAAATGGTTTCCTTCCACAAAAGCATGTAGTAGTTGTGGAAATGTAAAAAATATGACATTGTCTGAACGAGTATATTCTTGCATATGCGGTGTAAATCTCGATAGAGATTATAACGCAGCTATCAATATCAAAAATGAAGCAATACGCCTATTAGCGTTAGCATAAATAGCAATAAAATAACCTTTGGAACAAGGGGGTTAGCTCGGCTGTCTTAGGACGAATTCGTTAGCTATCAAAAGTAACGACTAATCGAGAAGCCCCCACTTCAAACAGTCCGTTAGGACGTTAAGTGGCGGGTAGTTCACGGGTGACAACACTGCATACAACTGAATATTAAATTAGCAAAACATTGTTGGAAAAAAAGATAAAAAGAGAAGGCACTCAAAATGAGGATCCACTGTTTTGCTAATAGATTAGCGCTGAACTAGGATGACGGTGGTCATGCATAGCGTTCCATTTAGAAGTGGTGGTTCTTTATATATTACAATTAAGAAATAACGATATGTATATTTGCATTTGATTTAATACTTAGTTTTTTAAATAATAAAAATATAGAGATGAAAAATTATGCTAATACAAGGTAATATTTTACCTTTTAAAATATCAATTCTCGTCTTTATATGCGTATTTTTATACAGAAGGATTAATAGATGTTATTTGCAAAAATTCATTTGAATGATACATCTTACATTTTGGAGGGGACAAACAAAAATGGGGAATAAAGAGAAAAATCCTAGCGAGTCAGAATAAAAAATTAATTAAAATAAAATTTCATACAATTCGAAAATATTTGCAAAAATTTTCTAATATGGTTTATACTGTAATAGGAGTTATTAATAACCAAATAGTTAATGTTGTGTATTAATTTAACAAGTTATATTTAAGGTTATTAAACATATTACTCCTCAACCCATGCTTCATTCTGAATATACAGTGGGAAAAATATAATTTGAAAGTTTGAGGTGCTCTTATGCTAACAACAGTTTCTAATAAGACAAGCAGTTTTGACGTAGAACAAAATGTACATGAATTCGAATCAAATGGATACATTCAAATCTCTAATGATATTTTTTTACAAGATCAAGAAGATCAGGCATTACTAACGAAAGCACAGTTAGACTACTACAGCTTACAAAACGACGCATATGGCGAATGTCGCGCTAGAGCCTATTCAAGATATATAAAATACGCTGGTTCTTCAGATTATGTTCTAGATACAGACAATGGATATTTCCAATCTGAAGAATATAATTATGATGATGGTGGGAAAATTAGAAATTTCAACAGTATAACAGATGAATTTTTACATAATTCATTAATTGAGAAAATTGTTCGCTTTGATAGTGAATTTGCATTTAATACAAACATACTTGATACAAGTAAGGATATAATTATAGGTTTACATCAAGTAAGATATAAGGCAACGAGAGAAAACCCTTCTTTTAGCTCTCCAATTTGGCTACATAAGGATGATGAGCCGATTGTCTTTTTACATCTCATGAATTTAAGTAATACAGCTCTTGGCGGAGACAATCTAATTGCAAACAGCCCTAGGGAAATTAACAAGTTTATAAGTTTGGAGGATCCCCTAGAAACTTTAGTATTTGGACAAAAGGTATTCCACGCTGTAACACCACTAGGAACAGAGTGTAATACAGAAGCCGTACGTGACATTTTATTAGTAACGTTTTCTTATAAGGAGCCAAAATGATAAAAAATAAAACTATTATGATTTCAGGCGCCAACAGTGGTATAGGAAATGCTTGTATTGAATATTTTTTAGAAAAATCATTCAATGTAATAGCTCTTGATATTAATACAAATAAATTAGTAGACTATACAAAAACACATACGTCTTTTAAGTTAGTACAAATAGATTTAAGTAACAGCAATGAGATTAATAATCTTTTTATACAATTGGATACAGATACCCTTTGTCCTGACATACTTATAAACGCCGCTGGTATCAGGGAAATAACACCTGTATTAGAACTTTCTGATGATCTATTTAAAAAAGTAATAGATGTTAATTTAGTAGCACCCTTTATTCTTTCAAGGGAAGCTGCTAAGCGTTGGTACAAGTCTAAAACAAAAGGTTGCATAGTAAATATAGCATCTGTTTCAGGATTAATGGCTGAACCTGAAAGAGCGGCTTATGTTGCATCAAAACATGCTCTAATTGGACTTACTAAACAGATGGCTATGGAGTTTGGTAAGCAAAACATACGAGTGAACAGTATTTCTCCCGGTGTCATTAGAACAGAGCTTACAGAAGAATATTTTAGTGATGAGCGTTTGGTATCCCTTATAAAAAGCAATCAATCCTTAGATACGTGGGGACTACCGCAGGATATTGTTTCATGTATTGAATATTTAATTTCTGATCAGGCTCGCTTTGTTACAGGTTCCAACTTTGTCATAGATGGCGGTTGGACAGCTGGGAAAAATTTATAATTAAGTGTTTTTGTAGATAAATTAAAAGCACCTGTCCTTTATAGAAGGTCGGTGCTTTTCTTACTAAACATTAGATATTTAACGGGGGGATTAAATTGATTCAACAAAATTCTATTGAGAGAAAATCATTACCGGCTTTGAAGATGATAATATCAATGATTATTTTCGGTTCAGTCGGCTTTTTTTCAGTACAAACAAATTTACCTTCATTTGAGCTGGTATTTGTACGATGCATTTTTGCTACAATATTTTTAAGTCTTTGCTGGCTAATAACTGGACAGTACAAACATGATAAATGGGAACGAAAAGAAGTTATTCAAGTCTTGATATGTGGATTTTTCCTTGTATTTAATTGGGTATTTTTATTTAAAGCGTTTGAAAATATGTCAGTCACAGTTGCAATATCAGTCTATCACCTTGCTCCAATAATTGTACTTATCATTGGAAGTATTGTTTTTAAAGAGAAATTAACAGTATTATCTGTTATCTCTATCATTATCTGCTTTGTAGGAGCGTTATTAATCGCTGGCATAAACAAAAACTTCTCTTTCGACTCGTTAATGTCTTCTGGCATGGTTTGGGGACTTCTCGCAGCTCTGTTTTATGCATTTACAACTTTATTTGGGAAAGGTATTAAGAACATGAGTGCTTATGCAATGACCTTTTTGCAAACATTTTTAGGGATTTTTCTTCTAATACCCTTTATAGATTTTGATGCATTCCATGGACTGACTCAAAGTAATTGGACGTATATTATAGCAACCGGCCTTATCCATACAGGATTGGTATACTACTTATTCTTTGATAGCTTACGTGATTTATCAACAAAATTAATCTCGATATTAGTTTTTTTAGATCCAGCTGTAGCAATTTTATTGGACACGGTGCTTACAGGATTCCGACCAACTTTAATGCAAGTATCAGGGATTACTCTAATTTTTGTTGGTATGGCTCTAACTTTCAAAAAATCTAAAAATAAGACCCAAAAATTAAAAAAACAAACTATAGAAGACGACGCTCGTGTATTGTAAAACAATCAAATCATAAAAAAACACTTGCTACATAATTGGGGTAGCAGGACATGTCCATCAATCTAGTGAAAAGAAACACCCCAAAACAGTAAAAATTCACTAAATTCTTGTTTTGGGGGCATTATAAATATTAACTTGATAACGTTGGACTAGTGAATATTCTTAAGTTGAAGGTGCAATTTCTTTCTAATTAAATCGGTATTCTCCTAGGAAATTACTATGTTTCCATCCTAATGAAGAAATGTGTTTTAATAGTTCTTCATCAAAAATCAAGTCATTTCACTTCCGTCTAAATATATCTATTAAAATGGCATCAAAAACCTAATTGAAATTAAATAAGGAATGTTATTTTATTTTGTGCGAGTTTGACCTACTATTTTGTATGTGATCTACTTTCTATCTTATAACAATCCGCCAATATATCTTTTAAATATTCCTTATATTTGGAGCGTAGCATTTCTGGAGAAATGATTTTAATTTCTTTACCGAAATACAAAAAATACTGAACTAGAAAATCTATCTCCTTTTCTCCAAAAGTCCCAATAATGTATTTATTTTGTTCTTCTTCTTGAAGAGATATGTTATCGTAAATGCGTTTATAGAACTGTTCGACCCCTTTATCACTAACTTTGACTTTAAAAGAAAAAGGGCGTTGTGTATTGAATTGTTTTCTAAATAAAGAACTAATTGTCTCTTCAGTAAAAGGAATGCTTTCTTTATCTTTATACTTTACGGATTGAATATAGTCACAACGAAAATTTCGAAATTCGTTTTTGTCTAAATCCCAACTAAAGCAATACCAATTTCCATCCGTGATTAATAATCTTAGGTGTTGAATGACTCTTTGATTGTTGCCATAGCGACAATAACTGATTTCTATTACCTTTTTATTGAATATTGCAGAGAAAAGTTCTCCTAAAAAGGGAGACTCTTTTTTTGATTTGTTCCTACAAATTGGATGACTTGATCCGCCTGTTGAACCATTTCTTTTTGCTTCTTTGGCAGTATAGCTAATAGTTTTTCTTTAATTTCTTTGTAGTCTTTATCAAATGGAGTTTTTAGCAATGTTTTTAATAGTTGTAGCGAAAAGAATATAGAATGTAATTCATTATTACTAAAATAAATTGGTGGTAGAAGTTGATTTTCTAACACGTGATATCCACCATGACTTCCCTTTTCAGAATAAAGAGGAACACCTAGTTCTTCTAAGGAAGAAATGTCTCGTAAGGCGGTACTTCTAGAAATATCGAATTCTCCAATCAAGTCGTTAAGGTTAAAATTCTTTTTTGAATTGATATAGATCATTTCTTGAATGAGTCGCTCGTCTTTTTTCATAAAAAGCTCCTAATGGTATCATGTTTTGATACCATTCTATCATATACTGAAGGTATCAAAAATAAAGGTGTGAAAGTATTATGAAACAGTACTCTAATGCTGAAGAATTAATTGAATCAATCGATAAAGCCTATAAGAAATTTATTGAAGAATTTAAGGTGATTCCTGAAGAGTTGAGAGATAAACATATCTCTGAAGTGGATAAATCTCCTTCTGAAATACTTTCTTATCAATTGGGGTGGATCAACTTGTTGTTATCGTGGGAAAAAGACGAACAATGTGGACTTGACGTACAAACGCCCACTCCAGACTACAAATGGAATAACTTAGGTAAACTTTATCAATCTTTTTATGAGCAGTACGGTGTTTTAACTTTAAAACAGCAGGAGGAAGAATTGACAAAGTTAGTTCGAAAGTTAGTCGATTGGATAAATGATCTTTCTGAAAAAGAATTATTCCAATCAGAACAAAGAAAATGGGCCACAACAAAAGCAATGTGGCCTATTTGGAAATGGGTGCATATCAATACAGTTGCTCCATTTACGAATTTCAGAACTAAAATTCTTAAATGGAAAAAAATAGTTTTATAAGTAATTTAAGAAAAGTAAGTATCCAGAAAGTTAGACAAAAGACAATAAAGTCCATTTCTTATACACTAAAAGAAATGGACTTTATTTATTTGAATTTTCTTAGTGTACGAAATTCGCGCTTTGTTGAAGGAACCTCATCGCTATCAAGCTAATAAAAAGAAAGAGAAATGATTATATGAAAACATCACTTCTCTTTCTTTTTATTTACGAGTGGCTCCAAAAAGAAGGAATGGTTGCCGTACCCCATAAATGATTACTTTTTCATCCATGTATCTACTAATTTTTTATTCTTTTTTATCCATTTTTCAGCGGCCTGTTCAGGGTCATTCGATTCATTAATCATGGTCATCAACGTTCCGAGTTGCTCATCGGTCATGTTCCAGTTATCAAAATACTTTATAAGCTCTGGATAATCTTTTTCAAATCCTTTACGAACAGAGTAATAAATATCATCTTTTTCTCCATACACCTTTTTAGGATCTTTTAAATATTTAAGATCAAACTCTGAAAAAGCCCAATGTGGATTCCATAATGTTACTGCAATGGGTTTCTTTTGATTATATGCTTTTTTTAATTCACTCATCATAGCGGCTTCTGAAGATTGAACAAGATTTAGCTCTATCCCATATTTGTGTATCGCTTTATCTGTTAAGCCCATTAAACTGCTACCAGGTTCAATACCAATAATTTTATTGTTAAATTTATCCTTATTTGCATTCAAATCCTCAATACTATTGATATCTGTCATGTATGAAGGAACAACTAAACCAAGACCAGTACCTTTATACCACGCTGATTTTATTACAACATCATCCTTATATTTTTCATATAATGGCTTATCAGTAATTGGTAGCCAGACCTCTAAGTTGGCGTCCACATCTCCTCGTGCTACCCCGGTCCAAACGGCTGCCTTTTCTAAATATAACAATTCAACTTTATAACCTTTTTCCTCAAGTAATACTTTCCACATATTTGCGGTAGCTATGTTTTCTTTCCAACTCGTTACACCAATTTTAATTTTTCCCTTTGCATTACTGTTCGCGCCACTACAAGAAGTAGTAATTATGCTAATTAATAATAGTATGCACAGAAGCCATATTTTTTTCTTCATCAAGCTCCTCCTAGTCTCTATGATTAGATATTTCTTCTTTAACTAACGTAGAAAATTATTTCAGTAAAGCTAAATACTTTATAATTATAAATAAATATTTTATAATTATAACTATGAATAATATAAACTAACTATTAATAGCTTAACAAAAAAATAAAAAAAGTCTTTGATGAACTATTGTAGTGTACTATTTGGTTTAGAAATAGTTAAAGTATTTGTATAGAGTCAAAGAAAAGGAGTGAAAGAATGAAAGAAACGAAATTACGTGTTGAAAACGTTACAAAAGTATTTGGAAAGAATCCTTCTAAAGGAATCGCTTTACTAGAAGAGGGAAAAAGCAAAGCTGCTATATTAAAAGAAACTGGTATGAATATTGGCGTGAAGCAGGCAAAATTCGATGTTTATGCTGGTGAAATATTTGTCATTATGGGATTATCCGGTAGTGGGAAATCTACACTTGTTCGTATGTTAAATCAGTTAATCAAACCGACTTCTGGCCATATATATATTGATGGTGAAGATATCGCAACAATGGGAAAAGAATCTCTTCGAAAAGTAAGAAGAAACAAAATGAGTATGGTATTTCAAAAATTCGCCTTATTCCCTCATCGAACGGTTTTACAAAATGTTGCATATGGTTTAGAAATACAAAAAGTATCAAAAGAAGAACGAGAAACAAAAGCGTTAGAATCTCTAAAATTAGTAGGTTTAGAAAACAATAAAGATAGTTATCCGGAACAACTTAGCGGTGGTATGCAGCAGCGTGTTGGTATCGCAAGAGCACTAACAAATAATCCAGATGTCCTACTGATGGATGAATCATTTAGTGCGTTAGATCCGATTATTCGAAAAGAAATGCAAAATGAATTATTAGAACTGCAAGATAAAATGAAAAAAACGATTATTTTTATTACACACGATCTAGATGAAGCACTCCGAATTGGTGATCGTATTGCTTTAATGAAAGACGGAGAAATTGTTCAAATTGGAACACCAGAAGAAATTATGGTGAGCCCTGCAAATGAATTTGTAGAGCAATTTGTTGCTGATGTAAATTTAGGAAAAGTTTTAACCTCTGAATCCATTATGAAAAGACCGGAAACCTTATTAATTGATCGCGGTCCACGTGTTGCACTCCAAATCATGAAAAATGCTAGTGTTTCTAGCGTATATGTAGTGAATAAGAAACATGAGTTTTTAGGTGTCTTAACTGCTGATAATGCTAGTAAAGCTGTTAAAAGACAGGTTCCGATAGCGGATTTATTAGTAACAGACATTCCTCCTGTTTATTTAGATACTCTATTAGAAGAAATGTATATAAAAATGGTTAAGGCAAAGTTACCTCTTCCTGTTCTAGATGATAAACATAGATTACGAGGGATAATAAAGCGTGAAAGTATTATTCAAGCTTTAGCAGGAAATGTAGAGGAAGAGGTGAATGATAATGAATAGTATTCCACGTATTCCTTTAGGAGAATGGGTTGATACACTTGTTACAAGTTTGTATCAGCATTTCGAAGGGTTTTTCAAAGGATTTTCTTTTATTATCGGAGGATTTGTTGATTTATTAACAAATCTATTAATATTTATCCCAGCCATTATTTTTATTGCACTCACATGCTTATTAGTTTGGTACACCTCCCGTAAAATTTCACTTATAGTATTTTCTTTAATTGGATTTCTGTTTATCCTTAACGTTAACTATTGGGAACAGACTATGCAAACACTAGCGCTTGTCTTGACGTCTGTTATTATCTCTATCATTATAGGTATACCAATTGGGATTTTGGCATCTCAGAACGAAAGGTTTTCCAAATTTTTAAAACCAACTCTTGATTTTATGCAAACAATGCCTGCATTTGTTTATCTTATTCCGGCAATTACATTCTTTGGTGTTGGAGTAGTACCAGGTATTATTGCATCTGTTATTTTTGCAATGCCACCTACTATTCGCTTTACTGAGTTAGGGATTAGGCAAGTACCAGAAGATTTAATTGAAGCAGCTAACGCCTTTGGTTCAACATCGTCACAGAAACTATTCAAAGTACAGCTTCCACTTGCAACTGGAACAATCATGGCTGGTGTAAATCAGAGTATTATGCTTTCTCTATCAATGGTTGTCACTGCATCTCTTGTCGGTGCACCAGGTCTTGGCGTAGACGTTTATCGGTCGGTTACACAAGTTAATATAGGTATGGGCTTTGAAGCAGGCCTTGCAATTGTAGTAATTGCAATTATATTAGATCGAATTACACAAGGTTTTCATAAAAAATAATTATAATGTACATACTAAAAGTTATCATTTGAAACCGCGAGAAATTTATTGCTTAAAGCTGGTGCAAGTAAGGTAATATTAGTTGGTATTATCCCTTTTAAGTAGACAGTGTAAAAAAACTACATTCTTAATGTGGAATGTTACACTATACTTGAAGGGATATTTTAATGGCAAAAAAAGAACAACATTTCAAAAATATGCAGAGACATTTAAATTGAAAGCTGTACATTTGTATAAAAATGATGGACGGAGCTATGATGCGATTGCTAAAGAACTAAGAATGCCAATTGTTACTCCATTGAAAATGTGGGTAAAACAAATTCCAAATGGTAACGCACTTTCTCCATATTCACTTATCCAATGATAAAGAGTATTCGAATGGATAGATAATTCTTTTGAAACCTCTTTCACAAACATATTCTCTTCCAATAGTAATTGGACTGCAGCCAATTTAAATTGACGATTATAGACTTTTCTACTCATAAACTGAATCACCTTTATCTTTTAACTTAGTGTGCAATTTATTGTAGCATCTCCAATCCTTTTTAATTCCAGTGATATCTATAATGATTAAGGTATGTCATATATTTCTTTATCTCTTGTTTCAACTCAGTAAAACACTCGTAAGGTTTTATATATGCTTTATCTTTCAGATAGCCCAAAAACGATTCTTGTGGTGCTTTATCCCAACAGTTTCCTCTTTTTCACTAATTTCTGGTAGGTAGGACTTGTGTAGTGAGAATCTTAATCAGATTACCATATTCATGAACAGATACATCCAATTATTAATATCTTAATGAATACGAGATAGACGAAGAGTAATTTCAATTTCTATTAATGTTTCATGAAGTACTGGATATCTAACCACATTAGTATGGCGAGGTTTTAGTTTTTTAAAACTTAAGAATAGTCAGTCTTAATTCTATCAATTCACTATATATTACATTTATGTAAGTATTGTTATAAGGGCGTTTTTTAAAACTTTCCCCTAATAAAGTTTTGTGTGATATGAACCATAAGTTTGCCGCTTCGGCAAGCTTATGGTTCTTTTTGTTTGCGGCAAACTTATGCTTCCAGGTCTTGGTAGTTCCACACCCTACCATAAGACCGTAAAAATACATATTGTGTGGACCTTTTGGGATTAGTGCAGGTATGTAAAAATTTTAGCAAGGGTATGAATGTAGTATTTAACGACTTTAAGCTTACAGACGGCCGTCCTGTATAGTATCCCTTATGTGTTGGAAGTTAATTAATTGTCTGGGAAGACGAAAAAAAGTCTGCTCTTAAAAAGTGCACAATCAGCGGGCAATCCGTTTAATGAGCTACTTGAAACGATCATTGAAAATTCACCTAAAGTGAGGGGAAATGATGTATAGACCAATATGGGCTGAAATTAGCCTTAGCAATATTTCACATAATATTAGTGAATTTCGAAGAATAATACCTAACTCAACAATAATAATGGCCACCGTAAAAGCGAATGGTTATGGCCACGGTGCTGTCGAGGTTTCCAAAAAAGCGATTAATAGTGGAGTGGATTATTTAGCAGTGGCCAGTTTAGAAGAAGCGATTAAACTACGAAAATCACATATTCAGGCACCTATACTTATACTTGGATACACACCTCCATCAGCAGCGAATCATGTTGTTTATTGGGATTTAACACAATCAATTTTTGATATGGAACATGCAGAAGCATTATCAAAGTCTGGGCAGAGCTTAGGAAAAAAGGCAAAGGTTCACGTCAAAGTCGATACAGGAATGGGACGATTGGGACTTCAAGCAGAAGAAGCAAGTGATTTTATCCATATCGTGTCACGAATGGATGGGCTCTATCTAGAAGGAGTGTACTCACATTTTGCTACCGCAGATGAAGCCGACAAACGGTATGCAGAAAAACAAAAGAACCGATGGAAAAGGTTATTGGAAGAATTGGAGAAACGAAAAGTTTCTATTCCCCTATTTCATATTGCGAATAGTGCTGCAACAATAGAAATGCCAGATATGACCTACGATATGGTTCGTATTGGAATTTCAATGTATGGTCTTTATCCATCTAAAGAGGTGAATAAAACAAAAGTTAATCTTAAACAAGCAATACAGTTAAAAACCAAAGTCATCTATATTCAGACACTTGAGAAAGGGTATGGCGTATCATATGGAGCAACTAACATTGAAAGAGATAAAGCAATTATTGCAACTATTCCAATTGGGTATGCAGATGGGTATTCGAGGCGATTATCTGGAACGGCTTATGTCCTTATACACGGACAATTAGCTCCTGTTTTCGGTAAAATATGTATGGATTTTTGTATGATTGATGTTACTGATATTAAGGGTGTAAATATTGGTGATGAGGTGGTAGTTTATGGAGGTCAAGGGGATTATTTCATATCATTAGATGAAGTGGCAAGTATGTTAGGAACCATATCGTATGAAATTGCTTGTAACTTGGGTCAGAGAGTTCCTAGAATTTACAAATAACAAGCTAAAGACAGCATTCATCATAATTATCTCGATTGTTATGTATTAGGTCACTGTGTTGAAAAGATCTGAAATGGATATAGCGTCATAAGCTTTTTCCCAGAATAAATACATAGCTTTATTCAAAACATGTTCTTTGTTAAAATTTATACTTCTACCCATTTTAAAACACCCCCATTCATATAATTTACTTTGAAATCAAGTCTTCCATTAAAGGGCGCGATTATGGAGCAATACAGGCAGAAAATGATCAAACTTTTTTATAAAAGAAAGAACCAACTGAAAATATTAAGAGCGTGCTTTGATTAATCTTTTTTTCAAAACACGCTCTTTTCTATGATCGTTAATCAAGGTTATTAGTATCAATTTAATCAAAATTTATTTAAAAGCAACACGAAAATCAATAAGAATCTCAAGTGGAAAGTTGAAGTGTCAGATTGATTTGTTTATGATTTATAATGGGATTTATTTGAGGAAATCGTTTAGAAATAAATGTCGTTTGGAAAAGGGGCTTTGCTATGTATACCATTGGAAGATTTTCAAATCTGTGCGATGTACCTGTGAAAACAATTCGTTACTATAGTGACATTGGTTTACTCGAACCTTCTTATGTAGATCTTGAGACGAGCTATCGTTACTATGACTACGATAAGATGAAAGAGTTAAAAACTATCCTAGTGCTTAAAGACTGCCAGTTTTCGTTAAACGAAATTGATCAAGCTTTAAAAGGTAAAGATATGAAAGATCTGGATGTAAGATTAAAGAAAAAAACAGAAAAGTTAAAGTATCAGCAAGAACAAATCATCAAGCAAATTAACAATATCCAGCAAATAAAGAAGTTCATAAAGAATGATGAAACATTCATTCCTGAGCCCGCTCTGTCAAGTTGTTACATAGAGGAGCGAAAAGATATACAGGTTGTGTCTATTCGCAAAACAATAAACATGTTTGAAATGGACACACTCGTTAAAATGTTGTTTGAAAGAATATATGCATATCAGTTTAATATGGATGGGGAGCTACTAGCTATTTTTCATCAAAAAGATTGGAGACAAAAGAAAGCAGATGTTGAATTACTTTTACCCGTAAAAGTCGGGAAAAATGAGGAGTATCTTACGATATTGCCTGAGGGAATGTATGCATGTGTCAATGTAAAAGGGCCGTATTCAGAACTTCACTATGGTTACAATCGTTTAAAGGCATGGGTAGCAGAACAATCTCTTCGTGTTGATGGAAAGTATATGGAACAGTACTTAAAGGGACTCGTCCCATCCAAAGTAGTGGATCCAATAAATATTAAACCGAACAATGAGATACATCCCAATGATTTTTTGACAAAAGTGTTTGTAAAGGTAACAACGCAGAATAATTGAATAACGAATTGAGGTTAACTCTCTAGTTACTGGAGGGTTTATTCTGTTTATAGCAAGGTATATATGTCTTGCTATTAAAATGCAGAATGGGGAGCTTTGAATGAATACGCATACAGGGAAATTTACTTATCTTAAAGGAAGTTCGTATGAAATTGGAAAACAACAAGCATTAGAATACTATGAAAGTGCACACGTTAAGGAAATTTTTTTTAGGGAACAACCTGATTCTACCAAAGCGTATTTAGAAATTAGGTCCCAAATCGAGGAGTATTGTCCGGGATTAGATGAGGAATTAGAGGGTTTTGCGGAAGGATTTGGTTATAAACCAAACCAATTAAAGTTTTATGACGATGCCTGGTTAATACCTGGAGGGTGTAGTCTAGGCGCGATTTTGCCCCAAAAAATGTCCGATGGTAAAACATACGTATTACGAAACTACGACCTCTCTCCTGATATTTCGGATATGCGTCTTTGTACAACTAAAGTAGATGGAAGATACACGCATACCGGTTTCTCTGTTTCTACATTTGGTCGAAGTGAAGGATTAAACGAGAAAGGTCTATGTGTAGCGTTTGCTTCGTGTGGCATGCCGATAGGTAAATATCCAGGTATGAGAGAACCAGTAGTTACTGGGTTGCAGTTTATGGTGGTTGTTAGAGCTATACTAGAGACGTGTAAAAATATTGAAGAAGCCGTCTATGCTGTGAAAAACATGCCTGTTGGAACGAATATGAATTTACTTTTAGCAGATGCAAATGGTGAGGCAGCTTTAGTTGGAAAATATGACGGAGTTAAAGTAGTTAAAAAAGCAGAACTAGATTATTTAATTGCAACAAATCATGGGCTATTTCCTGAAATTAAAAATCTTGAACCCGGCAAGCTAGAACAATCTCAACTACGATACAATATTTTAGAGAATAAATTTAGTGACAATGGTAAAAGAACTGCTTGCGAAATTAAAGAACTTCTTTCAACGGAGTTTCCGAAAGGGGTGTCCATTCATAATTATAAAGAAAACTTTGGAACAGTGCATTCAATTTTGTTTAATCTAACTGATTGCCAACTTGAGTTTTCCTATGGTTCTCCTTTACATAATGAATTATATCAGATAAACGTTGGTGATAATTTTTCAAAGACACGAATTCCAGTCGAATTTTGTAACAAGAATTATGGACCGGATTTTTGGAGAATATCGAGATAATAAATATAAAATCATAGATAGTGTTTAAAGTGAAGCGCTGTATCTTACTACTAAAGGTAGTTTTAGTTCAATATGTCCTAAGTACTAAGCTAATACAAGTTATGTACATATTCAAGAAACGGGCGCTATTGTTGAATAAAAATTAGATTTTTAAACGACTTTATTATTATATTTTTTAGTGTAGTGAAATACCTTACTTTAAAAATTAAACAACTATGTTTTTAACCCCGTCCTAAATTTAGAACGGGGTTATGCTTGGTTGAGCTTTTAAAATTAAATAACTTTATTATCATTTTACATATTCATGAACCCAAAGTAATTAAAATATGCTTTGGGTTTTGTTTTTCCAAGATAAGGTGTAAATATATCTTTACATTTATGGTGTTTTTATATAATCTATTAGTAAAGATATCTTTACATTGCAGGTGAAACGATGGCTGTAAAAAATAAAATTAAAGAACTACGAGTACAACATGAAATTACACAAATTCAAATGGCGAAGGACTTACAGGTTACAAGACAAACGATTGTAGCCATTGAAAATAATCACTACAATCCAAGTTTAGAATTAGCACTAAAAATAGCTCATTACTTCAATCTAAAAATGGAGGACATTTTTACACTTGAATAATCTTGAAATAAGGAAGCGAGAGAACAATGCAGATACAAAAACAAGACGAAATGGAACAATATCATGTAGCAAAAGCCAGTAAAAATGCGTTCATGGTCTATACTGTTTTATTACTCATTTGGTCGTTATACGACAACTTTAGAAATGGGCATTTAGGAAATGCTTTTTTGATTTTATCAATAGGGAATGCAGTGTATTTTTGGACACTCGTTGTACAAAAAAGAAAAATAGAACGCTTTGAAGAAACAGATGACTCTGATACAACAATAAAATTTGTAAAAAGAAACAAACATTTTATTATATGGGCAGTTATCTTAATTGTTATAACTGTTATTGGATTACTTACAAAGTAAAAGGAAAAAGTAACTTCCGAGAACGATAATTATGTAAATACGCTGTCCATATGGGCAGCGTATTGTATTTTTTGCTTAGCGTGGGGTTTTTCCAAAATGCTGGCGGTACCCCATGCCCATCAAGCTAAAATTTTATAGTACCCCCAGAACGAAATTTTGTACTAACTTGTAACAAAAAAGCTCATTTTTTCGTTTTGGGGTATTTGCTTTTCTTAACTTGATGGCGATGTGGTGCTACCCCTACTTTTACTAGTGCTACAATATAGAAGCATAAAATTGAGATCTTTTTATCATAATGTCAGAAAACCATCATTATAATTCGTATATTAAGTGAATAGAGAATGGAGCAAAGAGTGGTGATAGGAATGCAAGAAGTAGAAATAGTAGAAGGATTGCGAAAGAAAGATATGAAAGCATTACATGCAGCAATTGATCAGTATGGAGATTTAATTTATAAAGTTGTTCACAGTGTATTAGATACATCCCATAGTAAAGTGTTAGTGGATGAGTGTGTTGATGATATTTTGTTAATCATTTGGTACAACATTGATAGTTATGATGAGAAACGCGGAAAATTTAGAAATTGGCTTATATCTATTGCGAAGTTTAAAGCGATCGATTTTAAGAGAAAGAGTAATCAAGTATATCGATTACAAGAATTTCAGCAGGATATATATGAAGAGAGAACAGGCACAAATCAAACAAAAGAAGAGGAGGAAGAAAACTTTTATCTTTTAATTAGGTCGCTAAACAATGAAGATAAAAAAATCTTTATAAAAAGGTATCTGGATGAATATAGTGTGCAAGAGATTGCTTCTGAATTAGGGCTGGCAACAGATACTGTGTATAGCAGGCTTTCAAGAGGACGAAAAAAAATAAAAAAGATAATAGGAGGGGAAACTGATGCGCAAAGAGGAACTGTTGCAGGGTTTAAATAATTTACAATATAGTGATGAAGATGTAGCAGAATATAATGTTGAAACAAAAGTAGATGAAAAGAAAATAGGACGTGCAAAAATGGTAGTAACAAAAAGTATTTTGATGCAGCGTTGTTATTATCAAGTGCAAGGTAATTTACAGCAGGGTGAAGAGATTTTATATAGCATGGCTGCGTCCAATCCGCGTGTAAAGGGTTGGCAAACAGGGACGGCTATAACATTAGGAATTGGTTTTCTTTCTATGAATTTTGGTATTAATAACGTCCTCGTTGTTACAAATAAAAAACTGTATGTGTTCTTTGTAGATCAATATTATAACGACGTTGATTTGAAAATATATCAGTTAGATGAAATTGTCTCTATGAAAACAGTATTAGATCGTAAAAGCGGCAGTGAATTTTTATATATAAAATATACAAACGATAAAGAGTACGTACTTTTAGGGATCGATGAGGAGTATCGTGAATTGTTTGAAGTAGTATGTAACGTGCCAAAAGGAAGTAAAATAAAGCTGTCGCTACAGGATAGAAAATTAAAATGGATATTAAGGGGGAAAAGAAGTCTCTTTTATATCTTAAGCTATTCAATTGTATTCTATTTGTTCTATAAGGCGTATGTTAACTTTATGCCACATTAAAGGGCAGTAATATCCCTATCTTAAAAATTTAGCAAAGCCCCCACATATGAAAGGTTTTATTAGTTTTACTGTAGTTTCATAGCACGTATTAAAGTGCATCCAGACCATAACCGAAGGGTTAGTCCTTTGGGTGTATGCGGTAACGTACGGAGGATTGTTCTTGTGGGGAGTAACTGTATTTATAGCGACTCTGTCGTTCCAGCAACGAATTAAAAACAAAAACCTAAAAAAAGGTCTTTAAGGGAATGATTTACTTCGAGTGCTTATCTTGAATTTCCTTTCAGTGTTGGTGTTCAGGGACAATGTTCAACAATCGGGCGCGATTGTGGAGCAAACACAGGTAGAAAAATGATTAAACTTTTTATAAAAAATTATTCACTAGCAACAAATAACCCAAGCATTTTGATCAAACTTTTTTCAAAATGTTTGGGTTTCTTCTGTTGAAAAATCAAATTTTGTAGCATGCTTTTGATCAAACTTTATTACAAACCAACAGCATTCACGGCAAGCTTATGGGTTAATAATTTATCCACGGCAAAGATATGCTTCCTTTTCCCTCGAACAATCAACTAAATCTCCTCAAAAACATGTAATTTCCGGCAAGGATATGCTTCCTTTAGCGGCAACTTTATGGGTAAAGTCACAGAAAGAGTTGTCTCAGTATTCTCCATGTTGTAAATATGCCAAGAAAAGAGAATCCATTTAGATTCTCTTTTTCTTTTAAATTTGAGTCCTTAACCTCAAATTTAAAAGACGTATTAATAATTGTTATAATTTAACAGAAAAATCACCTTAACATACAGCAAATACAAAAAAGACCGGATATAATATCTGGTCTTTACTTATTATTGATTAACTGGATTTTCACAATATTTCTTTGCAATTGCACTTGCCATATCAATTGCCCTTTGTAGAGTAGCGTGTTTAGAACTAAAATCATAAGGCTCAAATCCAAATTCTTCATAAATTTCAAAGGAGATGCTTGTTACAAGTCTATACTTTGAAGGGATAGCTTCATTATCAATTGTTAAATGGAAATCATAACGATCGTCAAAACATAATAGTTCAACTTTGAATGTATTATGTGTGCTTGCTTGGCGAAATTGATAATACTCAACTGGATATAAATAATCACCTTCATTTTTGTAGTTAAAGTCTTTAAAAAAAATCTTAATCAACGCCCCTCGTGTGTTTTTTGGGATATTTCCTATTTTTATCATAAACTCTTACCTATTACAAAGTACATAATTATTAGATTTATTATTTGTAAGCGTTTCAAAAACGATGGTTTTTGATAAATGTAAAATGAACAAAATTTAATCTTTATAAATCGCTTAACTGTGTTATCAAAACTATTGTCAAAATCAAATTAACTTTAACTACCCTTTATGATAAAATTATCTTGTAAAGGTTAGGTGATTTCATGAATTCATACATTTATGGCTACGCAAGGGTAAGTACTCAACAACAAGATTTGATTCGTCAACTAGACATGCTTCAAAATTATAACTGTACTGAAATTTTAACTGAAAAAGTAACAGGTACGAAAAGTGATCGTCCAGAGCTTGCTCGATTAAAAGATAAAATTAGACCAGGTGATACATTAGTTGTTGAAAGCTTTTCTAGATTAGGAAGAAGTACCAAAGATTTAATTGAACTTGTTGATTTTTTTGAGAATAAGGGAGTTAAGCTAATTAGTATCAAAGAGCAATTTGATACTAATACACCTCAAGGAAAATTGATGTTAACAGTATTTCAAGCATTCAGCCAGTTTGAAAGAGACTTAATTTCTCAACGTACTCAAGAGGGACTTGAAAGTGCAAGAGCAAGGGGGAGAGTCGGTGGACGTCCTCGTGTTAAGGATAGCTTCATTCAAAGGGCATTAAAGTTATATGATTCTAAAGAATATAGCATACAAGAAATTGTAAACATGACAGGTATTAGTCAGGCTACGCTTTACCGATACATACGAAAAAATAAATAAACTGAAAAAGATGAATTTGCTTATATAAAGAATTACATTATAAAATAGTAAGAAGAATAGAAAGACAGGGAGAGGAAACCCATGTCCACAAAATTAGTAAATTTACGTATTGATTTCGCTTTTAAACAGTTATTCGGAACGAAGAGATTTTAACTGGATTTCTAAACGCTATCCTAGAAGAATCTTTAGATGTACCTATTGTATCTCTACAACTAGAAGATCCACATCTTCATAAATCTTATGAAGATGATAAGTTATCCATATTAGACTTATTAGCAACATTAGACAATGGCACGCAAGTGAATATAGAGATACAGGCGCGACAAGAAGTCGCTTCATAATAGTGCGTATCCATAGGGATACGCTATTCTAGTTGTCAAGAATATTTCCACCCGAAACAGCGTTGCTAGTAATGGCAGGGTTGGTTGCATGAGGGGATGCATAAGGAAGCGATGAACGTACATTCAATCCGTGCTAGGGAAAGATGAGAAAGGTAAACGACAGTGAATTTTCTTAAGCTTCGTTACTATGAACCTAATGAAAGACGTTGATACATTGGGATTGCGGATGAGAAAAGTGGACTTTGTATGCCGCTGAGGGACAACCTACATATCCGCCGGAGTAGTAGAAGATACCTTCCCTCATCGTATCTATTAGAAGTGGAACTTGGTAAGCCCTATATAATCTGTACGTTGTACAGTAAGGATGTCGTAAGGCAGAATGACGTTATAGAGGGTATGGGATGTTGGAAAAAGCGAAAGTCGCAAAGTCGAAAGATAACAGGAACTCATAACTGTGCGAATAGCATTCAAGGAAAAAAAACCTTAATGATGCAACCCGAAAGGGTGCAGACTTCCAACAGGTCTTCAACACGAAAAAAAGCGGAAAGAAACTTTTGCGGAAAGGAAGGAATCTAGTTATGGATACAGCTCACAAGGCGTCGGCTATTCCTTCACTTACAGATTGGTTTACAATCCAGTGGAAAGAAATCGAAAGGTATGTAAGGAAGTTACGACAACGAATTTTTCGTGCCAAACACCAAAATCAAAGTAGAAGAGTGAGAAAATTACAACGCCTTATACTTCGAAGCAAAGCGAATCTATTGTTATCAATTAAAAGAGTTACACAAATAAACCGTGGGAAGCGCACAGCGGGTATCGATGGAGAACGTATATTGACACCTAGGTCTAGGATGGCATTGTTTCAGAAAATGAGCCACCAAAATATTTCATCACATCGTCCAAGAGCAGTAAAGCGCATACACATTCCAAAGAAAAATGGGAAATTACGCCCGTTGGGCATTCCAACAGTTAAGGATAGAATTTGGCAAAATATCGCCAAAAACGCTCTGGAACCAGAGTGGGAGGCAGAATTCGAATCCATTTCGTACGGATTCCGTCCGAAGCGTAGTGCACATGATGCCATAGCGAATGTCTTTAACAAACTAAACTCCAAAAGTAAAAAAGTTTGGGTATTTGAAGGAGATTTTGCCGGATGTTTCGATAATTTAAACCATGACCATATCTTAGAGAAAATTCAAAACTTCCCAGCAAAAGAGGTTGTTAGAAGATGGTTAACATCCGGGTATGTAGATAATGAAGTGTTTCATCCTACAACATCGGGTTCTCCTCAAGGAGGAGTGATTTCACCTCTCTTGGCTAATATCGCTTTACATGGTATGGAGAAAGAGCTCGGTATTAAATACAGTAAGAGTAACACAAAAAGACAAGGTACTACCTATAATATTCATGTCAAATGCACAAAGGCAATGGTTCGTTACGCAGATGATTTTATCATCACTTGTCAAACAAAAGAAGAAGCGGAAGCTTTGTATCAAGAATTAGTACCATATCTTGAGAAACGCGGAATTACATTAGCAACAGATAAAACCCGTGTTACTCACATTACTGAAGGTTTTGATTTTCTAGGTTTTCACATTAAACAATATGTGCAAGACAAGAATAAATTGTTAATTAAACCGTCAAAAACAAGTATTCAAAAAGCCAAAAAGAAAATAAAAACAACTTTCCAAAAATTGAAAGGAAAATCTGTTTATACGCTATTAACAAACCTAAATTCAGTAATCCGGGGGTATGTGTATTACTGGAGGCATGTAGTATCGAAAAGGGTGTTCTCATCCATGGACTACTTTATATGGGGAAATGTTGTACGACATGTAAAACATTTGCATCCAAAGAAAAGTTGGAAATGGATTGTAAAACAATATTTTCGAAAGCCCAAACATGGAGGACATGATAAGTGGGTTCTCACCTGTCCAAAGACACAGTATCAAATCTATAAAATGATTTGGACTCCTATTGCAAGACATATTGGAATAAAATATAAGAACAGCCCAGACAATCCCGAACTCTCTGACTATTTTGCTAAACGAGATAAAAAAGATTTTGATAACAATAATACGCTAACTCGAATTAAAATCGCAAAGAAACAGAAATATATCTGTTCAATGTGTAAAGAGGCTTTACAAAACGGAGAAGCATTAGAAGTACATCATAAAGTTCCTAAAGCTTATGGGGGGACAAATGAATATAGTAATCTTCAACCTCTACATACATCTTGTCATATTCAACTCCATCAAAAGCATCCTATCTGCCGAGAGAGAGCATATATTTACAAGAAAGTGAACAAGCATATTTCATTAACGCCTCGAGAAAGAATTCAGGTAATAGAATGGCGTATGATGGATGACGAACGACTAGCTGTTTGGAATAAAAAGAAGGCTTGAGCCGGATGTTTGGAAACGGACAAGTCCGGTTCTTAGGGGAGAAAGAGTCCGTGAGGACTCCGACTTACCCGACCTTCGAAATACACATGATATGGTGAAGCGATCTTTATATTACTGGAGTAAACTCTATACGTCCCAAATGCAAGAAGGGATGCCGTATCGTTCGCTTCGCAAAACAATTACCATTAACTTATTAGATTTTATATTATTCTCGCAGGATGATTCATTTCATACCGTAGGACAATTATGGAATCCCAAAAAGAAACAGATACTAAGTGATGATATTGAAATTCATTTTGTAGAAATTCCAAAATTGGTCAAACAATGGCATGAAGAAAAAGTAAATCCATGGGAAAATGCATTTGTTCGCTGGATGTTACTATTACCAGCACATGAAGATGAACATTTAACTCAAACATTGGAGGAGATTGCGATGAATCAAGATCCAATTTTACAAAAGGCAATGAATAAATGGGAAAATATGAGCCATGACTCTTCTTTCCGAACAGCTTATGAAGCTCGTGAAAAGTTACTTCTAGATGAGCAAGCTAAGTTAGCACATGCTCGAGAAGAGGGCTTAGAGGAAGGCATTGAAAAAGGTATTGAGAAAGGGAAAATTCAATTAATTCGTGGTATGCATAAAAATGGTATGCCATTAGAAGACATTGCAAAATTCACAGGTCTAAGTACAGAAGAAATACGAAAATTACTATTATAATACGTATTATTACAAAAACTTTACGAAAAATATCGCAAAGTTTTTTATTTAATTCTTTAAACATCAACTCCTTAAAATGTTTTTTCCTTTTTTAGACAGTTTACTTTTAATTTATATTAGTGTGATTTTAGAAGTAAGTTGTACCGTTTGTAAAAAGTTTGATTAAAAATCCTATATAAGGCCTCACCATACATGTCCATCAACTTAAGAAATGTATACACCCCAATGTTGATTTGAAATAAAGTCGTACCGTTTATATGAAAAATCCAACTTTTCCCTAGCTGTAAGAATCCTGGGATTTTTGCAGCAGAACAGTATTATATATCGAGAAAAATAAAAGACAACTCTAATTAAGAGCTGTCTTTTTGTGTAATAAATTTTAAAAAATCTGAAT
>NZ_JAEKEN010000004.1:0-66758 GCF_016651125.1 Bacillus sp. TH17
ACTAATTGGTGTAATTACATAGTTTAAACCAATTAATTATAAAAGGATAGGATCTACAGTTCTATCCTTTTTTATATAATGATTATTAATTTTTATACCTTATTTCTACAATCTATTTATCCCCATGCTATCCCTGAAGCCCACTAGCATTAAAGACATTATAACATCCTTCCTTGTTTAACAAAAGAACATATAGAGCAAGATTCTATAATATAATTATATTGTTATAGAAATACTCAAAAAACAGCTCCCGATATCTGATTATTAAAAGGGAATATGTATGATATATATTCCCTTTTAAAGTTTAAAAATCCACATTATACTTAAACTCAGTTACATGTCTTTAGATGCTAATCCTTTTCTTTCTCTATTCGATTACTTCATATCCTTTGTTTTCATTTTGTCCAATTCTTTTTTCTGTTTATTTTTTAATTCTTCTCTGCCCTTAATCCAAATTCCTAATAAAATGGCTAATCCACCTAAAATAATTATGATGAATATAAGTGTATTCCCTTTGACAGTTAGAGCCTCAGTTACCCATAGATATAGGAGTGTTATCACATATAAAATAGGTAAACATATTCCCCAATAAACATTTTCTCTTCTTGATAAAAAATATTGAAGTCCTATTAATAAAATCGCAATTATAAATCCATATAGACGAAACATTAATTATCCCCTCTTTCATTTTTATATTTTTCAATTATTAATTTTGCATCTTCTAAATTAATACGATCTTCAATGGAAAGTTTTTTGATAAAAGTAATAAACTCTTCATCTTCATCAGTATCATTTACTTTTATTTTTTGAATTAACTTATCTACCCGTACCCTCACCGTGGGATAAGAAACATCATAAATTTTTGCTATTTCTTTCAAAGATCCAGAATGTAAAATGAAATTTTTAATAAATTCAATGTCCTCATTCTCTAAATTTAATAGCCAATTTGGAATCTTTTTAAAATCCATAACCTTCAGCTCCTTTAATTACATTTTAACATAATTAAACAAAAAATCAATTTTATTTTTAATAAAATTGATTTTTTGTTTAACTTTATTAAAATCCAGTTTTTCCTCAAAGCTTCTTAAACCTATTTACAAATAAAAAAAAGAAGCATAAAAATCACAAACGCGATATTTTAAACCCTCTTACATTCCCATTTGATAATGTGCAAACTACTTTTTGCAACTTTAAACAATATATATAGCCATTGCATAAAAAAGTTTCTTCACAAAGAAAACAGTAACAATTATTTTTCATTATTATCTAAAACGGCCTATAAAAAACAACATCTACAGTGTTGACGGTAGACAGTATTCAAAAAGCAAAACTAATAACCTGAGTTATATATTTATATGGCCCCAGGTTATTTAATTTCTTTTGAAACCTTTGATGATTATAGAAGCGTATATATTTGCGCACAGCAAACTTAGCCTCATCAGATGTACGGAAAGAGGATAAATGAAAACACTCTGACTTAAAGTGATTGAAGAAGTTTTCTATATAAGCATTGTCCTAACAGTTTCCCTTTCTGGACATACTAGCTTCACTTGATTTTTTTAGTAGTTGACGGTATGTGTAAGAGAACCCTTTTCATATTCCGTTCTTTTCTTACCTTTTTAATTGTGTCTAGCAATAATTTCATTGTTGTATAAGTCTTTAATCAAGGATAAGTACACTCCCTGTTCATTGAAAGATATCCAAATTCCTGTATTAATTCCAGCTGCTGCTACAGCTCTATTAATTGGTTTAGAAATAATTCCACTTTGTTCTTAATGTAAGGAATCCCAAACAGTTCTACACTTCAATTGATAACCCGTCAATGCTTGAGGGATCTCTTATAATAAAAAAAGACGCCACCCAGACCACGGCAGCGCCTACAATAATTGCTATAAACTTATTTATCCTCAAATCATTTATTTCTTAGCTTCCATACCCCATTCTCTTTACGATAAGTATTCTTTCCATTCATGAATCCTGCTGTATTACCAGGAATGATATATTTCTTATTCTTAGCCTTCTTCTTCATCCTCTTTTCTTCTTGAACAACTTGCAAATCCACCTTCCATTGTTTCAACAAATCCTTTTTACGTCGCATCGAACTTGTACCCCTTATATTGAAATAATAATCCAATAATCATATTATATACATTTACATATTATTTTCAATAAAAAGAGAGCACCCTCGCTATTGGTGCTCTCAATGTGAATTGGGGTTTATCCTGAGCATTGAATAGGACACGAAGAACTCGTCCTATTACATAATATGCTTGTCTTCATTATAATGTGCAATAAAAAAAGCACCCTCGCCCAGGCGCCAAAAGATACATATTTATTGAGGTAACTAACACGCTAGAAAAGACCCTTCCATATCATTGTATGATTATCGATTATCTTTATACCTATCAGACTCATTAAATACGTTTAATGTATAATTTCTATTGATTTAACCATGCATAATTCCATCCAATTCATGGTTAATATAATAGACCAACGATGTATTATAATCCTTTATATACCCAAGGAGGTTCACCATGCTCAACTTTCATAAAACACTACCCATCTTAGGATTCTTTTTGTTTTTATATGTTTTCATCAGTTTCATTGTTTTATTTACTATTTACATGTAGTAACAATGCGTATAAATATAAGTTTAATGTGTAATTTCTATATAACAAAGAAAAAAGCACCCGTTTTGGATGCTTAATGTATACTAATCTTAATATTGAATAGCTTTATTGATAGACTTTCTAGAACAATAAATATACTAGCTGAAACCGATCTATATCCGATATTCTTTCCTGTAACATTAATAGTAATTAAACTTTTCGTAAAATACATCATGGAAATATCTGTTATACGAACACGTTGGAATATTATAGTTATCTATACCTATGAATTCATATTATTATAATTAATATAAATCGAATATAAAGATAGGTCCATCTGTAAGAATCCTACATTCTTCTCTATTTACCTATATTTATATTTTTACTAATTTATTATGATATCAATGTCGATTTAAAATGTTTTATATAAAATAAATAAATGGGATTTTTTAAAAATAAAATACAATAAACTTTTTTTATAATTCACATAATTTCCAAAAATGAAATCTTTCATTGTGAATTTTTGTTATATAATATAGCTAGGCGGTAATCTAAATGGTTTCCCTGTTTTGTATGTTGAATTAGCTTGTTTTGCCCTTTTTTACATTATCTGAAAAATAACTTGTAGTGATTCCTACAAGTTATTTTGCTTTTCTATTTAAACAAGCGTTTAATTCGTCATTATTTGCACAAAAACAGAAGGATTCGCTATTTTATAGCGAATCCTTCTAATTGAATGCATCTTTAATTGCTAGGCTGTGTCTAGGAATCTGTCGTCCTCTTTTTAGATTTCAATACCTTTGCATCAGAATCGTAAAAAGCTTAACAAAGAAAAGAAAGGGTATAAATAATTTAACACATATTAATAGGTGCTTCATTTATTAACCATATACCATCTTTTTGAGTCATTTCAGAATATTTATCATAAAAAAGACGGTAGTTTTATACGAGCATAGTAATTTCCAGTTTCTATAGATTTATTTGCAAATTTAAAAGCAAATAAAATTTGTTTTTAAATTTGCACTTTTTAAAAACATTTTCTTATCTTCTTCATCATAAAGAGTTGTATAAAAGTGATAAGTGGTTTCGTAATGCTCTTGATGAATAGAATATAAAAACAATCTAACGATAGTTTTCGGATCTTGATTTTTCAATATATAGATATCGTTTTTTTGTGAAATTGATTATATATTTTTTGTTCTTGTTGATTTAGTTCTTCTAGGTAAGGTGAAGGGTACATAAACCAAAACAAACAGCTAATACAAAGTAATCCTATAACTCCTGTTAAAATACTTTTTTTAATCATTTCTATATACTCGTTTTTTCAACGAAACGGTGCCATTTAAGGAAATAAAATATAGAATATTCTCCGGACATTTAATTAATATGGGATTCTGTTTTTTTATTTTGAAATTCAGATTTTAATTTATCATATGAAACGGACACGATAGAATCATGCACTTTTTCTGGGAAGGTATCTGGGTTGTCACATATAATATTGGTGTCTCCGTTTTCTGACATACGTAATTGAAATACATTTGGAATATCTAATGTAATCTTTTTATAACTATCCCTATTGAATTGGTATACCCAAATTTTTTGATTGTCAGTTCTAAAAGCCCAATAATTCATAGTTGCACTCATAGATCCAATACCATCTCCTTGTTGGGTATTTACCCCTTCAATGGAAAGTGGTGTTACATGTTTAGAGTCCATATCTAAAATGAAATAATTTTCAATTGAATTTCCAGCTGTTTTTTCATCACTAGATAAGCTTACATAGACTATTTTGTCACCTACAATTTTAGGAGCTAAAACATTATTTTGTGGAACTACATATGTGTTTATATTTTTATTTTTAAGGCTATATGTGCTTATGGTAGTTTGTTTTTCAGTAGAGTTAGTATAGACTAATTTATCTTCATTCATATGAAGTGTCGTACTAGCTGTATCATAGGATTTTACAGTATCTATTTTCGTTTTTGTATTGGTTTCTAGGTCATAGAGAATAATATCCGCATTTTTTTGCTCTTCATTAATTTCCATCCATGATACATAATGTTTATAAAGATAAGGTTCTATAATTTCATTTGTTTTATGGATTTGATTTTCTTTATTATTACTTAAATTTTTTGTGTAGAGAATAGTTTTTGATCCAATAGCATTGGTATCAATCCATAATAACCATTTTTCATTAACATGTACTCCTTGTATATTTGCTTCGCTACCCATTTTCGAATGAAATATAGTCTCTTCAGTTTGGTTAGAAAAATTATATGCAAGAAGTTTATTAGGTAGACGCTCTTTACTATTATCAGAAACAGGTAAGTACAGTTTGTTATTGGATGTAGATGCCATGTAATAGTTTTCATAATCCATTTTTAATTCTGTATAGGTACTATTAAACTCTTTTTCTTTTATATTTAATTTGTTTTGACTGCAAGATACCAGTATACCTAGACATAGAATAAACGATAGTATTTTAAAATTTCTCAATATACTAATGTTGGATTACCACCTGTTGCACTTAGAACAGCTTTTCCTACTCCTTTTCCATTCTCGTCTACTTTCTCCTCGTATGAACCACCTAAAGCTTTTCCATCTTTATCTAATTTGTGATTAGGATCGACAATTTGCATTGTTCTATCTGAACCATGATAGCCATTGATTACTATAAAATGCCTATAGTTCTTTTCTGCTCTTTTATAACGTTCCAAGTGTTCTGTATTTGTCAGTACAATCGGTACATTCGTTCCATCTGATAATTTGTTTTTTACTAATACCTCTAGTTCTCTAATGCTACTAGGGCTCATAGCTCCATAGGTACTATCAGCAAAATCATAATTGTCTTTGTATGCATTTAATCAATCCCCAAGCTAAGTTAAGAGAATTTGTTCCCTGGTTAGTTGTTAACATTAAAGACGCAAGGAGTTCTTCAGTTGGTATTGGAAACGATGATCCACTGTCAGATTTATGAAAAGTTAGAACGCTGCGTGCCGATGCTGGTCCACAATAAAACCAATCACTTTGTTTAAAATGTGTAACAGGTCGGAAATAGCTTTCAGATGGTGGTCGCATCCTGTTTATCTTATTTTTTTGATTCTCTTGTTCCCAAGCTTTCTTAGCTTTTTCTTTTCCAATTTCAAGAATTTTTTTTCCTTCTTCAGGATCTAATGATGGCGATTTTGATGTAACAGCAGTTTTTTTTGCCTGACTGGAATCAATGTTTTCATCTGCAAAACTGACACTAGAAGGAAGTAAAAGACTCATTGCTAAAACACTCATGCTTAATCCTTTAATTATAGGCTTCATATCGCATCTCCTTAATTCGTAATCTTATAATATTTTAGAATAAATGGTATATTATAGCGGATTTTTAACTTAAAATATGCATAACTACATATTTTAAGGATATTATAAAGAAGCTGACTTCAGTATTCAACAGAAGTCAGCTTCTTTATGTTACATAACTTTTTTCGAAATGCCCTTTACAAAAGGGACAGATTAGTATTATCCCTTAATGTTTGGATGTTCGTATATTTGCATCAGAACTGTATTTTTGTTAATTATTGTAAGTTGTAATGTTCTCTTTTGAGAAAATATTATTTACATCTTTACCAGCAAGAGACATAATATGACGGGCATCGCTTCCCTTATTTTCACATATAATGCTAATGTCCAGTCCTTCTGACATTAACGTTTGGAATGGATAGGAGACATCTAACTTATGCTTTTTATATCCATTACTTTGTAATTTGTATATCCATACTTGTTGAGTACTTGTCTGAAATACCATGTAGTCCTCAAATGCACTTGTTAGCCCTATGTTATTATTTGAATCTCCACTAACCCCTTCTAATTGGAGAGGCTCTATATTTTTAGTCCTCATGTCTACAAGGAAGTAAGACTCAGGATACCATTGATTAGGCGCTGGAAAGGTGGTATAAAATACTTTATCTCCCACAATTCGAATATTGCTAATATATTCGTGCGGGATGGGATATATGACTGTTTTCTCGCTTGTAAGGTCATATACATACAAATTAGTTTTATTTTCATCTCTATCAGAATAGACTAATTTTCCCTGGTTCATATGATTTACAGAATAACCTGTGTCATATGAATGTACTGTAGCAATAACTTTTACTTTATCAGTTTTTAGATTGTATACTTTTATGTGACCAACCTGTTTTGCAGAATCAATCTCTGTCCATGTTACATAGTGCTGATATAGATTTGCATCTATTGGACCAGTTGATTGATACAATATTTTTTGTTTGTCATTGTTTAAATTTTTCACATATAAAATTGAATTGCTTCCAAAATCATCAGTATCAAGCCACAATAACCAGTCTTTGTTAGCTTGTTGCCCTTGCATATTTGGACTATTTAATTTTGAGTTGAATATAACCTTAGTTGAGTTTTTCTTAGAATCATATTCAATTAATTTATTAGGCATACCGGACTTACTATTATCATCAATTGTCATGTATAATTTATTTTTGTTAATTGATGGTAAGTAAAACCTATTATATTTTGGGGTGAATTTTGTGAATTCCTCTTCTTTTTTCTGGTCAATCTTTGTACTACTTTGAAGGTTGTTTGGTGTTGCAGAGCATGCATGTAAAATAATGGAATAAATTAAAACAATGATTATATATATATATTTCTTTACCATATGACTACAGCATTTCCACCTTTTTTATCTGCCATAAGTACAGCTTTCCCAACCCCTTTGGAAGATCCATCGCCGATTGTCTCTTTATATCCTCCACCAAAGGGAATCTTATCGTGAACTATATGGTTTGCATCTTGAATACGCATGGAGTTCTCATCACCATAATAACCACTAACCGTAATGTAGTGACGGTAATTTTTTGGTGCTTTACTATAATGTTGCATATTTTCAGTTTCTACTAATAGTATAGGTGCATTTGTTCTATTGGACAATGAAGTTTTAACACGTTGGGTTAGTAATTGTACTGGATTTGCCGAATCTTCAATATCTCCTACCTTATAAGGAGTATCTTCAAAATCAAAATCATGTCTGTATTGATTTATTGCTTTAACCAGTCCAACCGATGTAGAAGCCTGATGGTGTTCTGTTCCAGCTGAAAATGCAATTTGTTCTTGTGAAGGGAAGGGAAGTCCTATACCACTGTCAATCTTATGAAAACTTAGAGCTTGTCTTACTGAAGCTGGTCCACAATAATAAAATTTAGATTGTATATTACCTTCCATTGGGATTTCAAATCTTTCATTAGATGGTCTCATATGGGGGATTCTCTGTTTTCTTTGTTCTTCTTCTTTCATTTTCTTATCTGCTTCTTTTCCCATTTCATATAATTTTTTCCCTTCCTCAGTTTGTTTGAGTGGATCATTTAGTAATGCACCAGTACTTTCAATATTCTGTTCTGCAAAACTGATGTTAGTTGGAAGTAAAAAACTCATTGCTAAAAAACTCATACTTAATCCTTTAATTATAGGCTTCATATCGCATCTCCTTAATTCGTAATCTTATAACATTTTAGAATGTATGGTATATTTTAGCAATTCATATTCCTTGAATATGTATAATTGCATATTTAAGGAATATAAAAACTGGTTCCATTAGTAGGAACCAGTTTGAATGTTTATTCCGATAATCCTTTAGATATACGTTGTATATCTGCTTTAATTTTAGTTTTTTCTTGATTTGTCAGGGCATTAAATTTTTGCTGCTCTGCAGCAGGTTCAAAAGGTTTTACAGGCGGTGGAGGTGGATCTTGGGGATTTGGAAGCAATTTGTTATCCCATAAAATAACCCCATATGCTCTACCTGCTTCATCATTAGGCTGATCAAAATAATTATCAGCCCACCCCTTGAGCTCTTCGCTATACCACATTTGATAAGCACCTTCAATATCAGCTAATAATTCAATTGGTATTGTGCCTGCTCTTGCTACATAACCAAAATGAATGTTACCTAAATCTTCACCTTTCATCAAATAGCCGTTGTAGATGAATTGTTTTTTTCTACCAAACTTTGTTTTATAGTCCCATTCACCACCAGGCTTTACTTTTTCTGCAAACGCCAACCCTACACTCCAAGGATAAGTTCCCTCTTCTTTAGCTTCTTCAGCAGCATATGCCATGATTAAGGCATTTCTCTTTAAAATATAAGAGAAGCTTGAAGTCATTTCATTTGATGGTATTGTTTGAGCAGATACAAAGCCACCATCGGATAAATAAAACGAGAATAATAAACACAAAATAAGTGATGCTTTTTTCCACATATACATGGACCTCCTTTTTTATTTGTCTATATATTTATAATGCAATTCTTTTAATATGTAAATTTTTATATAGAAAAATTATTTCACTTTTTCTAAATATTGTTATATCATATTCGAGAATTGCAAAACATATAGAAAAGGAGTTTTAGTATGTGTAAAGTATCTAAGAGAAGTTATACTGTTTTAACCTTTTTATTTTTACTCTTCCTTGCTACAACAAATGTTAGTGCCGAAGAGAATGGGAATTTAAACGCTGTCCCTGTAGAGAAAGCAACGCAGCAAGCGAAGAATTATTTTAAAATTATTCAAAATAATTCTGATACAGATTGGAAAGAAAGTACGCTAGTATTAGATCGAAAATTATATGATGAAAATAAAAGATTAACTGCGTATTTATTTGTTTTACAAAAAGAAAACCAGGACAATGGGTTTATAATTGTGAGTGGAAACGAAAACCTTCCAGGTGTAATAGAATCCACAAGAAAAGGTGCAAATCCATACAAAGAAGTAGATAGAGAAAATAGTATTTATGTAGGTCCAATTTCGTATTTGCAAAAATCGAATACAGAAGATTCTTTCATAGATTTGAATACCAAAAAATCAGTATCAAAGAAAAAATTAGAAGAAATAAACATATTTACGAATGCAAAGAACACTACTTCTAATAGCGGGAATATAAAAAAAGTTAATGGGTTAACTCGCTCCGCAAATGCTCCATATTATAATCATAAGTACATACCGAACGTGCCAGACTACGACTGGACTCATGGATGTTTACCTACAGCTTATGCAAATGTTACAACTTATTGGTCAAATAATGGATTTCCACGTTTGAAAAATAACCAAGCAGATTATGAAACTTACATTATTGATACCTTACCTAAATTAATGAAAACAGATGCTGAGGGCAATACATTTGGAAATAATGGTATCGCTGGTGCGAAAGAATATTGGGGAAAAACAGGTAAATATTCTGTTTCTATCAAAGAATATAAGAACAAACCTGCAAACCCAGCCGTGTTTGAAGAATATAAGAAAGAGATAGATAAAAATAGACCAGCTATTATTACAACTCAAACCCACCCTATTTATAAAAATCATGCTGTGACGGGCGTTGGTTATGAAGAAATTTTTGATCCAGCTGAAAAAGTATGGCACCGTTCAGCAATTGTACATGATGAATGGATATCTACGCCACAAGATCACTACCTTGTTTGGACTCCTGATATTGATAATTTTTATTCTGTTATTCCCGGTGCGGATATTCCATCTAATGGTAATATCTATAAAGAAAAAACAAGCCAAGTCCACTATAATTGGGGCTTAGGGGCACCAGAAGGCCAAAAAAACGATGAGTTTTCAGCGAAATTTGACCAATCACAAAGTTTAGCAGCAGGAGACTATTTTATGCAAACTCTTGCGGATGATTATGTCAAAGTAAATTTTGATGGAAAAAATATAATTGATGGATGGAATGACTCTTCAATTGGACAAATAAAACGCTCGCTGCTACCAAAGTTAGCACAAGGGGAACACAAAATAGAGACGGATTTTTATGAAAAAACAGGAAACGCAGGTATATTTTCTGATATAGTTCCATTTGATCACTGGTTGGCTTATTATTATCCAAATAAGAACTTACAAGGACTACCTGTAGATGCGAGAGTAATCGCTCCATTTGGACAACAGCAAAAACTTGCAGAAGATAATGGCGAAGGCGCCCCAACTTTGAAAGTACCTAAGGATAATTTTTCAGCGCGCTATACCACGGTAAAGCGTCTACCTAAAGGCGAATATATTATTCGTGGAAAAGCTGATGATGGTCTTCGAGTTTATATTGATGGCAAACTTGTTATAGATCGTTGGCATGGAAGTGGTGGATTTGTAGAAGATGCTCGAAAGGTAATTATTGATGACAATACAGGTGCAACAATCCTTGGAAAGTCTGCAGAAAAAGATGTTCACCTTATTGAAGTACAATATTTAGAAGAAGGTGGCGGAAGTAAAGTAGAATTTGGTATGGAGCCATATGCTGATGCTGTTCCATTCCCACATTGGACAGCAGAATATTATGCCAATAAGGATTTAAAAGGTGATGCAATTGTAAAAGGAGGAAAATGGTCATTAGATAGATTTATTAATATTGATTTTAACTGGGGTAACGCTTCTCCATACCCAAGCATTCCTAATGATAATTTTTCTGCTCGTTTTACAAAATTAGGTCTATTTGAGAATGGAAATTACGAATTTGAAGCCAAGGCTGATGATGGTGTAAGAGTATATGTTGATGATAAACGAGTAATCGATTCTTGGATTCCTAGTGGGGGTGAGATTCGAAAAGTTACAGTACCGATGACTGCGGGTGTACATAAAATCACAGTTGAATACTTAGAATTAGCAGGTAATGCTATTTTAAAGATGGATTATAGAAAAGTAAATTAGTGTACCCAAAGTTATAATAAATGTAGTGGAAAAGCTAGTTCTTATTAGAGGAACTAGCTTTTTTTATATAGTATTTATGGTGAAAAGCGGTACATTAATTAAAATATGTAATTCTGCATATTTTAATTAATGTATTGTTAGAATATACCATTTGGATTAAGATTGATTTGAAAGATGCGCACCTTTCATAATTCGTAAATTGGAATATTTTATCTGATATAATAAAAAATAAAATTTTTAAGGCGGGATTAAAAATGAAAAAGAAAGCAATTACTTTAGCACTTTCAGCTATGTTGGGGATTGGAGCACTAGTACCTATTGCAGCTTCTGCTGCAGAAAGCTTTGATACTGGCTTTGATCAAAATAAAATGGAGCATTTCGCTATATATTATAATTCTGTATTTACACATGCCTCTGGAATCACAAAAAATGGCCATGCTTATAAGAGTACAGTTGCACCAGCTGGTTATAAAGCGGCTTTACATTTATCTTATACTGGACCATATGCTGTAACTTACCAAAAATATGTTTATTAATTAAATATATTGATATTGTGGGGATTTATATAAAATATAAATCCCCTTAAAATGTTTTTTAAGGTGGGATTTATATGATTTCTATAAAGAATATGGATAAGAGTTTTAACAATAAAATGCTTTTTAAAAATTTTAATTTAGAAATAAAAACAGGAGAATTTATTGGAATATATGGAAAAAGTGGTAAAGGAAAGACAACACTTTTAAACATCATTGGTATGTTAGAAAGTCCAGATTCTGGTGAAATTAAAATATTAGGAATGGATACAAATTCTAAGAAGAAAAAAAGAGATTTATTAAGATATGATATTGGATTTATATTTCAAAACTATGCATTAATAGATAACGAGTCTGTAAATAGTAATCTAGAAATTGCTATTAAACATAAAAAATTGAATAAAAAGCAGAAAAAAGAAGCGATGTGCTCAGTATTAAAGGAAGTGGGTCTTACAAACTATGGTGAAGAAAAGGTTCATACTTTAAGTGGAGGGGAACAGCAGCGTGTCGCAATCGCTAGACTACTACTTAAAAACCCAACCCTCATTTTAGCAGATGAACCAACTGGCTCATTGGATAGTGAGAATCGTGATATTATTACTTCTCTTTTTCAAAAGTTACATCAACAAGGAAAAACAATTATTGTAGTAACTCATGATACATCTTTATCTCATCTGTTTTCAAGAATCATTCAATTATAAGAGAAAGGTTATATTATGAAAAAATTAATATTTGTTCTTAGTTTTATTACTTTTACAATTGTGAGCTTTCTATCGATTAAACAATTTGAATACTTAGAGTTTCAGGCTTTTAATTATGATGTTAATCATTCGCAAGAAAATTTTGATTTAGAAATAAGAGAAGGAAATCCTCAAAAAGATAAAATTGAAAATTTCCAAATTTTATCAAAAATAGCAATGCAATCTAAGGTTAATCTGCAAAGGACTTCGCACGAAATTGCAACAAATAAACAAGAAAAAATCGTGTATTACGTAACATTGTATGATTCCAATCAATATTTTAAGCAGATGAAATTAAAAACAGGGGAATTCTTGAATTCAAATAGTAATCCTGATACATTCCTTTCTACTATACAAACTAATAATAAAAATCAAATTGGTCAGATAGAGATATTTCATAATTTTAATCCGATAGAAATTCGGCCAATGATTGCAGCAGCATCAATAAAAGATATTAGAGGCACCTATACTTTAAACAATTCTAAAAACGTTAAATTATTTAAACAAATGGCCGAGAATAACGGATTTTCAATCAAAATAGCAAAAAAAGAATCAACATCTGTTTTTACAGAATATCCGTATCAAACCATGATCTATACAACAAGTTTTGTTTTATGTTTATTATTATTACTGGCTATGTCTTATGACGTTATGAACAATTACAAAGCTATTGCAATTCAATATATGCACGGAGATAGTTTTTTTCAAATTGGAGTATATTTACTTAGACGGTATGTAAATGTCATTTTAGGCTCGTTCCTTCTAGTTAGTATGAGTTTATTAATATATCTTTATTACTACAATCAATATCAACAAATAGTGCCTTTTTTAAGTTTTTGGATAAAAAACATCTCTCTTTTATTCTTAGTCATACTTTTAATTATTATCATCACTTGGATTGGTAGTAAAAGCATACATATATCTCAAATGATTAAAAATAAAAAACCAATAAAACTATTTTTTTATTCTAATCTCGTAATTCGATTTATATTAGCTGTATTTTTAATTCTTGCGTTGCAACAGGGAATTAGCACTTTTAATGAATTAAAAAGAACGACAGCACAACAAGAAAAATGGAAATTGATGAAAGATTATGCATCTCTAGGGATGGAAGTAGGGGCTGGGGATAGATTCGATATCAAAAATGAAGATAACTTGAATCGATTCAATAATTTATATAAGGAATTAGAAAATCAGGGAGCCGTATACATTGCTCCGTCCTATTATTATCTCAATCAAAAAGATAATGAACTAAACCCTAATCCTTGGGGAGTAGAAGGAAAGCAAATCGTTATTAATAAAAATTATTTATTATTAAATCCTATATATGGAATTGATAATAAAAAGATACAGTTACCAAGACCTAATAAATCCGAAATAACAGTTTTAGTGCCTAAAAGATATGAAGAAAATAAAGAAGATATAAAAACAACAGTAAAAAAAGATTATTCTATGATGCTAAATCATGAAAATCCTGATTCAGTGCAAATAAATATACTATATGTGAAAAATGAACAATCTTATTTTACATTTACTCCTCAAATGGCTGTAGATACGAATTATCAAATTATCGATCCAATAGTGGTGATTTTGACGCATGAGTTTGAGCCAATGTATACATCTAGTTCAATTGCCATGGGTTATGGTTACTATACAAAGAATGTAGCTAATGAGTTTCCTTTTAAGAAAACAAAAGAAACAATTGAAAAGTATAATTTTGATAATATTTGGAGTCCTGTATCTATTGCATATTCCCTTGTAGAGCAAAAGATATCAAATGATACAGAAAAACTTCAATTAACTATAATTAGTTGTACATTATTTTTAGTGCTCTCTGCTGTGTTACTTTTCTTTTCTGCTATATATTATTTAGAAATGTTTAAACAAGTACTCGCATTACAATGGGTTTTTGGATACAGTTTTTTTGAAAAGCATAATGTTGTTTATCTCGCTTTATTGGTATTTTGGCAGTTTTCCTTTATGGTTTGTTTTTTCCTTTCTAATAATAGATGGTTATTATTTAAGATTAGTTTAGGTTTGGCAATTTGTGATATTTTATTAATGAGCATTTTATTGATTGCAAAAGAACGCAAAATTACCAAGTTAACGTTACTAGGAAAGTAAGTTAAATATAGTAAAGAGGGGATATATTTGTTACAGAAAAAACAAATAGTTTTATTAAGTTGCTTTATAATTTTGGGTATTCTATCTTTTGGTGGATATCTTCTTCTGAATGATGGTGCAAAGAATGTTACTGAAGAAAAAAGCGTATCTGGTACAAATGATGATAGAGTAGAAGTAAAAAATGAACGTGAAAGTCAGAATAAACATTACTTTGTGTATTTAAAACAAGATAAGGGAGTTCCAGACACTACCTTTATCCCTGAGAAATTAAATCCTGGATTTGATATAACTGCCAGCTCAAATACGCATATTGAATTTGATGATTATGGAAATATTATTCAGGATGAAAAAATGATTGTTATATACAATAATAAGCTATCAGAGAAAAATAAAAAAAAGATAAAAGAAATAGCAGGCAAACAAAATTATGCAGAAGCCTTAAAAGAAATTCAACAAAGAATTGATGAAACGAAGGCTACAGATTTTAATTCCAACTAATTATTATATCAATAAATGTAGTTTAAATAAAAGTATCAGCAACTAGCTCTGTTGCTGATAACTTTTATCTATACAAATTTTACAAAATTTAATACAACCTTATTTATATTATAAAAAAAGTAACTAATTTACTTTTTTATAATATATTTAAAATAATATACAATTCGTTATATTATTATATTAAGTTATTAGCAATTGTTAATTATGAAAATAACTAGGGGGAATAATAATGAAGTTAGGAAAATTAGTATTAATTGGAACATTAGCATTAGGTAGTGTAACAGCAGTTGGAGCATTTGATGCAAAACCAGCGGCAGCAGCTACATCAGTACAAAAAGCAGCTGTAACACAAGATGACTGGGGTATTATAAATACAAATATTTTGTATGAGTACATTCAACCAATGCCTGCTGAATACAAAAAACATATTATGTCTAGATACAAAACTGGAAATATCTTCACAGTTGTTACAGACTGGTCTAGCTCTTTAACTGCAAATGACCAAGTGAAAATTTTCCTTGTACTAGATGATGGACAATTAGCTCGTATTAAAACAATCAACTGGACAAATGAATTTGATTACAGCGCAAATAAGCAAATTGCAGTATTCCAAACGCAAATCACTGACGCTTATGGCCCAGGTAAATACGTTGCAGTTTCTTATATTCACGGCAAACATTTAAGGAGCGATTTCTTTACTATTAATCAGTAATACTATTAACCGGTTCCTTAACGTACAGAGAACCGGTTAATTTGTGTCTAAATGTATAATGATTCTGATGCAAATATATGAAGAAGAACGCGGGCTATCCCTTGCTCATACAACTATCATGCGATGAGTTCATCAATATGGTCCCGAATTAGATAAGCGAGTACGACGTCATCTTAAGTCAAGCAATGATTCTTGGCGAGTCGATGAGACGTATGTGAAAGTCAAAGGCTGATGGACGTACCTATACCGTGCTGTTGATTCAAAAGGAAATACAATTAATTTTCATTTAAGTAAAACAAGAGATCATAGGACTGCAGAAAGCTTTGCAGTCTTTTCATGTTTCAAAGCCCTGTGTGATTACAGTAGATAAAAATCCGGCCTATCCTATAGCGAGTGAAGAGTTGAAGAAAGAGTAAAAGATGCCTGTAGGCATCCAAATAAGGCAGGTAAAATACCTTAATAACATTGTAGAGTAAGATCATCGTTTTATTAAAAAGAGAGTTCGTTCAATGTTAGGATTGAAATCTTTTCGTACAGCTAAATCTATTCTTTCAGGAATAGAAGTGATGCATATCATTAAAAAAGGCCAACTTATTTTACGGGACAAGTCTGTCCAAAATAAAATAAAGTTTATTCATCAACTATTCGGAATGGCTGCAATCTTTGCACCAAAACCATAAATTTAGACTTAATTATTTCTCCATTTTTCATTTAAGACGAGTTTCTTCTATTATATAGTTTACTTTAATAAATGATTAAGTTGAATACATTCCAAATGCTCACCCTCATGATTTAACTACAACAGTCTCTTCATCTTCCCTCTGATACACTATTCCTTTCCCTATACTATTTCTCAGCATATTCACAAAATCATCTGCGGGCAACCTAATTTTGTTCTTCTCTACTAAAAATATTCGTTGTTAATTTTAAAGCTACACCACCAAATATCGAGATTTCCAAGTCCCCTCTGGTACCTCAATCGTCCCTTTACGTCTTTGACTATTTTCAGACCAGGAAGTTATTTTATTCGTGGCTTGTTTCATAGCTTCATCATTATTGAGGCATTTTTATTTTCTATTTTATCTTGCGAAACAGCAAAAGCGTATGATACTGAAAAGAAATTCCAAATTAAAAAGGTACATACGAAACTAAGCAATCCAATCTTATGAATATTTGTCATTTGATATCATTCCTTTCTATATTTTTCAGAACTGCGCACTAAAGCGTTTTCTATGTTTTTTTACTTTCTATGTTTTTTTACTCTCTTTCCTTTTTTACAATTTCACCCCCATCTCATTTTAACTTAGCATATTAATTGAATCTTTAATGATTCATTTTTTCACCTATACTAGTTAAAGAATATACAGTGTAGGAATAAATCTATAAAAATATTTTAATAAACTCTAAATTCCACATATCAAAAGGTACACCTTTTTTAGTACAGTAAACTCTATTAAATTTAGTGCTTCAAAAGGTTAAAAAACACACCTTTGAAGTACTAAATAATTAATGACACCTTTTGAAGTATTTTTGTTATAATTTCATTAGAAGCAATTTTGAAGGGATGTCTATTTATTTTGAATACAAGAAAATTCGGATATATAAGAGTCAGTAGCAAAGACCAAAATGAAGATCGGCAACTCGAAGCAATGAAACAACTCATCACTGACGAACGAGATATTTTTGTCGATAAGCAAAGCGGAAGAGACTTTAACCGTGAACAATACCAACTTGTAAAACGCATGTTAAGAAAAGACGATATTTTATATATTCATTCCCTGGATCGTTTCGGGAGAAATAAAGAAGCTATCCTTCAGGAATGGAAAGATATTACTCAAAATATACAAGCTCATATTGTCGTATTAGACATGCCACTTTTAGATACAACTCAATATAAAGATAGTTTAGGGAATCTTATTACTGATTTGGTACTTCAAATCTTATCGTGGCTTGCTGAAGAAGAACGGACGAAAATAAAAACTCGCCAACGTGAAGGCATTGAAGCTGCAAAGAAAAAAGGTAAGCATTTGGGTAGACCCAAAACTGAAATAACTCAGGAATTTATTGATGTATATAACGATTGGAAACAAGGAAAGATCACAGCGCTATGGGCCATGAAAAAGTGTAATATGACAAGTCCTACATTTTACAGAGTAGTCAAAAGGTATGAGGATAAGGAGTGAAAAATATAACATGACTTCAAAAGAGACCCAACATACAATAGAAGGCTTTTCCTCTTATTTATCAAACAAAGGAAGAAAACCTTCTACAATCAAACGATACATCTACGATGTGGAAAGTTTCATTCAATGGCTGCACCAATCAAAAAGGTTTACTAACGATAATATTTGGGAGTCACTACAGAAAAAAGATTTCGAATCATTTTTTTACTATTTAAAAGTCGATCGTCAATACTCCGATAAAACTGTACACCGTATATATATTGTTTTAAATAGGTTGTACGAATACTTAGATTTACCGAGTACGATTGAAGGAATTATTCATATAGATCCACCTGATCGAGCATTACGTAGGGAGGATTTCGTTTCTTTCCAGGAAGAGAAACACTTAAAAGAAGTTATTTCTTCACTAGAAGGCCTTACAGAAAAACAACAATCAACACGCCCCATGATCTTAGAGCGAAATATTTCTATCGTTACATTACTCTTGGACTATGGATTATCTTTAAAAGAGCTTGTTTCTTTACGAATGGCACACGTTCATTTCGGAAAGAATACTTTATCCATTCCTAAAGACTCAAAAGTAAATAGAATCATTTATTTGAAGGAAGAAGATAAATTACACTTATACAATTACTATAAACTTATCCCGGAACCTGTACGCCCTAAATATCACAGCAATAATCCACTATTTATTGCTTTTGATTTTACACGTAGGACATATCATTGGAGTTATCAAGATGATGCACCAAAATTCTTAACTGAAATCTCAATACAGAAAATGATTCGTTTAGAGGTGAAACGTGCTAATCTTCGAAAGGGAATTTCTGCCCAACATTTTCGAAATACCTATATTTTAAGAAGAATTCAAGAAAACAATACACCTGAAAAAATTATGCAGCAAATTGGATTTAAATCTAACTTGTCATTAAAAAGATATTACGATTATTATAAATTCTCTATAGCAAATACAGACTCACATCTATCACTTAATGTGTAATTTTTACACATCTAGAGGTATCACCAACATTTTCGAAAAAAAACGCTAAGTAAAAATGTAATAAGCTGTCCATATGGACAGCTTATTTACATAATTATCGTTAGCGGAAGTTAAATTTATGAATGTTTATTAAGCAATCAAATCTGTTTGTGGAATCTCCCACTTACTTTTTTGTTTCACCTTTTTTGTTCCCTTGTGGAAAAAGAAGAGAAATAAGGTACAAGAAGGCTGCTGTTGCAACTGCTGACCAACTAATGGATATCCAATCAATTCCATCATGTTTGATCATACTAGCAATTACAATCCCGATAAGAATACCTAAACTGGTTAAAAGGTATGATTTCCAATTTAAATCTGTCGATCTTTTACTATCTTGAATTATTTTTTCTTTCAACTCTCCATCACTCCTTAATAATTCATCGATTGTGATCCCGAATAAATCACTTAAATCGATAATCACTCCAATACTGGGATAGTTTTTACCTGTTTCCCACTTTGAAACTGATTGACGGCTAACATGTATTTTTGTAGCAAGGTATTCCTGTGACCAACCTTTCTTTTCTCTTTCTTTTTTTAATTTATCTCCAAAAAACATATTGTTTATCGCCCTTTCTTATTTCAGTATTGTTGAATTGGATGACTAAAGTAAAGATAGTTATAGGCACATTAAAGGTGCAACAAAAGGTTGCACCTTTAATGTGCCTTCAAATGGCTTGTTTGTTTAATTGTATTATCCATCTATAACAAATTTTACCATAAAAAGAACCGTTTTTTATTTGCTACTCAACTTTTATTTTGTATATCTTATTCATGGTTTGTTAACATAACGTCTCATTATCGGTAGCAATAGTAAAGGAGGAACCCTTGTTTTTATGGGGTTCTTTTTTCTTTTTTAGTGAAATTGATATACATGATTTTATACATGGTTGATGTAGCGGGGATTCTAGGGATTCCCGCTATTCTTTTTTTGCATAAAATCTTGTATACAGAAAAAAGAATTTGAAACAAGTGATACGTGAATTATTAGGAAAAAGGGTATATCATTGCTATAGCGAATATATTTTTGAGGTGAGACGCTATGAAGACGCTATATAGTCCTGGCGAAGTGGCAGAGCAATTAAATATCCAATCTAGCACATTACGTAAGTATGCTGATGTACTCGAAAAGGAGGGTTATACCTTCATTAAAAATGAACGTGGGCATAGGAAATATAGAGAAAGCGATGTAATGGTATTCCGTAAGGTCATAAACCTGAAGAACGACACAGATATGACATTAGAAAACGCCACAAAGCAAATAGTATCATGGCATCAAGGCGTTGAAGTATTGCCATTAGAGCGGCATGAAGTTGAGCGCTATGAAGAACCGGATTTCAACGCTACAACGCTACAGACGATGCTTCAAGATCAAAACGAGGTCATTGAAAAGCAAAATGAATTACTACAAGAATTAAGCAAACGTTTAATTGAACAAGACCAGCGATTTGCACAAAGAGAATCAGAATTATTGAGCGCTATACAAACGATACAGGAATCCCAGGTGCTTATAGCGACAAATTCTAGCGAGGATGTGGCGAAGAACCAAGGGCGTGATGAAATGCTTATGCAAACAATAAGAGAAGTCCAGGAAGTTAAGAAGATGATTGCCGCAAGTAAAGATAAGAAATGGTATGAGTTTTGGAAATAATCTTTTACAAAAGTAAAGCTTAGAGTCATATGAGAACTCTAAGCTTTTTTGGATACTACCGATAAGTGGTGTTATGGTAACTTTATATGTGCAGAATATATAATGTTAATTATTTTAAATATGTTAATATGGAATAAAATGTATTGAAGGGGAAGCTAGATGAAGCAAATTTGGGGCTATATTTCATTAGCATGTTTATTAGTATCAATTTGTTCTTTTATTTGTTTTGTAAATGGATTTAGATTTGAATATAGTGTAATGAATCAGGTTATTTTAGTATTAGCACCATCGCTTGGATTATTAGGAACTATGTTTTTTGGATTACTATCCCCCGAAACAAAAGTAAAAAGAATAGTGGTTTGGATTTTGAGAGGATTTACAGTTTATATTTTTCTATTTTTAATTATTAATAATGTTTTAAGATAGATCTTTTATATAATAGATAAAATAAAGAAGATATTGATTTTTGATTCAATATCTTCTTTATTTATAGTGTTTTGAATGTATACTTTTTTGGTTAAATTTGAGGATATTAAGGTAATCGAGATGAAGTCAATGTTTAAGGGGAAATGAAAGTAAACTAATATTTAAAAGTTTACATTGGATATTTTAATTTTTATATTTTGAGGTCTTTTTAAATTTTAAGTTAAAGCAAAGTATATTGTGGGGTACCGCCAGCATTTCGGAAAAAAACCAGGCTAAGAGTATGCAAGATTTTATACAGTTTTTTGGCTAATCCAGTAACAAACGAGAACTCTAAAACTCACGCCAGGATAGGAATGTATAATAGGATAGATTGGTAATTCATCTTCTTGAGTTGGCCTATTCGGATTTTGATGTGATCTGAATAGGTTCTTTTTTTATTATTTCCGGATGTTTTAAGGGAAAATATGGATAAAACCTAATAAACACTATATAATAATAAACGGGAGGGGATAAAAATGCTAGATCAAATTACTTGGGGAACGCCGGCCAGCTTATTATGCTTAGGATTCTTCTTTGCGGGGTTGGGAATCTTCTTAAAAAGTATTACGTCATATACGAAAAATAAATAAAAGCTTTAAAAAAACACAAAATTTCCGTTTAGGGGATACTTTAAAATTTTAGGTTGATGAGCAGGGGGACTACTCCTATATATCTTTTTGAATAACTGCCGATAACGATAATTATGTAAATAAGCTGCCCATATGGACAGCTTATTTTATTTTTTGCTTAGCGTGGTTTTTTTCCGAAATGCTGGCGGTACCCCATTGTGAACTATTGGTTTACATGTATAGAACTGATAGTTTCTTTATTTTTTATTGTTTTATGTGTAATAATTTTTTAAGAGGTGAAGGGGATGAGTTTAGGTCAACAATTAAAAAAGTTTCGTGAATCACAAAATCTTTCCCAAGAAGATGTAGCGAAAAAAATTGGAGTAACTAGACAAGCTGTTTATAAATGGGAGAATGATAAAAGTTATCCTGATATTGATAATTTGATTATTCTTAGTGAGTTTTACAATGTAACACTAGATGATCTGATAAAGGAAAATGATAGTTTCAAAAAAAAAATAAAGATTGATGATAAAAATTACGTTAGTTTCTATATAAGTTTTATCTTAATATTTGTAGGGATATGTATAAAATCATCATTAGTCTTTGGATTAGGAATTTTATTGCCTATATTTTATGATAGTTTTAAAAAAATGATTAGCTCTATTATTGGTGAATTTAAGTCAATAATTAAAGGGAATTGAGTTGTTTATAAAAAAAGAAGTATAGAATAGAATGTTTTTCTATGCTTCTTTTTAATGTAAATTTTTATTCAAAAGTTTACTTTCAATCAGAAAAGGTTAGATTCTTTAATATAGTTTCACTTGAACCATAGATCTCAAACCTAAAAACAAGGGGGGACTGAAAAAATGTGTTTTTACTAGATGCATATTAAAAAAGATAAGCATAAATTATATTACGTTTTGGTAGAATCCTCTCATCTTTGAATAGGACTTAAATCTTAATAATAGATTTGAGTCCTATTGGGGTTCAGCCGCATGCCCATCAACTTAAGAATTTAGAATTCCCTCCCAAAATTATGAGTTTTTTGTTACAAGTTATCACAAAATTTCGTTTTTGGGGTAGTTTTATTTTCTTAGCTTGATTGCGATGAGCGGTACCCCATAAAGGCCCCTGATACATAATTGATGTTCTTCCATTTGTAGAAAACAATCCACTTATACCATTTTAACAAGAAGAAATATCTCGTCCATGTTGTAATATTGGCTTACGTTAAGCTTGTGAAAAAATCATATTCATGTATAATACAATTGATGTATGATACATTAGTCGTAGGAGGGTGACCTTTTTGAAAAGAGAAGATGCCTTAAAACTAAGAACAGATATTAAGAAAATGATTATAATAACTGGGGTTTTTGAATCTCAAAATTTGCCCAATGGACCATTTGAAAAACCTTTACCAACTTCTCAAATGATGGCGTTAGAGGAACTAGAGGTGGAAAAATTAACTGTTTGGCAACTATCCAATAAACTTAGATTAGAGACTTCAACTGTAAGTAGATTGGTAGATAAGTTAGTAAAAAAGGGGCTTATTTATCGTGAAGTAAATGAAAAAAATAGAAGAGAACTTTTTCTGCACCTCACAGAAAAAGGTCACATAACTGTTAATTGCTTAAGAGAGCAATCCATTACATTTTATCAAAGTATTCTCAATAATTTATCAGAATCAGAACAAAAAATAGTTGTGGATGGTTTTGAATTATTTATTGATTCTATTTCTAAGCCTTTTGATTAGAGTGAGGTAAATCATAACATTTGGAGGATAAAATGAGTTTGGATTTTGAACGTCCTATTATTGAATTAAAAGAGAAATTTGATGAATTAAAGAAAATTATGAAAGAAAATAATGTAGATTTATCGTCAGAAATTCATGTATTAGAAAAACGTTTAAATAAAATGCAAGATAAAATTTATTCTAATATTACACCTTTTCAACGAGTTCAAATTGCAAGGCTACGTAACCGGCCCACGACATTGGACTATATACCTTTATTGTTTACAAACTTTCTCGAACTTCATGGTGATCGATTATATGGTGATGATAAAGCAATGATAGGTGGTATTGCAAAATTTAAAGGGATGCCCGTTACGGTTATTGGTCATCAAAGAGGTAGAAATACAAAGGAAAGTATAGAAAGAAATTTTGGAATGGCACATCCAGAAGGTTATAGAAAAGCGCTAAGACTTATGAAACAAGCTGATAAATTTAATCGCCCTATTATTACATTTATTGATACAATAGGCGCCTATCCAGGGAAAGGGTCTGAAGAACGTGGAATTTCTGAAGCGATAGCTCGAAATCTATTTGAAATGGCTACACTTAAAGTGCCAATTGTTTGTATTGTAATTGGAGAGGCATCAAGTGGTGGAGCTCTTGGCATTAGTGTCGGTAACCATATCCATATGTTAGAGTATTCATGGTACTCGGTAATTTCGCCAGAAGGAGCAGCATCTATCCTATGGAAGGACGCTAAGTATGCTCCAGAAGCTGCTGAACATATGAAAATTTCAGCAAAAGATTTAAAACATTTAGGAATTATTGATGAAATCATTCCTGAAATTAAAGGTGGAGCACAAAATGATATAAAATCACAGGCAAAAATGATTGAATCTGTAATCGAATCATCTCTAAAAAAATTGATACTATTATCCTCGGAAGAGCTTATACAACAGCGATATGAAAAGTATAGACAAATAGAGAATTATAAATGAAAATATTTAAAGTCCGTATTACATTTCGGGGTTCTGGTGCAAATAAAGGATACATTCCAAAAAACAATGAGGATTCCTACCGGATGTACAGAGATAATAAAGTTGTTTAATTTACAATAAAGTCATTTAAAAAATAATATAGTAGTTTAAAAATCCTTCTTCTACTAACGAGGCAGGTTAGTGGAAGAAATAGCAAGTGGGTTTAACTAGGAGAAGTGTCGATGACATTACAGAAGACACCGAGGTGTCTTCTGTTTTTTAAATTAAGGATATCGATAAATTAAGATTTATTTACTTAACATTGTACTTATTTTCGGACCGAGGCATCTAATCGGTGAGTATATACAAACCAAGTAATGCTTGCTGTTAATAATGTTGACGAAATTAAAGCTGTAAGAACACTATATGTTTGCCAAATAAGTATCGTTGACCAATCGAAGGCAAAAAACATTATACACTGGGCAATCGTAGCGATTAGGAAAATAATTGTTACGATTGTTCTCTTTTTTGTCATTGGCTGCTGCTCATTCGTTTTCCTTTTTCTTAATCCTAAGAAAAATAACAGAACGGCTAATAGGCAAAGAATAATTGTGGTAGACGACAAAATGATGTCCAAAAGCTGTGTGCCACTTATCTCATATGACTGAGTTAGATTGCCGTTTAATATATTTTTAACTTGTAGTACCAGGTTTATATTGGTATTTGCGCCGTTGCTCAGTAAGCAGATGGCTGTTCTTTCATTTGGCAGTATGGCTACTTTGGTACTAAAATTTGGATTACCCCCAGTGTGTTCTATAAACGTTTGTTCGGCGTTTACCGACCAACCTGCCGCATAATACATATCATTGACAGCCGAAACAGACATATCACCCCTATGTGATTTTTCGATGGCCCTGTGAAATATTTCGGGTATGTCCTGCACGATACCCATCTGTATGCCCATCCAACGCGCCATATCTTTTGTATTAGAAATGATATAGCCGGCAGGTTTATTCCCAGTATAATCCGGAGCGTTAAATGGAGTTGTTATAAAAAAGGAAGAACGGTAACCCTGTGCTAACTGTCCAGTGGCTTGAGCATCTTCTTTATAAACATACGTCTGGTGAAGACCTAAGGGTAGAAATACCTGCTCCTTCATAAAGTCTTCATAGCTTTGTCGTGATACAATCTCAATAACCAAACCCAATACGTCATAATTAACGGTTCCATAGTTATATTGTTCACCAGGAGAGAACGCCAATTCTGCATCTACCAGCGTTTCCACAGTCTTTTGCAACATATCAGGCGTATTACCTTGTGGAATATTTTGAAGATGTCTAATATTTGTTAGGCCGCTGGTATGGTGAAGAAAGTTATTTAGTGTAAGGTTTTGCATATCAACAGGTTTACCTTGATACTTTAACGTAAACCAAGGTAAATATTTTTGGATAGGGTCAGTCATTGATAGCAGCCCTTGCTCTTCCAATAGCAAAATCCCCATACCAGTAAAAGCTTTACTCACCGAGGCCAACTCATAGAGTGTATTTTCACTTGCAGACAGTCCCTTTTCAAGATCTGCATACCCAGAAGAAAAGTAGAACACTTCACCATCAGCAAGTATTGAGAGTGACATTCCAGGCACACCTGACGTACGACAGGCATCATCTAGCAATGCTTGTATTGCCACAGATTTCGAATCTGACAACGCATAACTTTGTGTTGCGAATCCTGAGAATAATATAAATATCGTTAATACAAAAACAATAGTCTTTTTCATACACTCTCCTTTCTGAAGAATTATAAGGGTATAAATAACTTATTTTTATAACTATAAACTAAATTCTGATTTATATTTCTATTTATCTATATAATATCAAATAATTGTGAAGAGTTACACTTAAACTAACGGGGGCGTTAGTTTAATAAGAAGTAAACAACTTTATTATTCATTTTTTAAGCATTACATAAGCAGATGGATATAATTTGAAACAACTTTAAAGAGCCTTGCTGCATATAGAATGTAGTAAGGCTCTTATCTTTTTTAATCAAAATTCAATAACTTTATTATCACTATACACCGGAATCGTTCTTTACGCTGTTAATCCAAATAATTGATGAATGAATTGTTTTTGATTTTGAACAGACTGATCCCGTAAATCAATCTGTTCTTTTTTTATCATATGCATGGCTTCTACTCCTGCAAGAATAAATGTAGCTGTGCGAAAAGATTTAAGTCCTAACATAGAGCGTATACGTTTTTTAATGAAACGATGGTCTTGCTCTACGATGTTATTTAGATATTTTATCTGCCTGATTTGAATGCCTAACGGCATTTTTTTCTCTTTCTTCAACCCGCTGATAGCAATGGGATAGGCGGGATTTTTATCAACTGTGATTGCACGAGGTTTTGAAACATGAAAAGACCGCAAAGCCTTCTTGAAGAATCGCTTTGCAGCCTTATGGTTTCTAGATTTACTGAGATAAAAATCAATCGTGTTCCCTTCAAAATCAACGGCACGATATAGGTACATCCATTGTCCTTTTACTTTTATGTACGTTTCATCTACTCTCCAGGAGTCATTCGTTTGTTTGAGATGACGTCGAATTCGCTTATCTAACTCCGGCCCATATTGATGGACCCACCGCATAATCGTTGTATGAGCCAAGGATATTCCTCTTTCCTCCATCATTTCTACCAAATCACGAAAACTAAGATTGTACCGTAGGTACCAACGTACAGTTAATAGAATAATATCTGGCTGATAGTGCTTCCATTTAAACAAAGTTTCCTTTTTCATACTGATCACACACCCTTTTGTAGAGTAATAGTATCAGTATGTCCAAGATTTACAGATTCATTGCACAAGTGTTATATTTTTTGCACTAGAACCCTTTATTCTCTTTTACTTTATTTCTGCACCAGAACCGGTGTTTTAAAGACTTGTACTTGTCTATGGTTCAAGTATAACCAAAACACAACTGTTTTTCTATGAAAAAGCGATCCTTTCATCCCATGCCTAAAGGCGGACTAAAGTCCGATAGGGGCTTTCCCATATCGCGAATTCTGTAATCAGTAGCTCTCTCCCAATCATTTTCACGCTACCATTCAATAAAATATTTGAATGCCTCTTCCATAAAAAATATATGTATTTAGGATTTTTATCTAGTTTTATACTCGCTTCACGAGCCGTTAAGACCTCATTCCATATGTATGACAAAAATGTTCCACCTCCCAGCGTTTGAATTTATTTATTACATCTACCAAAAGCTATACAATATCATTTTTTTGATGTGCTATAACTTTTTATCTTTCATTTTCTTTTCTACGCTGTTGCTGCTGTCTTTGTTGCTCTTGTCTATTTACTTCTACTTCTTTTTCTTTCCCTAAACTTCCATAAAGTAAATTTCGTTCTTTTGTCATTACTGACAACTTATAATGTAATTCAGCTTCATCAGTTATACCATAATTCTTTTTTAGATAGTTCATATCACGCTTGGCAACATCATACTGTTTAAATTCATGATAATGCTCTTGCTTAAATGCCATTTTATTTTCAGCTTTTTTATACGCCACGATTAAAGGATGACTCTTTTTATACGTTTGGAAACAGCCCTTCATTTTCTTTAATTTAAAAATTTCATTATCAATACCTAAAAGTTTCTTTTCAAAGCTGTCAATTAACGCTTCCTTATTTGCTTCAATTTCATCAAGTTCCGTAAGTGAAACATTTAGATTATATAGCTTAGAGCTTAATTCATTTAAGTAATTAATATTTTGTTTGGTAGCCCACTTTTGAAGCCCCTTATTATTATTAAATTTCTCTTGTGATTTATCTATCCATTGTCTGTTAATTATACTTGTGTTGATCGATGAATAACCTTTGTTTTCTATTCTGTATTTGATAGAGGATTCAAGGTAATTAAACCCCATTGTTTTAGTACGCATAAACTTCCCTGACTTCGGATTCTTAAACGATAGATATTTTCCTTGTTTATGCTCATATCCTTCTTTTTGCATGAAGCCTATAAATTCAGCAAACGAATTTGATTTTGATATGTTCTTATCAATTGTTTCTTCTAAGTTTCCTTTGAAGGATTTCTTCTTTGATCTAGCTACATATTCGTTAAAAGCTAAATATTTTTTTCTTTTTTTTCTTCCTTTTCTTCCTTCTTCGATTATCGACAAACCATATTTTTCAGAAATTTTATCATTTTCTTCACGTAATCTATCTAAAGAATTTACACGCTTGGAATCGAACATTTTTAAGTTATTAAAATCAATATCATTGAAAATAATATGATTGTGTAAATTATCTGTTTCTGTATGTGTAATTACTGTATATTGATGATTGCCCTTCAGATAATTATCAGCAAACTCTATTCCGTATTGATGAACTTGCTCTGGCGTTAAATTATCGTCACTATCAAACGATTGTATTATCATTCTAGCACTCACGTTTTTATTACTTTTATTCTCTTCATTGTAGTCAAATAAAATACCTTTGAAATCTCTCTCTATTGATTCAATAGAGCATTCATAAGATGTAACTAATCCCTCGTTTGTTTTGTGGTCTTGCATACTGTAATTAATGACAGCTTTCAAGTCTTTGACTTTTTGTATTTTTATAATAGACATTGTAATCAGCCCTTAATTAATAAATTTCATATTCATCTAATATATCTTTCAGTTCAAACCAATCATCATCCGAAAAAACATTATCGAGTTTAGATAACTTAAATTTCAATTTCTGTGCAAAAATAAAAATACTATCGGCCAATTTTATTAATTGGTTATCATCTAACTTGTATAGCGTATCACCATATAAATATTGCCATACATATTCTATTACTCCTTTACCTTGTTCAGGCGAGTTTTCAATACATTCTATAATATAAACAAAATCTTCTTTTATCATCTCATACACTTCTTCTAATACTAATTTCTTTGGTATCTCTATTTGATTTTCCGATAGTGATTTGATTAATTTTTCCTTTTGTTTTTTACTCAAGCTATCGCTATTAAACTTGGTTTTTAAATCAAGTAATCGGTCATATTCTGTATTCATAATATTTATGATTTTCTTCTGATTAACTCTAAGGAAATCAATATCATTATCCGTGTAAATTCCGTCTGTATTGATCCTTCTAATTAAGCTATTTATATTCTTTCCAATATAATTTATTTCTTTAGTTAAATCTCTATAAGCTTTCATATCCACTTCAAGTTTGAAAAATGATTTTGCACTAGTAATTAGAAATGCTGAAACATTTTTATATCCTAATTCAGTTGCTTTATTTTTTATATAATCTTTTTCCTCATGCTCTAAAGACATTTGCAAATATGTTGTTCTTCTTTTAGCCATAATACACACCCCTTTTTTAAAAAAATCGAGCGAAGTGACAACAAATATATAAGTGATTTTGCAAAAAATCGCTTATATATTTGTAAAGGTCGTAGGAATCTCCTACCAAGTCAAAAACGTAGTTTTTGGGGTTTGTCATGACAAACCCGTAGCTTGCCCTTTGCTAAAACCTTAATATTTCTTTCTGAATATTATATCATCTTTCATCAATATATGGGATAATATGTTAAATGATTTATAAGGGCGTTGATATGTACATGGTGACTGTAGATGAGAATACACAAATCGCAATGGAAGTCGTAGCACAAACCTTAAAATTATCGGAGCAAACTTTATTACGTATTTTAGAGGCATTGACAAAGTTAATGGAAAATAAAGAACAAGAACCAAAAGATTATGTACTTGATGACAATACTAAAGTTGGTAAATAAAAAATTAGCGAGCTTATTAATAAGCATGAAAAAACGGTGGCGTAGTTGCTTTAGATGAAAATTTAACAAAGTAACAATTACGTGATTATCAAAAAGAATTAAAAAAATTAGGCGTGTATTTTTCTGTTGTGAGAAATGGTAAAGAGGATTATTCTTTCTTCTTTTCCGCAGCACAAGCAAATGTAATTGAAAAAGCATTAAAAAATGTTGTTGAAAGAAAAATTGCAGTATTAGAAAAAGAAGAAGTAAAACAAGCTGAAAAAATTTTTAAAAAAATTCGTAAAGATTTAACAATAGAGCAAGCTGAAAAAGTAAAAGAAATCTACGACGAAATTTCTACATCAGAAAATAAAGAACCAAAAGAAAATAATATTAATTATGATCGTTTGTCAAAGCAAGAAAAACTTCTGTATTCAAAATTAGAAGAGCTTGACGAAATCAAAATGTAGCTTTGTAAAAAAGATCGATTGTTTAAAATAAAGATTGATAATTTGTAACAAATATCCCATTAAAAAAATGTTTTAGACTATAGGCGTACCACCAACATTTTAACGAAAATATACGCTAAAGATATGCAGGATTTCATGCAGGTTGCGAGAACGGTTTGGACTGCCAAATGCTGTTGTAACAGGAATGTATGAAATCCTGCATATAGGGAAGGGAACGGAAAGCTGGAAACCTCTTGGTATGAATGGTTTTCCATGATTTGGTTACTGCTGATAACATGTATTATATAAATTAGTTAACTGGGAAATACCATGGTATCAGTACTTTTGTTATTACCTATGAATAAGAGGTATTCATAATTTTATACATTGGCTTAAAACCGCCATTTTCAGCACCTCATCACCGTTATTTCCTGCATAAACTTAATATTGTTAACTATCTCTATTTTCGTTCGCTGTGTTCGTTTGTTTTGTTAGACCTTAAATCGAATTGCAACTACATTCTTCTTATTTAATAAGTAGTAATTTAGAAAACCCATAAATAAAAAAAGAGTGCTATAAAGAAGCACACTCATTCAAAGGACTTTACCAATCCTTACGCTTATCACAATCACGATTATGATTACGTCTGCGACGACATTCATCACAATCACAGTCACGATCACGTCTACAACGACGGTCATCACAATCTCTATGTCTGTGTCTGCAAAACATTAAATCATCCCAAAATCTATTACAATCTCTGCAATGTCTGAAATTACAATTACATCCCATAAATATGATTACCTCCTCTTAACTTTAAGATTCATCATATTCTATGCTAAAAAACAAAAACAGCTTGTTTACTAGTCTACTTTCTGCATTTTAAAGTAATAATGTTATGATCTAATTTTTAAGTTTCAAATCTATTTCACCCCTGAGTATCCCTTAACAACAAACAAGACGCCACCCAGATCACGGCAGCGCCTACGATAATTTCTATACACTTAATCAAACTCATTTATTCTCATATTATTTATTTCTTTGCTTCCATACCCCATTCTCTTTATGATAAGTATTCTTGCCATTCATGAAGTCAGCTGTATTACCAGGAATGCTATATTTCTTATTCTTTTTCTTAGCCTTCTTCTTCAGCCTCTTCTCTTCTTGAACAGCTTGCAAGTCCGCCTTCCGTTGTTTCAACAAATCCTTTTCACGTCGCATCGAATTTGTACCCCTTGGATTAAAATGCACATCATATAATTAGATTCTACCTATTTATATAATTATTTAATTCAAATGTCCATTTTGTACAAAATAAAAGAGCACCCCTAATTGATATGATCCCCTTATAGTAGACAGGAAAAAGAAAGCACATTAACCTGTTTACTATGGAGGGGATTTTTTCATGGGAAAAATTAGAGTCACTTACGATGTAGAATTTAAGAAACAAGCTATAGATTTATACTTAAAAGAAGGCATGAGCTATAAAACCATTGCGAAAGAATTAGGTATTCATCACTCGGTTGTAAGTCGTTGGGTGAAACACTTTGAAGCTGAAGGAATCAAAGGACTAGAAGAAAAACGCGGTAAAGCGAAAGGACCAGGTTTAGGTAGACCAAGGGTTAGACCCGAAGATCCTGAAGCTAAGATCAGACGATTAGAAGCGGAAAATGAAATGTTAAAAAAGCTCTTAGGGATGTAAAAGGAGGAATGAAAGTCGTATCCAAAATAAAAAAATTCGAAGTCATCCATGAAATGACAAAAACAGGTTATACAGTGACCATTCTATGCGATATTGCTGGTGTAACCAGAAGTGGATACTACAAATGGCTAAAACGGCATACGACGCCTTCTAAAAAACAATCAGAGGATATCGAAATTAAGAAAAAGATATTGGAGTGTCATAAAAAATTAAGAGGAATTTATGGATATAGAAGAATACAAGTGTGGCTGAAAGCCACATATAACCTTCATTTGAACCATAAGCACATCCAAAGATTGATGAGTGAACTAGGTATCAAAGCCGTAATTAGGAAAAAACGACCTTATTACGGAAAAAAGAAGCTTATGTGATTTCAGAGAACCATCTAAATAGGGAGTTTCAGGCTTCAAAACCGAATGAGAAATGGGTAACCGATATTACCTATTTGATTTTCAATGGACAGCGCTTGTACTTATCCGCTATTAAGGATTTATACAATAATGAAATTGTTGCCTATGAAACCAGTCGTAGAAACGACTTAAAGCTTGTTTTAGATACGCTTAAAAAGGCAAAGAAAAAACGAAATGTGAAGGGAATCCTCTTACATAGTGATCAAGGATCCCAGTATACATCTCGTCAATATAATCAATTACTTAAAAAATATCAGATGAAGGCAAGTATGTCTCGAAGAGGCAACTGTTGGGATAATGCTTGTATGGAAAACTTCTTCAGTCACTTTAAGGCAGAGTGTTTTCATTTATACTCCTTCCGTAAAGCGAATGAGGTCAAACTTGCCGTGCGTAAATATATGCACTTTTATAATCATCAAAGATTTCAAAAGAAATTAAATAACCTGAGTCCATATAAATATAGAACTCAGGTTGCTTAGTTGCGCTTTTTAAATACTGTCTACTTGACAGGGGTCACTGCAAATCGATAGGTGCTCAAATATATGAAGTGGGGCAACCCCATACTCCAATATATGCTTGTCCTTATTAAAAGGTGCAAAATAAAAAGAGTACCCGTCATTAGGTACCCTTCAACAAATAAGTATGGCGCCCCAAGCTTCACCTCATATGATAACTCGTCCCACGAATTCATCATATGCTTGTCTTATTAGAATGTTCACTGGTTTAATGTGTAATTTCTATATAACAAAGAAAAAAGCACCCGTTTCGGATGCTTAATGTATACTAATATTAATATTGAATAGCTCTATTGATAGACTTTCTAGAACAATGAATATACTAGCTGAAGCTGATCTATATCCAATATTATTTCCTGTAACATTAATAGTAATCTCCGCTAAATGGGTTTGCACATCGTCTTTTTCAAAAATTTTATCTTCAACCTTTTCAATTATTGCTACATTATCTACTTCTTTAAAAGTTTTCAGCAATTTTGTTTCTAATAAAGTAAAATCAAAATTTTCATCTTTAACTACATCAAATTTAATCTTCATTTTTCTTTCCCCATTTTTAACCAGTTAATATATTAACATTAGTATAATTATATATACTTTTATTAGATAATTCAAAAGTTATGTTTTACAAAACTCCCCATAGTTCACATATTTAATAGAGAGAAATAAAAAAACAAATGGCAAAAATTCCTCTTCCAAGGTCAAGATAACTCTCAACCTTCTCGTTTATACTCCGTAGAGTCGGCTACTTAATGTCATTTTCTCCAATTTCCTTTACACAACGTTGAAAGGCTTTATATCAAGACGCGTGTATTTCTGCACCTTGTTTGAACCAGCACATTAGACGGAGGTGAAGGTTCCATTGTACTGGCTCAAACAAAGAGCGGAAGCTCCTTGCTCTCGTTTTGGTCATTAATAAGAATCGTGAGTAATTACTAATGAGCCAGATCACGTATACAACTTTGTACCAGAAACGCGCTGTTCATTCAATCAAGAACAACCACCCCATTTCCATTTTCAAGAATCGACATAACAGAGTAATAGACTTATATTCATTATCAACCCAGAGGACGCATTCCGAGCTGAATAGTAAATATAAATAATTTCGGGAAGCTCTTATTCCCTCTAGCCTCCGCGTCACCGAGTAACGTTATTATAATGGGAACGCTATCCCCAAAACGTATTCTTTTTTCAAAGAACTGTTTATAGGAATAGCTTATAATTTTCACGTTTTTATTTAGTCCCCCAAAAAGTTCGCGTTTTGTTCGCGCTTTTTAGATTATTCCCAGCGCTGTAGCAATCAATTTAACGGCACTCTGCTTCTTCTCATAGAAGTAAGTTTTCTTGAGTAATAGATCGTGGTAAACATCTGAATCCTTTACTCTCTCATTTGTCAGGAACTTCCGCTCTACGATATTGCGCTCATCCTCATCTAGTAAATTATTAAGCGCCTTCTCAACCTGCTGCACCTTCCATTTACTCGTATTCCTTGAATCACGTAATTCAGGAAATAAACTGATTCCTTCTTGCTCCACGTCATTACTGAATCGCATCTTGAGTGCTCTGTATTCCTTTAATACACTTACTACTTCCTTTTGTACTTTTTTATCATCTATATCTGGTAATAAAGTTAATTGTCTCTCCATGAAGGAATCCCCCTATTTCTAATTTTGGTTTTTACATTTACATCAGGTACGTGAAATTTTACTATCTAACTACTGAATAAGGGAACATCGCGCATTAACATAGTCCCCACCACACTATTGCACGTTGTTCCGCTATCCATTAAGCCTTTAGCAATTTACGTTTCTTGTTAGCCATCTTCTCTTTTGCTACTTCAATGTTATTCGTTACCTTTTTATGGCCCTGATCAAATTGAATCATGCCATCTATTACCGGTGTAAATCCTTGCTCATCGATGTATTGTAAATAATCAATCGGCGCTCGTTCCGTCTGATCTACTAAGTACCCATAAATATCAAAGTCTGCTCTTTGTATAGACTTCTTGCCCTTCGGTTGATGAGACATCCTTACATAAGATTGAATGACTGATAGTGGTACAACGAATACTGACTTGTCCTTGCTAAACTCAATAAGGAAGAAACAAATCGCTCCCATCTTCTCTGCTTTCTCCAGGTAATCCAATTGGTGCTGCGCAATGTTCTTTAAATCAAATCGTGTAGCATTCTCTGTAGACTTCGCTTCAAACGCTATAGCTCGTCCCTTATAAACGCCATCATAGTCTACTGTACTTTTAGCTTCATAGAATCCGTTTAGCACACGGCCACCTTTACTCTTTAACACCTTCACAGGAGTCGGACGCTTGTTTATAAGCGCCACTCCACCTCTTTGATACATTTCATTCGCTAGATTGATAAGCATTTCAAATGCCATTCCACGGTTTCCTAGTCCCATTGTTATTCCTCGCTTTCTATTCAAAGGATTATTTTGTTTAAAAATTCATTTCAATTTATAACCGCTATCTTTTTCTTTTATTTTCCATTAAGATTAAATGGAAATATTTTAATAACATAGGAGAAAGCTATGAAACATAACATCAATCTATGGTCCTTTATTTTTTCTTTTATTTGCATTGGTTTATTCCTCTTATATCTTGAGATAGGTTCGATAGCCTCATCTGAAACAAAGATGTTTATTATGAATTCACTACCTATCCACCCTTTATCTTTTTTACTAGTTTTAACAATGATCATCTTTTTTGTTGGTATCAAAGGATTCTCTAAAGTAGATAATTGGATAGCAATGCTTAGAAGCATAGTAACAGTTCTACTAACACTGTCATTATCTGTGTTTTTAACACTAATTTTGATTGTGGGCTATGCATTAAGTTAAATGTATTTCTTCGAGAATAAAACTCAATATTCCGTCAATACTGTAGACACATGGTTATCCTTTCTCTGTTTTCCAGTACCCGAGCAGTTAGCTTTTGCTAGCTGCTCTTATTCTGTAAGTACATCTCATCTATAATTACATCTTTTTCAATTAGTTCTTCATCCTCCACAAGACCATTACGAACTTTATCAATTGCTTTATCTAGATCAGGTGCTTCCACAAACGCTTCATAAGATTTAGTTTCAGTAAACTCAACGCGATATCTTTTCAAATCCATTCCTCCTGAATAAAATTTAATAATTCGCAAATGCTATACATAGGCGATAAGCCAGAACTCATTTAACCGTCCCTGTAGTTCTTCTCTTCTCTGTATTAAGCAGTTAGCTTTTGCTAGCTGCTCTTATTTTCTGTAATTGGTTACATTTACCTTATGTTTTTAACGTAATATTACGTTACAATATAAAAGAATAAAATATATTGAGCTGTTATACCATTACCCTAGGAAACTAGGGTTTTTATTTCTACCAAATGAAATTTTTATACTAATTACTTTCATCTCTCATAACCCAATTCAACTTCATAAGTACGTGATCCAGGATACCTATTTGATTATTAACACCATCGCGATATTCCTCACTATGGATTCTCGAAAAGCCATTTTGGATCCGTTTTAAACCTGATTTTCTACGTTCTAAATCTGTAATAAGCTGTTTAACTTCTTCAGATTTCAAACTGCACATCCTTTTCCACCAAATAGCGTTTTTGTTACAAATTATAATCTTGTGCTACCTGGTTTAAGAATTTTCTTACTGTACTCTTCTCTCTTTCTTTTGGATTAATTACAAGCTCATTCACCTTAAATCCCAACAATTCAGCACCTTCTATATTCCCTCTAAGCAAGTTGTGTAAATTATGGCTATAATACTCATCCGTTACCTCAATCACTAATTCAAGTTTATGACCAGCAGGAAATGTAAGCATTTTTGTAGCTGCTCTATATGTTTCATCTTCTTCCATTCGTTTATTGTGCCGACGTAGTTTTTCTTCAAACTCTTCAGTTTTACTGATCTTTATCATTCCGTCTCACCTTTCTCTAAAATAACGATTTTGTTCACTTTTATAGCTTACTATTCCTCATAGTTGTGTTTTTCTTCTAGGACTTTTATAAAGTTAAAGTGTCCATCGAGATAACAATCATTGATATAACCCCAAAAATATATTTCATTAACTTCGCTTAAAGTAAAATTTTCATTTTTTCATTCAACCAAGTTCATAACATATTCTTTTCCTCCGATAAAATAATGATTAGGTGCCCCACGCGCATTTTATCCACTGGAAATAATACCTTTCACGCACTTAACTATTAGAAACTTCATTTCTGCTTCTTCTGCAATAGCAATTTTGTTCACTTTTTCGATACATTTATGAAACATTCATATGTTATCTTCAGTACGTTCTATTCTTTTTATAAAACCGTGTGAGATATACCAAAACAAGAAGCCCTAGAGCCCTAACTCTAGGGCTTCTTCATTTAAAATAAGGGTTTTGTTTGACTCTAGTTCTTACATAAGACTGACTAGACACTAACATTTTTATGTAGTACAATTCCTATCAGAAAAATGTTAGGAGATTTATTTATGACTTTTGAAGATAATCGTAAATTAGGAATTCAACAAGGACGTATAGTAATAACAGATCAATCACAATATCTTGTTGTTAAAAAGAATGAAAATTATTCTTTATTAAACATCGCAACTGCGGAATGCATAAACTTTGAAGTTTCACTTGAACATCTTGAAGAAATGGTCCAAGTAGATTTAAAAGAAAAAATTCAAGATATCATTCCACCAGAGAATATTAAAATAGTAGCTCAAAACAGAATATAAAATGTATTTTCTAAGGGCACTTTCGATAGTGCTCTTTTTTCATGAACAGTTTCAAATACAACATTTTTTGATGCCCCCTTATCTTTCCGTAAGAGGTCTTTTTTTTATAGCTATTTTGTTTAAATTTACCTTAATTCGCATCTAGTTTTCTTAACATTCAAATTAATAACTGTATAATATAATTAAACTATTTGTATGAGAGGTGATTTTTATGAAATGGAAACAAAAATACAATCCAAAGTATCTCTTTTACCGCATGTATAGTTATATTTATAAAGCTCTTGATGATATATCATGGTCCTTAAAATAATTTAGATTGGTATGAGTACACATTTACTGTGTGCTCTTTCCACAGTTCCAAGAACGATCCTTAACCTTGTGTTACGCGTCATAACGCTATGCCTCCTAATCCAAATCCATGATCTCCGCTAACGTCCTTGTACTTATCACCGTTTTTATACTTTGGATTCTTCCATGCTTTGCTATGGCATCGCTCTTTGCATCTTCTTCGCTTTTTGTTTCAAACCAATCTATTTTTTGCTTCTCATCTTGATCGTAAAAATGAACTTCAAATGTAGGTGTTATAGCGTTATGGCTATTACTACGCAGAAATTGTTCGGAAGTACTGGTTGCTGTATAGTCAAAGCTTCCTATAACATCCTCAAAAGAGAGTTGACCGCTTCTCATGCCACAACGCCTGATTTCTCTTCCTGCTGTATTCGATGCATTTCCTTCAATCTCGTCATAACGGCATGACGTCTTCTATCCACTTCTTCAGGTGTCCAATTCCCCGCTTCGCAAATACACGACCCAATTTGATACATACCCATTCCAATATCGTTTCTAATTACTCCAGTTCCTTCACATGCACACATTGTTATTCCCCCTTAGAATGGTAATGCTTTTCTTCTGTAATCCTTTGTATCTTTGAAAACAATCGCTCTAAAGTTATTGAAAATACGTGATACAATCCGTTCGTCATATGCACCCTCTAAACGCTCGCCTGTAAGGTTTGTAGTGAATATAGTAGATATTTACCTTGGCGACCATCGAAAACATCGAATAGCACCCTATTAATGAAGTTTGTTGCTTTTGTATTCGCATCTAATGCTCCTAACTCCGCTCCTAGATCATCAACTATTAACACATCCGCTCGTACTAATGTCCGAATGATTGAATCCTCAGTTAAGGATGAATCTTTACTGAACGTACTTTTAATCTTTCGTAGCAATTCACCGACTGTAACGAAGACAACTGATATTCCAGCTCCTGCGAGTTGATCTGCGATTGCATAAGCAAGATGTGTTTTACCTGCTCCGCAATTACCGGCCATAATCGTGTTAAACACCTTTTCATTGAGATAATCCGTTGCGAGTACCTTTGCAAGTTCAAGGTTCTTCGCTCCTTCCTCGCTAGTAGGTTGGTAGTTTTCAAAGTTAGCTTTCTTAATGTTGCTATCGGCAATCATGCTTTGTTGATGGAACAAGAACTTCTTCTCATTCGCTTTATCTGCATCGTATTTCGCTTGCTCTTGTTCCTGGAGTTTCTTACTTTCGTTTTCAAGGAAGCATCGAGGGCATACAACTTGTCCACCGAACTTCATCTTATTCATGCCATGCGTATCACAAACATCAGAATCCATAGTCATATTCACCTTTTTGGCTATATCGATTGGTATTGCTGCCGCCGCTCTCTGCATTGTTCTTCGCTCCTTTTTTAGAATTCATTTGGATTGTTAATTGATCGAACTTTTCACGTAGCTTTTTAGGAGATAAGATGTTTCCTTGCCAGAATGGATCTACTTGGCACCAATCAATAACATCTTTAATCTCTTGTGGTTCACGGTTATCCTTTTCACGCATTAATCTAAAGTCATTAGCCCAAGTATCGAAGTTAGGTTCCTTTTGTTTAGGGTTGTTATCCTTAATTTTTTCAAATAAATACTTAGCCCCGTTGGTGTCGCAAGTTTCAAACTTGTGACGAGAAGATTTTTCTTTCTTCTTTATATCTTTATCTATATCTAATTCTTTATCTTCTTCTATATCTGTTGCGTGACTACCGTGACCTGTCACAGGACGTAAAAATTTTCCATCTTGATAGTCAACTAAACTCATGATTTTCTTGTTATTTAAAACCGACTTCAGATCCAACACCGGAGTTCCTAACAGTAAACATTCATTAAGGAAGACTTCTAAAGGACGATTTGTTTTCGTTTCATTACATCGTTTGCAACACGCTACGCAATTTTCTTGAGTATCCAATCCACCATGAGATTTAGGAATCAAATGGTCTAGTGTGTTTGCTGTATTTCCGCAATAGGCACATGTACCCATGTCATCCCCTAATAGAAACTGTTTTTCTTTCTCTCTTTGTTTTTGCTTACGTAATCTGTTTTGTTCACGGATTTTATCTAATCCATCAACGTTTTGATGTTTCTCCCAATTTGAAATGCATATATACTGGTCATCTGTTACATCAATCATTCCGAACTGCTTAAATGTTTGTAGCGCAAGTCTCACAGTTGCTATTGGTCTATTAAAAAGTGTTGAAAGCATTTCTTCTGTGAAAGGAATGTTTTCACTCAAGAAGATGTAACCATTGGCATTTGTTCTGCCCGCTTGAGACAACAATTTAATCCAAATGATTAGTAGTGTATCTGCATCTGGTAAGCTTTCAATCAATCGAATCTTTTCATCTTCAAACATGCTAGTAGAGAGTTTTATCCATTTAACATCTGCCATTTAGTTCACCTTCTTCATCCAACATTCATAAGAGACGTATTCTTCCATTCCATTGAATTTATAGCCGCCTTTGATGTTTTTGTTTTCGTTATATACATAATCTTTTGTTGTCTTATAAACTGGTCTGATTTGAGTAACATAATCAAACCCACGTTTTTCTAACTCACGTACCGCTTTTATTATTTCTGCCTTTGAACCTCGTTTAACTCGAATTGGAATCATCACACACTCTCCCTCTCGCATATCGCGATACCATCTTTAACACTCAATATTTTGTATCCTGGATAGCGATCAGGAGTGATGTACTCAATCGCCTTTATCTTCACTTCTTGTTCATTCTTTGCGCCCTTATTTACCCATGAAGGAAGGACGACTTTAGATTGATTTTTATCTAACATGGTTTCATCTCCTTATTAAGCTGATTGTTGATTTGCTTGGAACATCATATTTATAGCTGTTTTTATCCGATCGTCTGCCTTATCGTTTTTCACTAGCCATTCAAGGTAGCCTTTGTTCTCTTTAAATATTGTTCTTAATGTTTTCCCTTCATGTTTTCCGAATGTAAGAACGATTTCTGCACCTTCTGTAGCATTGGTTGGTAAAGGCAACTCGTCTTTCTTTTGATTATTTGAAGCTTGTCCACTGTTACTTTTCGGTTTAGGTTTTCCATCTTTTCCGTAAGTAGCACCGTTTCCATCATCATCCTCGCCTGTGTTCAAACTCAGGAATGCTGCTAATGAATAGCGACGAGCGTATGTGATACAACTTCCTACTGCTTGCGGATCATTCTTTACTGGCTTCATTGTTAATGCATCACTTTCCAGCCATTCGCCACTCTCATGTAGGAGAAGTGTTTTTAACGTAACGTTCTGGCCGTCTCCGCTCGGTATTTGCATGATGCTTAATCCATGTTTAGAAAGGATTGGTCTAATTTCATCTATAATCGTGTCTAAAGTTGCATAATTATTTTTAAAGAAAGGGTTGTCAGCATCTTTTGCTATTTTTGTAACCTCTGAATTGAATTTCACCAACGCTTTAGCTAATTCAGTAATCGTTTCGCTTCTATTCATCGGATTCTCACGCCTTCACTCTGACGTAATGTAATTCCATCCCACTGCATTCCATCTTTAACCGCTGCAAGCAATGATTTCTTATCAACCTTTGCTGGTTGTGGGACCATGTATTCCGGAGGAACTACTGCATCTTCTGCAATATCTAAGCTGGCTGGATTCTTTTGGATTCCTACTGTTACTATCGTTCCTTTGATGCGTTTTACTTCTAATAAAGTCATTTGTTGATATAAGTAATCTTTTAAGCTCTTACAGTTGTTTTCTACCGCTCTCCTACGTTCTGATAAACGCTTTTCTTCCAACTTGATAGCTTCTGTATCTGCTTCAAGGTTGCGAATCAGCAGAGCGATGTTTTGCGCTTTATCTTGAATACTTTCTTCAATTGCTTGTAATGTATCTTGCAATGCTGATGGATCTACACCATCCTCAATCATCATTTGTAGTTCGTTATAGTTATTTGTTAATTCATAAAGTCTCATAGTATATTTCCCTCCTAAAATGGCATTCTTCCATACGCTTGACCTGTTAAAACTGTAATTACATAATCGATATCTAGCTTTTTAAGATTGTCCTGTTCTTGTTCAGACATCTTTTTTAGTTCTTCAACCGCATGAGCCACTTGTTTAGGTAAAAAGTCTGTCATATTCTAACTCCTCCTTGTTTTTAGGAGAAAAGATTTGGTATAATGTAAGTAGAATATTTACATTTCTTTTCTCCAAACCGTCCTATTGGTGAGGGCGTTTTTTTATTTTCTCAATATCAATTAACGAATGATTCTGTTAATATTTAATTACCGATATGTGTAACAACCTGCCTGTACTTCTGTACGGGCTTTTTATGATGCTTTCACGCATCGGAATATCCAGGAACCCATTTGCTAGGTGGGGAATACCGTTAGATTCCTAAATATTCCGACAAGCAAAGGCTTGTCCATTGTCCATAATTCCGTAACACATATACATGAGTTCCTGTGTTAGACTAAGGTCATTCGAAGAAGTCATTCGTTATATAAAATCAACAATTCTTAATACCCCATCCCCTGCCCTAGCTCCCCTGCTAGGGCTTTTTGTTTTCTCTCGACTCTTTTTGGATTTCTAAAAGAGCATGGAACGTATTTCTTTTAATCGTTTCCAACAATCGAAAAGCTTCGTGAGCTGTATAACCTTCTTCTTCAACTAATCTTGTAAGACCGGTGATTATTAGCTGTTGGCCGAAACTATCTAGATTTAATTCGTCTTTACTCATTTTTCACTCCCCTTTGTTCATAATTTCTTAACATTTATATATAAAGTTCTTATAAATTACGTGTTACACTTTGTACATTCCAAGAAGTCCTTATAGAATCGACAACTCAATACTCTTAGTACTGCCCTGCATCCCCTGTAGGGTTTCTTCTTATTTAGCTAGAGTGATATACTTGTATGTTTCCTCAACCTTATCTGCGCTGTTATGTACTTCTCTAGCTCTTAAATCCTTTATGATCCACAATATTTTCTTTCGTTCGTATTCATTACGCTGTTGTTTATCCATCACTTTTCATCCTTCATAATCCTTTTTTCTATGCGTTCCATCAAATAAATAAATCCTGCAAGTCCGATAACTACAACTAGCACCATGAAATGTGAGAACGCGCTCTCTTCCATCTCTACATCGCCTCCTGTTCCTGTTCTTTCTTCAGTCGGTCTATGATGTAAGCTTGTCCTTTTGGTGTTACGTATGTTGTTGTCCATGTGAATGGTTCTCCACTTGGTTTCTGTTTAACGCCTTGTGCGATTTCGAAATATTCTTTTTCAACTGCTGACTGAGTTGGTTCAGTAGATCGTTTGAACATTAACTCCCATTCTCGAAGTTTCGCGAATAACTGACGTTGTCCAATTTTGATATTGTGCTTCGCTGCTAACTTAGCAACTTCACTCACTTTTAGTGATTTATCTGACTGCATACACGCTTCTGCGAATGTTACTAATGGTTGTTGATGCACGATTTGTTGTTGCGCTGCTGCAAGCTTTTCCTTCTCTTCTTTTAATTTAGTGAGAAGACCGATTGCGAAGTCTGGATTGGTTACTGCTTGTTCCAGAACCTGATCTATCATGTATGCTCCGTGTTTTCTAATAGAAGGAAGCACTTCACTTGTTACCCACTTTTTAAATGCTTTTGCTTGTGGTTTGCGGCTTGTCATGATTAGTGAGTAAAGACCACTTTCGTTTATCCCCCATGTATCTTGACTTCCGCCAGGGGTGTGAATATTAATCACAGCCTTTTCATCTTCATCTAACTTCTTTAGTGCGACTGAAGATTGTTTTATCTCCAACACTTCACAAACATCTTTTGCAACAAATAACACTTCTTCACCTTGCTTCACTGTTCGAACCTGGCCGAACTCTTCATTGTTAAAAACTTGTAATTGATTCATTTTATGAAACCTCCTTCATATCTAAGATTTTTATGATTTTTCCCTTAATCTTCTTTCCGTTCCGTTTATTTCGGAGAATATCCGATAAATACGGTCCGGATATTCCAAGCAAAAAGAGTTAGCAAATAGCTTTGCTCGCACTTTCATACCGAATTCATTTACCATTATGTACACCTCTTTTTAGAAAATTAGCTAATTATTAAGCTTTTCATTGACCGAAAATATCCAATACGATATTATTTACTCATAGCTAAATAAACCTACATATATAGCCTTTAAACGTTGGGGAACGTGGTGTTTGGCTTTTATTTAGTAGCGTTTTAACAGCTAAATAAGTAGCTTATGAAAACAGTATAATATCATATTGGATATTATCCAAATCGAAATATCCAATATGATATTTTGAGTCCTGTTCATTTGCGCAAGGATGGTTGATATGACTATTGTTGATAGAATAAAAAAGTTATGTAAAGAACACAAAATAACTATCGCTGAATTAGAAAGAAGAATTCAGCTATCTAATGGTCAGATTAGAAAATGGGATAATCAAACACCAGGCGTGGATAAAATCCAAAAAATAGCTGATTACTTCGACATTTCTATAGATTTTTTATTAGGAAGAACTGAAAAGAAATATTGGGTACTTAATGAAAAAGACGAAAAAGATATACAAAAGAAATTAGAAGAAATAATAGAGGACATGAGTAAAGCTGATGCACTTTCATTCTCTAAAGGTTCTGAACCAATGTCTGAAGAAACAAAACAACTCCTTCTAATATCTTTGGAAAATTCACTTAGACTAGGAAAAGAAATGGCGAAAAAGAAATTCACACCTAAAAAATATCGTAACGAAGAAGAATGATCGGAGTGGGTCTACTTGATTAGAAAAAAGCAAATAAACAAAACAATAGGCGAACTAATAAAACATCATGCAACAAGAGATCCATTTCTGATAGCAAAAGAAAAAGGTATTGTTATTATTCAAGAAGAGTTGGGGAATATATTCGGTTATTACAACAAAGTATGCCGAATCCCCTTCATTCATATTAACTGTAACTTGTCTTATTCAGAACAATTATTTACTTGTGGTCACGAATTAGGCCATGCTATCTTTCATAAAAATGAAAATACCCCAAAACTATCAGTGGAAACGCTTTGCTCCGAGGTAACTATAGAAGCAGAAGCGAATTACTTTGCTACTAAACTAGCTATAGATGGTAGTCACGATGAATATATTCAAACGAAATACGAGTTATTACAGTATTACGGACTACCTTATGAAATGGAAAGGTTTCTATAACCAAATTTTTTTACCCTTAAATCGAACGTATATTCTCAAAAAAAGGAATGATATCATAATTATCAATTTAGATGAATATAGAAAAATAAAACAAAACAATACTGCAAATGCAATTCAAATGACTAAAATCCCTGTTTTTGATCGTATTTTTGTTGAAAATGACAAATTAGTTGGAGAGATCAAAGGAGGCAAGGAAAAGGTAGTTATTGAAGAATTTTAAAAAACAACTCATTAAAATATCTTTTTATTTGTATATTCGACAAAATACGACAAACTAGTTGTAACTGTTTCTGTTATGATAATTTCGGAAATCTTACATATTGACCAAAAACTATAAAAAAAGGCGGATCGAATATGGAAACACTAGCAGTACTGATTTTTCTAGCTTCAATTGTTCTGTTTGTATTATTTATTATTGCTATTTTCAAAAAAAAACCTAAGGCCAAGCTAATTATTAGTTCTATTGTATGCCTTGTGTTAGCAATGATCTTAATACCATCAGAAGATAAAGAAGAAAAACCTAAGGCTAAAGAAACAACTCAACAAGCTTCTACAGAGGCGAAAGAAGAGCCTAAAAAAGAAGAAGTGAAAAAAGAACAGCCTAAAAAGAAAGAGGAACCTAAAAAGGAACTTTCTAAAGAAGGGGAGTCTTCTAAAGTTAAAATCGCTGTAGGTTCTGTTGAATCAATAGATTCTGTTGGTGGCGAATATTTAAAAGAAAAAGCTCAAGGTGTGTTTAAGGTAGTTGAAATTTCTATTACAAACAATCAAAAGGATGCTATTACTGTTGATGCGAATAGTTTCAAATTAATGGACAACCAAGACCGCGAATTTACATATTCTACACAAGCTCAGACAGCTTATGATATTGGAAATGGTGGTAAATCTGATTTCTTCTTAAAACAACTTAACCCTGGTTTATCTCAAACAGGTAAAATCATATTTGACGTTCCTGCTGACGCACAAGGTTTAGTATTAAAAGCTCGTGGCGGTATGACGGGTAAAGAAATTAAATTAAAAGTAGAATAAATTTTAAAGGAGAAATTAGAATGAAAAGAACAACTGAATTTGTATTAGGACTTATTGGTGGTATTTTTGGTATTATTAGTGCTTTTATCGCTTTAATGATCGGCGGTATGGGAGCAGCGTTTGAAGCGGAAGGCGCAGACAGCATCATCGGTTTAGGATGGGGAGCTGTCGGTCTATCAATCTTAGGAATTGTTGGCTGCGTAGTAGTTAAAAAGAATGCTAAAGTTGGCGGTATCATGATGACAGTCGCTGCTATTGGCGGATTCATCTGTATTTCTATCGTTTACTTATTACCAGGAGTATTATTATTAATCGGTGGATTAATGGGAATCTTACGCAAAGATAAAGCTGCTGTATCTGCTTAAAATAGGCACTCGAAAGAGTGCTTTTATTTATGAATTTATACACAAAAGGAGATTGAACAGTGAAACTGACTTTATTTACAATATCTAACGAACAAATCAAAGAACAATTCACAAAAGTTAACGAACAATTGAGCAAGTTGCACACGAAGGTTGAATCTTTGGAGACTGTAAAAGATGTTCAAGATAAAATAATCGCAACGAAAGATAGCCAAATAGCTTTTTTAAACGGGCAAATAGCAAACATTTCTACATGGGTTTCTATAGCAGCTGCAGTTGCTGGACTTATCGCATCTTTTGCCTTCGGTTATGTAACATATTTAAATAAAAAAGCTAATAAAACTATCGAAGAAGGAAAAGAAAAAGATAGAATCGCAGAAGATAAAATTAAACAAGCTGAAGTGTTGATTGAAAAATCTCAGTCTACAGCGGCTATGGCACAAACAAAAATTGATGAACTTAAAGATAAACAAGAAGAACTAACTGACTTATTAACCTCAACAATAATCAATCAACAAGTCGATCTACTATTTAAAAACATCAAATTTAAAATAGAATATATGGACGAATCTACAGAATACGTATTAAATAAAGCAAAACATCATGGATTTAAAATTTCTGATGATGATTTAAAAACTTTCGAGCATTTAATAAATGGATACACTGATGCACAAAGGAACTACACCAACTTTTCAATGGAATTTAATAGTGACATTATACATGGAGATGAAATATTTACTCATGAAAGGGGAAAAATTGAAGACTTAGATAAACATTGTGATAAACTAGTCGACGATTATATGAAATTCATTGAAGAATTTAAACGTAGTTATCTATAATAAAATATAGATTTGAATTTTAAGTCGGAGGAAGGCACCTTAGGGTGTTTTTTCTTATGAATAAGAGATACGTGAGAAAAATAAGTCATAGGAAAGAAATACAGTCTGAAACTTCTAAACTATCTTTTTATTTCCTTTCGACATAATATGACAATATGAAGATATTTAATTTGTTATTATTAACGTGGCAATCTTACATTTTACATAATTGGAGGAACAAACGTGGGAAAAATATTTAAGTTTGGATGCCTAGGCATTATAGCTTTATTTGTAATCGGAATAATTGCTATGGTTGCTGGTGGCGGAGATTCAACTGAAAAAACTTCAACAGACACTAAAGCGGTATCAAAAGAAGGTGTATCTTCTGATGTAAAAATCGCTGTAGGATCTATGGAAACAGTAGATTCTGTGGGTAATGAATACTCAAAAGAACAAGCACAAGGTGTCTTTAAGATTTTAGAAGTTACACTTACTAATAATCAAAAAGACGCTATCACTGTTGATACTAACAGCTTTAAATTGGTAGATAACAAAGGTCGTGAATTCACATCTTCAGTACAAGGTCAAACATCTTTTGACTTAGCTAACGGTGGAAAAACTGACTTCTTCTTAAAACAATTAAATCCTGGTCTAACACAGACAGGTAAAATTGTATTTGATATACCAAAAGATGCTGCAGGACTTTTCTTAAAAGCTAGTGGCGGTATGACAGGTAAAGAAATTAAATTAAAAGTAGAATAGTTGAAGGCACTCGAAAGAGTGCTTTTATTTTTTCTCAATGACCAATATTAATTAACGTGGTAAAATAATATATGGATTGGCGTCCAATACATATTATTAAAATTAAAGTGGTTCAAGTCGGAGGAAGGCACCTTAGGGTGTCTTTTCTTTTATGTAATAATGCATAGAATATTAAATTTAATAGATATTATGATATACTCTCAAGGTGTGATACCTAATTTCTTAAAATTGGAAAACTAAACCTTATCTACCCAATTGTGGGGGACGCCTTATGGCGTCTTTTTTTTTAGGACCTGCTCAATTCAGGCGTAAAAACATAAGGTAAAGTGAACCCGTTAAAATACATGAGTGACCTTAATTTTCCCCTCCTACTCAAAGGAGAGATTAAAATGGGATTTGGTGGTAGTTGCGGTAGTTGTGGCGGCGGCGGCTTTGCTGGAGGCTTTGCTTTATTAGTTGTATTATTTATTTTATTAATCATCGTTGGAGCTTCTTGCTTCTGCTAAAAAAACTATCGGAAAAGACACTCTTATATGAGTGTCTTTTCTTTATGCGTTAAAAAGCCCACCTATTTCCGTAGGTGGGCCTTATCTTTATTACACAATACCAAAGTATACTCTCTTTTTCTCATAAACTTTATGTAATTATACATATTTGTAAAAATTACACCAAATAAATATTACATGTAGTAAAATATAAATTGTGGATACATTCTATAAAGCAGATTCTTTTGAAAGACTTAACATATTGATCTCAAATCTCTTGATATTTTGTGAACTAACAATCTGGTGTATATAAACGATTCTGTTTTATAGGATGTGTTTACACGTATAACAAAGGGGTAATACGTGTATATTTATATAAAATTAAAGTGGTTCAAGTCGGAGTAAGGCACCTTAAGGTGTCTTTTCTTTTGTACATAAAAAAACTCACCATCCAACAGAAATGGCGAGATCCTTATATATTATTTAATATCTTGTTTTCTCTAATGCTTTTCTTCTTAATTAACCAATAACTGCATTATACGTTATATAAGCTAAAATATCTGAAAGGTTTACTCTGATAAAATCCAAATGACTACAAATATTCCTGTCACTGCCGCACCTCCAAAAAATCCTACCAATATTTTTCCATGAGTACCATTAACAATTTCTTTTAATTCTGCTTTTGCTTTTTTCTTGTCTTCTCCTGTTGAAAAGAGATAACTAATAAAATATACGACTACTAAAAATAGTGACGCGATTACCTCTATCATGACTTATGTACCTCCCTAATATATGTGAACCATTAATTTCCTTATATGTTTTAAGCTAAGATATCTGAAATCATACTGATAATAAATATATCCCCCCGATTAAAAGTGCCGCAGCAACGATTAATATTATTACTCCATCCGGACTATTAACAATTTCTTTTATATGATTTTTTGCTATTTGCTTAGTTTCTCCACTTGAAAAGAGATAAACAATAGAATGGAAAATTAGTAAGAAAAATGCCGTAATTACATCTAACATGGCTTATGTGCCTCCCTAATATATGTGCGTTATTAATTAACCAATAATTACCTTATAAATTATATCAACTAGGGTACATGGAAGTATAACAAATTATTTATATAATTTGTTTTATTAATCGATATATTAAAAAAGAAACCGAATAATTCCTTAGCGTATGAAATTCGCGAAATGTTGGTGCTACCCCATCGCTATCAAGCTAAGCTTATGCAAAGTCAATTTTAGGCGAGATTGTTTCTTTTTTCTAAAGAGCAAGTGTAAGTGTTTGAAAGATTTGCATACGAAATAAACCCTAACGGGTTTCACTTTTTTGAATTAAGCGGCTTGGTTATCAGACATGGTACAATTGTAAACGACACCTAATATATCAAAGATCGTTTTTTTATCATATCGATGAGATTTCCGCCCATTTTGCTGTAGGAGATTGAACAGGCGAAGTAACACCTTTGATAGCTCTTGGGTGTTTTTTTGTATAGTTTGGAATAGAAGAAGAAAATAGTCTTTAATCATATATATGGCTTTATACTCACTAAGCTCTTGTTTTTTCTTCATGAGGAGCAATTGGCGCATTTGAAACATGATAGAAGAACAGAGTAGAATGGCAATCAATTGACCATATAAATGGCACTCCAATCGTTCTGGTTTTATCTTTTTACAATGATGGATTTGAAAGAATAACTTCCACGTTTTAAATAAAATTTCGATTTGCCAACGCAAAGAATACCAGTCATGTACCTGTCCCATCGGGACAATATCTGTAGGGGTGTTTGTCATATATACATTGATACCACTGAGCCGTTTACTACGAGGAGAATACTTCATTCCTTTCTTTTTTTCTCTTACAGCTTGATCTTGTAATCGTTTTTGTTGCTGTTGTTTTGTTAATCGGTGAACAATTACACGAGCTGGCACTTTATCAATCATTCCTACATAAGCATCAGCTATTTCACATGTTTGTCCTGGTTGAAGGGAGCTCATTAACGTCTCCATATCTATCTGTATATACTCTGTACCTTTCTTAATTCTTCCGTCTTGAAAATAATCAGGGTTAGGATTTTTTTGATAAATACGTGTATTCGACTTGATACGAGAGATATAGTAGGCCTCTTTATCTTGTATATATTGAAGGTCTTTTAAATGAAAATAACCTAAATCTCGGATACATAAATCATTCGCTGTCACAGTTGGGGCACACAGAGAGCCGTAAGTGCGATCATGTTGTTTACCTGGACCTGTATGAATATGTAAGAACTGTCCACTTAACAAATCATACTCAAGTTGAATTTTTATCCCAGCCGTATGGCTGCATCCTCCTGCACCTGGATAAACCGATGAAAATACATCCGGGAGTTGAAATGCAGTTGAATCTAAAATACGAATACGCTTGAAAACAGAAGTGTATGGAGAAGAAATCGGCATAGATGCGGCCAATTTTTTGCTTAGTAGTTCGGCTAGTAGGTGTTGTAAAAGTTGGACGGCCGCCTTATTAAACCGTTGATTCAGTCCCTCAGGACTGATGAGTACTTCTGTTGATGCTTCTAAACAGCTAGATAACTGAGTTAAAGAAGTCATAGCTATATTTTGGCTCAACCATACACATAAAGCTACTAAATCTTTTGCTTGGTACTTACTGGTTCGTTGTACAAAGCCAACATCTCTAGCAAGATTCCGTAAGGTATTTGGAGATAAAAAACTTTGAATCTCTTGAGCAAATAGTTGTAATTCGTCATACACAGAAACAGACATAAAAAACGCCATCCTTTCCTATGATTCTACAGAAAGAATAGCGCATTTTTTCATTCTAGGGGGCATTTCTTTTTATTAGCTTGATAGCGATGTGGTGCTACCCCATATACTACTTATTATCCGATTCATCAGTTTTATTATAAACACAATTTGGATAGATTTTTACTGGTTTTTAACCTTTTGTGTAATACATTAAATCTATGTTTTTATCCTAAGTTTTTGCATCAAAACGAATTTATTAATTAAGGAGATTATTAAGGTTGCTCTCTTGTTTCTTTATATTCATCAATAATATATCCTGAATAGGTAGTAGCTTGCCTTTCATATCCAATTTTAGTTAAATTTATATCATTAATCCATTGGAAATAATGGGTCAACTCATGGGCAATAGTAACCAGATAGGATCCTAATGCATTATCTTTTCCATTTTTCTCTAATGTATCATAATAATCTCCTGTTGAAATGCGAATATACGGTTCATCATTTCGATTAAATGGCTCGAAGAAAGTTCCATAAACTAACTTTCCATCTATCGCTTTAATTTTACATGCAGATTTCACATATATCGGCACTCTAATTGGGAAAAAATATTCTTGTCGCAACCATTTACAAAATTCTTTAATTGCTCTTCTTACCTCAGGATCAACATCTTTATCAAATTTTAATCGTAATCCAGTACGGTAACTCTTCTCTTCAAGATTATAATGTATCTGCCAATTCGTCAGTGTCCAAATATGCATATTATCACCCTAGCCACTTAATATTTTTTCATGCTCCCAACTTAATAAATGTTTTTTTTTTGGAATATCCACTAGATTAATTTATGTCCAAATTGCTCCTAAACGTACAATTTTCTTTTTTTGATATGACGACCCCTTATACCCCTACAATAATAATTTCACGTACTATATCTGAATGATAAAACCAAATTCCGCAATAAGGCATATTCTAATAATCTGTCCCCTTATCCTCTAACCAAGTAAGTAATAATTCCCTTATTTATTCCTCTATCTTAGCAAGTAGTTCCCCTAGCTATTAAACAATCTCATATTTTTCATCATTTCTTCGAAATTAAGCTTGACAGAAGGTCTTGAGGGTTTTTATCATGCAGAAGCGAAGTTAGGAAAACGGCTGGTTGGCGGATTTATCCCCTATGCTGACAGACTACAAAAAAAGTAATCGATCAGAATAGAATGGATAAGCGTCCTCGGTTCATGCCATGCCTTGCTTAGTCAGTGTTCCGTATGTATAGACCCTGTTCACTCAGCGATCTTCACCGCATACACCCTTTTTCTATGGCTTGTCCTTGTAATATCGTCCCTACACGACAAACTGAATGTACTCCCTAGCACCGTAATGCTAACGATAACCTCCCGAACCTTTTAGAGAATCGTCCCTGGGCAAGTTCTCGCCCACCCTCACCAGAAGAACAGGATTCCAATGAGGGGTGCTGTTCTTGTAGGCGTATACTTTGTACCCCCTGCACGACTAACAGCTAGCCACGCCGTAACACGTTCCCTCTATATAGAAGCACGGAATCACGGCTTATCAGTTTTTATTAACGTGGTATCAGGCAATTCCACGCGAACAAAAAACAAAAAAGGCATCTCCAATTCCTAAATGACCTGTACATTCACAAGACTTCTAGGATTAGAGATGCCCGTTATATATCTTTTGGAATATAAAATAATCAAAACTAGTATTTACTAGTTGATATTTATCCAAACAATAGATAAAATGGGTATATCAAAGAAGCCTCGTGAAAAGGCATAGTTGTTTAAGGTTAGTGATGGTACACTACTTAAACGTAAACACTGTGGGTTAATACAGTTCATTCTAGCCAAGTGGTGGTACACTAGCTAGGAGAGTCATTCCCGTTATCGGTTGGTAGCCAATAGCATATGGGAGTGGCTTTTTTTGTTTTGTGTTCATATTCAATTGTTCTATCGATCTTCGTTTATGTAAAGTATCAAATTATGTTTTGTTTTGTAGAATGGTGCTTGTTGTGTACTACGTTACAACAAGCTTTTTTGTTTGTAAATACTCCTAAAATCTCATTTAATCGCATTACTAAACTAAGAAAGAGGATAAAAAGATACAAAGATAAAAAGATACATTTATCTTTAGATACAAAGATAATTCCACGAACGTTGAGTATCTTTAGATACAAAGATAAAAAGATACAAAGATAAAAAGATACACGCGCAACCACTGGTTTTATGCGTTTCTCGTAAATTAGTTCGTACGCGAAAAACACTGGTTAACTATTAAACACAAAAAAAGATACATTTATCCTTTTACTTTTTGTACAAGCTCATGTTATTATCAATTCGAGAGTGAAAAGATAAAAAGATACATTTATCCTTTGTTACAATTATATTACATTTTTAAAAGGAGCGATTCCTGTGAGAAAAGGATACGTAATAATCAACGCCCAACAAAAAGGTGGAGTTGGAAAAACAACTGATTCGTGTATGGAATCTCTTGTGGCTTCTTTAATCTTTAATAAGAAAGTTTTATTTATTGATACTGACCTTCAAGGGAACGGTACTACATTCTTAGCGAAATCATTTAATATTACCGAAATGCAAAAAACATTAATGAAGTGTCTTGAAGATGGAGACTTATCAGAAGGTATTGTGAATCTGCATGAAAATCTAGATATGATCCCATGTGGATATGATATGAGGAAATACACTGATTTCTTAATTGAAACATTTAATACGATTGAAGACAGAACTTTTTATCTTTCTAGATTACTAGAAAAAATCAAATATAACTATGACTACATATTCATTGACATTCCACCTTCAACAGATTTAAAAGTGGATAATGCTATGGTAGCAAGCGACTACATTATAGTTGTTCAAGAAACACAACAATTTTCATACGAAGGAAGCCAACGTTTAATTTTTGAATATATTCAAACATTAGTTGATGATTTCGGCTCTCTTGTAAAAATGCAAGTTGCTGGGGTACTTCCTGTATTGCTTCAACAAAAACGTGCATTGCATAAAGAAATCGTAAAGAGTACCATCGCTACTTTCGGTGAAGAAAATGTATTTAATACGATTATAAATAACCATGCCCGATTAGAATGGTATCCACGAATCGGACTACAATTTGAAGATCATCATGATAAGAGAATGCTAGCTTTATTCTGTGACATTTTCTGTGAGTTAGAAGAAAGAATTCGCCTTTTCGAAACTGAGGGAGATATAGAAGCTGGATATAGATATACTCAAAAGTATTTAGTGGACAACAAACTGACGAAATTAGGAAAGGGGATTGACATAAGTGGCTTTAATCAAAAGGGAAACACCGCAAGAACCGAAGATAACGCAATCAGCTAATACAGAAAGAAATTTTCAAACTGATAGCAGCCCCAAAAAGGAATCAATGAAAGCTCACGAGCGTAAAAACATAAAAGTTTCACCTGAATCATTTAGTAAAATCAAAACAATTTGTACAATGAAAAGTATGAAAAATTACGAATTTATTGATGAAATTTTAGAGTTTTACATCACTAATAATTTAACAGAGCGCGAGCAACGTATTTTGAAAAACATAACATCTAACAATAAATAGCTTTACGTGATTACTAAATAGGAGTGGTACCCTTTGGAAAATAAAAGTAAATCTTTTGTAGTAACTGTAACACCTATTGTGGAAAGTTCAGATTTAACTATTCAAAACGATCAAACTAGCACAGAAAAGGAAATACAGCCACCAGAGAAACCAGATCAACGTTTAGTTCCCTCTAAAACTGCTAAAATTTCACCAGCCGTTTTGCTAAAGCTAAATACTCTTAAACCATTTATTCAGGAACAAGAGTGTATGGATAAAACATCAATTAACAACATCATTGATATACTTGTTGAAAGTTATGTAGATACTCAGCTGGTAAATCGACATTCTAAAGCATATAAAGATATGTACAAGCGTCTTTACGAGGTGTTAGAGAATAAATAAGGGGAAAAGTTTTAAACAGGGGGTGGTACTTGTGGAGAATAAGGATAATTCATTTGTAGTAACCGTTACACCTATTACTGCCAACTTGGATTCGAATACAGAAAAGAAATTGCAAACGCCAGAAAAAAAGAATTTTAAAAACCAACAAGGCAGCATTAAAATTTCTAATCAATCTAAAGAAGAACTTGAAGCTCTAATTAAACTCACTAATACCAAATATGCTCACGAAATAATTGATTTACTTATAAAAAGTTATGTAGAGAATGAATTAACTTCGGATCAAAAAAGAAAATTCGAATTGCTAACGTAATTATAAAAACGTAGAAGTATCCCTATATCAGGGGTACTTTTTATTATGTACCCTTGTATCTAAAGATACATGTATCTTTTTATCCTTTTATCTTTGTATCTTTAGATAAATGTATCTTTTTGATTTAAGCAGGAAAAACTACTACTCCTGCTTTCCTTTCTTGCACTCACCAAAACTTCCACCACGGCTTTTTCTTCTCTTTTACAGCAGCAACTTCTTCACGGTATTCCTGCATCAATCTCTTCGTTTCCTGCATCTCACGTAATGTTTTCATCAACGTCTCGTCCCGCGCTTCCAATCGCTTTTCAACTCGTTCATTATGTTGCTCTATACTCGCTTTAATTTCCTCATTGCTTTGCTTCGTCTGTTCCTTTAATCGTTCTTCCATCGCTAATATACTCTGATTCATTTCTTGCGCCATAACGCTGTATTGCTGCTGTAATTGCTGTTTAATGTGGAATGGCACTAAGTCCGTTTCCTCAGACTCTTCTTTAATCAAATCCGGATTAACTTTTTCTATTTGCTGCGCAATCATCTTCGCTGCTTTCTCTAACGTCATACCGTCATGCTTACTAATCTCAATTAATCTCTCAATAACCATAATGTCGCTGTCTGTGTATTGACGCCTGCCACGATTATCTTTCTTTACAACGAAATTCTCTCGTTGCAATACTTCCATGTATTTTCTAAGGGTGCTATCACTTATTCCTAGTCGCTTGTATACTTCACTAGCGGAATAAACAATTTCGTCCGTCATAACGTCACAACACCTCCTAGTGACAGTATTCCATGATGGTCAAGAAATTCCTGCAAATAAAAAAGCCCCTGATAGGGCTTAGTATTCTATATTACGATTCTTAGGCATAACATAGATATTGTCTGTTACCCTTGTAACTCTTCCCATCTTCGACCGTACAACTGGGTGTGCTGTTTAGTTAGGAAGAGTTACTATATTTTCGTTGCAAGACTATCCATAAAATTGCTAATTGAAGAAGCTTGGAAGATACGTAAATTAGAAGAATTAATATCATACTGCTTATCAGTAATAATTAATATTGACGGGAAGTATTTAGATCCTTTGGGCTGCCACGATTCGTTATGCCATTCCTGACTATGAAAGTATAATTCATACCTGTTTATTTTATCTTGCATAACTTTTTTACTGTAAACTGACTTTTGGACTTCAATAAAGAATGGAGATCTACGCCAAATTGTAAATGCATCAGGCTCCATATAATCCTTTCCGTATTTCGGTTCAACTTTGAATAGTTTCGGTTTTTCATAATGGATAAGCTGTTTATATACGTCTACAATGCCGAGGAAGTGGGGAATCTTTTGGCTAGTTTTTCGAAGTGTGCTAGGTTGAGGGAAATATATAAATGGCTGCTGCGAGATATTGGCATCAACATGGCCATCTCTTCTTAACCGTTTCATAACTGTATTACAGCAAGTAACCGCGTTTTTTAATCCTTGAAAATGCAAATCAATAATATCATCCCTAGACATACATCTAAAACGTTTCAAATCCTTCAAAATGATTTTGTCTCTACTCATCATAATCTAACACCCCAAATAATTGATTCTCTTCTTGTGGAGGATTCTGGAGCGTCATATCCTCTTTTGGAACGCGGTAAGGTTCAACAATTTGCTTTGCCTTACTTATTTCTAAATATGGAGCTTGCACTTTCTTTAATCCGTTTAGTTTTAATATCATTTGGCCCGATTGCTCTAAATGTTCTGATCCAGGTGTACCCATGATATTACTATTAATCGTACTATCACATTTAAAGCCCATTCTTACTGTCATATTCAACTTCAACTTACCATCTAATACTTTTGCATCAGGACGTTGCATACTGAGCATCAGAAAGACTCCGAGAGCCCGGCCGACTGCTGATATTTTTTCGATTGTAGACATACATTCTTTTTCGCCTTGAAACATTGCTACTTCATCTATAGCAAGTAAGATGTATGGTTTCTGACTGTCAGGATTCATTTTGTTGTATTCATCAATATGGTCCACTTCATACTCTTCCATTAGTTTTCTACGTTCGCGTATTTCCTTCCACACTTTCTGCAGCATGATCTTCATTTCGATTTCTTCCATGCAAACCTCTTTTACATGTTTTACTCTTCTTAAGAAATGAAATTCAGAGTTCTTTAAGTCGCCCAAATACAAATGTAATTTATCAGGAGACATGTATTGAATGAGTGTGGACAGAACAACACGAACCATACTACTTTTACCGCTTCCGGTTTCTCCTGCAATGAGTAAATGCGGTGTATTTGCTTCAACCATGTCATACACAATCATGTTGCCAAATTGGTCACGACCTACCACAACAGGAAGACGATACTTTTTCAATAGTGGCTGCCATTTCTTATAACTGTAATTGTATGGTTGTAGTCCTGCATCAGAATGAAACACATTAAGTACAAACTTTTTAATGTCACCCTCAATCGCTACATTGCGGCCTAATATTTGTTGAAAGCAAAACCATTTCTTTTCAATTGTTTTCGGATCCAAACCATTTGGAATGGTAAATATATATCGAACACTTTCTTGTGTTGAGGAAATATCATGTATCTTCGGATAAATGGGTACTTTACCACCTCTCGTTTGATGGTCCACATATAAACCTGCCTTTCCAAATACTTCTATAAGTCGATTCTTCAAACTTTGTTTATGAATCCATTCTTTGATGATTCCCATGTGACACCTCCTAGAACATGATTAAGATTTTAATAAATACATAGCCGATGAAACAAACTCCTCCTATCCTCATTCCGTGATACATTCCATCGCTTACAAATTTGGCTGCCGCAACGTGATCATTCTTTACAAGATGCTTTTCTAACATCACCCCTCCAATTGTTGTTACTCCTAAAGCTCCTAATGAAATAAACGTAGTTAACATATAACCCCCCCTTTATAAACAGAATTTGAAATACTGATTACATATAGGTTTATCGTCTCAAAACCTTGATAGTGTTACTTTGATAGCTGCTTTGATAATAAGTTTGATGGCTACTTTGGTAGCGACCTTGATAAAGCATATTGCGGATAGCTTGGACAATATTCAAACTTTCGTGAAGTTTAAAAAGTTTAATTTTTGTACAGACTTGTTACCAATTAAGAAAGTAAGGGAGAGGAAATGATGTTTGGACTAGGTAAACCACGTTCACGTTTCGGCAAATTTCTTGATAAAAACGGGATTTCGCAACAAGATATAGTAAAAGAAAGCGGAGTGAACAGAGGGACCATCAGTAGGATATGCCAGGGAGATGCATTCCAACCTTCATTGAAGAATGGGAATAAGATTATAAGAGCGTTAAAAAAATTAACAGGAAAAAGTGTTGATTATAATGATTTTTGGATGTAGCTTCACTTACATATGTGGGGCTATTTTTATTTTTTTCACAAAAATCTCTCCATAAAAGAACTTATGTCCTGTTATTTAAGGGGGAATAACTATTCAATATTGTCAAATCGAATTGTTTTATGTGTAGATCTTTGTAGATTTTATGATTCAGTCAGTTTCCTTTGCTGTATTTCCAGTCTCTTTTCCCCCACTACTACAAGCGGTTAGTAGAAGACTAGCTCCTATAGTAGAAGCCACAGCTGGTGTAACAAATCCTTAATTCTTACTGGAAATAACCAAATAAAATCATAAAAATACAATAAATTTATTGTTATTAGTAAAAATTATCTTTTTTTCTTAAAACTATTATATTATATAATTAACAAATTAATTCTGGGGGTAAGAAAATGAGAAGCGATTTTTCACCTAATATACCACTTTACATACAGCTAATTGAATATATAAAAATAGAAATCGCATCCAGCCACTGGTCAATGGGAAGCAAAATTCCTACTGTACGCGAATTAACTACTACATTACAAGTCAATCAAAATACGGTCCAACGTGCATTTCAAGAGCTAGAGAAAGAAGAGATTATTATAACGCGTAGAGGAATGGGGAGATATGTAACCACTGAGGAAGAAAGGATCAAAGAACTTCTTAACCAAATGATAACAGAGTTAATTGATAATTTTATAAATAACATGAAAAACTTAAATTTTAATGAAGAGACGATTCTTCTAAGTCTCCAGTCTGCATTATATGTTGATAATTTTAAATCATTAAATAAATAATATATGAAAACGTATATTTACAAAAGGCTGTAATACAAAGATGTATACTGAGAGCATCATTCACTTCATTTCTTTTGAAACAATAAAATGAAAAAACTCTCTATTTAATTCACTTTTAACCGGTGAATTAAATAGAGATGTTTTTTAAACAATATATATAATATTACTTTATGCTTGTCCATGCTATTTTAATAGCAATTCAACTTAAAATTTTGGCATCATACCACCAAGTGCTCCAAAAGCTACTGAGAAAATAAAGAAGATGATTGCAACTACCGTTGCCTGTTTTTTGCTTAATCCGGCTGTAATATGTAATCCTAATGCAGATATAACTAAAGACCATATTGTAAAGATTTCAAATGACTTCATAGCACCATGTAAAACGTCATTAAACGAAGTCAATAAAGGACCTAGACCAGTATACATTTCTTCTCCTGTTTCTCCAATAATAATAGCCAAAAGACCATTTATAAATAAACCAAGTGTGGTAATAACACTTCCATACACTGAAATTGCTAATAATTTTTTAAAAGGTGTATCGTTGTTCATAAACATCATAAACACTTTATAAATAGCTGCAGTAATAAAAGCCCCTATTATAAAACCAATAGCTCCTGTAACAAATCCACTCCCTAATTGCCAATATAATGGGATATCTAAAACTGACTCTGCATTTGCTTTTTTACCTTCTGGAGACAGAATATAGGCATATGTATTAATTAGATATACAATACCGGTTAAAGCTGCCAATAGCCAAAGGCTTTTCCAAATGGCGTTACTATTTTTTATTCTTTCAAATTGCAAACTTGGAGATGTAATTATTCCGAATAACGATGGTTTTTCAACATTGACCTCTTGATCTTTAATATTTAATTCCATTTTTATAACCTCCATGTATTTATATACTACGCTCTGTTAGAAAGTTTATGTCATCTTATCATACATGTAACCTATTCGTAGCGAAGTGCTTCAATTGGGTCCAATTTCGCAGCTTTATTTGCAGGAATTAACCCAAAAATAATACCAAGTGTCATAGAGAACAACACTCCACCTACAACAACTTCCCATGAAACAAGTGGTGGCCATTTCGCATAAATAGACACAACATAAGCTCCCAAGTAGCCAAGAGCGATACCAATTAGTCCACCAATAAGAGTTACCATAACCGATTCAATTAAGAATTGTAGCAATATTTTACTGCGCGTTGCCCCCAGTGCTTTACGTACTCCTATTTCACGGGTGCGCTCTGTTACTGATACAAGCATAATATTCATAACACCAATTCCACCAACCACTAAGGAAATACCAGCAATACCACCAATAATCATAGTCATAATATTTGTCATTTGAGAAATACCATCTTGAAGTTCTTTTAAATTTGTTACCTCATATTTTCCTGTAAACTCGCTTGGCTTGCGGTCATTTAATACCTTAGACGCTTTTTTTCCTGCTATTTCTAAATCATCAACATTTTTTGCTTGTACGGAAATTTCTTGAATTTCATCTTTTCCATATAAGGTTGGCCATAGTGTAATCGGAATTAGAGCTTCTGAAGCTTCCATTCCCATAAAATCATTATCTGATTTATACGTACCAATGATTTGCATTGGTTGACCCTTAATTTCAATTATTTTACCAATAGGATTTTGCTTTTTGAATACTTTATTTTTCATTCCTGTACTAATCATGACCACATTATTTCCTTCGGTAATATCAGACTCCTGTAATGACCGACCTTTTAATACTTTCACTTGATTAACATTAAAGTATTGATTATCTAATCCTGTAATAGTTACCATCTCTTTTTTATCTTCGATATCCAGAGTTTCCATACTAGAATTTGTTGTAAGAACATGTGCCACTTCTGGGATATTTTTCACTTCATAAATGTCTTCCTCGGTTAACTTAGGTTGTTCTGTTTCAAATGAATTATTAATATCTGGAGTGTAACGGATAGGAACAACATTATTCCCCTTACCAGCAAATAATGACTTTAATGTAGCCTCCCCGCCCTGTCCAATTGCAACCACAGTAATAATAGAAGATACACCGATAATAATCCCAAGCATTGTTAAAGCTGAGCGTAATTTATGGGAAAGAATAGAAGACAAAGCAATTTTCATACTATCTAGTAAACTCATACGGCACACCTTCTATCTTCTGTAATTTTCCCATCTCGCAATACAATACGGCGAGATGAATAAGCAGCTACCTCTTCCTCGTGCGTAACCATAACAATTGTCGTACCTTCTGCATTTAACTTTGTAAAAATATCCATAACTTGTCCACCAGATCTCGTATCAAGTGCACCAGTCGGTTCATCGGCCATAATGAACGTTGGATTATTAGCAATCGCTCTTGCAATTGCTACACGCTGCTTCTGTCCACCTGATAATTCATTCGGTAAATGATTCACGCGATCTGCTAATCCAACTTTACCTAACGCCTCTAAAGCACGTTTGCGACGCTCTGCTTTCTTTATCCCACCATATACGAGTGGAAGTTCAACGTTTTCCACTGCGGAAAGACGTGGTAATAAATTAAAGTGCTGGAATACAAAACCGATATATTCATTACGAATTAAAGCTAGTTTTGACTCGTCTGCCGTTAAGATATTCACATCATTCAGCACATATTCACCTTCTGTCGGACGATCTAAACAACCAATAATATTCATAAGCGTTGACTTACCAGAACCAGACGGCCCCATAATTGAAACAAACTCACCACTTTGAATTGTTAAACTAATACCGTGCAAAATCGGCACTGCCAATTTCCCTTGATAATACGTTTTAGCAATATTATTTAACGCAATCATTTCTCTTTCACTTCCATTCCGTCATACACGTCGTCGGAAGGATTTTTAACCACCTTTTGCCCCACTGTTGCGCCCTCTACAATTTCTGTCCAATCTCCATCAGTAGCACCTTTTTTCACATTTTTTTTATGAATCTTTCCTTTTTCTTCGATATAAACAAATGCATCTTCACCTTTTTCAACAATGCTCTTACTTGGAACAGCGATCATCTTCTTATTCTCTAAATTTACTTGTAGTGAAACGTGATAACCTGGAGATAAACCGTCTTGACTATCAAGACTTGCTTTATATGTATATTGAGACATATTTTGAGTCGCCTCACCCATACCACCAGCTTGGGCCATCTCTGCGCTCGTTGGGAACTCACTTACCTCTGTAATCTTACCTGTCCACTTCTGCTTATTATTCGCTTTCGCAGTTACAGTGAATGTTTGATCTTTTTGAATTTGTGACTTCTGAAGCTCAGTTAACGTCCCTTGAACTTGAAACGGATCCTTAGAAGCAACTTGTAAAAACGCCTTTCCTTGACCGCCTAATGATTGAGATGAACTTTGTGCTGCATCTTTATCTAACTTTTGAACAACACCAGCAAAATTACTATAAATCGTAAGTTCTTTCTGCTTTTTATTTAACTCTTCTTTTTGTAACTTTCCTTTTTCTTTCTCAAGATCTGTTGTTTTTTGCGCTATTTCTAACTCACTTACTTGCTCTTCCATCGGATCTGTTACTTCTTTCCCAGCTCCACTATCTTTCGCCTTCTTAATTTCTTTCCTCAATGAATCAATCTTCTTTTTTCCTTGGTCATAACGCATATCTGCCATCTTCTGATCAAGCTCAGCTTGTTTCATTTGCAAGTTAATTTCTTCATTATCATAAGAGAATAACTTCGTACCTTTCTCTACCTCTTGTCCCTCTTTTACCTCAATATCTTTCACTTTCCCTTTAGTTGGATCCGCATAGAAACTTTCAATATTCCCAGGCTTCACCTGACCAGAAATTAACTTCGTATTATTCAGCTTACGCTCTGTCACTTTCTCAAAACTTACAGCATCAGCCGTTGTTGATGCGCCCTTCTTCTTACCTTGCATAATAAAAATATTAACTGCTGCCACAATAACAATTAACACAATAACTCCAATAATAATCCATTTTTTTGTTTTCTTCTTTTTTATATCTGCATTTGCTAACATAGAAATTTTTCTCCTTTTGTGGTTAATCTGCGTTTCAAATCTAATGAATTTAGAACTTCAAAATAAAACTAGATACTTATTTAAATATAGAATTTTATTTCATTTCTTTAGTGCTAACTTTCTTGTTTATATATTTTGTACTACTCCCATACCAATAGTAGTAATTTCTAGCTACATCCTTTGGAAGATCAAAAACTTTTGTTTTCTTAACTGGTTTAGCACGTATTGAAGATTGAAGTGTCGCAAGTCCAAATAGACGTTGTAGCCCGGATTCGACTATTTTTAACTCTTCTATATTTTTTCGATTTGTTATATATAGATTTGTTGAAAATCCTCCTCGTTGCAATTGAATGAATTCCCCATTAAGTTTGTAACCACTATAAAAACCATTCAATATTTGCGATGTGTTAATAAGTACGAATAATATTATTGGGATATACCAAAACTCTGTCCAAAAATAATAGGTAAGTATCGTACCTATAATCCAAATATAGCTTGATCTTACCATTTTTATAAAAATGGTATATTTGGGAACACCAATCATTTTTGTATCGATTTTAAATGCTGGCAAAATCTCAGGAATTAGTAATAAAGCTCTATTTTTATCTATAAGTGGAAAGAGTACTTTAGCAGTTCTCATCTCCTTATCTTCCATATCAGTAATACTTATAATTTTTACTTGCACTAAACCAAACCATCTTTTTAATAGATTAGTATTAATATTAATAGCTTGGATTTTCTCCTTTGGAATGGAAAATTCAGTTTTATTAAATACACCTGTTCTAATAAAAATTCGATGTTGATCAGAAGTAACTTGAAAGTTACCATATTGAATATAAGTCTTAATCATCCCATAAGCTAATGACATTATTAAAAGAATAAGAATGCCAAGACTCATTAGGAACCATGATTTTTGAAAAAAAGAGGTAATTTCATTTACATAGCCATCTATAGAAATAAAATCATTTATATTAGAGTAAACCTCTTGAATTAATGGAATCAATAAAAGTAATTTGAGTGACATAAGTGATTTAACCAATATTTCTTTAGGTGCCATTTCATAATGTTTATCTCTTGAAATATATTGAGGTTCTATTAACTCTACTTTCTGTATATCTGTTTTATTCTCTTTCTTTGGAATAAAATTAATATGTCCTAAATGCTTTTGTATCCGTGCAGCTTCTTCATAAGTTATCATTTCAAGCTTAATGGAAGATTTCTTTTCATTGGAACCAGTTTCTAATAAAAGTGATGTTAGTCCAAATAAACGATGAAAAAAATGCGTATTTTGACTAATACCTTGGATACGTTCTAATGGAATAAAACGATTTTCCTTAATGAAACGCCCCTCATAAATGTACATTTCTTTATCCGTAAATACATACTTAAAATGTTTCCAATCAAGAAATATTGAAACGAAATTATAAATTAGATAAACAACTCCTGCAGCTATACCACCAATCATAAAAATAGGGTTAGAATTTGAACTTATAAAAATAGCAAAAAAAACGATCCACAGAATAAGTTCTTTTATAGATTTAACTATGGAAAAGAGCATCCATAACGGATGCATTCGCTGAGCTATTTGTTCATATGCTAGTTCTTGTTTCATTGTATTATAGCCCTCCTATTTTATTCATTGATTTCACTAATTCCAGCTAAATATGCAATGTTTGCTCTTAATTCTGTTGCTTTCTTTTCAGAAATAGCAGGTATCTCATGCTCTGAAGCCATTGTACCTATTGTTAATGTAGACAAGCCATACTTTCGTAGTATTGGTCCTTGGTTTGTATTTACATATTGCACTTTGGCCATCGGTATTATTAGATGCTTTCTCATTAATACTCCTCCATGTTTTAGTTGAATATAATTTTCATCAATTTCATAACGCCATGTTCGTTGTCGATAAATAGGTATTATGGATAGTTCGAATATGGAAGAAATAATGAGTAAAGCAATAATGATATAACAAATAATGCTTACCCAGCTTTTCCAGTCATAATAATTCTGTAAAAATAAAAGAATTCCTAATATACAAAGTGCAGTAGTATAAGTAATTACATCACTTACCCGCCATACTTTCACTGCATTTGGCGAGATTTTTTGTTGTGGTTCTTTTATCATTTTAATCTCAATCTCCTTTTTGATAATTAGTCGTATTAATAATCTATCTATTCTAAATTTTCGTTAAAGCCCACAGTAATTATTATACTTAAAAATATATCCATGTATAGATTTTTTTGGAATAAATACCGAAAACAATCTAAATATATAAATTTTTCTAAAAATTAAGTTGACATGATCTGGAAATTTAGATATATTTATAATCGCGAAAGCATTACAAAAAATTCATAAGGAGGTATATTATGGCTATTTTCATGAATATCGTAGCACAATTATCAGTTAGAGCTGCTGCATGGGCTTAC
>NZ_JAEKEN010000005.1:0-31455 GCF_016651125.1 Bacillus sp. TH17
CAGGGACAAGGTCCCAACTACCATTGGCGCTAGAGAGCTTAACTTCCGTGTTCGGTATGGAAACGGGTGTGACCTCTCTGCCATCATTACCAGACTATATTCGATTTGAGACAAACATTATTATAACTTGATTCACTTAGAAAGTCAATAAGTTTTTTATATTCTCTCAAAACTAGATAACATTGCTTCATATTATATGGTTAAGTCCTCGATCTATTAGTATTCGTCAGCTCCACATGTCACCATGCTTCCACCTCGAACCTATCAACCTGATCATCTTTCAGGGATCTTACTAGCTTACGCTATGGGAAATCTCATCTTGAGGGGGGCTTCATGCTTAGATGCTTTCAGCACTTATCCCTTCCGCACATAGCTACCCAGCTATGCCCTTGGCAGAACAACTGGTACACCAGCGGTGCGTCCATCCCGGTCCTCTCGTACTAAGGACAGCTCCTCTCAAATTTCCTGCGCCCACGACGGATAGGGACCGAACTGTCTCACGACGTTCTGAACCCAGCTCGCGTACCGCTTTAATGGGCGAACAGCCCAACCCTTGGGACCGACTACAGCCCCAGGATGCGATGAGCCGACATCGAGGTGCCAAACCTCCCCGTCGATGTGGACTCTTGGGGGAGATAAGCCTGTTATCCCCGGGGTAGCTTTTATCCGTTGAGCGATGGCCCTTCCATGCGGAACCACCGGATCACTAAGCCCGACTTTCGTCCCTGCTCGACTTGTAGGTCTCGCAGTCAAGCTCCCTTATGCCTTTGCACTCTACGAATGATTTCCAACCATTCTGAGGGAACCTTTGGGCGCCTCCGTTACACTTTAGGAGGCGACCGCCCCAGTCAAACTGCCCACCTGACACTGTCTCCCGGGTCGATAAGACCCGTAGGTTAGAATTTCAATACAGTCAGGGCGGTATCCCACCAGCGCCTCCACCGAAGCTAGCGCTCCGGTTTCAATGGCTCCCGCCTATCCTGTACAAACTGTACCAAAATTCAATATCAGGCTACAGTAAAGCTCCACGGGGTCTTTCCGTCCTGTCGCGGGTAACCTGCATCTTCACAGGTACTATAATTTCACCGAGTCTCTGGTTGAGACAGTGCCCAAATCGTTACACCTTTCGTGCGGGTCGGAACTTACCCGACAAGGAATTTCGCTACCTTAGGACCGTTATAGTTACGGCCGCCGTTTACTGGGGCTTCAGTTCAGAGCTTCGCTTACGCTAACCCCTCTCCTTAACCTTCCAGCACCGGGCAGGTGTCAGCCCCTATACTTCGCCTTACGGCTTCGCAGAGACCTGTGTTTTTGCTAAACAGTCGCTTGGGCCTATTCACTGCGGCTTTCCGTTAAGAAAGCACCCCTTCTCCCGAAGTTACGGGGTCATTTTGCCGAGTTCCTTAACCAGAGTTCTCTCGCACACCTTAGGATTCTCTCCTCGCCTACCTGTGTCGGTTTGCGGTACAGGCACCTTTTATCTCGCTAGAAGCTTTTCTTGGCAGCGGGGAATCAAAGACTTCGCTCCATAAGGAGCTTCCCCATCACAGCTCAGCCTTCACGATAAGCGGATTTGCCTACTTATCAGCCTAACTGCTTGGACGTGCACAACCAATCGCACGCTTCTTCTATCCTTCTGCGTCCCTCCATTGCTCAAACGATAAAGAGGTGGTACAGGAATATCAACCTGTTGTCCATCGCCTACGCCTGTCGGCCTCGGCTTAGGTCCTGACTAACCCTGAGCGGACGAGCCTTCCTCAGGAAACCTTAGGCATTCGGTGGACGGGATTCTCACCCGTCTTTCGCTACTCATACCGGCATTCTCACTTCTAAGCGCTCCACCAGTCCTTCCGGTCTGACTTCACTGCACTTAGAACGCTCCCCTACCACTGATACCATTGGTATCAATTCGCAGCTTCGGTGGTGTATTTAGCCCCGGTACATTTTCGGCGCAGAGTCACTCGACTAGTGAGCTATTACGCACTCTTTAAATGGTGGCTGCTTCTGAGCCAACATCCTAGTTGTCTAAGCAACTCCACATCCTTTTCCACTTAATACACACTTTGGGACCTTAGCTGGCGATCTGGGCTGTTTCCCTCTTGACTACGGATCTTATCACTCGCAGTCTGACTCCTAAGGATAAGTCATTGGCATTCGGAGTTTGACTGAATTCGGTAATCCGATGAGGACCCCTAGTTCAATCAGTGCTCTACCTCCAAGACTCTTACACTTAAGGCTAGCCCTAAAGCTATTTCGGGGAGAACCAGCTATCTCCAGGTTCGATTGGAATTTCTCCGCTACCCACACCTCATCCCCGCACTTTTCAACGTGCGTGGGTTCGGGCCTCCATTCAGTGTTACCTGAACTTCACCCTGGACATGGGTAGATCACCTGGTTTCGGGTCTACGACCACGTACTAAACGCCCTATTCAGACTCGCTTTCGCTGCGGCTCCGCCTCTTCAGCTTAACCTCGCACGGGATCGTAACTCGCCGGTTCATTCTACAAAAGGCACGCCATCACCCATTAACGGGCTCTGACTATTTGTAGGCACACGGTTTCAGGATCTCTTTCACTCCCCTTCCGGGGTGCTTTTCACCTTTCCCTCACGGTACTGGTTCACTATCGATCACTAGGGAGTATTTAGCCTTGGGAGATGGTCCTCCCAGATTCCGACGGAATTTCACGTGTTCCGCCGTACTCAGGATACATTCAAGAGAGAACGAAGTTTCGACTACGGGGTTATTACCCTCTGTGACGGACCTTTCCAGGTCGCTTCGTCTACCTCGTTCCTTTGTAACTCCGTATAGAATGTCCTACAACCCCAAGAGGCAAGCCTCTTGGTTTGGGCTAGATTCCGTTTCGCTCGCCGCTACTCAGGAAATCGCATTTGCTTTCTCTTCCTCCAGGTACTTAGATGTTTCAGTTCCCTGGGTCTGTCTTCCATACCCTATGTATTCAGGTAAGGATACCATACCATTACGTATAGTGGGTTTCCCCATTCGGAAATCTTCGGATCAAAGCTTACTTACAGCTCCCCGAAGCATATCGGCGTTAGTCCCGTCCTTCATCGACTCCTAGTGTCAAGGCATCCACCGTGCGCCCTTTCTAACTTAACCAAACTAAAATTAAAAAAATATGAGCTACACTGTTATCTAGTTTTCAAAGAACATACATTTAAACTTGAGAGATAGTTCTCTCAAAACTGAACGAAACAAAACAAGTCAACGTTTATTGATGAACTGCGTTCATCAATTCTCCATAGAAAGGAGGTGATCCAGCCGCACCTTCCGATACGGCTACCTTGTTACGACTTCACCCCAATCATCTGTCCCACCTTAGGCGGCTGGCTCCATAAAGGTTACCCCACCGACTTCGGGTGTTACAAACTCTCGTGGTGTGACGGGCGGTGTGTACAAGGCCCGGGAACGTATTCACCGCGGCATGCTGATCCGCGATTACTAGCGATTCCAGCTTCATGTAGGCGAGTTGCAGCCTACAATCCGAACTGAGAACGGTTTTATGAGATTAGCTCCACCTCGCGGTCTTGCAGCTCTTTGTACCGTCCATTGTAGCACGTGTGTAGCCCAGGTCATAAGGGGCATGATGATTTGACGTCATCCCCACCTTCCTCCGGTTTGTCACCGGCAGTCACCTTAGAGTGCCCAACTTAATGATGGCAACTAAGATCAAGGGTTGCGCTCGTTGCGGGACTTAACCCAACATCTCACGACACGAGCTGACGACAACCATGCACCACCTGTCACTCTGCTCCCGAAGGAGAAGCTCTATCTCTAGAGTTTTCAGAGGATGTCAAGACCTGGTAAGGTTCTTCGCGTTGCTTCGAATTAAACCACATGCTCCACCGCTTGTGCGGGCCCCCGTCAATTCCTTTGAGTTTCAGCCTTGCGGCCGTACTCCCCAGGCGGAGTGCTTAATGCGTTAACTTCAGCACTAAAGGGCGGAAACCCTCTAACACTTAGCACTCATCGTTTACGGCGTGGACTACCAGGGTATCTAATCCTGTTTGCTCCCCACGCTTTCGCGCCTCAGTGTCAGTTACAGACCAGAAAGTCGCCTTCGCCACTGGTGTTCCTCCATATCTCTACGCATTTCACCGCTACACATGGAATTCCACTTTCCTCTTCTGCACTCAAGTCTCCCAGTTTCCAATGACCCTCCACGGTTGAGCCGTGGGCTTTCACATCAGACTTAAGAAACCACCTGCGCGCGCTTTACGCCCAATAATTCCGGATAACGCTTGCCACCTACGTATTACCGCGGCTGCTGGCACGTAGTTAGCCGTGGCTTTCTGGTTAGGTACCGTCAAGGTGCCAGCTTATTCAACTAGCACTTGTTCTTCCCTAACAACAGAGTTTTACGACCCGAAAGCCTTCATCACTCACGCGGCGTTGCTCCGTCAGACTTTCGTCCATTGCGGAAGATTCCCTACTGCTGCCTCCCGTAGGAGTCTGGGCCGTGTCTCAGTCCCAGTGTGGCCGATCACCCTCTCAGGTCGGCTACGCATCGTCGCCTTGGTGAGCCGTTACCTCACCAACTAGCTAATGCGACGCGGGTCCATCCATAAGTGACAGCCGAAGCCGCCTTTCAATTTCGAACTATGCAGTTCAAAATATTATCCGGTATTAGCCCCGGTTTCCCGGAGTTATCCCAGTCTTATGGGTAGGTTACCCACGTGTTACTCACCCGTCCGCCGCTAACTTCATAAGAGCAAGCTCTTAATCCATTCGCTCGACTTGCATGTATTAGGCACGCCGCCAGCGTTCATCCTGAGCCAGGATCAAACTCTCCAATAAAGTTAGTTTGTCTAGCATCTAAAAATAAAAATTGACGTTCACGTTGTTTGTTTCGTTCAGTTTTCAAAGAACTACTCGGTCGCTCATTTGCGACTTCCTTATGTTAACATCTTCGTTAGTTAATGTCAACTAAGTTTTTTATTTCGTTTGTCGCTTTCTGCGTTGTTGCTATCGGCGACTTATCCTATATTACACCTCTATATAATAATAGTCAACATTTCTTTTTCATTTTCTACAAAAAAAATTCCACACACTCATACCTCATCTTTATTTTACATATATATAATCAAGATACATGAAAGGAGTGCATCAATTGTTGGATCCTTCCTTATTACACATCATTAGTACTAATGCAAGAAGCCCACACTATCATAGAAACTTTCCTCTCATTCTATTTTGGAGTCAAAAAAGTGGTTGTACTTCCCTTGCTAAGTGGTTTTTTTACCAGGTTGATTTATTACAAACAGCTTTAAACTACCACCCCTTCATCCATAATTTCGAATATGAAATATACAAAAGTACACCGGCCTATAATATAAGGCTAAGTGTAGCACTACGAGATAAACAAAAGGAAACTTTCAAACTGGTTCGCAATCCGTTTAGAAGAGCAGTCAGTTCTTTCGTGTCCTTAATTGCACCTCCTTATGTAGAAAATGAAGAATGGAAACCCATTCGAAAGTTTTTATATCAAAATGAAAATTCTCCTAAAGGAATCTCATTCAAACAATTTTTATACTACCTATTTACTAAAGGTGCTCATGCAAATGATATTAACGCTCACTTTACACAACAATATATAGCAGGTGAAGAAGAGTATGTAACCAATTATATATACTTAGAAAATTTCGATCAGGAAATGAAAGAATTAGAAAAACGTTTCGAATTAAAACCTGCACCGATAAATGAGTTTTCAACATCATGGCATCATCAAACCCCTGCCATGATTTATAAAGGGAATTTCAGCGATGCCGATATTACTGATCCTTTATTCCCTCGTCACCCGACTTTTGAAACCTTTTATGATGATGAATGTATACAGCTCGTCAAAACAATATTTCAAAAAGATTTCGATACATATAGATATAACAAAGAATATCCCTACTAATTTAAGTCCATTATCTTCGCTAAATATAAAAAGATACCTTATACATATATATGAGGTATCTTTTTAACATTTAAACTATATAAAACGTACAATTTAACAGTCCCTACTATCCATTTTATTACCCTTTAATAGATTACGTAACTTTTGCTTATCCGCCCATCCTACTCCAATTAAAACTAGACTCCCTCCCATTATTATCTTCCATGTCAGAGATTCATTTAATAGGATAATTGAAGTAATGATACTTATTAACGGCAATCCATTTAAGTACAGTCCACTTATTGATGCTGAGACCGTCTCTAGCGCTTTATTCCAGAACCAATATGCTAAAATTGTTGCCCCGATAACAAGATATACTACACTAAATCCAATCTTCCATGTTTCGATTTTTGGGAAACCGTAGTAAAAAATTTCTATCATTGCAAATGGCAACACAATAGCTGCACCTATCATTAGTGTTACTGTAGTGAAAACTTTATTAGATAAACGTCGTTCTTGTTTTGGCCGTTTTAACAAAACTGTGTAGAACGCAAATAAAAAGGTACTTAATAAAATAAGTATATCTCCTATTAAAGACACCTCTTGATTAGTATCGCTAGATGGAATTGTAATAAAGAGCACTCCTATAGCGCCGAACATAATTCCGATCCAATAATCCATCTGAATTTTCTCTTTCAGAAAGAACGCTGAAAAAAGAATTGTAACTAATGGCAATGCAGCATCAATAATACTAACATGTAATCCACTTGTTAAAGAAATACCATAGGATGTGAACATAAAGTACCCAGCTACACCAGTAAAAGACAGTAAACTCATTCTTTTCCACGGAATATGTTTATGTATAACTGCTTTTTGTAGTTCGTTAAATGAGAAAAACATACAAATTCCACCCGCAAAGAAAAGACGAATAAATAACAAAGTAAACGGTTGAATGGATTCTAATGCCCATTTCGTTGGTGCAATGGCTGTTCCCCATAATATAACAGCCACTAATAACATGCATATTTCTTTCATAATCCCCCACACCCATCAAAAAATATATGTTAACTACCTTAATTATAGATTTTTTCTTAGGTAAAATCCTTTAAAACCACAAAAAGGTTATGCGAAAAATAGCCATCCAGCTCTTTTTTACATAACCTTTTCATATTAAATCAAAACATTATTGTTCATTCGACAACTAAATTAACATAAAAAGGAAATCCTTACCTTCAATTTATATTTAAACGTATTACTTTATCATCCGAATTTTATTTTATACCGTTTCTATTCCATTCTTTTTTTCATCTTTAAGGTTATTAAATTTATGGATTTTAACCTTCGGTAAATAAAAATAAACACAAAAAAACCTAAGTCGAAACGACTTAGGTTTTTGCTTGGCGACGTCCTACTCTCACAGGGACAAGGTCCCAACTACCATCGGCGCTAGAGAGCTTAACTTCCGTGTTCGGTATGGGAACGGGTGTGACCTCTCTGCCATCATCACCAAACTGATGAAGGTATATTCCTTCAAAACTAGATAACATTTGCTTCATATTATATGGTTAAGTCCTCGATCTATTAGTATTCGTCAGCTCCACATGTCACCATGCTTCCACCTCGAACCTATCAACCTGATCATCTTTCAGGGATCTTACTAGCTTACGCTATGGGAAATCTCATCTTGAGGGGGGCTTCATGCTTAGATGCTTTCAGCACTTATCCCTTCCGCACATAGCTACCCAGCTATGCCCTTGGCAGAACAACTGGTACACCAGCGGTGCGTCCATCCCGGTCCTCTCGTACTAAGGACAGCTCCTCTCAAATTTCCTGCGCCCACGACGGATAGGGACCGAACTGTCTCACGACGTTCTGAACCCAGCTCGCGTACCGCTTTAATGGGCGAACAGCCCAACCCTTGGGACCGACTACAGCCCCAGGATGCGATGAGCCGACATCGAGGTGCCAAACCTCCCCGTCGATGTGGACTCTTGGGGGAGATAAGCCTGTTATCCCCGGGGTAGCTTTTATCCGTTGAGCGATGGCCCTTCCATGCGGAACCACCGGATCACTAAGCCCGACTTTCGTCCCTGCTCGACTTGTAGGTCTCGCAGTCAAGCTCCCTTATGCCTTTGCACTCTACGAATGATTTCCAACCATTCTGAGGGAACCTTTGGGCGCCTCCGTTACACTTTAGGAGGCGACCGCCCCAGTCAAACTGCCCACCTGACACTGTCTCCCGGGTCGATAAGACCCGTAGGTTAGAATTTCAATACAGTCAGGGCGGTATCCCACCAGCGCCTCCACCGAAGCTAGCGCTCCGGTTTCAATGGCTCCCGCCTATCCTGTACAAACTGTACCAAAATTCAATATCAGGCTACAGTAAAGCTCCACGGGGTCTTTCCGTCCTGTCGCGGGTAACCTGCATCTTCACAGGTACTATAATTTCACCGAGTCTCTGGTTGAGACAGTGCCCAAATCGTTACACCTTTCGTGCGGGTCGGAACTTACCCGACAAGGAATTTCGCTACCTTAGGACCGTTATAGTTACGGCCGCCGTTTACTGGGGCTTCAGTTCAGAGCTTCGCTTACGCTAACCCCTCTCCTTAACCTTCCAGCACCGGGCAGGTGTCAGCCCCTATACTTCGCCTTACGGCTTCGCAGAGACCTGTGTTTTTGCTAAACAGTCGCTTGGGCCTATTCACTGCGGCTTTCCGTTAAGAAAGCACCCCTTCTCCCGAAGTTACGGGGTCATTTTGCCGAGTTCCTTAACCAGAGTTCTCTCGCACACCTTAGGATTCTCTCCTCGCCTACCTGTGTCGGTTTGCGGTACAGGCACCTTTTATCTCGCTAGAAGCTTTTCTTGGCAGCGGGGAATCAAAGACTTCGCTCCATAAGGAGCTTCCCCATCACAGCTCAGCCTTCACGATAAGCGGATTTGCCTACTTATCAGCCTAACTGCTTGGACGTGCACAACCAATCGCACGCTTCTTCTATCCTTCTGCGTCCCTCCATTGCTCAAACGATAAAGAGGTGGTACAGGAATATCAACCTGTTGTCCATCGCCTACGCCTGTCGGCCTCGGCTTAGGTCCTGACTAACCCTGAGCGGACGAGCCTTCCTCAGGAAACCTTAGGCATTCGGTGGACGGGATTCTCACCCGTCTTTCGCTACTCATACCGGCATTCTCACTTCTAAGCGCTCCACCAGTCCTTCCGGTCTGACTTCACTGCACTTAGAACGCTCCCCTACCACTGATACCATTGGTATCAATTCGCAGCTTCGGTGGTGTATTTAGCCCCGGTACATTTTCGGCGCAGAGTCACTCGACTAGTGAGCTATTACGCACTCTTTAAATGGTGGCTGCTTCTGAGCCAACATCCTAGTTGTCTAAGCAACTCCACATCCTTTTCCACTTAATACACACTTTGGGACCTTAGCTGGCGATCTGGGCTGTTTCCCTCTTGACTACGGATCTTATCACTCGCAGTCTGACTCCTAAGGATAAGTCATTGGCATTCGGAGTTTGACTGAATTCGGTAATCCGATGAGGACCCCTAGTTCAATCAGTGCTCTACCTCCAAGACTCTTACACTTAAGGCTAGCCCTAAAGCTATTTCGGGGAGAACCAGCTATCTCCAGGTTCGATTGGAATTTCTCCGCTACCCACACCTCATCCCCGCACTTTTCAACGTGCGTGGGTTCGGGCCTCCATTCAGTGTTACCTGAACTTCACCCTGGACATGGGTAGATCACCTGGTTTCGGGTCTACGACCACGTACTAAACGCCCTATTCAGACTCGCTTTCGCTGCGGCTCCGCCTCTTCAGCTTAACCTCGCACGGGATCGTAACTCGCCGGTTCATTCTACAAAAGGCACGCCATCACCCATTAACGGGCTCTGACTATTTGTAGGCACACGGTTTCAGGATCTCTTTCACTCCCCTTCCGGGGTGCTTTTCACCTTTCCCTCACGGTACTGGTTCACTATCGATCACTAGGGAGTATTTAGCCTTGGGAGATGGTCCTCCCAGATTCCGACGGAATTTCACGTGTTCCGCCGTACTCAGGATACATTCAAGAGAGAACGAAGTTTCGACTACGGGGTTATTACCCTCTGTGACGGACCTTTCCAGGTCGCTTCGTCTACCTCGTTCCTTTGTAACTCCGTATAGAATGTCCTACAACCCCAAGAGGCAAGCCTCTTGGTTTGGGCTAGATTCCGTTTCGCTCGCCGCTACTCAGGAAATCGCATTTGCTTTCTCTTCCTCCAGGTACTTAGATGTTTCAGTTCCCTGGGTCTGTCTTCCATACCCTATGTATTCAGGTAAGGATACCATACCATTACGTATAGTGGGTTTCCCCATTCGGAAATCTTCGGATCAAAGCTTACTTACAGCTCCCCGAAGCATATCGGCGTTAGTCCCGTCCTTCATCGACTCCTAGTGTCAAGGCATCCACCGTGCGCCCTTTCTAACTTAACCAAACTAAAATTAAAAAAATATGAGCTACACTGTTATCTAGTTTTCAAAGAACATACATTTAAACTTGAGAGATAGTTCTCTCAAAACTGAACGAAACAAAACAAGTCAACGTTTATTGATGAACTGCGTTCATCAATTCTCCATAGAAAGGAGGTGATCCAGCCGCACCTTCCGATACGGCTACCTTGTTACGACTTCACCCCAATCATCTGTCCCACCTTAGGCGGCTGGCTCCATAAAGGTTACCCCACCGACTTCGGGTGTTACAAACTCTCGTGGTGTGACGGGCGGTGTGTACAAGGCCCGGGAACGTATTCACCGCGGCATGCTGATCCGCGATTACTAGCGATTCCAGCTTCATGTAGGCGAGTTGCAGCCTACAATCCGAACTGAGAACGGTTTTATGAGATTAGCTCCACCTCGCGGTCTTGCAGCTCTTTGTACCGTCCATTGTAGCACGTGTGTAGCCCAGGTCATAAGGGGCATGATGATTTGACGTCATCCCCACCTTCCTCCGGTTTGTCACCGGCAGTCACCTTAGAGTGCCCAACTTAATGATGGCAACTAAGATCAAGGGTTGCGCTCGTTGCGGGACTTAACCCAACATCTCACGACACGAGCTGACGACAACCATGCACCACCTGTCACTCTGCTCCCGAAGGAGAAGCTCTATCTCTAGAGTTTTCAGAGGATGTCAAGACCTGGTAAGGTTCTTCGCGTTGCTTCGAATTAAACCACATGCTCCACCGCTTGTGCGGGCCCCCGTCAATTCCTTTGAGTTTCAGCCTTGCGGCCGTACTCCCCAGGCGGAGTGCTTAATGCGTTAACTTCAGCACTAAAGGGCGGAAACCCTCTAACACTTAGCACTCATCGTTTACGGCGTGGACTACCAGGGTATCTAATCCTGTTTGCTCCCCACGCTTTCGCGCCTCAGTGTCAGTTACAGACCAGAAAGTCGCCTTCGCCACTGGTGTTCCTCCATATCTCTACGCATTTCACCGCTACACATGGAATTCCACTTTCCTCTTCTGCACTCAAGTCTCCCAGTTTCCAATGACCCTCCACGGTTGAGCCGTGGGCTTTCACATCAGACTTAAGAAACCACCTGCGCGCGCTTTACGCCCAATAATTCCGGATAACGCTTGCCACCTACGTATTACCGCGGCTGCTGGCACGTAGTTAGCCGTGGCTTTCTGGTTAGGTACCGTCAAGGTGCCAGCTTATTCAACTAGCACTTGTTCTTCCCTAACAACAGAGTTTTACGACCCGAAAGCCTTCATCACTCACGCGGCGTTGCTCCGTCAGACTTTCGTCCATTGCGGAAGATTCCCTACTGCTGCCTCCCGTAGGAGTCTGGGCCGTGTCTCAGTCCCAGTGTGGCCGATCACCCTCTCAGGTCGGCTACGCATCGTCGCCTTGGTGAGCCGTTACCTCACCAACTAGCTAATGCGACGCGGGTCCATCCATAAGTGACAGCCGAAGCCGCCTTTCAATTTCGAACTATGCAGTTCAAAATATTATCCGGTATTAGCCCCGGTTTCCCGGAGTTATCCCAGTCTTATGGGTAGGTTACCCACGTGTTACTCACCCGTCCGCCGCTAACTTCATAAGAGCAAGCTCTTAATCCATTCGCTCGACTTGCATGTATTAGGCACGCCGCCAGCGTTCATCCTGAGCCAGGATCAAACTCTCCAATAAAGTTAGTTTGTCTAGCATCTAAAAATAAAAATTGACGTTCACGTTGTTTGTTTCGTTCAGTTTTCAAAGAACTTGTCTGTCGCTCATTTGCGACTCCCTTATGTTAACATTTTCATATTTCAATGTCAACCAAGTTTTTTTATTCCTTTTGTCGCTTTCTGCGTTGTTGCTATCGGCGACTTGTCCTATATTACACCTCTATATACTAATCGTCAATACCTTTTTACAAAGAAATTTAATTTAGTACCTTTGCACTCTTTAACTCTAGATAAGGACCTACAAAGATCTCATTAAAATAGAAACCATCGTCTACTTTTCTTTACCAATCTATTCTTCTAAATACTATTCAATTTAGGCACTTCTCTATTTCAAAGGGCTCGCTTCCCCCATCTTACCGAACTCATACAATTGATTCTTTTCAGGTAAACTAGCAACCTTATTTTAACAATTAATAGTATATAATTAGAAAGTTGCTTTATTTTTTATTACCGCTCCCTATCCCCTTTGTTTATCAAGTTGTAATATCAATAACATTCTATTAGAAACAGGTGACGATATGAAAGATATACGTATTCTTATAGCAGATGACGATAAAGAAATTCGAGACTTATTAAAAAGATATTTAGAACGAGAATTATATATGGTAGATACTGTAATTAATGGAGAAGAAGCTTTGTGCTTATTTAACCAAAATAACTACAACCTCGTTATATTAGATCTTATGATGCCGAAAGTAGATGGTATCGAAGTGTGTAGAAAACTTAGAGATACAACCAACATCCCTATATTAATGCTAACTGCTAAAGATCACGAAGTTGATAAAATTTTGGGCTTAAGCATAGGTGCTGATGATTATATTACGAAACCTTTCAGTATTCACGAAGTGGTTGCAAGAGTAAAAGCTCTTATGCGACGTTTTTTAGTTCTTGGAAGTAACACTAACGTACAAGAGAAAACAGCTTTAACATTTAAAGGACTAACTATCGATTTTAAAAAATACACAGTCCATACGAACGGAAAAGAAATCAACTTAACTGGAAAAGAACTTGAACTATTAAAATTCTTCGCTTCAAACCCAGAGCAAGTATTTACGAAAACACAACTCTTTCGGAATGTATGGGACGATAATTATATAGAAGATGATAATACAGTTATGGTGCATATTAGAAAGCTTAGAAAGAAAATAGAAATCGATTCTTCCAATCCAAAATTCATTCAGACTGTATGGGGAATCGGTTATAAGTTTGTAGGTGAACAGGTTGAAAAATGATAAGATCCTCTTTCTTATTTCATTACAACTTATCATTTGCGGACTTTTAAATATAGATATGGGATACCATGTAAAAATATCTTTATTTATTGCTCTTATTATAATCACAATATATCTTTTCTTTTCAAGAGTTCACTTTATTCAAAGCAACGAATCGATGGTTACTAAATTAAGCCGTGCACTTAAAGGGAATTTACAAACGAGGCTATTCACAAATAACGACCGTTCACTAAATAGTATAGTGTTTTCAATAAACGACTTAATAACCGCATTAGAAAAGGGTCAGATCGAAGCAAGGAAATCCCAAGAAGCTAGAAAACAACTTTTATCTAATATCTCACATGATATCCGGACACCACTTACTTCTATTATTGGATATATTGATGCTTTAAAAGATGATGTCGCTGCTTCTGAAGTAGAAAAGCAAGAATATCTTGAAATACTTTATAAGAAATCGAATGACTTAAAACATCTGGTCGATGAAATCTTTAATATGGCCAAGCTAGATGCTGATGAGTTTCCATTAAAAGAAGAAGAACTCGATTTTTCTGAGGTTACTAGAGAAGTATTAATCGAATTTTTACCCGAGCTATCAAAACATAACATTGAACTACAAGTTCTCATACCAGAATCTACTTCCCCTATTATTGCAGATCACCTTAGCCTTATACGAATTATAGGTAATCTAATAAAAAACGCTATCCATCACGGAAAAGCTGGGAAAATAGTAGGAGTCGAACTACTAGAAACCAATACAGAATATGAGATTCTTATTTGGGACAAGGGACCCGGTATTCCAAAACATGATTTACAAAACGTATTTAAGCGGATGTACCGCAGCGAACAATCAAGAAATCCTTCTTACGGTGGTAGTGGCCTCGGACTTTCTATTTCTAAAGCCCTCGTTAAAAAAAATGGTGGGCGTATATGGGTTGACAGTATTCCCTGGGAACGAACTACTTTTGGTTTTTCCGTCCCAAAACACACTAGTTTTAAGAAATAGTTAAGAAATGATTAATATACAGTTAAACCTTCCTTTTTATTATGTAATTAAGAACTTATAGAAAGTAGGTGCCCCCTATAAATACAATTATAAAAACGACAAACCTTACTAAAGTTTATGGGAACCAAAAGTCAGTAGATAATCTAAATATAAATGTACAACAAGGAGAGATTTATGGATTCATAGGGCGTAACGGTGCTGGTAAAACAACTACAATCCGTATGCTGCTTAGTCTTATAAAACCTACAAGTGGAAATATAGAAATATTCGGTGAGGATTTACTTCGGAATCCAAAAGACATTTTAAGAAGAATCGGTTCTATCGTTGAAGTCCCAGGATTTTATGAAAACTTAACTGCAAGAGAGAACTTATTAATTAATGCAAAGATAATTGGAGTTCACAAAAGGAATGCAATTGAAGAAGCATTAGAAATTGTAGGCTTGCAGCACGAAACAAAAAAATTAGTAGGAAAATACTCTTTAGGAATGAAGCAACGCTTAGGAATTGCACGTGCTCTTCTCCATTATCCTGAACTACTCATACTAGATGAACCAACTAACGGACTAGATCCAATCGGTATTAAAGAAATGCGAAAACTCATTAAATCTTTAGCTCAAGACAGAAATATAACGATACTCATTTCTAGTCATATATTAGCTGAGGTGGAACAACTAGTCGATCGTATGGGAATTATTCATGAAGGAAGGTTATTAGAAGAAGTTTCTCTTGATACACTGCGTAAAGCCAATCGTAAGTACATAGAATTCCAGGTAAATAATGATAATAAAGCTGCGATGCTATTAGAAAATCATTTTCAAATTTTTGATTATGAGGTACATGATGAAGGAAATATTCGCGTTTATTCTCACTTCGGACAGCAGGGACACATCAATAGAACATTAGTTCGTAACGATATTGAGGTATTAAAAATTGTGATGAGCGAAGATAGACTAGAAGATTATTTCACCAAACTAGTTGGGGGTGGCACAATTGGTTAATCTGCTTTATACAGAACTATTAAAATTGAAACGATCCAATATGTTTTTGATTAGTATTATCGGGGCAGGTGTCGCGCCATTTTTAGTGGTTGTAGCTTCTTATATACACATGAAGACAAAGCAACCTACTCCAACTATTTTATTTGGTCAACTGTTCACTGAAGTTAACCTATACACTACTTTAATTATAGGATTCCCCTTATATGGAGTTGTGACCGCTTATCTATTTACCCGTGAATACACTGAAGATACATTAAAAAATTTGCTAACTATCCCAGTATCACGTATTAGCTTTATTATAAGTAAGTTTATCCTTCTATTCCTTTGGATCATGATGCTAACTTTAGTTGCTTGGACGCTAACTTTATTATTAGGGCTAATAGGTAGCTTCCCTGGGTTTAGTATCACCTTACTTTTAGGCTCTCTCATAAAATTTTTAATATGTGGTGGACTTCTCTTTCTTTTGTCTTCACCTATTGTACTACTAACTCTTGTAATGAAGACCTATGTACCGCCTATTATATTAACAATCATTATTACAATGACTAACCTTATGATCGTAAATTCAAAACATAAAGACCTATTCCCATGGACCGCTACTCTAGATATAGCAAATAACGAATTACAACCGACTTATCCATCAGAGTATTCTTATATCATCATTGCAGTAACAGCGATTTTCGGATTTATTACAACACTATTCTATTTTAAAAGGGTGGATATTCATTAATTTATAGGAGTGAAACTATGAGCAATCTTATCATTGCCTTCATACTTGGTATTGTAGAAGGGTTAGCTGAATTTTTACCCATCTCTTCTACTGGCCATCTTATATTAGTCGGACATTTATTAGATTTTGAAGGAGAAAGGGCAAAAACATTTGAAATTGTCATACAGTTAGGGGCAATTTTAGCTATCGCGATTTTATATCATAAACGCCTTGTTTCTTTATGTAATATTAAACCCCTTCTACGGAAAGAGAAAAAATTCAATGCATTACATGTTTTTCTCGGTGTATTCCCAGCAGTAGTTGTTGGCCTATTATTACATGATGTTATTAAAACATACTTATTTCAGCCGTATACTGTCGTAATCGGACTTGTAGCAGGAGCAATTCTTATGATTTTTGCAGAAGCAAAAAAAGCAGAGGCAACCGCCTTTTCACTAGATGATTTAACATACCGTCAAGCATTAACAATTGGATTATTTCAATGCTTAGCAGTATATCCTGGCTTCTCTAGAGCGGGCTCTACTATTTCTGGAGGGCTATTAGCAAAAGTAAATTATAAGGCTGCATCTGAGTTCTCTTTTCTCATTGCCATTCCTGTAATGGCCGGAGCTACAGGGTTAGACTTATTAAAAAGTTGGAAGTATTTAAGTGTAGATGATATTCCTATGTTTGCGGTAGGATTCATTACCTCTTTTCTTGTAGCAATGCTAGCGGTAGTAACCTTCCTGAAGCTTTTAGAAAAGATAGGTTTAAAACCTTTTGCATATTATCGTATTTTGTTAGCCATTGTATTTACACTTTTCGTATTGCTATAGCTTCATATAAGTCACATATTATTAAACCGATATTCAAGGAATATCGGTTTTTATCTATTTCACCTCTAGTATTACTCACTTCAATATGGCATAGTGGATAATAGATCAATATTAATAATCAGAATATTCTTTACCTCTAAACAACACTTCATTAAAATATGTAACGTTAAAAGCTATATTTGAAATCCGAACCTAGTAATAGCATTTCTTCTTTATATACATATACTGAAGTAAAAATAAGCACCTTAATTGATTGAGTCTACCCATTACACCACGATAGAACTAACGTTCTCACCCCTTTGCTATACATCACTTCTTCCTTATTTCTATATTTATGGAAGCGAAGTACGTGTAGGTGATCCGGCATTGACCCTAACTTTATTGCAGCCCAAATCACAAATAGACTACATAACAACTATATCCATTACCATACGAAACAATTCGAAAATTGAACATCCCGTCTATTAATATGGGCGTCTACGGGGAAAATGGTCATAAATGGACAGAACAAGTTTATAAACCATATTCCTTCAGCGTATTACTTGTATTAATCCGTAATACAACAACCCAGATTTTATATGACTACAAAACTATTACAAATAAGCAAGTTGCTCAAGGCTTATAAAAAAATTAAAGCGAGGTAAATATACAAATGAATCCATTAGCACAATCATATTGGGATACTTATTGGGGAAACAATGAAAAACCAGAATCTATTACAGCTTGGCAATTTGGTGATTCTCCTGATTATCTCGCTCAATTAGTCATTGATGGTGTGAAAACCGCAACATGCTCGGGCCATATTTTTTATGAATTAGAAAATGAACCACTACCAACAACTAACGATTATAGTATTGTACTCAATAGTCAGGAGGAACCTGTAGCTATTATTAAGACAATAGAAGTAACTATAATGCCAATGAATGAAGTGACTGAAGAATTCGCTATCGCTGAAGGCGAAGGCGATCGTACCTATAGTTACTGGAGAGATACCCATATTCAGTTTTTTACAAAGGAACTAAGCGAACTTGGTCTTAGTTTTTCTGAAGATATGCTGCTCGTTTGCGAACGTTTTAAGCTTATCGATGTAAAAAACAAAGTGAAGATATGATAAATAACGATTCTACCGGAAGTCCATATTAGATAAATACATTTATCTTTAAACAAATAAGCTTGTTACCAATGGATTTCTTGAGCCATTAATAACAAGCTTATTTCATTAAACACAAAAAAGACGAGTCATTCTGACTCGTCTTAAAGTTGCTTGGCGACGTCCTACTCTCACAGGGACAAGGTCCCAACTACCATCGGCGCTAGAGAGCTTAACTTCCGTGTTCGGTATGGGAACGGGTGTGACCTCTCTGCCATCATCACCAAACTGATGAAGGTATATTCCTTCAAAACTAGATAACATTTGCTTCATATTATATGGTTAAGTCCTCGATCTATTAGTATTCGTCAGCTCCACATGTCACCATGCTTCCACCTCGAACCTATCAACCTGATCATCTTTCAGGGATCTTACTAGCTTACGCTATGGGAAATCTCATCTTGAGGGGGGCTTCATGCTTAGATGCTTTCAGCACTTATCCCTTCCGCACATAGCTACCCAGCTATGCCCTTGGCAGAACAACTGGTACACCAGCGGTGCGTCCATCCCGGTCCTCTCGTACTAAGGACAGCTCCTCTCAAATTTCCTGCGCCCACGACGGATAGGGACCGAACTGTCTCACGACGTTCTGAACCCAGCTCGCGTACCGCTTTAATGGGCGAACAGCCCAACCCTTGGGACCGACTACAGCCCCAGGATGCGATGAGCCGACATCGAGGTGCCAAACCTCCCCGTCGATGTGGACTCTTGGGGGAGATAAGCCTGTTATCCCCGGGGTAGCTTTTATCCGTTGAGCGATGGCCCTTCCATGCGGAACCACCGGATCACTAAGCCCGACTTTCGTCCCTGCTCGACTTGTAGGTCTCGCAGTCAAGCTCCCTTATGCCTTTGCACTCTACGAATGATTTCCAACCATTCTGAGGGAACCTTTGGGCGCCTCCGTTACACTTTAGGAGGCGACCGCCCCAGTCAAACTGCCCACCTGACACTGTCTCCCGGGTCGATAAGACCCGTAGGTTAGAATTTCAATACAGTCAGGGCGGTATCCCACCAGCGCCTCCACCGAAGCTAGCGCTCCGGTTTCAATGGCTCCCGCCTATCCTGTACAAACTGTACCAAAATTCAATATCAGGCTACAGTAAAGCTCCACGGGGTCTTTCCGTCCTGTCGCGGGTAACCTGCATCTTCACAGGTACTATAATTTCACCGAGTCTCTGGTTGAGACAGTGCCCAAATCGTTACACCTTTCGTGCGGGTCGGAACTTACCCGACAAGGAATTTCGCTACCTTAGGACCGTTATAGTTACGGCCGCCGTTTACTGGGGCTTCAGTTCAGAGCTTCGCTTACGCTAACCCCTCTCCTTAACCTTCCAGCACCGGGCAGGTGTCAGCCCCTATACTTCGCCTTACGGCTTCGCAGAGACCTGTGTTTTTGCTAAACAGTCGCTTGGGCCTATTCACTGCGGCTTTCCGTTAAGAAAGCACCCCTTCTCCCGAAGTTACGGGGTCATTTTGCCGAGTTCCTTAACCAGAGTTCTCTCGCACACCTTAGGATTCTCTCCTCGCCTACCTGTGTCGGTTTGCGGTACAGGCACCTTTTATCTCGCTAGAAGCTTTTCTTGGCAGCGGGGAATCAAAGACTTCGCTCCATAAGGAGCTTCCCCATCACAGCTCAGCCTTCACGATAAGCGGATTTGCCTACTTATCAGCCTAACTGCTTGGACGTGCACAACCAATCGCACGCTTCTTCTATCCTTCTGCGTCCCTCCATTGCTCAAACGATAAAGAGGTGGTACAGGAATATCAACCTGTTGTCCATCGCCTACGCCTGTCGGCCTCGGCTTAGGTCCTGACTAACCCTGAGCGGACGAGCCTTCCTCAGGAAACCTTAGGCATTCGGTGGACGGGATTCTCACCCGTCTTTCGCTACTCATACCGGCATTCTCACTTCTAAGCGCTCCACCAGTCCTTCCGGTCTGACTTCACTGCACTTAGAACGCTCCCCTACCACTGATACCATTGGTATCAATTCGCAGCTTCGGTGGTGTATTTAGCCCCGGTACATTTTCGGCGCAGAGTCACTCGACTAGTGAGCTATTACGCACTCTTTAAATGGTGGCTGCTTCTGAGCCAACATCCTAGTTGTCTAAGCAACTCCACATCCTTTTCCACTTAATACACACTTTGGGACCTTAGCTGGCGATCTGGGCTGTTTCCCTCTTGACTACGGATCTTATCACTCGCAGTCTGACTCCTAAGGATAAGTCATTGGCATTCGGAGTTTGACTGAATTCGGTAATCCGATGAGGACCCCTAGTTCAATCAGTGCTCTACCTCCAAGACTCTTACACTTAAGGCTAGCCCTAAAGCTATTTCGGGGAGAACCAGCTATCTCCAGGTTCGATTGGAATTTCTCCGCTACCCACACCTCATCCCCGCACTTTTCAACGTGCGTGGGTTCGGGCCTCCATTCAGTGTTACCTGAACTTCACCCTGGACATGGGTAGATCACCTGGTTTCGGGTCTACGACCACGTACTAAACGCCCTATTCAGACTCGCTTTCGCTGCGGCTCCGTCTCTTCAACTTAACCTCGCACGGGATCGTAACTCGCCGGTTCATTCTACAAAAGGCACGCCATCACCCATTAACGGGCTCTGACTATTTGTAGGCACACGGTTTCAGGATCTCTTTCACTCCCCTTCCGGGGTGCTTTTCACCTTTCCCTCACGGTACTGGTTCACTATCGATCACTAGGGAGTATTTAGCCTTGGGAGATGGTCCTCCCAGATTCCGACGGAATTTCACGTGTTCCGCCGTACTCAGGATACATTCAAGAGAGAACGAAGTTTCGACTACGGGGTTATTACCCTCTGTGACGGACCTTTCCAGGTCGCTTCGTCTACCTCGTTCCTTTGTAACTCCGTATAGAATGTCCTACAACCCCAAGAGGCAAGCCTCTTGGTTTGGGCTAGATTCCGTTTCGCTCGCCGCTACTCAGGAAATCGCATTTGCTTTCTCTTCCTCCAGGTACTTAGATGTTTCAGTTCCCTGGGTCTGTCTTCCATACCCTATGTATTCAGGTAAGGATACCATACCATTACGTATAGTGGGTTTCCCCATTCGGAAATCTTCGGATCAAAGCTTACTTACAGCTCCCCGAAGCATATCGGCGTTAGTCCCGTCCTTCATCGACTCCTAGTGTCAAGGCATCCACCGTGCGCCCTTTCTAACTTAACCAAACTAAAATTAAAAAAATATGAGCTACACTGTTATCTAGTTTTCAAAGAACATACATTTAAACTTGAGAGATAGTTCTCTCAAAACTGAACGAAACAAAACAAGTCAACGTTTATTGATGAACTGCGTTCATCAATTCTCCATAGAAAGGAGGTGATCCAGCCGCACCTTCCGATACGGCTACCTTGTTACGACTTCACCCCAATCATCTGTCCCACCTTAGGCGGCTGGCTCCATAAAGGTTACCCCACCGACTTCGGGTGTTACAAACTCTCGTGGTGTGACGGGCGGTGTGTACAAGGCCCGGGAACGTATTCACCGCGGCATGCTGATCCGCGATTACTAGCGATTCCAGCTTCATGTAGGCGAGTTGCAGCCTACAATCCGAACTGAGAACGGTTTTATGAGATTAGCTCCACCTCGCGGTCTTGCAGCTCTTTGTACCGTCCATTGTAGCACGTGTGTAGCCCAGGTCATAAGGGGCATGATGATTTGACGTCATCCCCACCTTCCTCCGGTTTGTCACCGGCAGTCACCTTAGAGTGCCCAACTTAATGATGGCAACTAAGATCAAGGGTTGCGCTCGTTGCGGGACTTAACCCAACATCTCACGACACGAGCTGACGACAACCATGCACCACCTGTCACTCTGCTCCCGAAGGAGAAGCTCTATCTCTAGAGTTTTCAGAGGATGTCAAGACCTGGTAAGGTTCTTCGCGTTGCTTCGAATTAAACCACATGCTCCACCGCTTGTGCGGGCCCCCGTCAATTCCTTTGAGTTTCAGCCTTGCGGCCGTACTCCCCAGGCGGAGTGCTTAATGCGTTAACTTCAGCACTAAAGGGCGGAAACCCTCTAACACTTAGCACTCATCGTTTACGGCGTGGACTACCAGGGTATCTAATCCTGTTTGCTCCCCACGCTTTCGCGCCTCAGTGTCAGTTACAGACCAGAAAGTCGCCTTCGCCACTGGTGTTCCTCCATATCTCTACGCATTTCACCGCTACACATGGAATTCCACTTTCCTCTTCTGCACTCAAGTCTCCCAGTTTCCAATGACCCTCCACGGTTGAGCCGTGGGCTTTCACATCAGACTTAAGAAACCACCTGCGCGCGCTTTACGCCCAATAATTCCGGATAACGCTTGCCACCTACGTATTACCGCGGCTGCTGGCACGTAGTTAGCCGTGGCTTTCTGGTTAGGTACCGTCAAGGTGCCAGCTTATTCAACTAGCACTTGTTCTTCCCTAACAACAGAGTTTTACGACCCGAAAGCCTTCATCACTCACGCGGCGTTGCTCCGTCAGACTTTCGTCCATTGCGGAAGATTCCCTACTGCTGCCTCCCGTAGGAGTCTGGGCCGTGTCTCAGTCCCAGTGTGGCCGATCACCCTCTCAGGTCGGCTACGCATCGTCGCCTTGGTGAGCCATTACCTCACCAACTAGCTAATGCGACGCGGGTCCATCCATAAGTGACAGCCGAAGCCGCCTTTCAATTTCGAACTATGCAGTTCAAAATATTATCCGGTATTAGCCCCGGTTTCCCGGAGTTATCCCAGTCTTATGGGTAGGTTACCCACGTGTTACTCACCCGTCCGCCGCTAACTTCATAAGAGCAAGCTCTTAATCCATTCGCTCGACTTGCATGTATTAGGCACGCCGCCAGCGTTCATCCTGAGCCAGGATCAAACTCTCCAATAAAGTTAGTTTGTCTAGCATCTAAAAATAAAAATTGACGTTCACGTTGTTTGTTTCGTTCAGTTTTCAAAGAACTTGTTTGCCGCTCATTTGCGACTTCCTTATGTTAACATCTTCGTTAGTTAATGTCAACTAGGTTTTTCATTTTGTTTGCCGCGTTCTGCGTTATTGCATCGGCGACTTGTTCTATATTACACCTCTATATCCTAATCGTCAATACCTTTTATCCTTTTTATTTTATAAATTCTAAAGGGTATTGAACCTTCTTCATTTATACTCCGTTCCTAGAGATTAATAAACTGGTGCAATCACTTTCATAATCGACAGTTTACACTTTCTTACTTACACCTTTCTAAAGAATGAATAGCAAGCCAAACAAATATATATTAAAGGTAGCACTTTTTATTCCGAGTACATTCCAGCTGCATTCACAATTATCTCCTACCACTTCTCTCTAGGAATTATACATACACCATGCATTTACTAAAAATCTAATTAACTTAGGAGGCGTTATGAAATGCATGTTAATAAGAAGATCATTTATGTATCCCATGATGCCCATTTCCACGGAGCACAGCTGCTTTCTTTACATACTATTAAAGCTCTTAAAGAAAACTTTCATTACTCCGTCGCCATTATTTCTATTGGAACGGGCATTTTAATCCACGATTTTCAAAAGTATGGTCCTGTTTATTGCCTAGAGGAAGACTACCCAACAGAAAAAAGGGTCGAATTATTAATAAAGAAGTTACTATCACAAGACTATACCATCGCCATATGTAGTACCGTCATAAGAGGTGATATAGTTGCATTGCTGGCTAAACACAATATAAAAGTTATTTCATTAATACATGAATTGCCGCATTTAATACAACAGTACTCTGCCGAGGGGAAAGCTAGAAACATTGCCCAGTTTGCTTACAAAATTGTCTTCCCTTCACAGTACGTGTATGAAAAATTCTGTACAATCACCCAATTAGATCATCAAAAATGTCACATCCTCCCTCAAGGCTTGTTTAACCACAATCCTTATAAGAACAATATTGCAAAAGCTAGAAGCGAATTACGAAAAAAACACAACCTGCCTCTAGATAGCAAAATCATTTTAGGAGTAGGTTTCGCTGATCATCGGAAAGGGATAGATTTATTCTCACTTATTGCTTACTCAGTAAGAAAGGTTCATACGAATATTCATTTTATCTGGGTTGGGAGAACAGATGTTCATTTCTTTAACACGCTATCCCCAAGATATACAGCACATTTCACATTAGTTGAGCCTACTCCAGATATCGGTTTATATAACGCCGGGGCTGATTTATATTTATTAACTTCAAGAGAAGATCCTTTTCCAAACGTTGTTTTAGAGGCATTAGATACAAAAGTCCCTGTTATAGGGTTTAAAAACGCTGGAGGTTTTGAAGATGTTGTTACGGAACAAACTGGCGCCTTAGTAGACTTTTTAAATTTACCGCAGATGCTGGAAAGAATATATGAATTTATTGGAGATGAAGACTTACGATTACAAAATGGGCGCTTTGGCCAAGAGCTTATTGAAAAAGATTTCAACTTTCTTCATTACATTTATCAACTGTTAAACCTACTTGATCATAATTACAAAAAAATAAGCGTAATCATACCGAACTATAATTACGAAAAATACTTATCTGACCGAGTTAAATCCATATTAAACCAAACCTATCCCCTTTACGAACTAATTTTCCTAGACGATGCCTCTACTGACAATAGCGTATCTATATTTGAACAGCTGCTCTCAAACGAAAATAAGCCCCACCTAAAAGTTCAGCAGATTATTAATGATAAAAACTCTGGTTCTGTATTTAAACAATGGATAAAAGGCATCTCTGCAGCAACCGGTGATTATATTTGGATTGCAGAGGCCGATGACTTATGTGATCAGACATTTTTAGAAGAAGTAATACAAGGGTTTCATATAAATGGTGATGTTACCTTAAGCTACACACAATCAAAACAAATAGATGAACAAGGAAATATCCTAGCCAATCATTATTTAGATTACACAAATGATATTGATAAAGAAAAATGGAAAAGTTCTTATTTCCGAAAAGGGATAGATGAAATACAAGATACATTACTTATTAAAAACACCATACCTAATGTCTCAAGTGTAGTTTTTAAAAACATAGATATAAAAACAACAGAAAAACAATTAGAAAAGTTTAAAGTAGCTGGTGATTGGTTTTTCTATGTTTCTATTCTTAAAGAGGGGAACGTTTATTTCAATCCAAAACCGCTAAACTATCATAGACGACATACAAATAGCGTAACGAGAACAGAAGATTCATATTCCCATTACAGTGAAGTTGTACAAATGCAGAATTTCATTAAAGAAACCTTTACTATCGACGACATTTCAAAAAAGAAAATGTACACATATAGAAAGTACCTTAAAGCATATTTGAAGATTTAATGATATATTTTATTCGCCATCAGTATCTCTTGTAAAACGTTACTATCATTTAAGGGGGGTTACTCTTTGAAAGAATTTATAGAAGCAAATAAAGATTTACTTTCTCAAATTGCACATAACTACAATGTAAATGCAAGTATCCATCCAGAGGATCATATCTTTCAATTCCTTGTCACTAATCCAGTCTTCCCATCTAAAAAAGAAGCGATAGATTATTATTTTCAAGATGGGAGAAAATCCGCAGAAACACTTTTAGATTTAATTACTTCCTTTTATCCCCCTATAGACACTCCAATTAAATTATTAGAATTCGCATCCGGATATGGCTGCGTAACACGTCATTTATTAAACCCACAAACGAACTTAAGTATAACTACCTGTGATATACATGAAGAGGCTATTACTTTTATTGAAAACACATTAAATACTTCTTCTATCTTATCTCACCCTGAACCTGAACAAGTAAAATTGGCCTCGTCTACGTATGATATCGTCTTTTGTCTATCCTTTTTTTCTCATATGCCTGATACAACTTGGTTTCGTTGGCTTCAAACATTGTATAATGCTGTTTCTCCTGAAGGCTTACTCATTTTCACAACTCATGGTTATCAAAGTAAAAAGTACTTCAGCTTTCCAGATTTAAATAAACAGGGTTATTGGTTTCTCCCTTCTAGTGAACAATTGGATTTAAATGTTCATCAATACGGGCAAACGATCGTTAGTCCCTCTTACGTATGTGACAAAATTAAATTATTACCCTATAACCCTGTCATCAAAAAATACACTGAAGGTTTTTGGTGGGAACATCAAGACCTTTGGGTAATAAAAAAAGAAATAAAATAATAAACCACGCTCTACTGATACAAAAGTAGGGCATGGCTTATTATTTTTTACTATATAAGAACTCTTCAATCCATAGCTTATTTAATCTAATTCCACTTTTGAAATCTATTTTCGGTTCCCAATTACATTCTCGTCTTACTCTATCTATATTTAAAATGATTTTTTGAACATTTTCTTGCCTTTGTTTATAGCAGGTAAAGTCCACTTTTCTTTCCGTTAATTTCTCCAATTCTACTATAATTCGTTTTAAAGAGAGACCCTTGCCGCTCCCTATGTTATACACACAAGATTTCAAACGATTTAATTGCGATAGTTGTATAGTGATTTCAACTAAATCATCGATATAAATATAATCTCGAATAATCTCTTGTGGATTCCCATATATATTAATCTTTTCATTACTGAGATGCTGATACAAAAAACAATTTATTGCCCCAACTTTCTTTAAAGGATTTTGATATTTTCCATATGGATTAGAATATCTACATACAACATAGTCAATTCCGTATTTTTTCTTATAAAAGTACAAGTAATTTTCAAGCGATACTTTTGTTATTCCATAAGGAGAAAGTGGTTTTAATTGATGTTCCTCATCAATAGGTAAATATTCTGGTTCACCATAAACCGTTCCTCCAGAAGATGCTAATACAATTTTTTTAACAGGAAAATTTTTAACACTTTCCATGAAGTTAAGAAAAAAAGCTACTGTTTATATCTCCGAAAACATCTTCAATTGAAGTTGCTACATTAGACGTTGCAGCTAAATAAATAATAATATCCACACTCACTAAAGCTTTATATATATCTTTAACATTCGCTAAATCACCTTTAATAAATTCAACCTCACTTATAATATTTTGAGGGAAATTATTTATATGTCTGGAAAATACTTTTACATTTTGACCTTGTTTCAATAAACCTAATGCGAGGTTTATACCAATGAAACTATTTCCACCTACTATTAAATAATTATTCTTCCTCATAATATCCTCTCTAGTAATAAGATTTTTGCTTATCACACCTAGAAATACAAATAAACGAACTTGGTCACCTCTATTATTCATTCTCTTATAATTTGTATGCCCCTTATAAATTTTCATTATCTTTATTTTATATTTTCCTTTTAGAATCGATACCTTATTTAAGATGACCGCAAAAACACTCATAATATTTACTCATTCCCATGAATATATTGGATTAGTAAAAACTTGCCTTCTCATATTCTCGTTTATTCTATTTAAAAACCTTCTCCATAAATAAAACTTTCAAAAAGGAGCACTACATGTATGAAGAATGTAAATCAAGAGCTTTTAAATCATGTAATCCTACATAAAGATCGAATCCCACATTTCCATAAAGACTTTCCACTTATACTATTCTGGAGCCATAGAAGCGGATGTACTACTTTAGCTAATTGGTTCTTTTTTCAAATTGGATTATTTCCTGAAGCAAAGAAATACCATGACTTTATTCATTACTATGAATTCTGGGTGTATAAAAACAACACCAACTACATACCAGCGTTACAAAATGGGCTTCTAACAGCAAAAAAAGATGTTTGTAAACTTGTACGGAATCCCTATACAAGGGCGGTCAGCTCCTTTTTATTGCTTGCTGACAATCCATATGCTAGCCCTCAATGGGAAAGTATCCGGCATTATTTTTATAATGACAAATATAGTAATCAAGGAATATCATTTAAACAATTTTTATATTACGTTCAAGCATTCGGTTCCAATTCCCTAGCAATAGATATACATTTTAGTCAGCAATACGTCCCAGGTGAAGAAAACTTCATCCAATGCTATATTCCTTTAGAAGATTTTAATACACAAATCACCAAGATAGAACACACGTACGATTTGACTAAATCAAATTTAGCGCTTCTTACAAATTCAGATCATCATCGTGCTCATAAGATGCTTTATACGGGAAGCTATGCAGAACTTAGCATTACAGATGCATCCTTCCCCCGCTTTCCAACATATGAAAGCTTTTATGATAAAGAAACCATGGGTTTAGTTACAGAAATATATGCACAAGACTTTGAAATGTATCCGTACACAAAAGGGACATTCTAAGTCGATACATTCTTCAATGAATAAAAGCGAATGTATCGCATAGCATAAAGTGAAACTTTAATTAGCGTGGGGTTCTCTCCCGCTAATTGTTCCATTCTACCAATCTCACTTTTATGAGTTCCCTAATTTCCACCCACTCTCTTTGATTTCGCTGGTTGTTGACGTGTGTGTCATATGCATTTTTTTACACAGGAGTGATGTCATGTGGAAGGTAATTTGAAGCACAATAATGGATATTGCGTTATTTGTGAGAAGAAAGCTACATTTATAGAGCATAATGATTGGCTTAGAGATCACTACTTATGTTCTACATGCCACTCTATACCAAGGCAGCGCGCTCTAATCCATGTTTTAAATACATTTTTTCCAAAATGGGGTTCCTATCATATCCACGAATCCTCTCCTGGGGGAATTACAACTCAACTACTAATAAAAAACTGCAAAAACTATACATACTCTCAATACTTTAAAAACTACCCTCTCGGCCAATACTTTCAAGGGGTTAGATGCGAGAACTTAGAAGACATGACTTTTCAAAATGAATCTTTTGATTTATTCATTACTCAAGATGTCTTTGAACATGTAATGGAGCCAAACAAAGCCTTTAAAGAAATAGAGCGTGTATTAAAGCCTGGCGGCGCTCATGTGTTTACTGTCCCTTGGTATCATACACTCACAAAGACTTTACAAAGAGCAAGAATCAATAAAGAAGGAATCGAATATATTGAGGAGCCAATTTATCATGGTAATCCTATTGATGAGAACGGGTCTTTAGTAACATTTGATTGGGGTCAAGATATGATTGAATACATTTATACACATGCAAATATGTATACCATTGTTTATTTACACAAGGATAGATCACTGGGGTTAGATGCTGAATTTCTACATGTTTTTATTAGTAAAAAACACGAAAATGATTTTTAGGAACTATATAATTTGGAGGTTAACAAATGAATAACTTTAAGTTAGGAAGTGATTTTGATAACCTTGTTAGCCCACTTTCTGATGTTGAACTTCTTAATCTATTTATACAAAGTTGCTCACAAACAAAGATAAATGGCATCCCAGTACCTATGTTCCCCTCCGAAGAAATTCAACAACAGTTTGTAGGTGCTTCCTATGAACATGCTCTTTATGAAGCATATTTGTTTTATAGCCTTGTAAAAACATATGCCCAAAATTTAGGCGTTCCCTTGAATAAAGAACGGAAAATTTTAGACTTTGGTTGCGGATGGGGAAGAATCATACGCTTCTTTTTCAAAGATGTTCGCCATAAAAATTTACTTGGTATTGATGTAGATCCTGCAATGATTAACCTTTGCAACGAAACGTTAGGAAGAGGCAGGTATAAAATAGCTCCCCCACAACCTCCTGTAGAATTTATTAATGACAATTCATTAGACATCATATTCGCTTATTCTGTATTCTCACATTTATCCGAAGAAACTGCAGAAAATTGGATAAAGGAATTTTCAAGAATTCTTCGTCCAGGTGGAATCTTCATCGCCACAACACAAGCACGCTATTTTCTCGATTTCTGTCAACAATTTAAGGAACACCCTGAATTAATTCAAACGGGATGGCATAAAACTTTATCTCAAGCTTTTCCAGATATAAATCGTGCCATCTCGGATTATGAAAGCGGCAATTTTATCCACAGCCCTACGGGAGCTGGAGACGTTAGAAACAGTAGCTTCTATGGGGAAACCGTTATACCTAGAACTTATATTAAAAACCACTATGAGAAGTATTTAAAGCTACGGGACTTTTTTGATGATACAAACCGGTTACCCCAAGCTCTATTTGTTCTCCAAAAAGATTAACTCTTTTCGCTCATTTTATAATGGAGATCATTTTGTATCTCAGCCGTATATATTAAATCATCAAAGATTTCCATATCAAGCAAACTGCACAAAAGAATTCATTATGCAGCATAAACACAGTAAGTAAATAACATATCTCATGTTTTAACTAGATTCGAAAAATCAAAAGTAACTTCCCACCACTTGAACTACGAAGAACATAAGGGGGATATATTTTGAAAATAATCGCTTTTTACTTACCACAGTTTCATCAAATAAAAGAAAATGACCGATGGTGGGGGAAAGGGTTTACTGAATGGACAAATACTAAAAGTGCACGACCTTTATTTTCAGGACATTACCAACCTAGAGAACCTTATCAAGATTTTTATTATGACTTAACCACCCCATCCGTAAGAAAATGGCAAGCAGAAATCGCCAAAGCACATGGCATATATGGTTTTTGTTATTACCATTACTGGTTTAAAGGGAAGAGGCTATTGGAGGCACCCTTTAATGAGGTACTTAAGATGAAGGAACCAGATTTTCCATTTTGCCTTTCTTGGGCAAATGAACCGTGGACAAAAACTTGGGATGGTCTTGATAGTCACATATTAATGCCTCAAAATTATGGAGAATTATCGGATTGGAAAGAACACTTTGAGTATTTATTGCAAGCTTTCCAAGATGAGAGATATATCCGTATAGACGATAAACCACTATTCATTATTTATCGCCCTGGGCATATCCCTCATTGTGAACAAATGCTTCATTATTGGAATACACTCGCACAAGAAAATGGTTTGAAAGGTATATACTTTGCAGAAACATTAAACAGCTTTCCACTTCCTAATATAAATGGATTTGATGCTAGCATTCAATTCGAGCCTTTTTATACAATTGCTCATGATAGCTCTTCAGACATAAATAAGACAGTATATGAGTCTGGTAAACAAATAAACGCTTGGGATTATGATAAAGTGTGGATGTATATACTAAAGCGATCTCCTCCAGAGAAAAAAACATTTCCTGGTGCCTTTGTTGACTGGGACAATACAGCACGCCGCAAAGACTTAAATAGCAGCATCTTCCTAGGTTCTACCCCTAGGAAGTTCACGATATATTTAAGCAAACAAATCCAGCGTACCTATTCTCTTTACAACAGCGAGTTTTTATTTATTAATGCGTGGAATGAATGGGCAGAAGGTACTTACTTAGAACCAGATAAAAGGCATGGATTCGCCTATTTAGAAGGAGTTAAGCAGGCAATTAACAGAGGTATGAAAGCATACAAAAAAGACGAGTCATTCTGACTCGTCTTAAAATTGCTTGGCG
>NZ_JAEKEN010000006.1:0-1027 GCF_016651125.1 Bacillus sp. TH17
GCTAACAAAGGTAAAGTTTTAGCTTGGATCAGAGATGGACTAGGTATTGACTGGATTATCAACAAAGATTTACGAATCGGCACAATAATAATTAGAGATTTTACAATTACTATATTAGGAGGTATGTATCATGGTTGCATTTTTAAGAATCGTAGGCCAATTAGGAGCTAAAGCTGCTTCATGGGCTTGGGCTAACAAAGGTAAAGTTTTAGGTTGGATCAGAGATGGACTAGCTATTGACTGGATTATCAACAAAATTAATGACATGGTAAGCTAATAATTAAAAATTTTACAATTATTATATTAGGAGGTATATATCATGGTTGCATTTTTAAGAATCGTAGGCCAATTAGGAGCTAAAGCTGCTTCATGGGCTTGGGCTAACAAAGGTAAAGTTTTAGGTTGGATCAGAGATGGACTAGCTATTGACTGGATTATCAACAAAATTAATGACATGGTAAGCTAATAATTAAAAATTTTACAATTATTATATTAGGAGGTATATATCATGGTTGCATTTTTAAGAATCGTAGGCCAATTAGGAGCTAAAGCTGCTTCATGGGCTTGGGCTAACAAAGGTAAAGTTTTAGGTTGGATCAGAGATGGACTAGCTATTGACTGGATTATCAACAAAATTAATGACATGGTAAGCTAATAATTAAAAATTTTATAATTACTATATTAGGAGGTATATATCATGGTTGCATTTTTAAGAATCGTAGGCCAATTAGGAGCTAAAGCTGCTTCATGGGCTTGGGCTAACAAAGGTAAAGTTTTAGGTTGGATCAGAGATGGACTAGCTATTGACTGGATTATCAACAAAATTAATGACATGGTAAGCTAATAATTAAAAATTTTATAATTACTATATTAGGAGGTATATATCATGGTTGCATTTTTAAGAATCGTAGGCCAATTAGGAGCTAAAGCTGCTTCATGGGCTTGGGCTAACAAAGGTAAAGTTTTAGGTTGGATCAGAGATGGACTAGCTATTGACTGGATTATCAACAAAATTAATGACATGGTA